>JALNLN010000008.1:7236-67807 GCA_023267855.1 Candidatus Geocrenenecus dongiae | reverse complement strand
GAAGTTAAAGTTTTAGCTGTTCTTGATTATATGTTTCATGTTGGTTGTAGGAAGGTCTCGAAGATTCTAAGCATTGCTATAGAACCTATAAGTAAGTCGGATGTACATTATCTTCCAAAGATCATATCTTCTAAATTGAAGATAGTGTTAGAATCAAGGTATAGGAGATGCATAGCTATTGATGAAACAGAGCTTAAAGTTGAGAAGACTATAGTATACGTATGGTTGCATTAGATGTAGATTCTAGGGAATTGCTTGCTCTAGAAGCTTCATATTGTAGGAGCTGTCTAAACACTCTAAAATTCATTAAGAAAGTCCTAAAACTATGCTTGAACAAGCCTAAGATTATAGTTGATAGAGGTCCATGGTATAAATGAATTGAAAATTCTTCAGACACCTTAAGGAGAGAACAGCAGTATTCTATAATAAGCTAAGTACAAGAGACCGTATGCAGAGAATAACTAACCTGAACATACCCCTAAACCTATTCACACTATACTACCAAACCATAAGATGGAGAGGTGGTTAAGAATGCTTATTTGGACGCTCTCGACACTCACAACATACACCTTTTCTAGGACACGGCTCATAAGTACAACTGCAATTATTAAGATTCATGTCAATATTACATAACCTCTGAGGCATCTACAAACACCTAAAATAATCAAAGAAATCCACTACAAAAATATAATCCTAAAACCATAATCAACCTACAACATTCTCCAACAACTTTAACGTTACATTTAGTCTCCAGCAGAACTCTGAAGAACAATAATTATCCGTCACTTATAATAGAAGAGCTAGAAGTACTGTTTGTGGTTTTTGGTGTGGGGCCGCTGGGATTTGAACCCAGGATTTCCAGCGTACTGGACATTTGGAGTTCCCCAGGCTGGAGTCATAGCCAAGCTAGACCACGGCCCCACCATATGATCTTTCATACCTAGGTTTTAATTAGTTTTTCATTTGCTTCTTTTTAGAATTATCTTAATTGTTTTAAAGAGGTGTAGGAGGTAGCCAAGATTAGACTTAAGATAGCTGGGAATATTATTTGAGCTATGGATGATCCGAATAATTCTATTGTAAATCCCGTAATGATAGTTGAGAAGACTGTTCCAAGAGTTCCAAATGCGTAGATAGCTCCTACTAGGGTTCCGCCTCTTTTAGGAGAGTATGTGGTTGTAATCGCTATTAAAGTTGGATATATCGGGCCTAGAAAGAAACCTATACTAGAATATAGTATCATTTTAGTGTGTAGTGGAATTGGCAGGATTGTAGGAATTAGAAGAATTAAAGATGCTAAACTGGTGAACGTTACTACCCTCCAGTATCCTAGTCTATCTACGAAAGGCGCCCACACCAATCTCCCAACACTTATCAACATCCAGAATAAGCTTATAGTTAAACTAGCTTCCATTATTGTTCCTCCCTGGTCTTGAAGAATATATGGTAGCCAAGTATTTATTCCAAGCTTACACGACATCAATAAGAAAGATGTAAGGAAAACTGGTAGCACACTTATCAGCAAACTTTTTCCAGAATCTCTATGTTTTCTCTTCAATTCTTCTCCACTCTCTGCAATCTTGAAACTTCTCTGAATAAAGATTCCATAAACTAGTGAGAAAAATATCATGAACGGGACGATCATTAGGTACCCCAACCTCCAGCTTCCATATGATAGAATTGTAAAAGCAATCATTACTGGACCTAGAGTAGATCCGACACCCCACCCTATATGAAGTAGGTTAATAGACATGCCTCTCTTTTCAGAAAAAATACTTGAGATAAATGCGTTTACTGATGCTTCAAAGAAGGAGAACCCGGTACCCATTAAGAAGAATGCCAGCCCAATTATGAATAAATCTGTAGAGTATGATAGTAATAGTGCAGACACTCCAATTAGCCCAAGAGAGATAGAGATGAAACGTACACTTCCAAAAATATCTGAAAGAAAACCTCCGAGAACTGCTAAAATCCCTGCTACAAATTGTAAACTTACAACAATCCCGGTTATAGCTTCACTTAACTTAAATTCTAAACTTATCTCTGGTAGAGCGGGACCTATCTCTGTAGCTAGAATAGCGTAGAACACGTAGGCCATAAAAGAAATTAAGAGTAGTATTCTCCCTGAAAGCATGCTTAAGAGTTTTTCTTACTGGATCTTAAAACTTTCCTCAAAACTCTTCAGTAAGATGGTCAAGTTTGTTGAGAAGCTGGAATATCCACTCTTAACAAGTCAAACACGATTTGAAATTTGAAGTATAGATAGGAGCTATAGAGAGTTTAAGCAAATCTGTAGGAAATGTTAGCTAAATTTAGAAATTTGGGTTAGATGCATTTCTCAGATCTTCTATGACTTTCCTTAACGTTCGACTGAAGTATTTTATCCTTCTTTTACTTATATTTGCCATGCATGCTATTCTTATTATTTTGTCTTTAAGTTTCCCCATTCCTTCAGCTATTGTTATACTGTTTTCTTCCATCTTCTCTACTATGTCTCTTGGTTTTACATCGTCTGGAGGTATAGCTGATATTACTGTGATAGATCTATATTCTTTTTCTGGGTATATGCTTAATCCTATTTTTGATATTTCTTCGTAAAGTAGTTGAGAACATTCGAGATGCTTTCTCTGCCAGTTCTCTAATCCTTCTTCAATTATTATCTTAAGAGCTTCTTCTAGACCATATAGAAGGTTTATCGATGGTGTGAACGGTGTTTCATATTTCTCTATTGATTGTTTGAATCTTGTTGCATCTATATATAATGGAGGTTTACTAGATTTCTTTTCAATCTTTTTCCATGCTTCTTTACTTACAGATATTAGTGAGAGTCCAGGTGGTCCTCCTAAACATTTCTGGGAGGCTGTTATACATATGTCTATTCCAATCTTATCTACTGGGAGAGGTACACCGCCAAGCGAGGAGACTGCATCTACGATGAATAGTTTCCCATAGTCTTTAACTATGTTAGCAATTTTCTCTAATTCTTTCACCATGGTTCCAGCGGATGTTTCATTATGTACAATTGATACCGCTACTACCTGTTCTCCAAGACGTGGAAGATTTTCTTCCAGTATTGCTGAATCTATAGATTTACGCCAATCTATCTCTATTGTTACTGGTCTACCTCTATAACGTTTAATTGTTTCAGCCATCCTTTCACAGAAAACACCGTATATTGGTACCAGTATGTTTTCATCTGGGTCTAGAATATTAGCTAAACCGAATTCTACTCCAAGTGTTCCAGAACCAGTTAAGATGAATATATCGTTCTCTGTCTGGAAGATTTCTCTGGCTTTATCTACTATGGATTTTACGAGGTTGTGGAACTCTCGAGATCTATGACTAACAACTTGTCTAGACATCGCTCTTCTAACTCTTGGATGTAGATCTACTGGACCAGGTGTCATCAGGATTTTCATACTTCTAACCTCCATACCGTATTTGCGTAATCTATTTCACCTTCCTGTGAGTAAGTTTTCTAGTAGTGTCTTTACAGCAAGTATAGATGCTTTTCTTCTAGCTTCAATTGTCTGAGCCCCGATATGAGGTGTACAAACAACGTTATCTAGCTGTAATAGTTTTAGGTTTAGTGGCGGCTCGACCTCATAAACATCTAGAGCTACACCTGCAATCCATCTCTCTATCAGTGCTTTGTATAATGCTTCCGAATCAACTATCTTCCCTCTAGCTGTATTTATCAAGAAGGCGGTTTTCTTCATAATCTTTAACTCTCTTTCTCCAATCATCTTTTCTGTCTCTGGAGTTAGTGGAACATGGAGAGTAACATAATCGGATTCTCTTAACAGTGTTTCCAGATCTACCTGTACTCCTCCAACTTCTCTAACTAGATCTTCAGATACTTTCACAATATCGTAGAGTAGTATTTTCATGTTGAGTGCTTTAGCTATCTTTGCAACTCTACTTCCTATACGTCCTACTCCAATTATCCCGACAGTCTTACCACTTAACTCGAACCCCATTAGATTATTCTTTAACCATAGTCCTTTCTTCAGAGAGTCTACTGCTTGGTAGAGTTTACGGGAGAGCATTATCATCAAGCCTATCGTTAGTTCTGCAACAGAATCTGAAACAGCGTCAGGTGTATTGAATACTTTTATATCTTTCTTCAAAGCATGTTCTACATCAATATTGTCTAAGCCACTTCCAGCTCTAACAATTATCTTTAATTTGGAGGCTTTGTCTAGAATTTCATATGTAATCTTTGTCCTATCTCTAACTATCATGGCATCGTACTCATGTATGATTTCCAGAAGTTTTTCTCTAGAAATCTCTGGGAAATAATCAACAGATATGTTTGGATAGTTGTGTAGAAGGTTTAGAGCATCTTCATGAAGTGGGTCTGTAACCAGAATCTTTACCTGAAATGTTACGCACCCCCCGAAATTTTGTAAAATATTTTACACGAGCTCCATTTAAATTTTGAGATATGGTAGATTACTTATCCATGGATATTCTTTGAATATTCTTTCTATAGATTCTCTAATCTTCTCTTCTGGATAGTAGTATGGTTTCAGGTTTCCTTCAAAATATTCTTGATACGCTTTGAGATCGAAGTATCCATGTCCACATAAGTTGAATAGGATAACTTTTTCTTCATTCTCCTCTTTTGCTCTTAATGCTTCTTCAATTACGAATTTTATTGTATGTGATGGCTCAGGTGCTGGAATTATACCTTCTGTTCTAGCGAATAGTGTTGCTGCTTCAAAAACTGATATTTGATCGTATGCTTTAGGTTCTATGAATCCTTCTTTAAGTAGGAGGCAGAGTGTTGGTGCGTCGCCATGATATCTTAATCCTCCTGCATGTATTGGCGGTGGGATGAAATCTGAGCCAAGCGTATACATTGGGAGGAGTGGTGTAAGCTTGGCTGTATCTCCAAAATCATATGTATAGATTCCTCGAGTCATGGTTGGACATGCTGTCGGTTCTGTGGCCACGAATCTAATATTCTTAGGCGCTTTTCCAGAAACTACATCATAGTAGAATGGCCAGAATAATCCTGAGAAACTACTTCCACCACCTACACATCCTGCTACGATATCTGGATACTCATCTATAAGCTCTAACTGTTTCTTAGCTTCTAGTCCTTGAACTGTTTGATGGATAAGTACATGGTTTAAGACGCTACCTAACGAGTATTTTACATTCTCATGTGTTAAAGCATCTTCTATAGCTTCACTGATAGCTATCCCTAAACTTCCAGGATTATCTGGATCTTTCTCAAGTACCATTCTACCAAACCTAGTTTTATTACTTGGACTAGGTAGGACTTCCGCCCCCCATACTTCCATCATTATTCTTCTATATGGTTTCTGTTCATAACTTGTCTTAACCATATATATTCTCGCTTTCATACCGAAAATGTTTGTAGCAAATGCTAATGCTGAACCCCACTGTCCAGCGCCCGTCTCAGTTGTTAAGACCTCTACACCTTCCTTCATATTATAGTATGCTTGTGCTACCGCTGTGTTAGGTTTATGGGATCCAGGAGGGCTTACACCTTCATACTTATAATATATTCTAGCAGGTGTTTTCAAAAACTTCTCTAATCTAACTGCTCTGTAAAGTGGTGTAGGTCTCCAATACGTGTATATCTCTCTTACTTCTTCTGGAATAGGTATCCATCTCTCAGTAGACATTTCTTGTTTTATCAGAGCTCTAGGGAAGATCGTCTCAAGTTTCTTTGGATTTACAGGTTCTTTTGTTTCTGGATCTATTGGTGGTGGTAGTGGTTTAGGTAGATCTGGAAGTATATTATACCAGAATTTCGGAATTTCTTCCTCAGATAATAATACCTTTCTATACATGTCCATCACTGATCAAAAAAATACCATAAAGCTCATATTTATACCTATATGTTTAAAATCCAAACCCCTTATTACCACCTAAATGCATATATTCGTACAACTTAGATTATACATGGGTATCATGATATGTGGAAAAAGATTGAAGAAAAATTGAAAGACTATCCAGCTAGATTAAAGATTGTTAGATTAATGATAGAATATGGTATTGGAATAACTGGAGACGGTAAGATAACTATTGGACCTATAGAAATACCTGATACTTCTCTAGCTAGAGCTGCAGGTGTAGATAGAAGAATTGTTAGAAAAACAGTAGAATACTTATTGAGTGATGAAACTTTAAGGAAAATCTTTACAGGTTTAAGACCTGCAGGAGCACTTCTTTCACCAATAGCTAAAGAGCTAGGTTACTTCGTAGTAGAGATTAGAGCTGATCCTACAGCTCCAGGAATAATTGCAGGTGCGTCTAAAATTGCTGCAGAAGAGAATATTAGTATAAGACAGGCTGTAGCTGAAGATCCTGAATTGTTTCCTGAACCTAAGCTTATCCTAGTCTTAGAGAAACCATTATCTGGAGAAGGAATAAGTAAGCTACGCACGATCCCGCATGTTAAAAGTGTAACAACATACTAGAGAACCAGGTCGATCCTGATGGAGAGGCTTCCATTAAAGTCTATCCTTATTTTCTTCTCTAAGAATCTTGAGTAATGGTATCTCATGTATCTTTTTCTCATCTATTAAACTCCATATTATGCCTCTTGGTCTCTGTGCTCTATTACTTACTCTAATTAATTTTGTTGGTGTTGCAATTATATCTACAGATACATCGTAAGGTTCGGTTGGACATCTATCAATTAATTGGAGATCATGGATGTTCGTAGCTATCAAGGTTTCTTCTCCAACCCTACTATATTCTCTAAGTATTGCATACTCTATCTCACTGTATCCTTCACCTTTTCCTATCCTAGATCCGTCTAAACCTACTGCAACAGATCCAACAACTATGAAATCTATCTCTGGAAGATCTCTAGGATTTATCTTCTCACCGAATATGAAAGCTCCTTTAATCGTTGCCGCCTTTTCATACATTTTTCTCGGAATTTTGGAAGGATCAAGAACTAGGAAACCTTCTCTCAGCCTAGGTGTAGGCATGACTAAGAGTTTACCTTCTCTCAGACAAGTTAAGCGGATATATGTTTGAGGGCTGTCTGGGCTAACCTTAACCACTTTCGCATCTCTAAACTCTTTAAGCATTACTATCTTCTTACCAGCTATCTCAGCACCTTCAAAATTAGGTATCCTACCATAAACAGGTCTAGGAAATCGAGCAACGTTTCTTTCTTCAAGAATTCTCCATATCTTTTCTCTTATCTTCCTCTTCTCTTCTTCCAAAGACATAATAATATCTCAGAATATTGAACAGTACTCTAAGATATAAAGAAATAAGCAGACTTACATTTCAGATACATGTTACCCGAGGTTTAGAGATTTTAGTAGTTTTTTGAAAGATTCTTCAGATCTCTTTACCTTATATTCTTTAACCGTATTGATTGGTGGTTCCTCGATTTCTAGCATACTCATGATCTTTCTACTCTGAGGACCATGAGTTATGTAGCTGAATACTGAAGTCACGTTCTTAGGTTTACGGTTTAGACTTGCTTTTCCGAAATCTATTATTACTGGTGTAAGGTCGGATTTAACGATTACGTGTTCTCTAAGATCGTTTAATTCACCGTGATCCAGATTTATGCTATCTAGTTTGTAAGCTTGAAGAAAGACTTCTCTCAAAACCTTCTTTAATATATCAATATCTTCTAAACTTATCTTATCAATCCATTCTTCAAACTCTTGACCTTCAATATACTCTAACACAATTACATGATTAGACTTGCTGTATAGTCTTGGTCCGATACCGATCTTGTTTGCAAGCTCCAGCATATTTGCTTCTCTGGATAACGATTCTATGCCTGAATCTATTCTCATAACCTTAGCTACTGCAATCCCATCTCTATAGACAACTTTTAATACAATACCTCTATACCCTTTCCCAAGAATTTTAAGTAATGGTTCTTTGTTAGAAGTTACGTAGATCATGGAGATTCCGAGATTCTTAAATTCGTTTAAAATTCTAGTAGCATAATCAATGTTTCTAGATGGATATGCTAATTGTTCTAGAAGATTTCTGGATGTCTGGATTTCCTCAATTTCGACTGCTCGTTCAACTTCATCCTTCATATCTGTCTAAGAATGCTGGTCTTCCATCTAAGAATAGTTCTAAGAATTTCCTAGCTCTAGTATTTCCAACTTCTTCTATAGATGTGTAGATCTCCGCTTTCCTTAAATCTTCTGCTAATCCTTTAGATACAGCTACCCTATTTTCGCTTAATCCTTTCCTAATGATCTCTACCACATTTCTGATGTTGTTCCTTCTAAGAATGTAGAGACGTGTACCTGAAATCCATGGCCCCGCAATTCTATCTTCATTTTTAATCCATTTATCTATGAATTGGAGAACATTTGGGTTATGTACAGGTGGTCCCTGATGTATCTTAACGTATGGTAGCGTTAGAGATGGGAGCTCGAAAGCTATCAGACAAATGTTTTCTTCATCTGTCCAAGAATCACTTCTATAAACTGTGAAACCGCTAGATTCAAGATACTTTTTTAAACCATTCTCTGTCTTCTTCAATTCCCCCCATAATACATCTGGAGGCTTAATGGAGGAGAGCTTAAAGTAAACTATGACGATACATCTTTCTCCATTCCCTCTTATCGTACTGGTTTTACTTATTATTTCTTCTCTAGGTTTAAAGAAAGATATACTTGGAGATCTAGAGAATAATTTCGATGCTAGTATAAATTCTGAGAATTTTTCTTCCGAGACTGCTGAAGCAACATTCCTCATCCTATCTACTGGATCTACAACAATTAGATGTCTTTCTCCAAATACATCTAAGACCTCTTCTTTAGACTTGTAGTGTTTCTCGATGTCTATAACTACTGGCGGTATCCAGTTAGATGCTTCTCTTAATGTCTCCATGAATCCTCCATAATTAATTATGAGTAGTTCTGCTAGGTAGCCGCTGAATCCTCTCATCTTTATCTCTGCACCGTAAACTCCACAACACATCATGAATGCCTTGAGTAGTCTTACCTCATCTCTCGCATTTTGATCCAGTTTTTCTTTAACGTATTTAGTATGGTATGGTGTTCTATCTGTTGCACTTATCCAGTTTGGTGGATTAACTTTATAACATGCAACTATGTTTACTATTACGTTTCCTAATCTACCTTCTACGTATGGGTGGTCTGCATACATTAATCTAGGGTTACCATCTAGTTTTCTGAGAACCTTAAATCCTAACTCTATTACTGTTTTCTCTAAAGTTTCTAGAGCTACAGTGGGATCGAAGTGTATAAATATGTCTACTTCTTCACGTCCTCTCACCCAAGTTTCCTTAGCTGCAGATCCTTCCAAGGTGACATCTAGTATGCCTTCATATCTAGATGATTCCAGTATAGCTTCTCTCACTATCTTCTCTGAGACTCTTTTTAAAATTTCTTCTTCACTTGGTGTTGGTTTATACATTTTTAATGCTTCTCTGAGAATTTCATCTATTTTTGTCAAAGATTGTTCACCGATTTAACGACTAGTAGGTCTGAGTATATTGGTCCTCTACTTGTGAGTACGCTCTTCTTAACTTTTATTGAGTCTACCAGCTGAGAACCTATCTCTATTTCTTGTAGTTGTCTTAGAAGATTTATCGCCGCATTTTTATCTCTGACCTGCTTTACCCGTGAGATTGTCAGGTGGGGTGTGAATCCTCTTTCATCATATTTGAATCCACGTTTACCTAGATTTGAGAGGAGCTGGTTGAGTATATCTTCAAGACTTCTAGACTTGTCTTCTACACCAAGCCATACAACATTTATTCTTCCACCACCTGGAAAGTAACCTAGACCTTTAACTTTGAGTTCAAATTTTCTAAACTTTGTTTTTGAAGTTTCTTCAAGAACTACTTCAAGTTTATCTCTAGGCAGCTCTCCTAGAAACCAGAGAGTTAGATGTAGATTTTCTGGTTCTACGTCTTTACCTATTATTCCAGACTCTCTCAGCTTCTTCTGTATATCTTGGATTCTCTCTACTATTATCGGGTTGTCGAAGTCTATAGCTATAAATGTTCTGATAAGCTCGACCATCAACTAAAGATTGTTTTACTGCCTTAAAGATGTTCCGTAATTTTCTTGAACTCCACCAGCTTATTTACTATGCTTTTAGCATTCTCGTAGACCATACCTTCAATATTCTCAACCCAGATTACCTGCCAGCTTCTCATATCGTGGAACGTTTTATAGAACTGTCTTACAGAATTCTGTACACCCACATTTCTCTCTATCTCTTCTTCCAAACCACCTTGACTTTCCTTCTTCAGCAGTCTACTTCTCCTAAATTCTTCTGGAACATCTACGATTACGTATACGTCGGGTTTTAAGAATACTTTAGACCCTATCTTCTCGATAATGTTAAACATGTTGATAAAGTCTCTTTGATCTATTTCTTCTCCTCTTTCTTTTGATAGAGCAAATCCATAGACTATTGAGCATAGATAGTATCTATCTATAAAGTAGTAGTCCGGGTTTCCTTCTTCTATCTGTTTCTTCATTATAGAGGAGTCGTCCGACGTGTTTGCTAGGAATAGTAGCATACGTGTAAGATGATCTATGTCGAGCTTGTTTCCATATTTTCTCGCAAAAACACCTGTAGGTGTATCGCTCGGAGTCTTATAGATTATTGTACGATAGTTTAGAGATTCCAGTATTCTGTAAGTTTCATTCATAAGTGTTGTCTTTCCTGCCCCATCAACACCTTCCCATACAACTATGATTGTTCTTCCATACATTATACTTCAATCCTAAGAAATAATGTTGGAGGTTTAAGAAAAGTGTTTCCAGTTCTTGTTTTTCTATTTCTTTATGTATGGCTGTATTAGTTTGAGTATCTTCTCAGCTATCTCATCTTCTGTTCCAGTTATCTTTTCTCTTGCTCTCTCACCTAGCTTCATCTCTCTAAGTTCTTCAACGATACTCTTACTACCCTTTAATCCAACTTCTTCTTCTTTAAGATCTAGATCTTTCAGCCCCCAGATAGTTAATTTGAATTCTCTATCTACGTAGCGTTTTCTTCTAAAATCTGGGAAACGTGGCGTATTACAACCATATTCTATTGAGAGTAGGACTGGCGGGTTGGCTTCAACTATCTCGTAACCTCCTTCAAGTATTCTCCTCGCTCTCACTCTCCCATCTATTATCTCAACCATGTTTACAAAAGTTATCTGAGGTATTCCTAAGAATTCGGCTATGCTTGGAGGTACGTGACCTGTACCTGCATCACTCGATTCTTCACCACAGAAGATCATGTGGTAATCTCCTATCTTCCTTATCGCTGTGGCCAGTACTTTGCTTGTTGCAAGTGTGTCTGCACCTGCAAATGCTCTATCAGATAAGAGTATAGCGTTATCTGCCCCCATAGCTACGGCCAGCTTCATGTATGGTTCCCATATCGGTGGCCCCATACCTATGACAGTCACCTTACATCCATGTTTATCTTTTAGTTGGAGAGCTGCTTCAAGAGCATTTTTATCGGCCGGGTTTATCTCATTCTCTACACCTTCACGTATAATTGTTTTTGTAACTGGATCTAGCTTGACCTGCTCAGTCTTCGGAGTAACCTTCATACAAACTATTATATGCATCAAGGTTTTTCACCCCACTTTTTCTAAGATCTTTGGTAAGATCTTGTATGCATCTCCAACAACACTATAATCAGAGTAGGTGTGTATCGGTGCTTCTGGATCTATGTTTATCGAAATTATTTTTTCAGCTCCGGCTACACCTGAAATAAAGTGGGCTGCACCACTTACACCTACTATCAAAGCTATCTTAGGTCTGACAGTTTTTCCTGTCGCTCCTATGAATATATCTCTGGGAACTAGACCTTCATCTGAAAGCGGTCTTGTAGCTCCGAAAGCCCATCCAAGTTTTTCCGCAAGCTTCTTTGCAAGTTCTACGTTATCTCTAACCCCCATCCCAGCTATAACTATAGCTTCAGCCTTGCTGATATCTTCAACTTCAATTTTAACGCTCTCGATTATGTTTACCCTGGGTTTAGGTAGTTCTCCAACATCTATCTTCTCTATGCTTCCTCTTCTATTTGGGTCTGGAGAAAGTTTAACGAATGCTCCAGGTCTAACCGTCGCCATCTGAGGTTTACTTAAACATTTTGTTACAGCCATTATGTTTCCTCCGAATCCTGGAACTCCTGCTAGAAGTATTCCATCATTTGTTACATCTAGCCAGACCGTGTTTGCAGATAATCCTAGAGAGAGTTTCGCAGAGATTCTTCCAGCTAAGTCTCTTCCATTTCTCGTAGCTGGGTATAGAAGTATATTTGGTTTAAACATTGTTATTAATCTTGCGAGAGCTTCTGAGTAGGGTATTGTTGAGTATTCTGAGAGTATTGGGTCTTCAACTAGATAGATTTTGTCTGCGCCGTGCTGTATAACTGTCTCAGCTAACTTCTCTAATCCACTTGATCCTAGAAGTACTCCTACAACGCTGTCTCCATACTTATCGGATAACTCACGTGCTTTCCCTAAAACTTCTAGAGAAGACTCTACTATTTCTCCTCCCCGTCTCTCTATGTAGACCCATACTCCCCGATACTCTCTAGACATACATTTACACACCCTTCATACACATATCTAGAATCTCTACTACATCTCTTACATTCATATTTAGTCTCTTCGTTTTTACGCTATCTTCAAAGTTCTGTATACAGAATGGGCATGAAGCGATTAACGTGTTTGCACCTGTTTCCGCTGCTTCGAGAACTCTGCGGTGGCTCAGCCTCTCTCCATGGATGTCTAGGAAGTGTCTTCCACCGCCACTACCACAACATACAGCATTCTCCTTCACATTCTTCATCTCAGATATCTTTATGCCCGAAATATTGGAGAGAATCTTTCTAGGTTCTTCATATATTTTCAGGTATCTACCTAGATAACATGGATCATGTATAGTCACTTCTAGATCTAATCTTCCATCTAATTTAAGCTTACCTTCATCAACTATCTGTGATATGTATTCTATGTTGTGGAGTGCAGGTATCTTTAATCCGTATTTGGGATAGATTTTCTTAAACATGTAGGCTGAGTGTGGGGAGATTGTGATTATCGTGTTTGCTCCAGTCTTGTTAAACGATTCAGTATTCTGTGTTACGAGTTCTTCTAAGAATGCTTCTTCGCCTACATTGTAGACTAAATCTCCACAACACTTCTCAGCTCTACCGAGCACTCCCACATCTACGCCCATATTCTTCAGTATTCTTACGAGGGATCTAGCTATCTTCTGTAACCTCTTATCGAATGAAACAGCGCAACCTACATAGAGAAGTACATCAACTTTCTCTTTAGATGCATCTTTAACACCTAGACCCTCCGTCCAGCTACCTCTCTCAATACTTGATCCAGGGAAAGCTGTACCATCTTCATAAATCATCCACAAAATTTCTTCAAATTTACTTGGAAGCATTCTTTTCTCTACGGATATCTGTCTGAACCCTCTAACAACATCAGGTATCCTTATACTCCATGGACACTTTACTTCACAGAGACCGCATGTTGAACAAAGCCATAAACTATCATCAGTGTAAGGTATACCGAGTTGAGCGCTTCTAACAATCTTTCTCGGATTTATAATTTTCTGGTCTAGAAGATTGAAAGGACATGCTGCCGTGCATGTTCCACATTGGTAGCAATAGTCTGCTGCGGCGGAGGTTAATTGTGAAAGCTTCTCCATAAGCTCTACATCGACAAACAGTACCCTGCTCACTTCTTCCCACCTCCAAGCTTCTGTACAGTCTCGATTATTTCTTCTCTTGGAATCTTCTTTATCAGTTCATCTACTTCTCTCATCTTCGCAGCCCATCTCTTACTCTCAGCGGCACTATTCCAGTGGAGTATTAATCTCTCAGGGTTTATTCCTCTAGCTTCAAGTATCTTCTTCATCTGTTTAACTCTTCTCTCAGTATTTAGATTAGCGTAATTGTAGTGGCAGTCTTGTGGCCAGCATCCAGTAACCATTACTACAGCTGCACCTTTCTCAAAAGCTCTAAATACGTGTTTCTGAGATACCCTAGCTGAACACATTGTTCTAATAACTCTTGAGCTCGGTGGATACTGTAGCTTTTCTATACCTGCTTGGTCTGCACCAGCGTATGAACACCAGTTGCATGCGAAGACGAGTGCTTTCTCGTATGGTTTTTCTTCTAGAGCAGCATCTATCTGAGCAATTATCTGTTCATCTGTAAATCCAGGGGCCTCGATAGCTCCAACCATACATTCAGCTGCACAGTTGCCACATCCTTGACAGAGAGCACTAATAAGCTCTAGACTCTTCTTCAACTCACCTCTTAAAGCCGAGAATGTACATACCTGTGTACATCTCATGCAGTACGTACATTTATCATATCTTATGTTTGGTACGAGTGGTTCTTTATCTATGGTGTCTTTTGCTAGTAGAGCTGCTGCTTTAGCTGCTGCCGCTAAGCCTTGAGCTATTGCTTCTCTAACATCTTTAGGATTCTGAGATGTGCCTGCGAGGAATACTCCTCCAACCATAGATTCTACTGGACCAAGTTTTGGATGGAGCTCTAGTAGGAATCCTGCTTCATCTCTAGCTATCTTTAACTGTTCTACTATTGGGTTTATCTCATCGTTTGGTACCATCCCAACGTTCAAGACGATAAGGTCTGCGGGTACTGCGATTTCTTCTCCGAGTAACTCATCTCTAACATGTACTTTACCATCCTGTATCCGTATAGCTTCCTCAGGCTTCTTCTCTGGATCATATTTAATGAATCTAACTCCAAGTGATCTAGCTTCTTCGTAAAGTTCTTCTGCTTTCCTACTGTATGTCCTAATGTCTTTGTAGAGTATGAAGACGTTCTTCCCCATCTTCCTCAACTTTGATGCTTGTTTTATCATTACTTGACAACAGTATCTAGAGCATCCTTTAGAATCATATCTTGATCCAACACATCCTATGAAGACTACGTTTCTGGCTTCTAGGTTATTGTTGTTCTTGAATATTTGTTCTAGATCTAGAGATGTAATTATCTTTAAACCGTTGTTGTTTAATTTCATCCAGTTCTCTGGATTGTAGATCTTTGCTCCAGTAGCCATTATTATCGCTCCTACCTCAAGTTTATCTCCGTTAGAAAGGTTTACCAAGAAGTTCCCGATATAACCGCTTACAGATTCTACTTTAGTTCCTAAAATAACTTTGACGCCTGAATTGTATACTTCTCTCTCTATCTCTCTCAACAGTTCTTCTGCTCTAACTCCTTCTGGAGCTATTTCATCTAGATATCTTAAGAGACCTCCAAGCTGATTCTCTTTCTCTACTAGATACGTCTCGAATCCTTGACGTGCTAAGCTTGCTGCAGCAGCCATTCCAGCTACTCCTCCACCTATGACTAAAGCTTTCCTAGTTACTGGAAGCTTGATAACGTGTAGAGGTTTGAGGAGCTTGGCTTTAGCCACAGCCATCTTTATCATGTCTAGCGCTTTCTCTGTTGCTTCCTTCGGGTAAGCTGAGTGAACCCATGTATCTAGGTTACGTATGTTCGCTAGTTCTACTAGATAGGGGTTGAGCCCAGCCCTCATAGCTGCTCCAGTAAATACTGGTAGATGGGTCTTTGGAGAACATGCAGCAACAACAAGCCTATTTATCTTCTTCTCTTTGATAACTTCTTCAATATATTTTGTATAGACTCCTGCACATGCAAATCTTAAATCTTCTGAATGTACGACTCCAGGTATTTTTGCAGCTTGTTCTGCAAGCCATTTAACATCTGCTACACCAGCTATATTCGAACCACAGTGACATATGAATACGCCTACTCTTATCTCTCCTTCAGCTGGTATAGTTTCTTCATATTCTTCTCTTGGCCAGCTCTTCTTCCTAACATATTCTAGAGCTGCTGAAGCTGCTGCTCCAGCTTCTGTTACACTATCAGCTATATCTTTTGGACCAGAAGCACTTCCACACACGAAGATCCCTTCTCTAGTTGTTGCAATCATCTTTCCACGCCATGGTACTGTTTTAATGAAGCCGTCTTCATCTAACTCTATTCCAAGTATTTTTGCAAGTTTCTGGAGGTCTGGAGGGGGCTCAGCAGCTGTTGCTAGAACAACCATGTCATATTCTTTTTCTTCTATTCTTCCTTCTGCTATGTTTTCGTATCTAACTTTCAGCTTGTCTCCATTAGGTGTAATCTTCACGGGTCTACCTTTAATGAATCTTACACCTTCTTCCTTAGCTCTCTTGTAGAATCCATCAAATCCTTTTCCATACGCCCTGATATCCATGTAGAGTATGTCTACATTCTTTACTCCATGTTCTACTGTCTGTACTGCTTCTTTGATAGAATACATGCAGCAGAATCTGGAACAATACTTATGGTATCTGGGGTCTCTGGATCCTACACACAGTACGAATAATATGTTTTCTGGATGTTCTCCATTACTTGGTTTAACTATTTCTCCACCGCTTGGACCTGTAGATTGGAGTAGTCTCTCGTATTCTATGGCTGTAAGTATGTCTGGATGTGTACCGTAACCGTAATCTGGAATTCTGGTTGCGTCGAATAGCTCGAAACCTGTAGCAACTACTATAGCTTTAACCCGTTTCTTGATTATCTTTGGTTTCATGAAGAAGTCTATACACTTAGGACCACATACTTGTACACATCTATCACATGGTAGGTAGTTTGGAGGTTTGTTTAAACAATTCTCGATATCTATTACGTATGCTCCTGGCTCAGATTGAGGTATAGGTGTGTATATTGCTTTCCTTGCAGCCATTCCATAGTCAAACTCATTCTTTAAGAGTACTGGACAAACATCAACACATAAACCACATCTACTACACTCACTCGTTACGTATCTAGGCTTCACATATATCTCAACTATGAAGCCTTCTTCATCTTTCTCAACATTTATGACTTCGGCGAGTGTAAGTAATTCTATGTTTGGATGTTTCCCAACTTCGCTCATCTTCGGAGCTTCTATACAGATAGAGCAGTCTAATGTTGGAAAGTTTTTATCAAGTATCGCCATTTTACCTCCTATGGTTGGAGACTTCTCTACCAGGACTACTTTAGCACCAGCATTAGCTAGATCAAGTGAACACTGTATTCCAGCAATACCTCCACCTATAACAAGTACTTCATCCACCATCCAACCCCACCCCTAGACCTCTCGCGATTCAGCCAACCTAGCAGATGTTATATGTTTCAACGCGACCTCTCTAACATTCTCCATACCTAGTTTGAATGCTTTTCTATTCAACTCAGCGGCTTTTGGGAATGTTTCTATTATTGTTTCTAGGAGAATGTCTGGATCAACTATTCCGAACGCTTTTACGAATGCTCCGAGCATTACTATGTTTGCAACTATTCTTCTACCTAAGCTATCCGCTATGCTTGTTGCTCTCACACCATATATCTTACTTGGGTTGCATTCTACCAATCCTTTAACAATCTCATCATCCACCAATAGTAGACCTCCTTTTTTCAGTGAGCGCCCATCTCTATTCATTCCATCTTGAGACATAGCGACTATTATGTCTGGATGGACTATTAGTGGGAAGATTATGGGTTCATCTGATATTACTACGTCTGCTCTAGACCATCCACCGGTCTTCTCTGGACCATACATAGGTCTCATAGAAGCATCGAATCCTTGTTTTATAGCTGCTCTACCAAGAATTTCTCCAGCTCTAATTACACCTTGTCCTCCGAATCCAGCCCACCTAATCTCCCATCTCACTTCAACCACCCCGCTTTTCTAAATACTTCACGTTCTAAGTCATGGTATGTTGGAGCTTCACGTTCAACAAAGTTTCCGAGAATTATGGGATCTCCAGGTCTCATGGATATAGCTACCTTATTCAGATCTGCATTATGATCTACGATGCAATTCTCTAAGAAGAACTTAATGAAGTCCATTCCTTCTCTCATCTCATTATAGGAGCCGAAGCCTACTGGACATGGAGAAATTATCTCTATGAATGCGAAACCTTTAACCTTCATAGCTTTCTTCATAGCTTCTGCTAGTTGTCTAACATGTAGCGTAGTCCATCTAGCTACGAAAGGTGCGCCTAGAGCTGCTGCAAGCAGAGGTAGATTGAATGGGTATTCTGGACATCCATAAGGACTTGTAGAGCTCCTAGCTCCTAATGGTGTCGTTGAACCATACTGGTTTCCAGTCATACCGTAGATAAAGTTGTTTACAAGGAAGACGTTTATATCTACATTTCTCCTTATAGCATGTATAAAGTGGTTTCCACCTATAGTTACTAAATCTCCATCACCACTTATTACAGTAACTTCTAGATCTGGTCTAACTATCTTCATTCCTTCAGCAAATGCTATAGGTCTGCCGTGTGTTACATGATAGGAATCTATGTTAACGTATCCAGCCATCCTACCTGAACAACCTATCCCGGAGACGATTACATGTTTATCTCGAGGAATATCTGAGGATGCTATGGCTTCAACATAACACTTTAATACTGTTCCTAAACCACATCCAGGACACCATATATGTGGGAATCTTTCTCTTCTAATTAAATCATCTCTAGGAGACTCTGATGATACAACTTCTCTTAAAACTTGTACCTCCACCATTTACACCACCTCATACAGATGCTCTAATACCGTCGAGAATGTATTCTGGAGGAGGAGCATAACCTACAGGATAATTTATTCCAACTACTGGACATCTAACTACTTCTTTAACTGGATGTATTAATTGACCCATATTGATCTCTGCCACCAGTATTCTCTTCGCATACTCACCTGCGATCCTTACAGGATCTTCTGGAAATGGCCAAATAGTTAAGAGTTTTAACATACCTGCTTTTATCCCTTCAGCTCTAGCTCTCTTAACAGCTTCAAGTGAAGATCTAGCTGTTACACCGAAAGTTATAACTACCACGTCTGCATCATCCATAAAGTAGCTTTCATACTTCCAGAGATTCTTAGCATTCTTCCTAACTTTCATCACGAGTCTCTCTATAAGTTTTCTCGAATCATCTATCTCTAGAGATGGGTAACCACGTTCATCATGAGTCAAGCCAGTCATATGTATCCTATATCCATCTCCAGCAGCAACGAAAGGTGGAACAAGTGTTTCACAACTATAGGGTAGATATTTCTCTCTTGGCCCAGTATATTTCTTCCTGTTTACTATGTTAATCTTACTATATTCGGGAACAACCAATTTACCGTACATATGTCCAACGACTTCGTCTGCCAATACTATTACAGGTATTCTTAATAGTTCAGACGTATTGAACGCCTCGATTGTTAGATCGAAGAATTCTTGTACTGATGAAGGAGCATAAGCTACTAGTTCATAATCCCCATGTGAACCCCATCTAGCTTGCATAACATCACCTTGCCCAACAAATGTAGGTATTCCTGTACTAGGCCCTGCTCTCTGAACATCTACAATTACACATGGAAGTTCAAGCATAGCTGCTAAACCTATAGACTCCATCATAAGAGAGAACCCTGGTCCTGAGGTGGCAGTCATAGCTTTAACTCCAGCTGCAGAAGCTCCAAGTATTGCTACAGCACTAGCTATTTCATCTTCCATCTGTATGAAGTGTCTTCCAAGCTCCGGCATTCTTCTACTCATGTGTTCAGCTATTTCATTAGATGGGGTTATCGGGTATCCTGCATAGAATTCACATCCAGCTATTAGAGCAGCCTCAGCACATGCGATGTTCCCCATCATAAAGTATGTTCCAGGCTTAAGTAACTTTAATTCTTCTAGCTTTTGATCCATTCTGTTCTATCCACCTCCTTTACAAATATTGCAAACTCCGGGCATATCCATTCGCACATTTTACATGCAATACAATCTAATGCTTTTCCATCAGCAATTACAGGCCATCTATATCCTTTGAAATTTCTTTCTTCACCGACTTTTAATACATCTCTCGGACAAAGTTCAATACAATAATTACATTCTTTACATCTCTCTGGAATAACATGTATTATTCCTAGTGGAATCTTCTGTAAATGTTTATTTATCGGCTCCCGAACAAATTTCAGAGATATAGAATTCACATCCGGTCAATACTATATTCCTAAAGGGTTTATTTAAAGAAAATCAAATATTTGATAATTTCATATATTTCTATAGAGAAATGAGGTATAGGGAATTACTAGTACTACTAGGAGAGCTAGATCCAGACGATTTTCTAGAAGAAGTGTACGTCATGGATCCTCCTATAGTGATTCTCCGAAATATTGATGACGATATAGTAGTTGTAGCTATGAATGAGAAAGGATCGAGGATTATCGAGAACTCGAGATTAAGGAAGTTCCTTGAACAGGTTGATAAAGACGTTTACATTACTGAAAAAACATCTACTGTGAATACTTTTGATAAATTTTCATGGTTCATTAAAGTCAGTTGGAGAAATGAACGTGTACGTCTACTATGGAATCTAATCAACATCTATCATGGATCCAGAAACCAAGATGAATTCCTTAAACTTATCTATGAAAAAACAAACTCGGATCTGAAAAACAAGTTGGAGCATTTCAAGATGGGGCTGATAAGTTTAGATGGAAAGCAAGATGATTTCTTAAAGATTCTTGGTGAGAAGCTAGAAGAAATTGTTAGCTCATTTATTCCAAGTAGAATTTCTCAGAAGATCATGGAACACCTATGCATGTATGGTGAATCAACAATTGAAGAATTATCTAGAAGTATTGTGAAGACAGGAGTAACATTGAATACAGTTTACAAGACAATCTCTAGACTGAAGAGAGATCAATACATAAAGATAGCAAAATATGTAAGAGTATGTAAGAGGGGGCCTATGAGAGAACTCTTAACATCAAATTGTGATAAATGTTTCTATAATTTTACATCCCACGATAGTTGTTATAGATATAGTTTAATGGAATTGTCAGCTACATTAAAAGCTCTCTACAAGAAAACTTTAACACAAGAAGAATTAAAAAAACTATACGTAGAATTGAAGACAGTTCCATATCCTCAGAGAGTTGTTAGAAAGATCTCCTACATACTCGCAGCGCTACACGTAATAAATAGGAAGCTGAACGATAGGCTCATCAATTCTATGCTTTCAAAGATAAAATCTATAACTGGTCTCACAATCTAGGAAAAATCAATGTTATTGTTAAATCCTTATTCCAGTTTCTTCAAGTTTCAGTAACCTACTCCAGTTTTCTTCAATCTGTTTTTTCAAGTAATCTAGAATTCTTTCATTCTCAGGTTGGAGGAGATGTTTAAACCTTCCCTGAATCTTAATAAATTCTTCAATTGGTTTAAATTTACTTAGTCTTATATTTATCTTAACTCTCCCATCCTCAACTTCGTATATTGGAAAGTACCCTGTCTCTACAGCTAGTCTAGCTATCTTTACTGTTTGTGAAGGTGGATATCTCCATCCCAACGTACATGGAGTTAGTACGTGGATTAGGGTTGCACCATCTATGTTTAATGCCTTCCTAACTTTATTCATTAAATCTATCGGATGAGAGATGGAGGCTGTTGCAGCGTAAGGGATCTTATGGGCTACCACTATACCGATCAAGTCTTTCTTTCTTTCTTGTTTTCCAGGTATAATTTTTCCAGCTGGGCTTGTAGTTGTAGCCGCTCCCGTAGGTGTCGCTCCAGATCTCTGCACCCCAGTATTCATGTACGCTTCATTATCATAACATATGAATAGCATTTTATGATTTCTTTCAAGAGCTCCTGAGAGGGCTTGTAAACCTATATCGAATGTTCCACCATCTCCTGCGATAGCTATGACATCATGCATCTGCTTCCCTCTCTTTCTATTAAGAATCTTCAATGCTTCTACTATTCCACTAGCAACAGCAGCAGCATTCTCGAATGCTACGTGTACCCAGGGAACTCTCCAGCTAACATATGGGAACATCGACGTTGATACTTCAACACATCCAGTAGCATTGACAACTATTGTCGGCATTTTAATAGCTTTCATTATTAGCTTCATTGCGATAGCTGGTCCACATCCTGCACATAATCTATGTCCTGGAGTAAAGTAGTCTTCGAGTGGAATATCTCTTACACCATTAAAGAATTTTTCAACTTGTTGAGACATCTACTCTTTCACTCCCCACCAGTATATGTCTTGGTCAAAGCTTCCTTTCTCTAATGCTCTAAATGCTTTCTTGAAGATTTCTTCAGCATCTGAGATCTTGAAATCTCTACCACCTAAACCATAGATGAAGTCTGCTATAGTTATCTTCAAGTCATTCTTGTATAGTGTTGACAGCACGTCTGTGTAGAGTGGCCCACCTACTCCACCGTAGGAATATGCTCTATCCATTACAACTACTACTTTAGCTTTGCTCAGAATTTCTACTAATTCTTCTTCTGGGAAAGGTCTATACATCGTTATGCCGAGAACACCCGCTTTTAATCCTTCTCTTCTAAGTCTTTTTGCAACATACTTCAAAGTCTCAACACTTGATCCTAGAGCAATAACTATAACCTCTGCATCTTCTGTAAAGTAGGGTAAAAGTTTACCGTATCTTCTTCCAGATATTTTTGCATACTCTTCTGCAATCTCATCATATATTCTGGGGGCACTTTTTAGCACTTCGTATAATTGTTTTCTGAACTCCATGTACGTATCTGGGAGGGCCATAACACCGTATGCTAGAGGTTTATTGAAGTCTATCTCGTAAGGATACCTATTCTCACCTAGAAAGTTTCTTACATCTTCATCTGGCAAGACTTCAACTGGCTCTACACTATGCGTGAGAATAAATCCATCCAGATTAATAGATGTAGGTAATAGAACATCTAAATCTTCACTCAGCCTGAATGCTATTAGAGTTAGGTCGTATGCTTGCTGGACGTTATTTGCAAATAAGTGTATCCAGCCTGTATCTCTAGCATTCATTATATCTGAATGATCGCAGTGTATGTTTAACGGTGAGTTTAGAGCACGGTTTGCTACCGCCATGACTATTGGGGCACGCATAGAAGATGCTATGTGAAGGACTTCATGCATAAGTGCTAGACCTTGGCTAGCTGTTGATGTAAATGTTCTCGCACCTGTTAATGCTGCGCCAATACAGATTGATAGAGCTGAATGCTCACTCTCAGCCTGTATGAAAGCTGCTTCTAGTTCTCCATCTGCAACATATTTACTAAGTCTTTCCACGATTATTGTTTGAGGAGTTATGGGGTAAGCGGCAATAACATCAACATTAGCTTGTTTTACTGCGTATGCAATAGCTTCATTACCTGTTAAGGCTACCATTCTAATTTGTTTAACTAAGCTCATGTTCTCATTCCTCCACAATAGTTATAGCTTTAACAGGGCATTCTTCTGCACATATACCGCAACCCTTACAGTATTCATAATCAACTTCAACACTATTATCTGGTAATCTTTTTATTGACATATCTGGACAGAAAACCCAGCATAAGAGACATTTCGTACATTTATCTCTATCTATCACGGGCTTGCTTATTCTCCATGAACCTGTCTTATACATCATTGAGGTAGGCACACTTATCATGGCAGCTGGTGGAAGGGATCTCCAAGTAAATTCTCCTTTTACGATCTTCTCTACAATTAATTTTTCACTCAAACATCTCCACCTCACTATAAGCTCTTTTCAGAATTCTTATATTATATTCTAGAAGTTCGTCTGAAAATCTCGTCTTCAAAATCTCTTCTATACTCTCAAGTTTAGGGGTTCTTATTATTCTCGCTAGAGCTCCTAGCATAGGGATATTGAAGATTAATCTGCCCGTCTCTTCTAGAGATATCTTCTTAGAGTCAGCTACGTAGATCTTAACTCCTATTGGAACTCTTCCTCTACCAATACTATTTAAGATTTCTTTACTTAAGTTGAGAAATAATAATCCATCATTCTTTAAACCATCTAAATATGAGTAGAAATCTTTAGACATATTTCTGTCTATTATGATTATTATGTCTGGTTCATAAATTCCAGAATGTATCTCTATAGGTTCATCAGATATTCTTGTATAAGCTTTAACTGGAGCTCCAGATCTTTCTGGACCGAATTCTGGAAAATGTTGAGCATATTTTCCCTCATATATAACAGACCTAGCAAGTATATCACTTACAGTTACTACCCCCTGACCACCTCTCCCATGCCACCTAATTTCAATCAATAATCTACCCTCACAATTCAATAGATAATTTCTACTTTTAACTATTTACATATATTTCAATAACTTTCTATGCATACATACATGCATAAGAATTAGAGATGGTTATCTAAAAGAACATTTTTATTCTTGGGATGCTGTTGAGTAATTGAGACCTTTTTGCAGAATATTAGGAAACCTGAATGGATTAGAACTAGGATGCCTTCGGGAGAAGAATATGTTAGAGTGAGAGTTATCTTGAAGAGATACAAGTTAAATACTGTGTGTGAAGATGCCTTATGTCCAAATCTATCGAATTGCTGGGGTTCTGGAACAGTCACGATAATGATACTTGGAAATATATGTAGTAGAGCGTGTAGATTCTGTGCTGTAAGATCTGGAGATCCTGGTGGAAAGATAGATCTAGATGAACCTAGAAGAGTTGGATTAGCAGTAAGAGAACTTGGTCTCAAATACGTTGTTATAACATCTGTAACTAGAGATGATCTACCAGATGGTGGAGCATCCATATACGCTGAAACAGTTAGAGAAATAAAGAAGAACAATAGAGATGTTATAGTAGAAATCCTGATACCGGACTTCAACAATTCTAGAGAATCTATAAGAACTATCGTAGAATCGGGTCCAGAAGTTATCGGTCACAATATAGAAACAGTTGAAAGATTAACACCATTAGTTAGAGATCCTAGAGCAGGATACTGGAAATCATTGAAAACATTGAAGATGGTAAAAGAAGAAAACCCAAACATATATACAAAATCGTCTTTAATGCTAGGTCTGGGAGAAACTAGAGAAGAAGTAATAAGAACTATGAGAGATCTTAGAAATGTTGGAGTAGATTTTCTAACACTCGGCCAGTACCTTAGACCAACTAAGAAACACATACCAGTAGTAGAGTATATTGCGCCAGAAACGTTCAACGAGTACAAGAAGATTGGAGAAGAACTTGGATTCATATACGTTGCATCAGGCCCACTTGTTAGAAGCTCATATCTTGCAGGAGAATACTATTTTAGAAATATCAAGATAGCTTGAAAGAATCCATGTCTTTATAAATTGAAACAACCTATTAATATTAGCCGTGTTTAGATTAACTTGATGGAGTTTTTTGATGCTGTAGTTATTGGAGCCGGTCCTGGAGGGTACTCTTCAGCCATAAGATTATCACATAAGGGGTTCAGAACGGCCATAATTGAGAAGAATCTTATAGGTGGGGAATGTTTAAACTTTGGATGTATTCCATCAAAGATACTCATAGAGAATGTCAACATGTTTTTCAAACTTAGTAAATCAAATCTAATCAAACCATCAGTATTTAACTGGATGGAGTTACAGTCGAAGAAGAATAAGCTTGTTGAGAAGGTGAGAAGTGGGGTGGAATATCTGTTAAGAGGAAATAACGTAAAGATATTTAATGGTTTTGGGAAACTTACCAAAGATCTAAACGTAGAAGTCTATGAGAAAGATGGTGGACGACGTAAACTATCAACCAAGTATATTATCATAGCTACTGGATCAACCTCCAGAAATCTCCCCTCTATTAGCTACGATGGTTTAAGAGTGCTTACACCTAGAGAGATTTTAGATCTAGATAGAATACCTAAATCACTACTCATCGTTGGAGGTGGAGCTATAGGATTGGAGATAGGAACTATGTTTGCTAAGCTTGGAGTAGATGTAACTGTAGTAGAGATAATGGATCAACTACTCCCAGGTTTCGATCTAGATATAGCTAAACTAATAGAGAAGAAGCTTAAAGAATTAGGCGTCAAGATATACTTAAAGTCGAGCATAAAATCTTCAGAGGTATCTGCAGAAAAGGTGAAAGCTCAGATCGAAACACCTAATGAAGAAATAAACGTAGAAGTAGAGTATGCTTTAATATCAATAGGTAAAGTTCCGAATACATCTGGAATTGGGCTTGAAGAAGTAGGTGTAGAATTAACTCAAAATAAATTCATCAAGATAGATTCAAAATGTAGAACAAATATTGAGAATATTTACGCTATTGGAGATGTAACTGGACCACCACTACTAGCACATAAAGCGTACGCGCAATCAAAGATAGCCGTAGAGAATATTGCTGGAAAAGAAGTTTCAATGGATTCTTTAAACATCCCTATAGCGATCTTCACAGACCCAGAGATAGCTATGGTTGGCTTAACTAGAAGAGAAGCGGAAGAACGTAATTACAAAGTGAAGGTGACACGTTTCCCTTACTCAGCTCTGGGTAGAGCAGTAGCAGAAGAAGAAACGGATGGATTTATAAGAATAATCTCCAGCATAGACACTGGTAAGATTCTAGGCATTCAGATAATTGGTAGTAAAGCTTCAGAATTGATGGGAGAAGCATCTCTAGCGATTAATAGTAATCTGACAGTGGAAGATCTTGCAAATACAGTTCACCCACACCCAACATTCAGTGAGATAATATCTGAAGTCGCTGAATACGCTATCTCGAAGCCTGTGCACCTATTGGTGAAGTAGAAATTGAAGAAACTTAGAATAATAGATCTAGGAATGATCGATTATCAAGCTTCACATGAACTCCAGCTGAAACTTGTTGAAGAAAGATTGTCTAACGTCATACCAGACACAATCATACTACTCGAACATCCACATGTAATCACTCTTGGAAGAAGAGCTAGTTCACTAGAATTGAAAATCGCCGGTATACCAGTTTACAGAGTGGAAAGAGGAGGAGAAGCAACATACCATGGTCCAGGTCAGCTCGTGGGATATGTAATACTAAATTTAAGCAAACTTAAATTAACAGTAAAAGAACTTGTCTGGTGTTTGGAGGAGATTTTAATTAGAACTTTAAGAGATTTTGGTATTGATGGATTTAGAGTTGAAGGTCATCCAGGTGTCTGGGTAGGGTCTAGAAAGAAGATTGCATCAATAGGGCTTGCACTAAAATCATGGATAACATATCATGGCTTCGCTCTAAATGTTAATACAGATTTAAGCTACTTCAAATGCATTAGACCATGTGGTCTAGACCCAGACGTAATGACTTCTATGGAAGAAATGCTAGGTCGGAGAATCGATATGGAGATAGTTAAGAATTCTCTAACAAAGCATTTGGTAAATGTTTTAAATTATGAAGCCCACGAATACGTGAGAGAAAACCTGATGTTAAGAGATGTCGAAAGCAAAAGTGTAGATAAATGAAAATGAGAAAATATCTTTCCACAGTTACGTTAATCTTCCTGATAATTCTATCTCTGTCAACATATTCAGGATACTCTACAGATTGGTTAAAGTTAGAAGTAAGCAAAGTAGTTCTAAAGACTGGTGGGGAAGCTACTGTAAAAGTAGATGTTGGTAAAGATGTAGTGAATAGGAGAGTTGAATTATTATTATTGGATCTGTTTCCCGGAATTAATGCATCTATCTCTCCTAGTGAAGGCAGAACACCCTACATAGCCTACATCCACATATCTACGCAAAGTAATACAACCCCTGGAAGATACTTCATAAAAATACAGGCAACGATCAACAAGATAGTTGTAGAAGAAGAGGTTCTAGAGATTCAGATTTTAGATGAGGTACTCCAAGCTTTCTTCATAAATAAGACATGTCCAGCCTGGGTGGTTGTTGGAGAGAAAGTATATGTAAACTTAACTTTTAGCTACAACTTCTCTACCAGGTCTAATGTAAGAGTGGTAGTACTTCTTAATGATGAAGTAGAAACTCTAATAGAGTTTACACTTGTAGAGAATGGAACTGTACCACTCTACAGACAGATTACAGCCCTTCAAGAACCAGGTACACTCATATTATCCGCTAAGATCGAGTACTATAATTCTTTGAATGCAAGCTGGGTCAAGCTAGATGAGTTCTATTGTCAAATCAACGTACAGCCAATAGCTACGAAGATAAAGTTAAGAGTAATTGGTCTACCTTCAAACTTCATCGTTTCTATTCAAGCTCTTGTAATTCCGAGTGGAGAAATTCACGAAGTAGAAGTTAGAGGTGGTGATGAAGTAGAAGTACAGCTCTCTATAAGCCAGCCATCTACAGTAATAGTTGTTGCTCAGAATGAAGTTTACGAATCTAGTGATGTAAAGTATGTAGTAGAAGAAGGTGTAAGAGAGGTTTTACTAAAACCTGGATGGGTCATAAGACTTCAATTCAAGTATTCTAAATGGTATTTATTGACAAGCTTCGTTGAGCCGGATGAGGATGTCTTGAAGATAGTTGAGTTTAAAGAGTGGTTTAAAGAAAACTCTATAATCGAGCTTACACCACCGCTATTCTTCCACAAAAATGATACACTCTACATCTTATCTGAGATCAAGATAGGGAACATAATTTATGATGTAGGATCGATTGTAATCTTAGACTCACCCTATAAGATAATCTACAGATACAATAAGTATTATAGAGTACAGGTAGAATTCGTACCTCACAACCCACTAGATGAAAAAACTATGAAAGAGATCTATAACAATATGCCGGCAGAGCTTTCTGAAATTCTCGGAGTATACTGGATAAGAGATAAGACAAGGATAGAGATACCTTTTAGAGAGTATCTTGCAGGTCGGTACAAATTTACACCTAGAAATGTAGAATCAAATCTCTTCTTTAATATCTCAGATGGAAATATACGTTTAGTTATCTCCTCTCCTGTATTTGTGAAAATGCACTACAATGTATACGGGTTGCTTAGAATAGTCTATGATTATGAAATTGAGAGAGAAATTGAGGAAAGATGGATAGAGTTGGGGAAAAACTATACGTTAAATCTTCACGAAATTCTTAATCCTAAAATAGTTGGAGGGAAAGTAGAATTAAAAAGTGTAGATTCTTTACTAGATTATAAGTATATAGCTCTCTCAGACGAGATAAACATATACGTAGATTCTCCTGGAGAAGTAAGACTGAATTTGAAGAGATATTATCTCGTAAAAATACATCAAGTTAAAGTTGGTGCAGAATCTCCGCCTATCTGCAACATAATCTTAGAAAATATTAACATACCTTCTATGAATGAGGTTACAGAATTCTGGCTTCCTGAGGGAACACGTATAGTTTGCTATTTCGTAGATAAGATTGAGAAGGAAAACTCGGAATACATATTTCAACGTGGTTGGATAGGTGATGTAGAATTCAGTGAGCATGGATTAAAAATGATTATCGTGGATAAGCCTTTAGAGATATCTGCAGAATATCTAGAACGGAGATACTATAGACTTGAAGGAGTAACTGAGAAAGGATACTTTATAGGTGGTGGAGTGTATCCAGAAGGTAGTATT
This sequence comes from Candidatus Geocrenenecus dongiae, assembly GCA_023267855.1. Taxonomy (GTDB): domain Archaea; phylum Thermoproteota; class Nitrososphaeria_A; order Caldarchaeales; family Wolframiiraptoraceae; genus Geocrenenecus; species Geocrenenecus dongiae. The sequence continues at coordinate 38,431 of JALNLN010000008.1, read as the reverse complement.
GTAGAATGGCGTGTAGAGCCAAGTACGGTAGATGAGGGGGGATTAATGGCTCTACTTGGATTTAAGTGGAAGCCTATGAATTATTCTGGAGTAATTACTATGGATAGAGATAGGCAGATTAAGATATTTTGGCATCTCACACCTTACATAGATAGCCCTCTAATAGTTTTCTTACAGTTAATCGCTATCTTACTCACCACCATAACCGCTTATAGATACCACGTCGAATGGAAGAAGATTATGAGAGGTGAATCTAGTAGAGATGAAGAATCTAGTTAAAAACATATCTATAACTCTAGTCTTAGTAATAGCTTTATTTGTAAATGTCGGTTCACAGTCTTATTATAAAATTGAAGAAACAGCAACAACTACAGTAACCGTTTACACATATACAGGTGCTCCGATAACATTCACCTCCACGAAAATACTACTTGAATATACTACATTCACAGAAACGATTATAATAACAACTGTAGTGGCAATCACAGTAGAGAAGCCGATATACAAAACCCTTACCCAAACACTGATCACCGCAACCACAATCACAATACATGCATATATACAGTTGGAAGAATATCTAACTATACTAGCATTACTATTCGCAATAATCATACTACTCTTGTTACTATTATTTCGAGGGAGGAGATTGAGGGAGACATGAGTTTAGCTAAGCTTCTTGCATTAACACTCTTACTAATAGTATTATTCACACTACTTCTTCAACATAGATTGACAAGCAGTAGAAAACCTAGACATATGGATCAAGAAGAGAAGATAAAAGAAAAATAAATGTTAAATATGTGGTGATCCTCATTACTCTAGAATGAAGAGGATTAGAACGTTTCTCTCCACACTATCTAGAATTACCTCCATAACTAATAGTAGAATTAGATTTATAGAGATGACGATACTTTTCTTAATACTTTCTATAGCTTTCTTCGTAAGAATTCTTCCATTAAGATGGGGAATCTATCTAAGTGAATTCGATCCATGGATGCAGTATAAAGAAATGATGTATATCGTTGAGAGAGGTTGGAGCGGCTTCTTCGAATTCTTTAACTGGCATGACTATGAATCATGGTATCCTTACGGTAGAGATATAGGGAGAACCGCCTTCCCTGGACTACCCTTCTTAGCAGCATTCCTCTATAATGTATTGAAAGGTTTAGGATTAACGGTAGATCCACTACATCTAGCTGCATTTCTACCAGCAGTTATGGGGATACTGACAACCTTACTTGTATTCTTGCTTGCAAGAGAGATCGGTGGGGTACAGACAGGTTTAATGGCGGCATTCCTTATAGCTTTAAGTAATGCTAGTGTTAGTAGAACCCATCTAGGATGGTTCGATGATGAGAGTGTAAGTATACCGTTCATGATATTAGGTTTCCTCGCATACATACTGGCCTTGAAGAAAGAGAGAAGCTTGAAGAGCGTTATCCTTTACTCAATTCTCTCAGGAATCTCTTTAGGATATGTTGCTTCTTCTTGGGGAGCTTCTAGATTCCCTATAGCATTCATTCCAGTATTCACTGCACTTTTAGCTTTGATTGGAAGATATAGGAGAAAACTCTTAATATCATACGTGATAACATCTTTACTCTACATCTCTATAGCTGTAATGGTTCCAAAACTCGGTTTAAGTTATCTGAGAGAAGCAACAACACTACTAACATTCGCAGTTATGATTTATCTGGTATCTTTCGAGATAGCGAAGATTAAACCCACTCTTCTCAGAAACCTACCACACTGGATACTAATATTCGAGATAATAGCCTTCGTAACATTTATCTCTCTTGGAAGTATAGGATTGCCTGGAATAAAATTCTTGAGTACGATTATACCTACACTTAGATCTACATTGCCGATCGTCATCTCTGTAGCAGAAAACCAGATATCGACTTGGGCGATAATCTTCCAAGACTCTGGTTTTAAGCTACTACTAATACCAGCGGGATTATATCTACTACTCAAGAGGAGAGAAGACCAAGACATATTTATGATCCTATTTACGGTACTCGTTATCTACTTCTCATCTACAATGGTTAGATTGACAATACTTACAGCTCCAGCTATAGCTGTAGTTGCAGGGTATGTTTTAGCTGAGATGTTTAAAGGGTTTGCACGCAACCTCCATCACTTCTATGCTAGGAGAGAGAAGACTAGACCTATAGGGTTAGAGTACTATATACTAACACCTATCCTTATCGCTGGTCTGATACTCGTAGGTATACTTCCATCTGCATATGGTGCGAGATACTCTATATCGGCTATAGATGTAGGTTATTCTCCTCCTACAGTAGTTTCATCAAGTCTACCTGTTAGATCGAGTGTACAAGATTGGCTTAGAACTTTAAGCTGGATGAGAGATAATCTTCCATCTGATGCTGTTGTAGCTTCATGGTGGGATTACGGTTACTGGATAACTATACTTGGAAACCGGACAAGCATAATAGATAACGCTACACTGAACAGTACTCAGATAGGAGAGATAGCCTACGCATTTATGTCAGATGAAGAAACAGCATACAGAATATTTAAAAAGTTCGGAGCTACACACGTTCTAATATTCATAACACACACAGTCTATTCTGGACAATACGGTAATGTTCCTACATTTCTAGGTTATGGAGATGAATCAAAATGGATATGGATGCTTAGAATAGCAAACCAAATTGGATACAATTTAACAGAAACAGAATACAGAGATGAAAACTATCAACCGAAGGAAAAGTTCTGGACAACACTACTAGGTCAGCTAATACCATATAAACCCCAACAAATGACTGGCGGTGTAACAGGCTACTTCTATTCTCCACCAACATTAAATCACTTTAGATTAGTATACGAATCTAGTAAGCCGTATGAAAGCATCGCATACATCTACATCTACGAAATTGTAGATTAGTCAGCCAATATAGAATGGCTCTTTACTAGGTTCTTCTTCTCCTCCTCTTCTCTCTGGTAGTAGTGGACCGATACTTTTCTGTATTTCTTCTATAAGTTTTCTCTGTCTTTCCACTTCTCTATCAATCTTCTCCATATCCAGCTTGATCTTTAATGCTCTAGATAGTATTTCAAGTATTCTTTTTGCAGCAGCATGATCTGGAAGATATGTGTAAACTTCAGATAAGAGGAGGTAGGCTACCCCGTTATCTCTGGTAAAGAAGCTTAACATATATGCTGAGTATCTATCTATGGGTAGGTTTTCAAGACTTGGTAATAGTCTAGCACCTACATCTAGAAGCTTCTTAGCATACGCAATGGTGGTTGAGGCGACGTAGACAACGTTCTCACCTAGAATTCTAGAACTGGAGAGGAGATAGTATTCTGAGACACCTATAGATTTAAAGAATTCGTAAATCTTCCTCGCTATCAGATAGCTTCCCTCACTGCTATCTATTGGGAAATTCCTAGATACTAGAATAAGTTTTACTTCATCACCTTCATAGAAGTAGAATTCTATCTTAGGCGAAGAAGCTACTCCATCATCGTTAACAATACATATCTGTGGGAAGTAGGGAGATCTAACTTCACCTATTTTAACAATCTTAAGATTTCCGGTTAGATAGTTTAAGGCAAGGTAACCTGCTGCTCCAGGACTTGGTGAAGCTTCTAGAACACATGACTTGCTGAGATCCATCTTCTTCGCTTCTTCCGTCAGTATTATCTTAACATCCTCCATTTTTGAAAATCTCCATCTATCGTTTATACTCACGGCCGGAACCCAGCTACATTATTGTCATCGGTTGATATTAACTCTCTCTTACTTTCCTTCTTTCTTTTATTATTAAGGAAAGGATCTTGCTTTGGAGAGATATGTTGGGGGGATGGGCGGATTTCAATTCACCACCACAATACATACATCTATCTTTCTTTAGAGTATAGCGTCCACAGTTTACACATTTATAGATTAATGTTTTCAAAGCTTCTTCACCAACTGTCCGTTCCCACCACTTTCTTTAATTAAGTTTATGCATTTTTCTACTACTTCTTTAAATAATTCTTCTGCTCTCTCTTGACTGCCAGCTTCAACTCTAACCATGTATCTGGGAGGCCCGATAGAAGTTATAGAAACCATTTCTCCTTTACCTGCTAATTTTAAAGCTTCTTCTATAGTTTTCCTGATATGCTCTACTCCATCCCCTCTCTTATTCGTTAATATTAGTTCTCCTCTTAGAACAGCTTTTTTAAGTTTGATTTCTTGTTTTATGAGGTCTATGAGTTTTGATTTTAGGTTGTCGTCTAGTTTTAGCCATTCTGGTGTTTTATCTTCTTCTAATATCTCTGTAAATACGTCGTATAAGTGTAGTCCTCTCCTGGCTGCTGGTTCGCCGACCATCTTCTTTAAATCTTCTAGAGGAATGTTTGCTCTTTCTGATAATATCGTAAGTATTCTAGAGACTTTCTGTTTCCTCTTCCATTCAATTATCTTCTGTTCTCTTTCATTCTTCTCAACTCTTCTAAGTGAGAGGTCTACCTGTTTTAAATGTTGATCTACTCTAAGAATCTTAAATACTTCTTTCTGTCCTTCCTTCAAGTAATCTCTAATATTTCTAACCCATTTAAGTGAGATCTCGGAGATATGGATGAACCCCTCCCATCCTGGATAGTCTAATAAGTCTACGTATGCTCCAAACCTTTCTACACGTTTTACTTGTCCTATCACTATCTCTCCAGTTGAAGGTTTGTCAGATGTTACGAGCTCAGCCATATCTATCTACCACTTTTCCCAGTATCTCTGCTTTGCCACCTTTAGGCTTTGCCAGAAGAGCTCCACAAACATTACAGAAAACTTCTATCTTGGCGTGGTCAAAAACAGTCTGTCTATGTCCACACTCATTACACTGAACTACCAGGAATGAAGATCTAGGTTTAGGTATTAGCTTAGACCAATCAACCTCCAAGCCCACCACCTCTCTAATACCATGCAAAAACATCTATCTAAAAAAGAATACCTAGATCTAAAACACTTAAAAAACAATGGCATACATCTCTACTCAGCAACATAAATCAATTATTCTATTTTAAGTGGAGAGAGATTTAATAGGAGGGTTAATAGATGATTCCTTGTATGAAGGTGCCGGAGATCATCAATACCTATTGTCCAAGATGTCGGAAGTATACTGAACATAAAGTAGTACTTTACAAAAAAGGGAAAGAGAGGGCTCTAGCGATAGGTGCTAGAAGACATGAAAGAGAACTTCATGGTTACGGTGGACAGAAGTATCCAATACAGAGGAAGAAAGCAAAAACAACTCAAAAACAAACATTGAAACTGATATGTAAGATATGTAACTATACAATACATAGAGAAGGTATAAGATTGAAGAAACTTGAAATCATCAGGTAGGTTGTCTCTCAAGCAATTTATCAAATTCAAGTAATTTTGCTTCTAGGATATCTAACCCCTTTCTTAAAATCTCTTCCCCGATAGTTATTGGTGGGGTTATAGCTACTACTCCAGGTCTAACGATATCGAGAAGTAATCCCATCTTGAAACACTCATACACAAAAGATTTTGTAAAATTCTTAATATTCTTAACTCCAGCAAAGTGTATGGTATAGTACATGCCTTTACCTTCAACAGTATTCACTATTTTTAGTTCTCTTGATAAATCTCTTAATCTCTCTTCAATAATTCTTCCAACCCTCTCCGCTCTCTCCACCAATCCCTCGTCTTTAATTATAGAGAGTGTTTCTAGAGCAAGTTTAACAGCAATTATGTCTCCTCCAATATCTGGTTCTATGTAGTCTGGTTCAAGATTGAGTAGAGGTTCTCTAGTTATACATACTCCGAGAGGGTGTCCTGAAGAAAGCTGATTTGAGATAACTACACAATCTACATCAATTCCATAGTAATCTATCATAAACCATCTCCCAACTCTAGCGGGGGAAGATCTGGACTCATCTAGAATAAGCAAGACATCATTTTCTCTACAGATATCCCTAATCTTTAAGATGTGTTTTTCTGGAGGTGTGAAGCCATCATTTCTAAGAGGGCTCATGATTATAGAGGAAACATTTTCAAGTACGCCCATATCTTTAAAATTCTCTAACATATTCAAACAATCTAAATCACATTTCCCAATACTTTTCTTTAACCTGCATACACTACACGTAGGATATGGTATCTGGATAAATCCTGGTGCGGGGTCGAATCTTCTCCATTTTATAGGAGTGTCTGTAGATATGGATTGTGCAGCTAACGTTAATCCATGATATGAGTTGGTGAACCCTAAGATCATCTTCTTACCACTATACCATCTAGCAATTCTAATAGCTACTTCAATAGCTTCAGATCTAGAATCTAGGAAGATTACTCTCTTATCACCTCTAATAGGAGCTATCTTAAATAATTCCTCACATAGATCTACGTAATCTCTATGATATGCCTTGGGAAGGTTGTTAAACCCATTTCCTTCTACCATCTCTCTATACTTTTTGATTAACCTTGGATTGTTTCCGCCTAGAAGTAGCATACCTCTACTTGAATTGAAGTCTATATACCTTCTGCCGAGAATATCTATAACCACTCCATCAAGAATTTCTTTGAATATTGTTGGGAAGAGGGGGTGGAAAGATCTAGAATAATATTTACTAGTTTTCCTGATAGTTTCATAGATTTGTAAACGTATTTGAGCAAGTTCGTTTGAGGTTTTCAAGACTGCCTCGAATCTATAATGTTTTCCCTATTCTTAACAATTCTCTTTCTAATAATATTCATGGATAGTTGTGATACTATTTAGAAATCGTTATCTCAATATAGCTAACATATATCTTTCTATCATCCAATTCTGCTTCATCGTAACCTATCTTTATATCTTTTACCTTGAGGTTGGAGTAGAAGCTTTTCTTCAAGAAGTGTACTACATCTATACAGTTACTTATACTTCTACCCCTAGCTCTTAGAAGTATTTCTCTTTCACCTCTATTGAATAATGTTATGCAAGCGGTAGCGTACCTGATTTTAGGTTTCCTACCAACTATTACTATTGCTTTCCTCAACTCTACCCTAGTTAATTGGGGTGTATGGTATGGGATAAATTTTAAAAATCAGTACATAGTCGTTCTGTACTTTCTCTTTATCTATGGTCTTCTTCACATCTTCCCAATATGTTAGAATGTGATTAAGGTGAGCACGAGCGAGGCTATAAATGTAAGTACCATACATATCTCTAGATAGGTTAATGCTTTAAATGTTTTCTTTTCTGCTTCTTCTAGAAAATCTTTCGCCATAACTTTAACGTTATTGAATGTAAGCGTTATTCTCGATACTTCTACTCTTGTTAGGTTTCTTCTAGCTTGCTCAACAGCTCTGAGTACTGGAGGTATTATTGCTTCTACGGGTATTAATTCTCCTATTGGATGGTATCCTCTACCTCCTAGCTTAACACCATTTACTATATGTGTATCTGTTGTAACAACTTCACAATACCTTACTCCAAGTCTCCCTACTTCGTGAAGTATCCTCTCTCTAACAATAGGTATAGCATTATTTGAATCAATCACAATTAATGCAAATTCTTCTTTTCCATTATCTAACAATATTGCACGGATCCCCTGTGGTCCCACCCCATCTTCAATAGAATATCCTTCTATTCTACTCTCTCCATAGCCTGCCTTGATAATATTGCTTGATCTATCTACGTTTGTATTTGAGATTATGTAAAGGAGTTCTCGAATATTCTTAAATTTGTCTCCATCAAGTTCTTTCACATTCTCAGAGAAACTATTATGAGCATCTATAACTACCAGGTCTTCTCTATAAATTCCCTCCATTACTTCTGGTGGAATATCCTCCATACCTTTTGGATGAAGTGTTAAGATAGCTATCGTTGTTTTTCCAATGGGTAATAGGTAGGCTGAGACAGAATCCTTCTTCACGATCTTAAAATCTCCAGCCATACTAGAGCATCTTCCATCGTAGTTTTCAAATGTTCTAAGTAGAGTGTCAGAGATATACTCACAATCCATTCTAGAGATTATGTTTCTAGAATGATCTGATAAACCCCTAACAAATACTGTTTTAACACCTATCTTAGAAAACTTCTCCTCTATTATGTATGGTAAGATTGTGCTTCCGAAATCTCTGAAAGGACCTGGATGGAATGTTGGAACGACCAGAGCTATCTTGTCACTTTTATCCATTGGGTTAAACATTAAGACATCTATCTTTATTTCTGCTTTAGTATCAAGTTTCTCAGCTAGATTTTCTAGATGTTCTTTTCTACCTTCTAGAAATACCATTAATATGGCTGAGAGAAGTTCGATTGGTTTTAAACCTCTTATTTTTAATCTACTATTAATGAAGATCGAGTAGATGTGGTGTGATACGTTACCGATAACTTGACCTATAATTACAGCGTAGCCTAAATCTTTATGTACTGTATAGATGAATGGGAAAATCTCGAGTAATGATATGGATAAAGTATACGTGATCGTAGATTTTACGTCATCTCCAGACAGAGTTCTTACTATGAGACCTCTTAAAAGCACTCCAAAACTAATCATTGAAGAAAGTATTGCGAGACCTAGCTTACGGTAACCTAATGTTAAATCTAGAAGATAGAAGAACAGTAAACCCAAAAATATCAAACTCATTTCTATAATCATTAATCCATTGAGTCTTCTAAAATTCACCAACTCTCTCCCAATCCTATGGAATAGATAGTTTACGATTATTATCATGTAGAAACATAGAGCGAGAGAAAACGTGATTGCTTTATCAATTAGTGTGGTAAATAAAGCTATCAACGCTACTTCTAAGACTAGTAGTTTTAGAAGATTTCCTCTCCCAGGTAACCCTTTAATATATGGGTATAGAGAAGCCAATCTAGAAGTCGCATTCACGTACTTCAAATCTTGTATATCAGACAGATATGGGAACATATTAATCCATCGTCTTTTTACCTCGTATATTGTAGATTCTTCTAGAGTTACAAGGTTTAAAAATAAATATGAATAAACAATTATGGTATTGGTAAAGTTGAGAAAAGATATTCTTAGAGGACTTTTACTACAAGTAGGAGGGGCACGCATAGTATTTGATAGTAAGCCTCTTGGAACTGATTGTATACAATTGATATCTCATGCCCACCTAGACCACATAGAGAGCTTAGCGCAAAAGAACGTTTTTATGAGTGTTGAGACAGCTTCCATCCTTAGTTCTATGGGTAGGAGAGGTTACTGGAAAACTCTTAGAAGGAGAGAGAAAGTAATCTTAAGAAATGATGTAGAAATATCTAATGAGCCTTCAGGACATGTTTTAGGTTCAAGCCAGTTTATAGTAGATGTAAATGGAGATAGGATAGTATATACTGGAGATCTAAATACTTATGAAAACCTAATTCACGGATTCGCTGAACCCATACCTACAGACATCTTGATAATTGAATCAACTTACGGTTCACCAGTCTACAAATTTCCTGTAAGAGAGAAAATATATGCAGATATTGTTAAATGGATAATGGATGTTTTAAGAGAAGGATCTATTCCTGCTTTCAAAGTCTATTCTCTAGGTAAAAGTCAAGAAGTAATAAGCTTGGTGAACGTTTTTCTAGATGTACCGGTAGTTGCTGGTTTGAGTGTTTCTAGGATATCTCGAAAATACCGTGAACATGGAGTTAGATTAGGGTATATTCCTGTGAATACTAGAGAAGGTCTAGAAGTTGTGAAGAGTGGAGAATTTGTTTATGTTTCAAGTAGTAGAGATCGGCTACCTATAGATAGGAGGATTAAGTGGGCGGTTGCATCAGGATGGGCCGTAAGATTCCGTTATCCTAATTACGATAAAGCTTTCCCATTAAGTGGTCATTCAGATTACTATGGCTTAATAGACTACATAGAGCATAGCAACCCAAAGAAGATATACACAGTATATGGTTACGCAGAAGAATTTGCTAGAAATCTTAAACGTAGAGGATTTGATGCTGAACCAATAATAAGAATTAACAAATAGAAGACCAATATCTATGAGAGTTTATTAGGGAGTTTAACTCTATATTTCATGGTGAGAGATCTTTGAGTGCTAGAAGGAGAAGGAGAGAAGCTCCCATGCCTCAATCTGCTGCAGGCTTACTTAGATTTTTTGAAGAAGATATTAAGGGTTTGAAGATTAAGCCTGAAGTTGTATTGATTCTTGCCGCATTAATGATCGCTCTCGTAATAATTGCTAACATATTCTTCTAGTTTACACTATTTCTTCTATTGCTTTCTGGCCTAGCCCTGTTACTATCCAAATCTTCTTCCCTTTAAATTTCTGAGATCTCACTATCCCCTCTTTCTCCATGTTTCTTAGATGTCTCCTAATACATGAAGAACTTTTACCAACTTCTCTAGCTATACTCTTTAAGGTTTGTGGTTTATTGGATATTACTTCAAGAATCTTAGATCTAGTATTCACACCTCTCTTAACATTTCTTATTGAAGCTAGGTATGCTTTCGCATTAACCTCTTCCATCCATTTGAAGATGTTCGTTAATTGTTTTTAAGCCTTAATGTTTTTGGCCATGTTAGAAGAATCTTTCTAGAGAGATCTGTTTCCCAGATGTTTCTTCTATTCCTCCTTTCGCAAAAAGTTGTTTTATATTCTTTAATGATATTGATATATGTTCTTTGAGGTATGGTGTCTTAACATATTTTGATAAGAGTTCTTCAGTTAAATCTATGTATTTCTCTACTGCTCCTTTAAAGACTGTTTGAGATAGTTCTCCCCCACATTCGTAACATTGTCCGCTTATTGGGATCCTCCTATATCTTGTTCCACATTTCCTACATCTAAATTCTTGTGTGAAGAATGCTTTAGCATTTCCTATAATATCTGGTAGTAGATGTGATTTCATAATCTTCTCAACCACCATGAATATGTCTACACTTGTAAGCTTCTCCGCTATCTCTATCTGTCCAGAGATTTTATCAAGCATAGAAGAATGCTTCTTATAAGTTGATTCTTTCATATTGGATACGAATACTGAAGTTGGATGGGTGTACGATGTAGCTATGTATGATTCATCTCTATTCAAGTAGTTTTTAATTGTCGGTATTAGGTTGGCGACTTCTGATACGTGTCTTTGTTCTAGAGCTTTTCTATAAAATTCTAGAGGGTACTGACTGGCTACGTCTAGATTATGTGCTTGTTCATCTACTTCTTCTGGATAAACGATCATTGTTATTAGTAGAGGTGAATCCATCTTTCCACCAATCTTATGGGGTAGGTAGAATTGAGAAAAGTTTATCAAGACATCTAGTAGGAGCATTATACTATCTTCATCACCATCACAATCCCTCCTCTTTGCTGCGTGGAGAATTGGGTGGGCAAAACACATGTTTCCATCCACTATCCCTATCACCCTAGCTACTGAAGCAGCATAAGTATGTGGAGACATAACTACTACGAGCTCTCCAACGATGTCTTCAATTTTCTCAAAATTATAGTATGGATCTATTCCAGCTATCTTCTTCAATTCTTCATCCACCATCTTAGAAACCTTGAAGAGATGTTCAGCTGCTTTTCTAGGTACCACTATATCTTGTATCTTTAATCTAAGTATCTGTTTTGTAGATATGAGTGGTTCTCCATAGATGTCATGTGTGTATCCTAGTTCTCTTAATTTCTCTATAGATGTACCTATCATTTCTGGTGTAAAGTGTGTGAGAGGAGCGTTCGTTACATCAAATCTGACTGTTCCATCTTTATATATGTAGAGTCCGTACTTAGCTCTAATTATCCCCTTCTCTAAGAGTTCAGGTGTTCTAGTTAAGCTAGTTAAACTCTTAACACCTTTGATCTTTGAGGGTATTGGTTCATCCAAATTTCTTGAAGCTTCATAGAGTAGCTCCGAAATATTTACTACAAACTTTTCGTGGTAAGTTATTTGACCACCACATTTAGAACATACTTTCTCTCCATTGTACTCTAACTCTAAGTTGCATGAACTACACACACCTACGATCTCTGTTAAGACTCCACATTTAGAACATCTATGTCTCCAGGTCTTCACACCGCAACTTGGACAACGTCTTCTAACAAGTTCTACCACTATCTTCTTATAATTATTTGATGCTGATACTAGATCTCTGGATGGTCCTCCAGCTATACCAACAGGGAACAACACGTTCACTGGTGGACGCATCTCTCTCTGCGCAGCTTTCTCAGGTCTACCCATTCTAGCGCCTATAAATGCGCCTGCTTTATCTCTAATCTCTATATTAGATATCTTTGAGAGAAAACTTAATGTTTCTTCACCTACTATATCTACCTTCTTGAATGGCTGGAGTATTGTTATCAGTGTTTTAAGCCAGTATTTTGGGATAACTATCATTCCAGATTCCAAACGATGTTCTATCAATAGTTTCGTTAAGATGTTTTTAACATCTTGTGCATATGGTAGGTGGATTTCTGAGTTTTTGTAGATGAGTGGCTGGAGACCATTCTTTAACCATCTACGTAGAATCTCTACTTCTTCTACTGTTATGTTCCTCCAGAAAGCAGTATATCTGGGATGTAGTGGAACACCAAGTTTAAAACTTATCTTTATAGCATCTTCTATCTCCGGCGTATTAATGAAGGGATTTTCTATGAAGAGTTTTATCTTATCGGCTAGTTCTCCATCTAGCTTTTCTCTAAACTGTAGGTATTTCAATCTAAGTTCTTGAGCCCACCATTCTTCACAATAACCTGGTGGTTGGAGTTTAACATTATTCTCTATTAAATCGCCTGCAGAGATCAGTATGTCTCCTAGAAAGAGTATCTTCTTTATCTTCCCTTTTACTTTCTCATACTTAGAGTAGCTGTCTAGCCTAACAACACTTTCTTCTTCAGTTAAGACTACTGGCGGTTCTATGGAGTCTACTGTAGCAACTACCCCACCTTTCCCAGGGTAGTCTAATTTTAACTGTGTTCCAGAGACTATGTACCAGTTTAAGATTTCTAGTGTGAGCGGGTGTAGTCCTACTGAAGCCATACCAGTTGTTGGTGCTCTACCATATCTTATCCTCAATCCTCCAAATCTATCTGGTAGAGATATTATCGGTCTGCCTCCAACAACTTCATCGAAATAAGATTCTTCTTCATTCTTCGCTTCTTCCATTATCTTTACTACATCTCTTATCCAATCCCATCCATCTATTCCAGTCTTCTCAACAAGCTTCAATACTTTTTTCGCTCTGCCAGCTATACCATCATTCACAACTCTTAATGCTCCGCCTCTAAGATAGTTTGTCTCTACTCTAGGTATGTTTCGGAAGGATGAAACCTGTATCTTATCTGTAGGTATGCCAGTTACCTCTACTGGGAGATTCTTTAATACATACTCGATTATATTATCTGGAATATTGTACTGGAATCTTGATACTTTCTTTTTATAGAGTTTGAGTTCTTCTATAAATCTCATTATCTCTTCATATGTCGGCTTATACCTATCTAGACCGACAAGCTTCCTAACATAATCTGCGAGGACTACTACTGCAGCAAGTTCTGTTCCTCCAGCCGATCTTATGGGTCCAGCAAAGTATAGTGCGAGATACCTTGAGCCGTCCGTATTCTTCTTGATCTTAACATCTACGATGCCTTCTGTTGGAGCAGCTGTAATACATGGAGGGGTTAAGATTGCTAGTGATGTCCGAATAGCTTGGAGAAGAACTTTTCTATCAGTTTCTCCTTCACCATACTCTAAGATAATGTCTTCCGCCAATTTTAAAGCAAGTTTCTCTAAAGGCATTTTATGGAAAACGCTTCTAATCTTCTCAGCTATCCCTTTAGGTCCAACAAGTAATTCAACTCTTTCTGCTAAATCTCTTGCAAACATTACTTCTACGTAGGGTGTTGGTGAGGCTATTCTCTTTCTCGCTTCTATAGCTATCTTCTTCTCTGACTCTATCTTCTCTAATAACTTCTGATAGTATTCTGAGAGCTCTACGGGAATCTTCTTCACAACCACTACCCTCTAGATCATTACTCCATCTTAAATAGATCTAAAAGTGTAATTGTCGGAGAGATTGTTCTTTCCAGATTCTAGATGTGTGTTTTAATGGATTTGGCCATAATCCTAGTGGGCTCTTAAATTGATCACTACTCATTAGACTTAGAAGACATCATCTTAATCCATTCTTCTACAATATCGTATCCATATATCTTCTTAAATTCTTCTCTTCCCTGAGGAGTTATCTTGAGCGGGTTCCAGGGTGGATCAAAAACAAGGTTTACTTCTACATCTTTAACTTCAGGTATTTTATCTAGTATAGATTCTTTAACACTATTTACCAAGAATCTAGCTATTGGACATCCTGGAGCTGTTAAAGTCATCTCTATGATCACGTTTCCATCTATGCTTACGTTTACATCATACACCAACCCTAAGTCATAGATATTGATAGGTATCTCAGGGTCATACACATTCTTTAAGACTTCTATTACCTTAGATCTTAAGACTTCTCTCTCAATATCTGATAAACCCATTTATCTTCTCCACCAGATCATATAATGTTCTATATACTATATAGCTGTATCTTAATTACAATTGAAGCTCCATAGTATCAAGTTGTTCTGATAATGGTTCTTTTATAACTATCCCTTCTCCAGGTCTTATCTCAAATACGTAGATCGAGCTGTCTGCATTAGACCAACGCATCTTCCTCACATATATCGTTTTCAGAAGTTTTCCTTTAAACCTCACTACACCTAAAACTATAACTCCCGAAGATAGGAATTCTTCAAATCCAAATCTACTAAGTTTAGTTGAGCCTGTAGGGATGTCACATGTAAGAAGTGTTGTAGCTCCAAGCTTTTCTTCAAGCATGTTTATTATCTCTCTGAGATACTCTCTGACTATGAATTCTTCTCTAGCTCCTAACGCTAGAGCTGAGATCGGGTCGAGAACTATTCTACTTATAGGTCTACCACGAGCTATCTTCTCGATAGCTTCTACAAACGTTCTACTCTCTTTTCCAAACCTCTTTAAATCGGATGTGAATAAACGGAACTCAAATGGAAAGAACATACCACGATTAATGTATTCCCAGAAATCCCATCCAAGTGAGAGAGCGCCATTCAATACACCATCAATCCTTTCATCTAAAGAGACATATATGGCGAATTCATTCTGCCTTAAACCTTCGAGAATAAATTGTAAGCTAAGTATGGTTTTTCCAACACCTGTCTCGCCTGTAACGAGATAAGTCCTACCTCTAATAAAGCCTCCACCAAGCATCTGATCTAGCTTCGGTATACCTGTTGAGATCCTGTCTGTAACATCCAATCCCAATCTACACTCTATTAAATATGAGGCTAGATATAATTATTACTTTTAACCTAAAAGTTTAAGAGGTTTCTGATAACAATCTTTAGATCGATGATTTAAGCATCGCTGTTAACGTCTCTTATAGTTCTTGATAGTCTGTATGAGTCTTCTAAGCTTATCAATATCTTCTTCTGCTAATGTTCCAGTAACTATTATATCTGCACCAGCCTCCACTAGTTCTCTAGCTTGTTCAGATGTTCTTATCCCACCACCTACAATTACAGGTATTTCAACATACTCTTTCACGATCTTGACTATTCTAGAAGGTATCGGTGAAGGAGCTCCAGATCCAGCTTCAAGATAAAGAAATCTGTAACCAAGATATTGTGCAGCTAATCCATAGGCTACAACGATCTCTGGTTGATTGTCAGGTATTGGTAGAGCTCTCCCGATAGCTGAGACAGCTGTATCACCTCTAAATACGATGTATGCTAGAGGGATCGCTTCTATCTTGTATTTCTTTATGAATGGTGCTGCCTGCATCTGTGCGCCTATAATGTAGTACCATTCTAAGGAGTTTAAGAGAGACATGTACCAGACTGCATCAGCATATTTTGTTAAAGCTTGTACGTTATTTGGGAAAATTATGATGGGGATGTCTATATTCTTCTTTAACGTGCTTACAAATTCATCCATCTCGTATTGTGAAGATACTGTTGACCCGCCAACCATTATAGCTGAGCTCCCTTCTTCTTCAACTATCTTCGCCAGTCTAGTAGCTCTCCCAATCCCGATACTCTCAGGATCTAGAAGAGTCATATGTACAGGTCCTTCTTCGAGTTTCTCTAGTATGTAACTCTCTACACGTCCAATCCTAACATGCTTCAAGATACTTGACATTACAATTTACTCATTGATTCCATTATATTTATTTTATCATTACTATTCTAATCTTCTCCTAAATCTTCAGTCTCGTCGGAGGCTTCTTCTAGGGTAACGTTGTCCTCGATAACTGTCCCCATTTTTTCTTCATATTGTTCATGAGATTGTTCCACAACTACTTCTATAGGTTTCTTAGCTCCAGTAACTATATCATAGAATTCTGCATAAGCATCTACAGGTAAATATGCTGGATACCATCTAACCTTAGCGCTGACGCCGCAATTCGTACATTTAACCTCAACGTAATCTTCACCTTCAATATGGTTTACGGTAACAGCTTCAACATTACATTTAGGGCACATGAAGATTTTTGGAGGGGGCTTAACAATCTTCTTCTTAACAATCTTCCTCCTTCTACGACCCATACACCAACTCCAGCAAAATATATGTTAAAGGTAGCATATTAAGAATAAGCCTTAAGATCCTGGTTAAAAATGAATAAATCTCATCTAAGAACATATTGAGAAGAGTTTAGAATTTCTTACTGGAGACTCTGGTAATGTTATTGTGGTATAGATTAGTGAAGCAATTACATTTTTATAAAGATGAGTAGTTATCTAGATACTAGGGTGAAAGGTTGGCGATTAAAGAAGGTGAGATTCCTCCAAGCATACAACAACAGATAGTAAGATTACAACAACTCCAGCAAACATTGAATATGATTCTTGTAGAGAAGCAGAGGCTTGAAGTTGAGCTTATAGAGGTAAAGAATGCAATAGATGAACTTGAGAAATCTACAGATGATGTAATAGTCTATAAAGCTGTAGGACCGGTACTTGTACAATCTTCTAAACAGAAGCTTCTACAAGAATTAAATGAGAAGAAAGAGCTTACAGAAACTAGGTTAAAGATACTAGAGAAGCAAGAACAGAGAACTAGAAGTCAGCTCGATTCACTACAGAAAGAATTGCAGGCAGCTCTCTCTGAGAAAAAATTAACATGAGAGATCCTGAGCTGATAGCACTCATAGCTAAAACGCTGAGAGAAGTTGAAGGGCTTGGACAAGTTGTTATATTAACACATGTAGGTGGAGATCCAGATTCTATTGCTTCTGCATATGTGTTGAGAGAATTATTGTTAAAGAAGTTAAAAGTGAAGCTGGTTGATGTGGTTGTTCCAGAAGAACCTACGGCACATATTAAACCTATTCTTACTTATCTATCTCTAAATGTATTGGAAGACGTTCCTAAAGATGCTGAAGCTTATTTCGTAGTTGATGCTGGATCACCTGAACAACTCGGTCGACACATAGACATACTATCTATTCTAGATAGATTTGTGATAGTATTGGATCATCATTCTGGGACTGTGAACAAGTATCCTAAGCATGTTAAGGTATTCTCAAACGAGTTGTACCAGTCTGTATCAGAGATAATGTACGATTTGGTGGAATATATTGGATACAGTATCGGTTTAAGAGAAGCTGAAGCTTTGTTTATCGGGATATACTATGATACAGCTAGATTAATGATAGCGGATGAAGAATCTACCCGTAAACTCTGCAAACTCATATCTATTGGAATTAATCCTTCGAGTATTTTATCATCTCTAGAACATGGGTTAGATATCTCTGAGAGGATAGCTAGGCTTAAAGCAGCTATGAGGATGAAGGTGTATAGATTTGAGGAATGGGTTTTTGCTTTCACAGAGGTTAGTGCATTCCAGAGTTCTGTAGCGAGGGCGTTAATCTCTCTCGGCGCACACATAGCTATAGCTGTAGGTGGTAGAGAAGAGGGAATTCTATCAGCATCTATTAGAGCTGTAAACGATTTATGTGAGAAGACTGGGTTGAATGTTGGTGTAGATTTAGCTGAGAAGGTTGCGGGAAAATTTAATGGCTACGGTGGAGGGCATGCTTGTGCTGCTCACTTCACTTGTAAAGCTAGTATAGAAGATGTCTTAAACACTGTGCTAGAGATACTCTCAACAAAACTTAAGAAGAATCTGGAGGTGGTTAAACCATGAAGCTCATAGATGTCGAGGACTTATGGTTTAAGTATGCTGGTAGCGATCAATGGGTTTTACGGAATATATGTCTAGAAGTTGAAGAAGGAGAGTTCGTCCTCATAGCTGGGAAAAGCGGATGCGGTAAATCAACACTACTTAAATGTTTTAATGGTCTCATACCACATTTCTATGAAGGAGAGTTTAAAGGAAAAGTGGAAGTTTGCGGACTCGATACCCGTGAATATCCACCATACATTCTATCTCAATATGCAGGAATGGTTTTCCAGAACCCAGATAACCAGCTCTTCGCATTATCTGTAGAAGCAGACATAGCTTTCGCATTAGAGAATATAGCTTTACCGAGAGAGGAAATTAGAGAGAGAGTTGACTGGGCTATTAAAGTACTTGGAATAGAAGATCTTAGAGAGAGATCTCCCGTAGAGTTATCTAGTGGTCAGAAGCAGAAAGTTGCTATAGCATCTATATTAGCCATGAAGCCTAAGGTAATGTTGTTGGATGAGCCAACGAGTTCTCTAGATCCAGTCTCTGCAAAACAGTTAGTAGAATTGATAGCTGAGTTGAACCGAAGACATGGTTTAACAATTGTGATTACAGAGCATAGGATAGATATGCTATTACCCTACATTAGCAGGATTGTCGTGATCGAGGATGGAGAGATCGCATTAGATGGAGATCCTAGACAAGTATTAGAGAAATACGATCTAAGAGTTCACGGTGTTGCTATACCGAAACTTGTTAGAGTTTCAAACACTCTTAGAAAGATTATCAAAAACCCTCTCCCAACACCTCTCTCTGTAGATGAGTTTGTTAACATTCTACGTAGTTTAAAGGGTTGAGCACATATGATAGTCTTCAGGAACGTTAGCTACGTTTACCCCAGTGGTGTAAAGGCGTTAGATAATGTGAATCTTGAGGTTAAGGAGGGAGAAGTAGTAGCACTTATGGGGGAGAATGGTGCAGGAAAAACAACTCTGATAAAACATTTAAACGGTCTCTTAAAACCTACTTCTGGAAACGTTGTAGTAGATGGAATAGATACTAGGAACTCTACTGTAGCTTCACTTTCAAAAATCGTTGGGATAGTTTTCCAGAATGCTGAAGAAATGTTCTTCTCACCAACAGTATGGGAGGAAATAGCCTTCGCTCTAAAAAACTTTGGATATAGTGAAGAAGTTGTAAATAAGAGAGTAGAGTGGGCTTTAAAGTTGATGGAGCTTGAAGAGTATAGAGATAAATCTCCATTTCTACTTAGTGGCGGTGAGAAGAAGAGGCTTGCATTAGCAATCGTGCTCGCATGGTCTCCGAAAGTTATCGCTCTCGACGAACCCACAGTTGGTCAAGACATAATACAGAAAGAGAAAATGATTCAGATAATAAGACAGATCAATCTACAAGGAAAAACAGTAATCATTTCTTCACATGATGTTGAGTTTATATCAGATCTACGCCCAAGAATAGTGTTGATGAGTAGAGGTAGAGTTGTAGATGATGGTCCAGCAGAAGAAATTCTGACAAAACTAGAACTACTCAACGAATGTAGACTCATACCACCGCAAATCGTTTCTCTAACATCTAAGCTAGATTTCTTAGGGTTTAAGATAGAACTTGCGGAACCTGAAGAGATAGCTTTAAGGATAGGTAGAAAACTCTTATCTTAATCTTAAGATAAAGAATAAAATAGATCTAGAGAAAGAACCTACTATCGAAAATAGATTTTAGTCATAGTATTGGTGGGGTGGTGAAGAGTATGATTCCACTCCGTCCATAGATAAAAGTATGCTTGTCAAGACTACTTGTTTTATCTGTTGTTGGAAAGGCGTATATATTTTCAGTAACTTTTTTTCCAAATTCAGTGAAGTCAGTAACCCTATAGATACAAACCTATAATCAGTATCATAAACATATGAGAGTACTCCTATTCTATGTTCTTTGAATAATTCCTCTAATCCTCCCTCTGGTATTGTTCCATTTTCTTCAGAGAATCTCGTAATGAGTCTGTTTATTATTGATGAGAGCTTGCTGAGTCTCGTTTCTCCATTAACATACTTTAATTCAATCCATGAATATGGGATGGTGCGTAGAATAGATTTTCTCAGAAATCTCTCATACATCATTTCTCTAAGCTTCCTTCTTGCTTCTAGACTTCTCTTCCTAACTGTTATAGGTGGAGGGAGTTTATAGAATTCTACAGAGTTTTCTTGACAATATTCTTCCACTTCTTTGATGGTGTCGCCTATTAGTAGTAGGGAATCTGGGTTGAGAATTTTCATCAATTCTATTTTATGTTTTATTGCTGCTTCCCCTGATATCCATCCATCTACGTCTATTACTATACTTGAATCTGGATAAGATTCTCTTAGTTTTCTATAGAGATTTCCAGCTACTTCTAGATGTTTCATGACTAAGGGTGTTGGTGAAGTATATCCAACGACATCCATGTTCTCAGCTCTCAGATATGATAGATCGGGGATAGGGTTTTTCAGTCTTACGTATCCGATAGTTGTTGGAGAACAGATATTAGATTGACCTAGATCTAGATCGAAGAATACCGTGTCTTTCTTATTTAGTAGTAGAGAATTGCATATTAGAGTTGTGAGAGACGTTTTACCAGAATCTGATGCACCCATAACCATTACGGTAACTCTATCTCTACTAGAAATTGCTTGGGAAACATTTAGCCACTCGCTTGGAATAGTGTTCCCCTCAACTTCTTCTATAGATCCACCTTCTCCAAAAGTATACTCTATCTTACAATCTGTTAAAGAATATACAGGTCTGGATCTCCAACTCTTAATTACAATACTTTTCCTATGAGAGAGTGGGCACCCGAAAATCGTTGCATTACCTTCTATAAGTCTTATTGATGCAGGACCATTCACTATTAACGTATTTCCATATTTTAGAAAATGTACTGGAATTTAAACCACCTCCTATAGATGCTTCTTCCTGAGGAATAAGAGTATGGCCGAATACTCATCTTTACTTACTTCCTTCTCTCTAGATATTAGCCCTCTAGAAGTTTTTGCTTCATCAACTATCTCTATCTTTACATCAACAACATCTTTAAGAGGTTCTCTAATAATCTCCATAAATTTTAAAGCTTCATCAATCATAGACGTCGACCCTATTATTACAGTCTTCTCATAGGAGTCTTTATGTCTTTCTAGAAAATCTTTAAGATCTATAACCATCTTTCCTAAATCTCCATATCTACAAGTCTTAATTACCACTCCATTAACTGTATACGCTACACCAATCGTTTTTCCAGGATCTATAGCAACAATAACTCGCTCATACTTCCCAATACCTGAAAGCTTTTCTACAGCTTTCTCTACAGCTTCTTCTATATCTCTATAATCATCTATGTAAATTATCTCTCTACCTTCTATATTCTCTATCTTCTCACTTCTAGTTGAGATTAAGATATTTACGTGTATTGGGAGCTCACCTACATCTAGGACGTGGAATACCTTCAGCTTCATCTTTGACGCTACTTCACGAACCATACTCGCAATCTTCATATCAGTTGTTATGAGCCCTACCGCTCTCTTCATAAGTTGACCAAATGTATAGATATAGCAAATCTTAAAAATATATCCCTAGCCAGAACCCACCTTCTAGAAAAATCTTCTACCAGTAGACTGGAATAAACTTTTAATTATTCTCCATAAACTTTATGATTTCTATAAGGTGAGTGTTGTTTCTTCTGTTATTATTGAGTGTATCTGTATATCGTATTCTTCAAGTTTTTGGAGTATTGGGTTAGGTGAAAGATACTCTGGAGAATATACACCTCTAGCTTTTATCTCTCCTTCTCCAAGCATTATCGCTATAACTGCGGGAGGAGTTCCAGTTAAATATGCTGTAGCTGTTGTCCCAAATTCTCTATAAGCTTCTTCATGGCTCATCAACGTGTAGATCACATACTTTACACGTTTCCTACCCTTCTTCCCTTGAACTTCTACAGCTATACCAGCATACCCTGAAACCTTTCCAACGAGCTCCTCGGGATCTGGTAAGACTGCAAATAAAACCTTTAGTGGTGTAATTTCTTGTCCATCTACTCTAACCCTCTTCTTACTTAGCAATCCGATTACCTTCAACACCTTCAATATCTGGACTACTTCACTCGGTATGAATAACTTGAAGTCTACGTACTTTACATCTTTAATGTATTTTGGTATTGTGAAGACTTCTTCATGTGAGACAGCGTATACTGGTAGTCTATTTATCGGTGTAGGGAAATCGTACTCTTCATATCCACTTAGAGGTGGAAGCTTCCTATACCTGCCGTTCTGGTATATGTATGCTGCTTCAAACAATTCATTAAAGTAAACTTCTTTAGAGAATAATGGTGTTAGATGGCTTCTCATACCTTTAACTATACTACTCTCACAATCCCTTATCTTTATCGACTCAACTTTTGTTAACTGATCTGATGCATATCTTGCAAATATGTTTGAAAGACCCGGGTCTTCACCTAGACATATTATTCCTGTAAGTCCTTCATCTTTGAATTTCTCATGGAATTTTAATTGTAGATCTGGATCATCACTTGCCAAGTCGATGTAATGAACTCCAACTTCGAGACATGCCTTCATTAACTGTATATTGAATCTGGGGAGAGTCGCATTTATTAGTACATCTACGTTCTTAGCTAGATTAGCTACTTGCTGAATATTTGCTGCATTAACTCTTCTGGGTATAAGTTTCCTCCTACCAATATCTGATGCAACCTTCTTAGCTCTATCATAATTCTTATCTGCAAGAATTACCTCGCTGACTTCTTCACTCATTGCAAGATGACGTGAAATAACAGATCCAACAGCTCCAACACCAACTATAATAGCTTTCAGATTCTCCCCTCGCTAACAAATGAAATAAAGAGAAAAACTATCAACATTATCTAAGTATCCACCGTTCTCTAAAACACCTAACCTGTTAAAATATTTTTCCAGTTATTAAATCATGAAATATATAATTGGCTTTAAATAGATATTTCACCTAAATCTTTATTTCACATTTTTTGATTATTCTAGATTTAATGATGCCGAGATCCAGATAATCAGTTAGGTATTATAGCTTGGCATTTAAATAAATTAAGTATCTACAAGATTCTGATCCAGCTAACTATTCTCATTTATAATAGAGTTGTTAGAAAACCACTTTTTCTCAATCTATATTCTTCTATCAGGTATACTATTGCTGAGCCGATTATTATTATTAATGATGAGGCTGCTGCCACTAGTGGGACGTTAACAGGTCTTCTTAGAGACCCCCACATCCATAAGGGTACTGTTATGTCAGAACCTATTGTGAAGAAAGTTATTATAAAATTGTCGAAAGACCATAGGAAAGTTATTAGTGCTGAGATAGCTATTGATGGGTAGATTAATGGTAGAGTTATGTTGATGAATGTCTGGATCTGGTCTGCACCTAGATCCATGCTCGCTTTCTCATAGTTAGGGTTTAAGCTTATCAATCTTGCCGCAACTACCAACACTACTAATGGTATACTGTAAACTACGTGGCTTAACGTAACTGTTAAGAGAGATAAGGGGATGCCGATAGTATAAAAGAAGATTAGGCACGATACTCCTATAACTAGCCAAGGTATTATGAAGGGAATTACTATAAATCCTGCAAACACATTATTCCTCCTTAACCTAACAAATGAGAAAGATGCTGGAACTCCTAGTAAGATAGCTCCTGCAGTTGTAGCTAGAGCTACTATAATAGAATTTACTACACTCTTTAAGAATAATGGATCTTCGAATACTCTAACATACCATTTAAGAGTAAATCCTTTAAGAGGAAAAACAAAGTATATGCTATCATTAAATGAGAAGATTATGACTAGAACTAGTGGGACATATATTAGAAACGTTATAACTGTCCATGTAAATACTGCTAATATTGCTTTACTAATATTCATCTGTAGAGCCACCTCATCCCAGTCAACTTAAAGACTACGAATATAGCTATCAAGCTTAGTATCAGTACATTCATAGTTGCAGCAGATGCGAAAGGCCAGTTACCTATTTCTAGAAAACTTCTAGTTATTAAGTTTCCAAGCAAATATGTTTTTCCACCAACTAAAGCAGGTATAGCAAACTCTCCAATCATTGGAACATATATGAATAGAAATGCAATAGCTATTCCAGGCATACTGAGTGGTAGAGTGATTCTGAAGAAGACGCTTATCCTGTTTGATCCAAGATCCATTGCTGCATCATAAAGAGATTTAGGTATACTTCTGAGAGTTATGTAGAGTGGAAAGATAGCATATGGTAGACCATTATGAACTGCAACAATTATAATTGCATAGATGCTGTGGAAGAGCATAGTTAAAGGTTGATCAATAACTCCGAGATACATGAGTGTATTATTGATTAAACCGTTTTCTCCGAGAATATTTCTCCAAGCAAATATCCTAATTAGGTAATTCATTTCCAGAGGCATCAGGATTAGTAGGATTATCTTTAATCCACTCTCACCTTTCATCAATCTTGCTAGGAAATATGCAATAGGATAAGCGATCAATATAACGATAAAAAATATTAAGAGTGCGAGTAGATTAGTCCATACCAGAACATTACGAGACAGCTCATCTACGAAAAATCTAACATAATTCTCTAAAGTAAATACTCGGATAACTTTATAGAGTGGCCCACCTTTCCAGAAACTGTAAACAACTATCATTATCATGGGAATGTAGAAGAAAATGAATAAGTAAACTAGAGAGGGTATACCATAAAGCACGTGTAGGGGTATCCTTATCTGTCTAAATCTAATACGATTCACTCTATTATCACCGCTACGTCTTCATCTCTCCATGTTAAGTATACATGTTCTCCTATCCTATATGGTAGTTCAATAGATCTTACAAACATGGTCTTTGAATTCTTCAACTCTATCTTAATATCTAAATGAGGACCTTTATAGACAACTTCCCTCAAGTAACCTTCAGCGACATTTACGTTTACAGTTGGAGAGTTTTTAAGAAGTTTTATCTTCTCAGGTCTTATCATTAGGGTTACTTCATCACCTGGCTTCATATCTCTAAATGCATTAAATTGAATTATTATCTCATTGCATGAGGCGGTAGCTATGCCGTTTTCTATCTTCTCGATTCTACATTCAAAAAAGTTTGTTTCTCCAAAAAATTCTGCAACAAATTTATTTTTAGGTTTCTCGTATATCTGTTTTACATCTCCTACTTCTAGTATTCTACCAGCTTTTAATACTGCTATTCTATCTGACATGACCATAGCTTCTTCATGATCGTGGGTAACGTATATCCAGGTAGCATTCAAGTTCTTCTGAATCTTTCTAAGCTCAAGCTGCATCTCTCTTCTTAGCTTTAAGTCTAGTGGACCTAGAGGCTCATCTAGTAAAAGTATTTCAGGTTCTATTACTAGGGAACGTGCTAAAGCAACTCTCTGCGCTTGTCCTCCACTAAGCTGAGTTATACGTCTATCTAGAATATCTTCAATATGGAGAAGTTCAGCTATGCTTCTAACTTTCTTCTTAATCTCATTTATCGGCATCTTTCTAATCTTTAATCCATAAGATATATTATCGAATACGTTTAGATGGGGGAAGAGAGCGAGATCTTGGAAAACCATGCTTGTAGGTCTCTTATATGGTGGAACGCCATTCATAAGTTTATCATTAATCCATACTTCACCTGACGTAGGTTCTTCAAACCCTCCTATGATCTTCAGTAAAGTACTTTTCCCACTTCCACTAGGTCCTAGTATCGTGAGGAGTTCGCCTCTATGAACCTCAAGGTTAATATCCTGTAATGCAACTATTTTTCCATATAATTTCGATATATTTACCAATCTAAGAGAAGTTGTTTTCAATTTTGTCTTCTAACCCCCCAATTTCTCCCCAAAATTCCAATATTAACCTGCTAGATCTACGAAAATTAGATAATTCCATAATTTTCCAGAGAGTTTTTATCTAGTTAGCGGTATATAAGTTTTCGAACAATATTCCACAAATCTTCTAACTTCTTAGTAGTACTTCAAAGATTCTCAGATCTAGTATATTTGATGTATGCTTATTCTTTTGGAGAAGATGTTTCTAATTTGTGAATTATCCTGCTATTATATCTTCCCAGATTTCTATCCATTCATCTATATTTTCAGGCTCTATTAGAGGGAGGACTTGTGAGAGTACTTCCGGGCTTACCATTCCACTTTCTTCAATCTTTTCGGGAGGAACTTTCTTAAAAGCTTCTTCATTACTAGGTCCATACAACCATTCAGTTGCATAGTATACTTGAGGTTCAATTGAAATAAAGTAATCTATGTAGGTGTGGGCTGCTTCTAAGTTTCCTGAAGTTTTTAAGATAGATAATCCACACATCCAGCCTACTCCTTTTCCTTCTGGTAGAATAAACTCTGCATCTATACCTTCTGATCTCAGCCAGTATGCTTGAGCTGGACCACTTCCAGCTATTATCCACGCATCTCCTGAAGCTAGAAGTTCTCTAGCTTCTATATCACTTTCATAAAATTTCAATATGGAGTCTTTATGTTCTTTGTAGAATTGTTTTATCTTCTCTAGATCGTTTCTAGTTAGATTCCATGGATAATCGTAACCTAAAGCCCATGCACCTATTATTATCCCTATTCTCGGATCTTTTAAGATCAATACTCTCTTTTCTTTAAATGTGAAGATATCTATCCAGTTCCTGATTTCAGGTATCTTATCTTTTCTATATGTTACTCCTGCTTGAATACCGAAGGCTGTTGGAACCATGTATAGTTTTCCATTTCTCCATATCTCTGGGTACTCTCTCAAACTCTTGAACAAGTTATTCCAATTCTTTAACTTACTTGGATCTATAGGTTGTATGAGATCCAGCTTGATGAGCGTAGGTAGATAATCAATACATGGACTTACAATATCTGCTTTAAAACCTGCTTTAAGTTTTGCCAGCATTTCTTGCTGTGATGTAAATATACTATTCTCGACTGTCAGTTGAGGATACTTCTCTCTCATAGGATTTAACACTTCTGGAACTGTAAAGTCTTCCCATACAAATGCTATAATCTTTTGAGATGGTTTAGTTAGTGTAGTCATCGAGTATGTTGTTAGAGAGATGACTAAAATTAAAATGACAATAATAATTGTGATTTTAACTGTACGAGTTAGTCCATGTAATCTTCTCAACTTTGAGTTTGAGAATATATGTGAAAATTTCTTCATAGAATAAGGTAGGTTAATGACTTATTTAACCCTTTTTCCTAAATGACGATGCTACTTTTTCTTAAATTCTTTTTCAGCTATCTTTATACAATCTTCAATTACATCTACTGCATACATTAACACTTCTTCTTCGATATTTAGGGGTGGCTGAAGTCTTAGTGTCCAGTCTCCTACATCCATTAAAGGCAGTACACCACGTTTTATACACTCAAAATATACTGTTCTAGCTGATTCAGGATTCCTAGTCTTCAATTTTTTATCTTTTACAAATTCTATACCGATAACTAAACCCTTACCTCTAACATCACCAACTATCTCATACTTCTCAGGCCAGTCTTTAATCCTCTTCAAAACTTTTGAGCCCAGTCTTTCAGCATTTTCAACAAGCTTATACTTCTCTATTACTCTAATGTTTGCTATAGCTGCTAAGCATCCAGCTGGATGCCCTCCAAAAGTTGTACCGTATTCTACTGGTTCTTTAGCCATCGCTTCTTCAGATCCATAGACTGCAGCTATCGGGAATATACCTCCACTCATACCTTTTCCAAGAGGCATTAAATCTACATCTATACCCCAGTGTTGAATGGCAAACCATTTACCTGTTCTACCAAACCCAGTCATAACCTCATCAGCTATTAAGAACCAATCATACTTATCTGCAAGCCTTCTTAATCCATATACAAAGCTGTCTGGAGGTATCCATACACCTGCTTCACAAGCTATAGGTTCAAAAAGTATTCCAGCTACTCTATCTGGAGCAACATTGTATCTTAAGATTACATCTTCAATATAATCTATTATGAACTTCCCCCATTCTTCACAACTCATGTATTCTGGTTTTCGATAACAGTCTGGATATGGAAGAAGTATGGCAGCATTCCCATAGAAACTCTCAAAGTATTTTCTAGAATCAGCACTTTCCGGCCCGTATCCTAGTGTTCCCGTATAGTATCCATGATATTGTCCAAGAAAGCTGATTATGTGAGGTCTTTTCTTAACTTTTATAGTAAACTTTACCGCTGCATCAACAGCGCCAGTTCCAGATAGTTCTAGAGCTACTCTACTTAATCTTGTAGATGGGCGTATCCTGATTAGTTCTAATACAAGGTCAAATACAGCTTTGTGAAGATTTAGACCATATATTATGAAACCATATTGTTTTAACCCTTCTATAGCTGCTTGTAGCACTTCTTCATTAACATTCCCAACATTATTTGTAGACCACTGACTTGTTAAATCAATAAATCTTCTTCCTTCAACATCTATTAGATAAGATCCTTCAGCTCTCTCAACAATGAAAGAAGCTACTATACTCTCAGAACTCCATAAACTAATTGGGAGATATTTCTTAGCCAATTCAAGATATTTTAAAGTCTCAGAACCGACAGCTTCGTACATAAAATTAAGACACCTCTAAAAGCATAACCTTACTCTATTCTAGGAAAGCTCTATAAAAACCTTGTCTAAAAAATGTAATAAAACGATATTAAATTGTAACAATATCATCTCTGCTAAGAAATATTCTTATCCCAACTGGTTAATTAACTATTGAGTAGAGTATGAGTAAATTTGAGAAAGCTGTAGAAATACTATCAAAGCTTATCTCTATTCCAAGTCCATCAGGTAGAGAAGAAGAAATCTCCTACTATATTTACGATTACCTGACTAGTATAGGGTTTAAGCCAGAATTACAAGAAGTCTATAAAACTGGTTATAACGTTTTAGTAAAATTGGGTAGAGGAGATAAGATAATGATTTGCGGACATCTTGATACTATTCCACAATTAGATATGAAAGAACCCTACAAACCAGTAGTTAAAGATGGAAGGATTTATGGGAGAGGTGCATGCGATATGAAGGGAGGATTAACTTCGATGCTACTAACCCTAGAAGAACTATCTGAGAAGAATATAGAGCCAGACGTAGTTTTCGCATTCGTTGTAGATGAAGAAATGTATGGGAGGGGTGCGTCTGAACTCATGATTAGAAATGTAAAAACTAAGACCTGCATAATACTTGAGCCAACCTCTATGGATATATGTATCGGTAACGCTGGATGTATAGAGTTTAAATTAAGAGTCTATGGTAGAAGCGGTCATGGAGCTTCAAGAAACAAAGATAACGCTATCCTGAATTTCTATGAAGTCTACAAAATTCTAGAAGAGAAAATTGAAAAAGAATTTACAGTAAACATGGAATATAGCATGAAGCCAATATTCAATCTTGGAAAACTTGTAGGAGGATATGGTGGATGGGTTGTACCAGGTGAAGCTGAAGGCGAGGTCTTAATACATTTTCATCCAGAGATATCGTATTCAAGGATACTAGCTTTCTTAAAAGAAGAGATCAGCAAGCTTAATGCTAGAAAAAATGTTAAGATAGAATTCGAGCCAATACATGGATGCGATGGCTTCCTAGTTGAGACAGAATACGTAGAAATGCTTTCTGAAATACATAAGAAAATTCTAAGGTCGGATCCCAAGAAGAGGATAGTAGAATCTGAAACAGATGCAAATGCTCTATTCCATAAAGCAGGAATAGAATGTATAATCTATGGTCCCGGAGATATACAGTATGCACATTCTTCCGAAGAAAATATATCAATTAAAGAAGTTCTAGACGCTGCAGATGTACTGGTAGAGTTTTTAAGAAGATTGTAGCTGAAGATCTTGACATCTACTTTTAGGATTACTAAATTCAGAAAAATAGATACAATACTTGTTCTAGATTTTCAACATAAATATAAATGACTTAAGAACGAGTACTATAAAAGTAAGTTTAAAAAAGACTGGTTTGATAATCCCAGTAGGGGCCGGTAGATCAGCTGGGAGATCGCCCGCCTCGCACGCGGGAGGTCGCGGGTTCAAATCCCGCCCGGTCCAAATATGCTTCTAGAATGCTTAGAGAGACTTCCCAGCAATATAGTCTTAGAAAACTCTGAAAGTTTTGGAAGTAAGTGTTAAAGTAGATTCCAGACTGCTAATCCTCACAGTCCATGAGTGTGGAGTTATAGTCTCAGAGGCATTAAGGGTTCTTAGAGCATCAGACCATTACAGGTATAACGTAGAGTTCATAGCTTTGTCTAATTTAAGAGTCTTGGAAGAAATGGAGATTTATGCTCAGGAGAGGTATTGGTACCTGGACTAGAAGCTTTAAAGATTATTGGTGTAGAAGAAGCTCCATGTATAGTACACGAATGTAGCAGATTAGAAGCTATGAAAACCGCCGCCATAACCCACACCATCAGAGAAGAACTAACACCTTCAGAAAAAGGAAAATTTTTAATCAGATGTATAAATGAAGGTGTTTGGAGAAATGTAGAAGAAGCTGCTAGAGATCTAGGATTCTCTAAAGATACAGTATACTGTTGGATTAGAGAAGCGAAAACAGACGATCTCATACTAACTACACGTCTAAAAAAGTATCTAGATAAAGAATCCAAGAATAATCTCGCATCGATGCCCAGAGTAGTTAGAGAAAAGATTGTAGAGGAAATGAAAAACATGAATGAAGAAATCTTGTTGAAGATTAAGAAGAATATTCCAGAATTATTCAAAGAAATTCTTGAAATCTCCAAGGACATGGATGTAGAAGAAGTTCTTGAATACATGAGGAAACGTATATCCAGTCTCCTAGAAGATTATGAGAAAAAGATTACTAGATTTAAGACTTTTAGTGGATTCTACTACGAGTTGAGAGAAGAAGATGGAAAACTATCTATAAATGTTTTCGAGAAGAATATGGAAGTTGGTAGACTCCAGATACCTTTAACAGATCTTAGAGAACTTATACGTAAACTCCAGAAATACGTACGATAGTATAGG
>JALNLN010000008.1:0-7136 GCA_023267855.1 Candidatus Geocrenenecus dongiae | reverse complement strand
GTACGATAGTATAGGATGGTGGATCTACAGATACATTAAAGATCTTAGGGAAATCTATGGAATAATCTCAACAGTATTATTGTATTCTGGATACAGTATCTCTGACAACTGGATGCCCGTTCTCTCTAAGATTTTGGTTATCTTATCTATGTTTTCGTAGACTAGGTCGATTATGTATGTTGAGGTTTCGCAGACTGCTTCTACTCCTTCTTCACCCCATAATCTTTCAACATGAGTGTATAGACATCTACCTCCACATATCTTGAAATAACTACAACTACTACATGGTTCTCCTAGACGTGGTTTATATTGTTGAAGAATCTCTCTAGATGTTGGTAGCCTAGCTACATTAGCCCATTCTTCATAGACAGCTATAGGACATGAGACCACTCTTCCATCTGTAAGTATTGTGAAGGAATCTACCCCAGAACCACAAGGAGGAGCCTTAAAATTATCTTCAACTATACGTTTCATAATTCCTTGGAATGGAGCTATACCTAAGATGATCCCTTTCTTAAGATTCTCAATCCAGTAATCCATCAATCTCCTCAATCCAGGTTTATAGTTGTCTTCTATCCAACTCCATAGATTACTCCATTTCCTAGACCAGACCAAGTTCAGCTGCCAGTGTACATGATTAAATAATCTTAGTGAGAGGAGGTGTCTAACATCTCTGTATATATCGCTATTTTCCGTTACGGTCATCCTTGCTACAAGATCACCATTATAAAATTCTCTAATCTTCTCAACATTCTTAATAATTTTCTCGTAGACACCTACACCTCTATACATGTCTGTCAGCCATTTTACTCCATCTATAGAGATAAGTATGGTATCAAATCTATTCAGTATGTTTTCTCTAATTTTGTGAAATAGTAAACCATTTGTCTGAACAACCCACCTACAAGCTTCTACATTAACCATAACCTTCTCAATGAAATCGGTATTCAAGAAAGGCTCACCACCATAAAATGCTACAACATCATCTTCTCTTATCAATTGTTTAAGATAATCTAAATTATATTCAACAGACCATGGAACAACTTCTGGATTAAAACTCCCACCACAATAACTGCACCTCAAATTACATTTACCAGTAGTATAAAGTATGAAAAGCATAACCTAAAACCAACAAAACAATACAAAATAAAAACATTACCCGTTAATAACACAACCTAGAAAATAGAAACTTAAAAATATGAATATTATGATGAAAGCACCTCTAAGAAACTATAAATTTATAGATCACCATTAAAACAATACTATTAGACTGAGGCTGCCGGCGTAGCTCAGTCTGGTAGAGCAGCGGGCTGTTAACCCGTTGGTCGGTGGTTCAAATCCACCCGCCGGCGCTAAAACTACTCTTCTATATCATTATATCATAATATTTTATTCTATTACTTCTTATTCTTGAAGTATCTTCTAGGTTAATATTTTCTTGAATTGTTTAACTCTAAATAGTGTTTCTGATTTTTTATTAGTATGCCTCTAGTTGGGAAGATTGATTTGAGAGTGTGTAGAGATGTTAAGATTGGGGAGGAGGTTAGTATATTTGAGTTGTTTGGTGAAGAAGAGTTGAAGAAAGAGTTTACTGTAGAGTCTGATGTAGAGTTGGATAAAACAAAACTAAAGGTGACTGTGGATAATCTGGGGTCTATTGAATGTGTGGCTGATGCTTTTAAGAAGAAGGGATCCAAAACAAGCCTCTGGAATATAATGAAGTATAGAGATATGAGTGTAAAGATGAAGGTAGAACAAGAGATTAAGAAAGATGATGTTCTAAGTATAATCGTAGAGACCATTTAACCAATTAGCACCAGTTTTCCCTACACTATCCTTATTCCTTCTTTCTATCTAGTCTATGGTATAAGGTT
Source organism: Candidatus Geocrenenecus dongiae (assembly GCA_023267855.1). Taxonomy (GTDB): domain Archaea; phylum Thermoproteota; class Nitrososphaeria_A; order Caldarchaeales; family Wolframiiraptoraceae; genus Geocrenenecus; species Geocrenenecus dongiae. The sequence goes on along the minus strand of JALNLN010000008.1, from coordinate 5,262 downwards.
TAGGAAAACATTCTTGAAGTTTGTATAGTGGAGATTTTTATTGGCTTGATTTTTGGTCAGCAATCGAGGGTTTCTTCATATCTTTATCTTCAGACAGCAGGGGTGGGTTACATCATCCCAAAGCTGGAGGTTGTGGCCGCACGCGCGCATAATATAATATCTCAAATCTTTTATTAAAGATTTTAGAGATTATTTAAGTTGTCTATAAGGTTATTCTTCTTGTTTGCTATCTTCTGTTTTTTCTGTTTTTTGTGGTTGTGCTTCTAGTATAGATTTTAATAGTTCTCTTGGTTGTAGTTCTACTTCTGCTCTCCATCCAGGTGTGAGTATTTCGTCTTCTGTTTTATTTATGTATCCCCTTCTTATAGCCCTCTCAATATATGTTTCTGCTTTCCATCTAGGGAATTTTGATTCTAGTATCTCCATAACTTCTTTGAGAGATGCTTTTCCACCTCTACTATAGATTGTGGATAATGTTATTGCTAGAGCTGCTATCTCGTCTATTCTGTATCCTGAAGCTACTATATCTGATATTGTTAATGGATGTGATAAGGTTACGTAGAATTTTGCTCTATCGAGATCTTGACTAGCTTCATCTTCGAATACTGTCTTTATCTCGAAGCCAAGTTCATTAAGCTTAGAATTAAGTATATCAAGTATTCTCATATAGTTTTTCCCTAATCTATTTTTTAGCTCCCATCCTCTAACGCCTGGATTTCTATGACTTCTAAAGAAGAGCATTGCTGCAGCTATCATCAGTTTCCTCGATATCTTTTCTTCTCCGCTCATCTCCACACACCTAGACATATTACTAGAGAAGAAACATTCTTTCTCTGAACCTTCTTCTCATTTGGTATGAGTTTTAATTCATTTTTCAGAGGATTTCTCTTTACTTCTACGTAACCTTCGGAGATTAGGAAGCTTGTTAAGTATGCTCTCTCGTATGTTTCCTCCCAGTTTTCTCTAGATATGAATTCCCAGTAATCAATCTCTCCATACATTTTAGATTTTTCTAAGAGTTCTCTGTACAGCTGGCTCATCTTCTCTTCTATAACTTCTCTCTCACGCTCTATGGCTCTACGTGCTAATTCTACTTCTTTATCTGAGAATATTCCTCTCTTCATCTTTACATCTCTTCTAGGTGGTAGGCTTAAGAAGTGTTCTAACCCCTGGTTGAGCCTTTGCACTGTGATTTGTTCTAGGGAGATTATGGGTCTCCAGATTTTTATGAAAGCTTGAGTTATCGTTTTCTTGTCTAATGCTAGGAGACGTGATGATATGAGTTGAGAATCTATGAAGAGTGATCTAGCTTTCTCTGTAAGCCACTTGTTCTGGAGAGCTATTACTGTAGCGATTTTGTATACCGTCTCAGCATCAAGTGTATAGTGTTCTAGTGTTGGGTTTTCTTCAAGCATCTTCCTAAGCTTCTCTAGAAGTTCTTTAACATCTACAGTAAACGGGTCTAGACCCTTCTTCTCTATATTCTCACATATAGCTATGATTTGCTCAACCTCCTCTCTTGTATACTTTTTTAATTGTTTAGACATAAATCATCCTCCTAGAGAGATTTGAGATCTACCTGAAATATTCTGTACAAGTATTATGTTTACTCCTTCTTCTACTACGATCTTCCCGGGAGTTATGAGGATGTATTGAGAATCTGGAGAACTTCTAGCTGCTCCGAGTAGAAGTTTCACCATCCTCTCTCTATTAAGAGGATCTAAATGTACATCGAATTCATCTACAGCTCTCAACGGAGATTTAATGTAATTCTGTAGAGCTAGTAGGAAGGCGAGTGTTGCAACTATCCTCTCACCCCCACTATGTGTGTGAGCATCTAGTAATGCTGGTTCCGCTCCTCTAAAACCTACATACAATTCTATCGAAGCTTTCTCAGGATCTTCTAATCCTTTTAAACTTATCTTTCCAGATCCATCGACTTGCGATAAGATAGAGTTGTATCTCGGCTCAACTTCTTCTACAAGGTTTCTTAGAAAGTTTCTCCAAAGTTGTTTTCTATATTCTAGTTCTTCTAAAGCTTTCTTCAAGTTTTCTTCTACTTGTTGCGATCTTACTTCTGTCTCCTTATACCTAGCGTCTGCTATAAGATACATGTCTTCAGCTTCTTCCGAGACTTGTCCAAGTGAAGCTATCTTGAGAGAAACAGTTTTTAGATCTTCACTAACTTCATCCATCTTCCTAATTTTTTGTGGTCTCTCACCTAAACCTGAAGCTTTAACGATCTTCTCATTCTTCAAGACTTCTAGCTTCGACATCTCTTGTAGAATCTTCTTTACATTCTTTTCATTCAACTCCAACTTGTATCCAGCTATAGCTTTCCCAACATACTCTTCTATCATTAAATCTAGTTTTCTCTCAAATTCTTCTAAACCACCATGTTTTTTAAAGATTTCTAAAACTTCACTTCTAAGTATAGATGCTTCTCCACTATGATATTCAAGCTCTTTTCTAAGTTTGATTTCTTCAAGTTTTAAAGCTTCAAGTTTCTCCTGTAATCTACTTATATCTTCTTCAATTTCTTTAACCTCAGCCCAAGCTAATTCTACTTCAAGCTTCTTCTTCTCTTCTTCGAGCTTCCTCTTCTTTACAAGTTTCTCATATTCTTCCCTCCAGTACTCTACCGCTGTTCTAGCTTCTTCAAGTGTTCTCTTCAGTATCTGTGATTCTAATTGAACGTTTCTAAGTTTTTCTTCTGCTTCTACTATTCTTCTTCTAAAGTGGGATGCTCCGACTGCGTCTTCAACCATCTTTAGTTTCTCTACATTGCTTTTTGCTGCGAATTGTTCTATCATGTTTTGGTGCATTATTATCAGCATGTTGTTTGGGTTTAAGCCGATCTTTTGTAGTAGGTGTTCGACCTCTGCTTTCGTCTTGAATCTATTGTTTACGTAGTGCCAGTAATCTCCATTCTTCTTGATGTATCTAGTGATTACTAGCTGATCAGAGTTTAGCCAGGGTATAGGTCTAACACCATCCACTTCTCTATTATCAAAAATTACTGAAACTCTTGCAGCTTCTTCACCTCTCCTTATCAAATCACTCAATTTATGACTTCTCTCTGTATATGTTTGTCCAAGAGCTACAGCTATTCCTAAAAGTATGCTCGACTTGCCTGCACCATTAGGTCCTGTAATTATGTTTATTCCAGCTGTGAGGGGGATTCTAGAATACTCATGGCTCATAAAGTTTTCTAGGATGACTTCTCTAATACATGGTTTCAGTTTAGTTTTTAATGGAACTTCTGTAATACTTTTTGAAGACTTCATTCTAGTTTATCATCTATGATAACTGGTTATTAAGACTTGGCATATTGGGAGAAAATGGGTAGTCTAGTAGTATTATGGAAAAATATATTTACCAGCATAAATCTCGTGAACATGCATCTTAGAGTATTTTCGTATCTGCTGGAAGCTGGTCTATTCGTTCTTTCTTCAAGACTTCTCTCTTAGCTATAAGCTCGGAAATTTCTCTCTGCATACTCTTCCTGGTTTCATCTAGTTTCTTTAATTCTTCTCTAAGCTCTCTAATCTTTTCTTCAAGTTGCTCTACTTCCCTCTTCATCTCTTCATACCTCTTTAAATCAGACAGCATCTTCCAAGTTATAATAAACCTGTAGAGTTCGTCTTCATTTCCACTAAAAATTACTTGAAAATTAGCCGTCATATCCTAAAAGTTAAGCTTCCCACTCCCTATTTAATCTTAACAAAACTAAAACTACATCAGTATTCTTAAAATAACTATAAAACCTTGCTAGATCTCAAAAATAAAACATCTATCTAGAAGTACTAATAATCAAACATCTAATCTTGAGTGCTGATCTAAACAAATAATTGAGATCACTTCCCTTAAATAAACGTAGTACGCACAGGTCATAAGTAGTATGTCTTTAGTTATCAATATAAGCAACGAGGTTAAGAAGCTAGATTATTTGAAGATTTTATACATGCCCTATGGTTGAGGAATGTTATCCCATTAAAGTATATATCTTGTAGAGTGTCATGACCACTATGAGGACCCCGAAGATTTGTTTAACTCTTTTACTCGGAATATAAAGACTCGTAATCCTCGCACCAGCAAAAGACCCAAGTGCTCCTACTATGAGAAGTAGCAACGTTAACGTGATATTCCATTGGGCGGTCGGTAAATGTGGTATAAGAGATGAAAATGAAGGAGGAGTTACCGCAAACGCGTTTATGCCGGCAGCCCTCTTCGGGTCAAATCCAACTAGGATAAGAGTGGGCATAAGTAGAAATCCAGGGCCGACGCCGAGAAACCCAGAAAGTATTGAGATAGGAATGGCAAGTATAATTGCTACTCTGAAATTCTCTTTACCCATGCGTTCTTTAACAGGCTTGAACAATCTATATGCAAGGTAAATGACTGAGACAAAATAGACAAACCACACGTAGACCTGGTCTATAAACTGTACAAGATAAGCTCCAATAGGCGCGGATAGAGTTGTTACGATCGCCAGCGTGATGGCCTTCCTCCAATCTACAAAGCCGCTCCTCGCAAAACCGTACGCGGAAAACATCGCAGTTACACCATTCAGCAGAAGGCTGAGGGGCTGTACTTGATGAATAAGGTCAGGAAAAAATAATCCAAGGAATGGCACCGCTGCAAAAGCAACGCCAAGCCCCAGCATCCCTGAGATCGTAGCAAGAATGAATAAACCAATAGTAACAATGATGAATTCCTGAGTCATCCTGGAAGAGAAATAGGAAGAAAAGTATTAATAAGTATTTGTTCTGAGAGGCTGACGCTTTCTAGGTAAGCATCATCAAAATCTTCATTCTGCTATGATGCAGCTCAATCCTATGGCCTTGTTAACTCCTCTGTAGCCAATCGCGTAAAGAAAACAGACCAATAATTGCTTACTAGTCTTCAGTAATAGGAAAGCTTGGACTAAGATGTTTTCGGGATCGGCTTCAGCTTCTTGACAGCTGCCTTTTTCTCTGGACTAGATAGGATAACGCTTAACGCTTCCCCGAGACCGTCTACCCATTAGTCGCTAAAAACGTTCAATCGGATCTTCCTAGAATACAGTTTAAGAAAACCGCGCCAAAAACTTAAATCTACACTCGCTCCTATCACTCCTGAGGAAAAGATGATCCTGGAGGCAGAAAAGCATAGGACTCAGGAAGATAGCTCTCCTAGAAAACCCCGGGTAACATCAGCCATAACCACCTAAATAAAAGCTTTCGAGAATTAGGAGCTCGATGCGGCGGTACCCTAGCCCGG
>JALNLN010000039.1 GCA_023267855.1 Candidatus Geocrenenecus dongiae | reverse complement strand
ATTGTATCTACTTGTACTGTTTTATTTATCTTTTGAATTATGTTTATTAATGGTTTCTTTGTTTTTGGTGTTGTTGAGGAGAGTCAGTATTGCTAAGCCTTTCATAGGTGATGAGGAGATAGAGGCTGTGGTAGATGTTTTGAGATCTGGTATGCTTTCTCACGGTAAGATTGTTGAAGATTTTGAAAGAGAGTTTGCTTCTTTTATAGGTGTTAAGCATGCTATAGCTGTTGCTAATGGGACTGTAGCTCTGGATACTGCTTTGAAGATTGTTGGAGTAAGAGCCGGAGATGAGGTAATTACAACACCATTCACGTTTATCGCCACCGCCAACTCCATACTTTACCAAAACGCTAAGCCCGTCTTCGCAGACATAAATCTAAAAACATATAATCTAGACCCAGACGATGTTTTAGAGAAGATAACGGATAAAACGAAAGCAATAATTGTTGTACATCTTTATGGTCAGCCGGCCGATATGCAGGCTTTATCTGAAATAGCTCGTGACTATAAACTAATCTTGATAGAAGATTGTGCTCAAGCACATGGAGCAGAATTTCGAGAAAAGAAAGTTGGAGGTTTAGGAGATGTAGGTGTATTCAGCTTCTATCCTACTAAAAATATGACTACTGGTGAGGGTGGGATGTTAGTCACAGATAATGATGAATATGCTAGGAGAGCGAGAATTATTAGAGACCATGGGCAGACATCTAAATACGTCCACGAGGAAATCGGATACAACTATAGAATGACAAACATGGCTGCAGCGATAGGTAGAGTCCAACTCAAGAGACTTGAAGAACTAAATTTAAAGAGAATGAGAAATGCAGAATTTCTTACGAAGAATCTAAATAATATTAAGAGCTTAACAACACCTTATATTGATCCTAGAGTTAAACATGTATTTAATCAGTATGTTGTTCGCCTGGAAGATAATTCACCTGTTAGTAGAGATCAGTTTTCCAGAAAACTTAACGAGAAAGGCGTGGAGACAGCAGTACACTATCCAACACCAATCCACCATCAACCACTCTACAAGCGGTTAGGCTATCCTCAGGATATATGCCCAAACTCTATAGAAGCATCTAGGAAAGTTCTAAGCCTCCCAGTGCATCCACAACTTACGATCGAAGACCTAGAATACATAGTGCAATCAGTAAAAGAGATACTTAGTCAATAGGGGAAGCTATTATAGATGTATTCATGGAAATGTTTTAAGGATGCGATACAGGTTTTTTGTAGAGGTTGAGTCTGTTCTAGGGTTTCTAGAGGTGAGAGCTGTTGGCATACCTGTTGCGTGGTCTCCAATTTTATCCAGGTAAGACTGTTATCCATAAACTTGATCCTAGAGTTAAGCTTCTGATATCTTTCCTACTCATGACTACTGTGATAATGTTTACTGAAGCTGTTGTGGTAACTTCTGTAATACTGGTTGAAGCTATTCTCGCATTAAAAGCAAAGGTTTTCGGTAGGTGGGCTAGAACAGTCTACGCTACATCACCATTAATAATCTTCGTATTTATAGCAAACTTTCTATTTAGACTCTCGATACCAGGTCAGACACTAACGTTCCAAGGAATATATGAATCTCTACTATTAGCCTATAGGCTTATAGGTTTTCTTGCTTCATTCTCCATATTCTTTCTCACAACTACACCTGAAGAACTTAGTATGGCTTTAACGAAAATGAAGATACCGTATATGTATACTTTTGCATTTATCTCAGCTATAAGATTCACACCTGTACTCGCGGAAGAACTTCAATCTATCATAGATGCTCAGAGAAGTAGAGGTTTAGAACTGGAGAAGGGCGGACCTATATCGAGGCTGAGGAAATATATTCCAATTCTAGTACCTTTAATGGTGAATGTTTTGAGAAGATCTTACGAGTTAGCGGAGGCTATGGAGGTGAAATGTTTTGGAGCTAAGAAAGATAGAACATACTTGAGAGAATTGAAGATGGCTGGGAAAGACTGGTTTGCAGTCACATTATCCCTAATACTATTTAGTTTTGTATTATACTTAAGGTTCTTCTCAAATATCAAGCTCTTCTAACATGATAAAATAGGTATATGAACCTCCAACATCAACATATTTTTGGGTTCTCTTGGAGTCTAGGATTATTAAGCCTGGTATGGTTATAGTAGATAAGAGAGAAGCTAGATCGCAGGTACCTTCTCTACTCGCTAAATATAATGTAAGCGTTAGGTATGATTTACTGGAGGTAGGTGATTACGCTCTCGCAGGAGATATACTGATAGAGAGAAAATCTGTTAATGATTTCATTTCATCTCTACTCGATGGAAGATTATTCGAACAAGCTTCAGCTCTCGTAGCTGCTTCTTCAAACCCAACCATGCTGGTAGAAGGAGATCTACATAAAGCTCTAAGTTATTTTAAGAATGTGAATGCTTTTTGGGGAGCGTATGCAAGCCTCATCTACGATTTCAAGCTTATAACTGTCTATACATCTTCTCCAGAAGAAACCGCTAGATTTATCTCGGTAATCTCAAAGAGAAAGAAAGAAGAGAAAACTGAGATGTGGGTTAAGCCTAAGAAGAAGAAAGGTGGAACAGATGATATATTGATAAATGTCTTAACATCTATCCCTAACGTAGGCGTTGTAACAGCTGATCGTCTACTTACAGGTCTAGGGACTCTCCGAGAAATATTTAACGCTGACCCTCAAACACTCTCCACAGTTGGTAAGATACCACATAATAAATCTCATAAAATCTACGAGATCATAAATACAAAATATAGCAAATTTAAG
>JALNLN010000038.1 GCA_023267855.1 Candidatus Geocrenenecus dongiae | reverse complement strand
ATCACCTACGAGAACATCTCTACGGTACCTAGGTATCCACACAAAGTGATAGCCACACTAATATCTAGCATGCCTAGTACTCTTAAGCTCAAGCCACGTCTGAGAATCGTCCTCCACGGCTATTTCCTAGAATATACTAAAGGATACAGAGCTTATAAACCTTACCACACAATCCCCGCCCTAAAGAGGCGAGGCTTTCAGGTTGTTGTAAAGCTAAATTAACCTCTTCTCAGTAATTTTTTATAAAGTTAGGGGTGTTATAATGAAGATAGTCAGCTATAGTATTGAGGGTAGGAGAGATTACGGCTTCGTTATAGATAAATCAGAACTTATTCCAAGATACTTTGTTGAAGATATCTTAAAAGAAAGGTTGCCGAGAGATTTAAAGAGATTCCTAGTAGATAGCGAATTGGTAGATCTAGTTAAAGCATCTCTAGAAAGTGTGAGAGTAGAGACAATCCCTCTTTCTTCAGTACATCTAGAACCTCCAATAAAGAATCCTGGAAAGATCGTGTGCATGGCTTTAAACTATACAGACCACGTAGAAGAACTAGGAGCATCTCCTCCAGAAGAGATAGTTTTCTTCTTGAAACCTTCTACATCTCTTATTGGACCTATGGATCCTATAGTTAAACCGAAAATTGTTAAGAAACTTGACTATGAAGGAGAGCTAGCAGTGGTTATCGGTATTAGGGCGAAGGATTTAGAACCTGATGAAGCATACTTCCACGTTTTCGGGTACACGGTACTCAACGACGTTACTGCAAGAGATTTCCAGTTTAGAGATGGTTTATGGCGTGGCTGGACTATGAGTAAATGCTTCGATACATTTGCACCTCTGGGGCCATGGATTGTATCGAGAGATGAAATAGAAGATCCCCATAATCTTAGAATAATAACTAGAGTGAACAAAGAGATTAGACAAAACTCTAACACGTCGAGAATGATTTTCAAGATACCTGAAATAATATCATACGTAAGCCAGATAATGACTCTGGAACCGGGAGATATAATAGCTACAGGTACTCCAGCAGGAGTAGGACATGTAAGAGAAGAATGGCTTCTAAAAGAAGGAGATATGGTGGAAGTCTGGATAGAAAACATCGGAGCTATAAGAAACCAAGTATTGAAAACAGACTAAAAATAAGCTTACATAATCTTATCCTCACCGTAAAATCTATTCTCAGAAATTCATATTCTTAGTTTCTAGAAAATCAGAAAGATAAATGTTTATTAGAGAAGGTTTATGATATACATGGTTTAGAGTTTGTGTTATGGAGAAGTATGATGTTATTGTTGTTGGTGCTGGTCCCGCTGGAGTTGCTGCAGCCAAGGCTTCTGGTAAGACTGGTGCTAAAACGCTGCTTATAGAGAAGGCTCCAGCTATAATGGCGAATAAACCATGTGGTCAGGCAACTAGTCAAGAAACATTAAAAACAGCTGAAGTCAAACCTGAGCCAGATATTGTTTTGAATAAAGCTTACGCGATAGTTTATGCACCGAACATGAATTATGTTAAGATAGATAGGATAGGGTTCTTGATAGATAAATCTAGGTTTCTGCAGGAGATTGCAGCTCAAGCTGCAGAGTATGGTGTTGAGATACATGTTAGAGAAGAATTCATAGACATGAAGATAGCTGATAGAAGTGTGGTTGTCAAGACGAGTAGAGGAGAATATGAGGCAGGTGTTGTGATAGGTGCAGACGGATATAACTCTAGGGTTGCTAAATGTGTTGGAGTTATTGAGAAATCTGAACCTATACCGACGATACAGTACATAATGGTAAATTGTAGGATAAAGTATCCAGATGCTGTTAGATTCTTTCTTGGAAACAACGTGGCTCCAGGTGGATACGCATGGATATTTCCGAAAAACGAGAAGATCGCAGAAGTAGGGATAGGCGTTAGAGTAGCTTCAGCTAAAGAATATCTAGATGCATTCGTAAAGAGATTTAGCGATGAACTCGGTAAAGCTCAGATTATAGATTATAGAGGAGCACCAGTCCCGATAGGAGGTATGATTAAGGATCCTGTTAGAGATAGAGTAATATTGATAGGTGATGCTGCAGGAACAGTTATACCTCTTACAGGTGCGGGAATCCACTCATCTATAGCTGCAGGTTTAGCTGCTGGTAAAGTTGCTGGAGAAGCCTCACAAGAAGGTGAAACATCTAGAGAAAGATTAGGAGAATTTTACGAACTCTACAAACCATGGATCGAGAGGATAGATAAGAGTCTAAAAGTTTTGAGGGTTGTTGAGAAATTAAGTGATAGTGAGTTAAATATGTTGGCAGAAATTCTCAGTGATCAAGATATACTAGACTTAGCAAACGGTCTCGACATAGTTAGAGTAGCTAAAAAACTCGCTTCTCACCCAATCTTTGCAATAAAACTTGTAAAAGCTATATTAACATAAGTAGAAGAAGTAGTATCTTTCAACTCAATTCCTACGCCTCACCCAGACAATAAATAATTAAATAATCTTCTCAGCAATATTCTCAGACCTAGGGAGACCTCTAAAAACAATTCTATTTAGAAAAAGAAAGTAATCTATCTTCAGCTTTTGACAATATACAGATCACTTAGAAGGAACCTTTAGTAGACAGCTTAGCTGAGAATCTTTACCTTAATGACTTAAGTAGAATTCATTCAGCTACACTACTAAGGCTTTAGCTATGATTGATAATGTGTATAGTATATCTGCGGCTCTACATGCTCCAGCATTAAATCTAAGGGCTTCGATTAGATCTTTTAATTCTTTAGCATTTTTAAGTTTTAAAGCTACCCATGGTAGCACTACTACTGGTGTTAGTGTTATCAAGGATATGTAGGGAAGAATACCTTTAATGACTTGTAAAACTATCAAAGCTACTAGTACACAGATTATTAAAGCATAACCTAGCCAAGCTCTACCCCCCAGTATAGAAGGGATCGTCCTCCTACCTACGGTCTTATCACCTTCTACATCTG
>JALNLN010000023.1 GCA_023267855.1 Candidatus Geocrenenecus dongiae | reverse complement strand
GGGCTCACCCGTCATCTAGAAAGACAGGGATCTTAAAATGAAACATAAACTACTTATGCGAGGGGTTCTTGAATACATTATCGCCCAGGAATTCCACGAGTTCTACGTCTGGGATAAGTCAAACATCAATACATGTATCGAAAGGTTCGAGATAAATCCCCTCGACTATGTTAAGGACCAGGAAATTAAGAACGACGACATAATAGTTATCTTTGAGGATTGAGTGATTGAATCGGATCAATCGGAGATCGTGGACAGAGCTAGGTGAGGGATGCCCCGTAATCACAGAACATTCTTTGGAATGACGACTCTATGAAAAGTGACGAGTAGTCTGTAGAAATGGATAGTTTAAAAAGCTCTAATATTGCGGAATATATTGCGACCTGAGTTAGAAATGTGAACCCTATAGCTCTAGAGATACAGATGAATATTTCCAGCATTTGACGGACTGGTCGAAGTACCAATCTATCGGGGATTAGAGATTCTCACGGCAGATATATACGTTGAAGTTTAGTCTCATAGCAAAAATTAATATTGAATCGATGACGGTAAATATAATTGAAGGGGTTGTCGGCGACCCGATATAATTTATACATAACTACTTGTAACATGTATTGTTAAGTCTTGCCGATCTCTATACTTTTAATCTTCTTTTTAAGATTCTTTACCCATGTTGTACGTAATGTGAAATGAATTATTTCGGTAGATTGATTTATAATCCTATTGTTATGGCCAACATTTCTAACAATACTTTATGGGAAAATAGGTTTCTCAAAGTATAGACATATATATTCTTATGTATATTGTTTTGTCGTTGATGCGTGAAGAACATTCTAGTAAGGATAGTGATACGTGTATGTTTGTTAGAGATGTTTTAAGATCTACTTTGAGGGATCTATTAGGTTTAAGTGGTGCTACGGCTCTTGAGAATTTCTTGAATAAGAGGCTTGGGGATGATATGTATCTAGTTTTCTGTAATTCACCTTACAGATTTTATGATGCTCTTAAAGGGTTTCTTGGAAAAGGAGCTGATGCGATACTTAAGATAGTTGCTGTTAAGCTAATTGAACGTGGAAGCTTGTCTGAGATCTCTCCTGAAGAATTTGTAGAACTCGTAAAGAATCCAAATAAAGATTCTTGGAAAAAGCTTCACACATACTTCAAAGCAGGTGATCTAGATGATTGAGGGGAAGGTTTTATCCGGTATAGAAGATCTCGATAAAATGATTGGAGGTTTTCCACGTGGAAGTCTGGTAACCATAGCTGGAAATCCTGGAACAGGGAAGACAGCTCTTTCAGCAAAATTCATCTACAATGGTATAGTGAGGTATGGTGAACCAGGAGTATATGCATCTCTAATAGAAGATGAAGGAAGATTCTACCAATTTATGAAGGGGCTTGGATTAGATTTTAAACCATTAAAAGAAAAAGGCTTGTTCCAGTATATAGCGATTCCAACGCTCTTTGAACCAGGTGTTAGTGAATCTATCTCTGAAATTCTAGATACTGTAGAGAGCATAAATGCTAAAAGACTCGTAATAGATTCCTTCACAGCTATTAGACAGATGCTTAAGAAACCTGCAGAAGCTAGAATCCTCCTACACTCTCTACTTTCAAGAATAGCTAGACAGCTAGAATGTACAACATTTCTCATCAAAGAGATACCGGGCGAGAAACATGAATATAGTTACGAAGAATTTGTATCAGACGTGGTCTTGCTACTTTATAAAGGATTTTTTATGGATAAATTCTTCAGAGAGATTAGAATAGTTAAAGCAAGAGGTTCAGAAGTAAAAGAATATAATGCATGTGTTAGCTTATACAAAGGGTTTAATGTCTACGCACCTATAAAAACATTATCTATCAGTGATCTCAGTGGAAGAACTTATGAGCCACCGGCAGATCTACCTGGATGTTATACAACAGGAATATCTGACCTAGATTCTGAGATTGGAGGGTATCCAGCCGGATCAACGATACTATACGAGGTAGAAAAAGAAGTAACAGATCAAGACCGCTTCATCATAACCATACCGCATATCGTATCTTACATTCTCAAAGAGAGACCAGTAATAATTATACCTCCTACCGGCGTAGAATTAATAGACATCGATAAACTAAGAGAAATTTATGGAGTGCCCTCAAAAATCTTTAACACATATATGAGGATAATAGTAGATGTTGGGAAAGAAGAGAAACTTCCTCTAAACGTTAAGAAACTCGAATTTTTCCACCCGGGTGAAGTGATTAAAGAAATTGAAGAGATATGTGAAGATTTCTCGTCTAGGGGGGCTGGTCCACCTCTAGTAGTCTTAGGAGTTGATAGACTTGCATACCACTTTAAAGAAGGATTGCTTGATGTAGTTTTTACAATCTCAAACTTTGTTAAAAATATGGGAGGATTGACATCATTCATCGTGAAGCCTATCTATCCATGGATTATTGAAAGAATTTCACCTATAGCGAATATACACTGGAAGATCGCTAAGAAATATGATAGAACCCTCTTACTTGGATTAAAACCTTCTACACCCATATACATAGTTGATTTACCGAAAGGAAGTCTTGAACCACGATTAATACCTGTGATCTAATCTTCTAAACATAAACTCTACTCCAAATACTGCTGAATATTTAAAGCTTAATCTTCTTCCATGGTTTTTCAGGCGATCCCCATCTAGCATACTCATTAATATCTAGACCTATTTTCTCCATCTCTCTTCTTAAAAGTTTTAAAGAGAATACACCATACTTGCCTAACACTTCTAAGATTAATTTTCCAATTTCTTCATCCCCCCTACTTATAATTGCCTGTATGTATGCTTGCTTAACACCATCTGTTGTCAATACTTTACCTAACTTTTTCTTGAGAAACTTTAACTTCTCTCTAAGTTCTCTAGGATCTTCAAACTCTGCGTCTTGTAGTGGTGTATGGGGTTTAGGAATAAATGGGTTTGCACTAACCTTCACCTTCAACCCCAGCTTAGAAATTTCTTCAATTATCTTGACTATAGTTTTTAGGTCTTCTATAGTTTCACCAGGGATACCGAACATAAAATATAGTTTGACTTTCTTAATACCTGTTTTCTTAAAGATTTTACATGCTTCTAATAGTACTTCATCTCTAATCTTCTTCCCAATCCTGAATCTTACTTCTTCACTACTCTCAGGAGCAAGTGTGACGGTCTTCTCACCACTCTTCACAAGAACCTCCAGTAGCTTCTCATTAATAATATCAGCTCTAAGTGATGGAGCAATAACCTTGAATTTCCTATAGTTCATCAATTTCTCTACGTATTCTAAGAGTTCGTCTAGGTTTGAGTAATTATTTAGGTCGCTCGCAATCATTACGAGAGAACTATATCCTCCCTTAACCATTCCTTCTCCTATTGTTTGAATTAACTGATCTATACTTCTCTCTCTATATGGTGAGTAGATGCTTCTACCTAAACAGAATAGGCAACCCCATTTACATCCTCTACTAACATCAACCATGAGAGCATCTCCGAATATCGTGTAATTACTGGAGACTTGTAGAGATGGAAGAAAAGTGTCAAGTATGTGTGGATAGGTTTTTGTAACGTTACTAGAGATACTTGAAACATATATGCCTTCAATCTTAGCTATTTCTTCATCTTCCCTGTTCTCCATAATGGCCTCTATGAATGCTTGGAGCTTGCTTTCAGCTTCACCAATATACACGTATTCAACAAAAGGTTTCAGGAGGAAGGGATTATAAGTACACGGTCCTCCAACAATCTTAGGTTTATTGAACAATCCATTCCTAACTATGATCTCAGCAATCTTCACGAGATCTAGCTCATATTGATAACTAAACATTATCAGATCAAAGTCTCTTAAATCTGAACCAGTCTCCAAACTCCTACTAGAATCGTATGTAAAACGTTCACAGTAAATTCTATCATCATTGTTAAGCATGTGGTACAGAATCCTGTAGCCGAGATTAGACATAGCTACACGGTAAACGTTAGGATATACCAGAGCCACCCTAAACCTATCTCTAAACTTCTTCCTAACAACAAGCTTTTCTTCAACCGCAACCCTAGACTCCATCCACAAGAAAGAAATTCATAACGACTATTTGAATAATCTACACTAAACAAAATCTCAAAAACAAGAATTCACAGTACAACACTCATCAGAACATCTGAATAAAATGAAGACTTTTATTAAAGGGGAAAATGAGTCTAGCCGTGAATCTAGACCTACTAATTGAAGAGATTAGAAATCTGATGAACAGTGACGTGAAGAAGACTATAGAAGAAAAAGTGAAAAGTTTTAAAGAGCTTGGTAGGAAAAATATCGAGGAAATCTTCAAAGAACTATGTTTTTGTATAATTGCGGCTGGATATGATGCTGAGAGAAGTGTCCGTATCCAGAAAGAGATAGGAGATGGTTTCCTATACTTGTCTGAGGAAGCTCTTGCTGAAAAGTTGAGAAATCTTGGACATAGATACCCAGAACTCAAAGCAAGGTATATCGTCAAAGCTAGAGAAAAGATAAATGAATTGAAAAATGTTTTAGAGAAGTTTGAGGATAGTAGGCAGATTAGAGAATGGCTTATGGAAAATATTGAAGGAGTCGGATACAAGGTTGCAAGCCATTTTCTAAGAAACATCGGTAGAATGGATTTAGCGATAATAGACATACATATACTTAATATCCTTAGAAGACATGGGGTCATCAAACATTTCAAGACATTAACGAAGAAAAGATACATCGAGATAGAGAAGATATTGGAGAAGATATCTGAAAAGCTTAAGCTAGATCTCGGCGAACTCGATTTGTATCTATGGTACATGGAGACTGGGAAGATAGTAAAATAGTAACATGCATTTACACGTAACATTCTTCGTTAAATATATTAAATAGTGAATATACTGCCTGCATAGGATAAGGGTAATGAGTAGAGACCTAGTCTCAGGACTATTCACAACATTACAGAATAACGAGATGGCTAGAAATAGAGAGTGCATATACTCAGCCAGTAAACTAATCGGAAACATACTTAGAGTACTCCAAAGACATGGATATATAGGTGCATTCGAATACATAGAAGATGGCAGAGGAGGAAAATTCAAGATACAGCTTTTAGGAAGAATTAATAGATCTGCACCAATAAGACCGAGATTCAGCGTTAATAAAAATGAATGGGATAAATGGGAAGAAAAATATCTTCCAAGTAGAGATGTAGGAATACTAATAGTAACAACCAATAAAGGCGTGATGTCACATATAGAAGCAAAGAAACTTGGGATAGGTGGAAAGTTATTAGGATATGTATATTAGAGGGGTGGTAAGCTGTGGCTAAGCAAATCGTTACAGAAGAAGTTCAGATCCCAGACGAAGTACATGTTGAGATAACTTCACCTGCGTTGATTAAAGTTAGAGGAAAGTTAGGGGAACTCGTGAAAGACCTCTCACACACAGGTGCAAGACTCGAGCTAGCAGAAAGAAAAATAATTATCAAGTGTATGGGGAAAGGTAGAAGACTTAAAGCATTGCTCGGAACAATAAAAGCTATTCTTAGAAACATGTTTATAGGAGTTACACAAGGATATACCTACAAGATGAAGATAGTTACGACACATTTTCCAATGAATGTGAAGATACAGGGAGACACCGTAATAATAGAAAACTTCATAGGTGAACGATACGCTAGGAAAGCTAAGATAGTCGGCCCTGGAACAAAAGTAGAAGTTCGAGGAGAAGATGTAATAATTACGGGTATAGATAAGCAGGCTGTAGGTCAGACGGCTGCAAACATAGAATCCGCAACAAAAATTAGGAGGAAAGATCCTAGAAAATTCCTTGATGGAATATACTTGTTCGAGAAGAAGGTGGGAGTGGGATGAGCCCTGTTAAAATACCTGTAAGAGTGAAAGTTATGAAGAATAAACGCCCAGAATTCGTAAGACAAGAAAGTTGGAGATACGTCAGGTTAAAACCAAACTGGAGGAAACCTAAAGGAAAAGATAGTAAGATGAGGTTACAGAAATCTGGTGCCCCGCAGCTTGTTAAAATTGGCTACAGAACTCCGAAGAAATATAGAAACCTGCATCCAAGTGGTTACATAGAAGTTCTGGTCTCTAGAGTTGAAGAATTAGAGAAACTTGACCCATCTATTCATGCTGTAAGAATAGCTTCGACGGTAGGTAGATTAAAGAAGATAAAGATCATGGAAGAAGCTGAGAAAAGAGGTCTAAAAATCTTAAACCCAGTCATAACGGTATCACCGGAAACAATGAAACCAGAAATAATAGAACCTGAGAAAATAGAAGAAAAACAAGAAGTAAGTAAAGAAGGAGGTTGAGAAAGATATGGGTGAGAAACTAGAATTACAGAAGAGGCTTGCTGCAGATATATTAAAATGTGGTTTAACGAGAGTAAGATTTGATCAAGAAAGATTAGATGAAATAGCAGAAGCAATAACTCGAGAAGATATAAAAAGATTAATAGATGATGGAGCAATATACAAAATACAAGCAAAGGGAATAAGTAGAGCAAGAGTAAGAGAAGGAAAAAAGAAGGGGCCGGGAAGTAGGAAAGGTGGAAAATACAGTAGAGTTGGTAGGAAAGAGTTATGGATAAGGAAAGTTAGAGCGCAGAGAAAGAAATTGAAAGAACTTAGAGATAAGAGGTTTATCGATAGATCTGTCTATAGAAAGATTTACAAAATGGTTAAAGCTGGAGCATTTAAATCTATTGCAGATATGATGAATTACCTTGAAAGTAATAAACTGATACGGAGGCCGATAATATGAGTAGAGCTAAATTAAAGATTCTCAAAAGGAGACCACCTAGAAGAAGAAGAGAAGGATTAACAGATTATAGAGTCCGGTTAAAATTAGTTAAATCTGGCATACCTAGACTAGTGGTGAGGAAGAGTAATAGATACATAACAGTACAAGTAGTGAATTCTAAAGCAGGTGGAGATGAAACACTCGTAACAATAACATCTAAGATTCTTAGAAAATATGGTTGGAGAGCTTCCACCAAGAATATTCCGGCAGCCTACTTAACAGGTCTATTGGCAGGACTCGTAGCGAAGAAGAGAGGTGTAGAGAAAGCAATAGTAGACATAGGACTCTACACACCTGTATCAGGTTCAAGAGTGTTCGCAGCTGTTAAAGGGTTTATAGATGCCGGTATAGATGTTCCAGTAGGTGAAGAAAAAATTCCGGGCGAAGAACGGATAAAAGGATTTCACATATCTAGCTACTACAACATGCTTAGAGAGAAAGGTCTAGAAACGATACAATTCTCTAAATCTCCTGGAGATGTTTATACTTCTCTAGATAGACATTTCGAAGAAGTTAAAGAAAAGATAATGATAGAAGTTGGTGGAGATGAATAATTTAAACTAATGGAAGTCTTACTAAGAGATTAGTGAAAGTAACGTTAATACTTCTGCATCTCCTCTTATGTTCTCTATCTTACAGTACTCATTCGGTTTATGGGCCATTCTATCAAGTGTTGACCATACTACTGCTGGTATATTCTTTGCTCTAAAGAATGCTGCACACGTTCCTCCACCTATACCGATGATCTTCGCCTCAACGTTCTTAGAAAGTTTTATGGCTTCAGACAACTTCTTAACTATTGGAGATTCTGGAGGTGTAGGTGGGGGAGAAGACCACTTCAAACTCTCCTCTACATCTATCTTCACATTATACATTGACTCGAAACTTCTACATACAGTATTCACAGTTTCGATTATATCTTCAAGTCTATAACTTGGGAGAACTCTACAATCAAAGTAAAATACGTCTCTTCCAGGCACCGTGTTTACATTATCTACATTAGTTTCTTTCTTCGTAGGTTCAAACGTAGATATTGGTGGAATGAATATGTGATCTACTATGTTGAATTTTTCGTGAAGTAGCTGGTCTAGTGTTGATATTAATCGTACACCTATTCTATGAGCGTTTACTCCTTCATGTGGAAATGCGGCGTGGGCTTGTACTCCATATACTGTGAATTTGAGCCATAGTAGGTGTTTTTCAGCTACCTCGATCTGGGAGCCGTCTGGAGCACCGTAATCTAAAACTACGGCTTCATCACCTTCTTTAAACACTCCCTTCTCAACCAGATATTGTAATCCATACTTGCTTCCTGCTTCTTCATCTGAAGCGAAAACTAAGCCTAGATTATATCTAGGTGTTAGGTTGAGGTGTTTGAGTATCTTAACTGTAAGAAGAATTGATGCTATTGCTTGACCATTATCTTCTGCTCCCCTAGCATATATTTTACCATTCTTTAATACAGGTTTAAAGGGATTTGTCTCCCATAGATTGATATCACCTTCAGGAACAGTATCTATATGTGCAACCAACCATAATGTCTTATTTTTATCTTCACCATATATAACACCTATGATGTTAGGTCTAATGCCTTCTTCAACCCTCTCATCGGGAGCGTCAACTCTAAACAATCTATCTAAATTAAAATCTCGTAGAATATTCTCAAGTTTCTCAGCTCTTCTAGCTTCTCCCCGACCTCCAGCAGAAGGATTCACTGCAGGTATTTCAAGCAATTCTACAAGAGATTTAACAACATCATTTAGAAAACTTCTAGATGCTTTTTCTATTTTTTCTAGGATCTCGTTCATACAATATATTTCTAGAAAGATAACATTAAACTTTTATGTTTTCGTCTCTGAACTATGTTTCTCGGTATGGAGCCAGCAATATACTTTATGTATTAAGCTGCTCTTAATCTCAGGCGGTTCTTGTTTTCTACATATATCTATAGCGTATGGACATCTGGTATGGAATCTACATCCAGGTGGAGGGTTTACAGGACTTGGGGGTTCACCTCTTAAGATTACTCTTTCTCCAAATTTTCTATAGGGATCAGGAATAGATGAAAATAATATTCGAGTGTATGGGTGAAGTGGGTTCTCGAATATTTCTTCAGATGATCCAGTTTCCATTATTTTTCCAAGATATATTATGATAATTCTATCACTGATGTATTTTACAATTGAGAGATCATGTGTTATCAATAGGTAGGAGAGAGATAGTTCTTTTTTAAGATCGGCGAGTAGGTTTAGTATCTGAGCTTGAACACTAACATCTAGAGCACTTGTAGGTTCATCTAGGATTATCAATTTTGGTTTTAGTGATATGGCTCTAGCTATTGCGACTCTCTGTGCTTGACCACCACTTAATTCATGAGGATACTTATCTAGAAACGATTTATCTAAACCAACCAGTTCCAATAAGCTTGATACATATTCGAGAAGTTCTTCTCTAGAAAGCTTCATACTATTCTTTACAGGTTCAGAAATTATCTGGAATACATTCATACGTGGATCTAGTGAGAGGAAAGGATTCTGGAATACTGCTTGAACACTCCTCCTATAATTTCTCAACTTCTCTCCACGTAGTTGTGTGATATCTTCACTATCGTAAAGTATCTTCCCGCTTGTAGGTTTCTCAAGAAGTAGTAAACATCTAGCTATCGTTGTTTTACCTGAACCTGATTCCCCTACTAAACTTACAACCTCTCCAGCATCTACATTAAATGAAACACCATCAACAGCCTTAATGTATCCTACCACTTTACCGAATAACCCAACTCTAATTGGAAAATACTTTTTCAAATCTTCTATTCTCAAGAGCGCCGTATTCATTTTGTACTCCCTCTATATAGATGGCATGCAACTTTATGATTTTTTAAGAATTCTATTAATCGTGGTTTATCTTTACGGCACAAATCCGTGGCTTCTGTACATCTATCTACGAAAACGCATCCTAACGGAGGATTCCTCAAATCAAATATCATTCCAGGAATACTTTTCAACTTAGAATATTTTATATGCGTTTTAGGAATACATTCAAGTAATCCTTTCGTATATGGGTGTAGGGGATTCTTAAGTAATTCTTCTGAAGATGCTTCTTCTACTATCTCTCCACCATACATTACTATTATTCTATCTCCAATTTCTGCTGCAATGCTTAGATTATGTGTTATGAATAGAATTGATAGCCCAAACTTCTTTTTAAGATTAATTAAGAGATCTAGGATTTGAGCTTGCAGTGTTACATCTAGCATTGTTGTAGGTTCATCCGCTATGAGGAGCTTAGGGTTTACGGATAACGTTATTGCTATGATCACTCTTTGAAGCATTCCTCCACTTAACTCATGTGGATAAGAATTGAAGATCCTTTCCGGGTCTGGCAGCTCTACTGCTTTAAGAAATTCTAATGCTTTCTCTCTTATCTTTAACTGGTCACTTAGCTTGAGATGATGCTTTATAACATCTGAGAATATTTCTCCTACCTTGAATAATGGGTTTAACGTAGCTGCAGGATCTTGGAATATCATCATTACCTTATCTTCTATCGTAGATTTATCTCTGATTTCCAGATTTAGGAGATCTCTTCCTTTGAAGATTATTCTACCTTCACGAATGATAGCATTCTCCGGCAACGCTCTAGAAATCGCTAAGCCTACAGTAGTCTTCCCAGACCCAGATTCTCCAACTAAACATACTACCTCACCTTCATTTATAGTAAATGATACGTTTCTTACAGCTTTTATAATTCCATCTAGAACAACGTAATCGATAGTTAGGTTTTCTACTTGGAGTATTGGTTGATCGGTCATTGTTTCACCCCCAGTCTCATAAGTATGGTTCTCCTAAGCCTTGGATCTGCAGATTCTCTAAATGCATCAGCGAGTAAGTTGAAACCTACAACAGTTATCAAGATAGCTAGACCTGGAAAGAATGCTATCCACCATGCGTAGTTTATTGATTGCCAACCTTCGCTTACCAATAAACCCCATTCAGGTGTCGGAGGCTTAACACCAACACCTATAAAGCTCAATCCAGCTGCTTCAAGTATAGCTGAACCCATGTCTAATGCAGCTTGAACTATTGTAGGAGTTAAAGCATTTGGGATAACATGTTTACTTATAATTTTTATATTTGGTAATCCAGCTATTTTTGCTGCATCAACATAGGGCATGTTCTTTACAGTGTTTGTCTGCACATATACTAGCCTAGCGTACCATGGCCACCACGAGATTGCTAGAGCTATAATCAGGTTTAGGAGACCTCTTCCAAGCGTTGCAGCTAAGACGATTGCTAATAGAAGTGGTGGAAAAGCTAGAAACATATCTGTAATCCTCATTAATAACGTCCCAACTCTACCACCATAATATCCTGCAATCACTCCTATTGGAATACCTATAAATAGAGCTAAACCAATGACGCCTACAGCTATCATTAATGAGAAACTTGAGCCTAAGAGAATTCTACTGAATACATCTCTTCCTAGAGCATCTGTACCAAATGGATGTTCTATACTTGGAGGTTGAAATCTCTTCTCAACATTATACGTCAGACCCCAAGCATCTTCAGGATAAGGTACGAGAATCGGTGCAGTTAATCCTACAACTATGAACCCTAAAACAATTATCAGGCTTAAGAAGGATATGGGTTTCCTAATTATTAAACTTAGGATTATTTTTTGTTGTTTAAATTTCTCCATAATCTCACAACCTTACTCTCGGATCGATAATGGAGTGGATTAGATCTACAACAGTATTGATTATACAGTAGAATATGGCGACAGTTATTACGCATCCTATTACCGCTGGATAATCGAAACTGAGAAGAGACATTGCAGCATAGAACCCTATTCCAGGCCACACAAATACTAACTCAACCATAAAAGCTCCAACTATCGTATAACCGAACGATAGACCTAGAGATGCTATAACCGGCACTATTGTGTTTTTTAGAGAATACTTGAATAATATTGTCCTCTCCGGTAGACCCCAAGCAATTAAACTTTTAACATGTTGTTCAGAGAAGACTTCTATCATAACAGCTCTAGTCATCCTGGCACTTAAACAAAATGGATACGTTGAAAGAACTAAGGCTGGTAAAATAATACGTTTTAAAGCATCTACAAAAACAGCTAAGTTACCTTGAATTATGCTATCTATCAAGTAGAAGCCCGTTATTGGTTTAAATCCTGTTACTATAACTATCCATTCATCTACTCTTTTAGCTGAAGGAAGTATTCCCAACCAATTACCGAATACTAGTTGAACTATTAAAGCCAGCCAGAAGACAGGTATAGAAGCACCGATTACTGTTACTATTCTTATGAAATCATCTATCCAGCTATACTTCTTGAGAGCTGCTATTACGCCTGTTAGTACACCTACAATAAATGCTATAAAGAATGCAACAATCACTAATTCTAGTGTAGCTGTTAATGTTGAGAGAACATCTGTAAAAACAGGAGACTTGGTTCTCCACGAAATTCCCCAATTACCCATTATGAAATCTTGGAGATAGAGAAAGAACTGTACATATACTGGTTTATCTAAGTGAAGTTGTTTCCTCGCTTTCTCTATCTGCTCTATCGTTGCATGTGGACCTGCCCAGAGGAGTTCAGGTCTAGCTGGAATCAGTCTAGTAATTATAAATGTAATGAAGAGTACACCCAGTACCACAAATACCAAGAGAATAAGTCTCTTAACGATGTATTCTCTACTGAATGGCACTCTGACTTCCTCCATCAAAAATAAATAAAGAGAAGTTTAAGAAATTATCTGAGGAGAATCATTTTTCAACACTTAATACTTGTGCGAAGATTACCGTAGGATAAGCTGGATTAACTGCTTTCTCCAAGTTTCCTAGATACGCTCTACCGACTCTTACTTCGATCATATCCCAGAGAGGTACTGCTGGGACATCTTCATAAAGTATTTTCTGTGCTTTATAGTATAACTCTAAAGCCTTACTTTTATCTACACCTTCAAGTGAGACAGCTTCTTCTATTAATCTCTCAAATTCTGGATTCTCGTAATAACATAGGTTAAATGCTTTAGAACCGCTATGAAACATATTGTATAGGAAATCGAATGGCGTAATATATGTAGGCCACCAATAGAATATAAAGAGGTCTTGTGCCATTTCTGGGTTTTCCCAGCCAGATTGTGCAAGAGCCCACTGCTCTTCCCAGCTCATAGGTCTGATATCAACTTTTATTCCTATCTTACTTAGACTAGCAGCTATCAATTCAGATGTCCTTTGCTCATAAACATCTCCAGCAGTGTACACTAAGACCAAAGTCTTATCTAATCCAGTTGGATAGCCTGCTTCTGCTAAGAGTCTTCTTGCTTCTTCAAGATCATACCTATATCTAAAATCTTCAAAATGTCCAGGCATTCCTGTAGGAACTGGTCCGCTTGCAACTTTCGCTAGACCAGATCTAGCTATCTTAACTATATCTTCGTATGGGATTGCATGTGCGATCGCACGTCTAACTAGAACATTGTCTAACGGAGGTTTCTTTGTATTTATAAGCATTAATAGGTTCTGGAAACTTGGTTTAATAACTACTTTCAGATTAGGATCAGCTTTCAAGCGATCAACATCTTCAAGAGGAATATACTCTGCGATATCTATCTCTCCTGCAACAACTAATCTCTCTTGTGTTACAGCATCTTTAACTATCTTAACTATGAAGATGTCCGGTGCTTTCGGTGAAGCCATCTCATAAGATGGAAGCTTCCAACCCCACCAATCTTCAAACTTCTCCAAGATCACTTCATTCTCAGGATCCCATTTAACAAGTTTATATGGTCCACTACCTGCATCATTACCTTGATTAAACCATTCAGGAGTATTTGGAGTTCTAGGACTAAAGATCCATGCACCATATGAAGAAGCAGCTATGCTATCTAGAGCTGCAGGATACTTTAAGATAAAGGTTACAGTATAATCATCAACAATCTCTATTTTCTCAACTGGATCCCATATGAATGCGGCTCCCTGACCTAGCTCAATTGTTCTCTCTATAGATTTTTTAACCGCTTCGGCTGTAAATGGTGTTCCATCATGAAATACTACACCTTTCCTTAGATAGAATGTCCATACGGTTCCATCCTTAGAGCTTTCCCATCTCTCCGCAAGAGCTGGAATAAACTTATTTTCTAATGGATCGTACCATAGAAGAGGCTCATATACTAAGCACAACCATAAGATAGAATTTGAGAATTCTGTACTAGGATCAGCCGTGGTCATTTCTGATAAAGATGCATAGATTACCAGCTTCTTAGTAACACTAGGAGTTTGAGAGGGGGTAGGCGTAGTGATAGTCGTCGGAGTTACGGTCGGAGGCGTAGGCAACGACACATAATATAATCCAACCCCCAATACAACTGCTATCACTATAATTATAATAGCTACTAGAACTTTTGACAAGGCTTTTTTATACATATGGTTCACTCACTTTACAAATAAGATAGACCTAGAGTTTTATAAATGTTTACAAGGGAGACAAGATCTTAATCTATTTTGTAGAGATACTTCTTACTGTGTTTAAGACGTATTGAAGTCAATGCTTCAGCTATTTTAAATGTAGTTATTGTTGGATCTATTACTGGAACTCCTAGTCTATCTGATAACCATTCACTGAAACCCACCATGCCGCTACATCCTAAAACTATTACTTCAGCGTAAAAATCTTCTACAGCTTTCATCGCTTCTTGTAGAAGCATTTGTTTAGTTTTCTCTTCATCTTTTCTTAGCTCAAGCACTTTTAATGGAATTCCAGAAGCATAAGCTAGCCTACTCTTTACACCAAGCTTCTGAGCTTTGAGATCATAAGATGCTTTAGACTTCTCTCCAGTAGATATTATTGCAAACTTGTAGCCTATCTGGAGAGCAGTGATTATCGAGGTTTCACCTATTCCTAAAACAAGTATGGAGACTTTTTCTCTAGCTGCATCTAATCCAGGATCATCAAAACAATTAATTATCACTCCATCGAAATCTTTCTTCTCAGCTTCAACAACCTTCTCTATAACATGTGGAGCAGCGGATACTACATCAAATTCTGATTCAATAGATTTCGGCCCATCCTCCAAATTCTCTACACTAAACTCTGTACTACTAAATGCTATCTTCTCCAAGATCTCCTGTGTAACTTTATTCCAAACATTTGTTGATACAGGGTTCAATACAAGTATGCGGCTCAACCCTACATCAACACTACTGTAAACAAGCTTTTATTTAAGAAGATTTACCATGTAGATGAAGGTGTAAGCTGTTGTTAGAGATTAGTAGTCTTGATCAGATTAGAGATTTTGTTAGAGGTGCAACAATTCTCGGAACAGGTGGTGGTGGGGATCCAGAAGAAGGATTAAGATTACTAGAGAAAATCCTATCAGAAGGTAAGAAGATACGATTAGTTAGTTTAGATGAGATAGATAGAAGTTCCGTAATAGTTGTTCCCTACTATGTTGGGACTATAGCTCCAGAAGCCAAGACTAAGAAAACCATTAAGATTGAAGAACCAATAAAAGTAGCTTTCAGAGAAATGGAACGTATACTTGGTGTCAAGATCTCAGCTGTAGTGGCTTCAGAGCTAGGTGGATTTAATGCTTCTCTAGCTCTATACATGGGTGCATACATGGATTTACCAGTAATAGACGGAGACCTACTTGGTAGAGCTGCACCTGAACTCCATCAATGTACTGTACATATATTCGGAATACCGATGTATCCCTCAGTAATAGTCTCCGAGACAGGCAACAAAATCGTGGTCTACGAGTACAGTGATATAGATGATTATGAAGCTATCGCAAGATACCTATCCATATTATCAGGTAGATTTGTTGCAGTGGTCGATACACCTCTGAAGATAGAAGATGCTGAGAAAGTAGTCATTAGAGGTTCAATGAGTCTATGTTTGAAGATCGGAGAAGCCGTTAGATTAGCTAAAATGAAAAATTTAGATGCTGTTGAAGAGGTAAGGAAGATCTTAGGTGGATGGAAGATCTTTGAAGGAGTCGTGGAATCATATAAGTATAGAGATGAAGGCGGTTTTCTTAAAGGTGAAGTATTGGTCAAAGGTATTGGGAGATGGAGAGATAAAGAATTAAAAACATGGATTATGAACGAACATTTGATGGCTTGGATAAACGGTAAACCCGTAGCTATGGCTCCAGACCTGATAATGTTCCTAGACGATGATGGTAATGGAATAACGAACACAGTTCTAAGAGAGGGGATGAAGGTGAACGTACTCGCCACCAAAGCACCAGAAGTTTGGAGAACAGAAAATGGATTAAAATTCTTCAGCCCGAGAAAGTTCGGCTTCGATTATGATTACATTCCAGTAGAGAAGCTTGTGGAGGAGTCATTATGAAGATTCTAATAATCAATCCTATTGGAGATGATAGCTGGGATGAAAGTGATAAACAATTCTTTAAAAATATATCTTCCCCAACAACAGAAATAGAAGTAAAGAGTCTAGGTATAGGTCCACCAAGCATCGAGACGGTAAAAGATTATGAGACAGTCAGACCATTAGTAAGAGAATTAGCATTAAAACTTTACAGAGACTATGATGGAATAATCGTTAACTGCTTCCTAGATCCAGCTGTTGATGAATTGAAGAACATTCTCGACAGACCAGTTATAGGTCCTGGAGAGTCTTCTATAGTTTTCGGAGGTATTCTTGGAAAGAAACTAGGCATAGTTAGTATAAGAAGCGAAGCCTTAGAACTAATTAAACAGAGATGTAATTCTCTCAGATATAGTGATAGAGTTGTGTCAATTAGAGGTATAGGGATACATGTTGTTGATTTAAGAGAGAATTGGAGTAGAGTAAAGTTAGAGTTGATAGAAGAATCTAAAAATGCTGTGAAAGAAGGAGCGGAAGTAATCATATTGGGATGCACCGGCTTAGCAGGATTAGCTAAAACTATATCTGAAGAAATAGGTAAACCTGTGATAGATCCAGCGGTAGCTGCTTTAAAGATGGCTGAAAGTTTAATTTCTCTAACTATAAGGAGTTAGTGATGTGTTAATGTGTGCGGAGTTTATGTTCATGGAATTGATTAGTTCTGCATATAAGCTAGTTAGAGATATTCTTAAAGTTAAGGAGAAGGAAGAAGTCGTTATCACTGTTGATAGTTTAGGTGATTGGAGGGTTGCTTCAGCGATTGCATCAGCAACTTATACTATTGGTGGAAAACCTTTGGTTGTATGGTATCCATCACCACCAGCTGTTGGCAAAGCTGCAGACCCATATCTTCCACTCAAAACATTAACCGAGTTAGTTAAGAACTCAGATGTGTGGATTGAGTTGAATAAGAGCTGGCTACTATACTCAACCGTTTATGAGGAGACTATGAAGTACGGGAAGACTAGATATATGTGTCTAGTAGGTATGGACGTAGATATGATTGTGAGAACTATAGGTAGAGTAAATGTACCAGTACTATATGAGTTTCAGAGAAAATTAGCTGAGATAACAAGTAGAGCTAGAAAGATAAAGATAACTTCTCCTGCTGGTATGGATGTAGAATTTGAGAATGATTCAGAGAGACCTGTACTAGTGGAGGGAGAAGTTTCTGGACCAGGAGAATACATGTTGTTTGGACAAGTAGATTGGGCACCTATCGAAGAATCAATAAACGGTCGAATAGTTTTTGATGGATCTGTCTGGCCACCTCACGAACTAGGATTACTGAAAGAACCAATAATATTAGAAGTAGAGAATGGTAAGATAGTGAAAATTGAAGGTGGAAGAGAAGCAAAAATCTTTGAGAGATGGTTAAGAAATTTTAATGATGAGAAGATGTATTATATCGCTCACCTATCTTATGGGTGTAATCCTGGCGCAAAGCTTACTGGGAACATTCTTGAAGATGAGAGAGTTTGGGGTGTAGTACACCTTTAACAGCGAAAATGTCCCCCCGAACCATCACGTAGTATCCTTCAAGAAGAACCATAATCAGATACGCAAATTGTTTAGACAATCTGATATAATAAATTTACTATTTAAAGTGTAATGATT
>JALNLN010000022.1 GCA_023267855.1 Candidatus Geocrenenecus dongiae | reverse complement strand
TCTTCCTAACTCCAGTTATCTTAGCCTTCCACCAAGCTAAGTGTCCTCTTTTATGAGCTTGCCAATGAACGATCGCTTTATTACCGTTAATCACCTGAACTCTATAAACCCCCATATTATTAATCCCGCTCTCAGGATCTCTAGTAAGTACGAGACCATAAGTAATGTATTTTCCAGCATCTAGAGGCCATATTTTAGGTATAGGTGTCTTATCGAATCCATCCTTCTCTATAACGTTTTCCTCAAACAAGCCCTTGCCTACTTTCTTAGGAGCATAAGCTCCGAGCTTTAAAATATCATATAGATTATAAAGTTTC
This sequence comes from Candidatus Geocrenenecus dongiae, assembly GCA_023267855.1. Taxonomy (GTDB): domain Archaea; phylum Thermoproteota; class Nitrososphaeria_A; order Caldarchaeales; family Wolframiiraptoraceae; genus Geocrenenecus; species Geocrenenecus dongiae. The sequence goes on along the minus strand of JALNLN010000022.1, from coordinate 17,734 downwards.
TCCAAAAACCCTAATGGAGGAGATGTAGTTAACAATCTTATAAGGCTCTCACCTATCTCCTCAAGCTTCTCAACATTAAGAATCTTCTTAATCGTATCAATATCTCTAAATAAGTTTGTAGCCATGCGCCAATCAGGATATCCTTTTATATTCTCAAATAGCAACGTAGGACCTCTAGAATACATCACCCTCCTAGCTATTTCTGCAACCTCTAGCTCAGGAGTGACAGGAACTTTAACTCTGCATAGATTACCCCAACTTTCAACCGCTTTTAACGTTTCCCTTAAATCCTTAAAAGTCACCTTAACGTCCCTTCAACCTTAAACGTAAATGCTAAATTTAACTCTCACCGTAGAGTATGCAGTGTAGCTAAATGCGTAATAAAGCTAAATTAGCCTTAGCTATCTTAGTATTACTAGCTGTAGTTATCGTAATGTTCAACTTTTTGGGAAAATCCTATATATGGGGCGCTAGCAAGCCTCCTAGTGAAGTTATTAACATAAGAATAGGGTTACTTCCTATAGAAGACTCTGTACCGTTCATAGTAGCTAAGTATGAAGACTTGTATGCTAAGTATGGTGTAAACGCTAGTATTGTAATGTATGGTTCTGCTATGGGGAGAGACTCAGCTTTCACAGCTGGTCTTATAGATGTTGCTATTAACGATCCAATCACAACTCTTATTCTAGCTGATAAGGGGGTCGATCTTAAGATTATTAGCTTGCTCCTAGGAGAGTATCCTGAAGATGGACTATTTTACTTACTAGCTTCTCCAGACTCAGACATCGAAGTTCCTAAGAGTATAGCTATATCCAAGAACACTATCATAGAATTTGCTGCATGGCATATAGTTAAAGGCTTAAACGTTAATCCAGAGTCTATAAACTGGATCGACGTACCACCTATACCTGTTAGATTCCAGATGTTGATTGAAGGTAAGGTTGAGGGAGCAGTACTACCGGATCCATGGGGTACTTTAGCTATAGCTAAGGGTGCTAAGCTTATAGCTGATGATAGAATTCTAGAGACCCCTATAACCATGACCGTTATTATAGCTAGAAGCGATGTCGCTAGCTATAGCGTTGCATTAAAGCTTAGAAGTGTTTTAAATGAAGCTCTAGGACTGTATAAAGCTAATCCTGAAAAGTATCGTGAAGTTATTGAAAAGGAGATCTTTATACCAGAAGAACTTAAGGGCAAGTGGCTTCCAAAGTGGAGAGGAAATATTGTTGATTATCCTAAGAATAACTTTGAGCTAGTCAACTCGTGGCTTCTAGAGAAGAACCTTATATCCAAGCCTTTAAGCTACGAAGCTATAACACTGGTGCTTAAAGAATGAAGTTGGAGATCGTAGGGCTATCCTTTAGCTACGGCCCCAATATTATTTTCGATAACCTTAATGTAGAGTTTGAAAACGGTAGATTAAATGCAATCTTAGGACCTAACGGTGTCGGCAAAACTACACTCTTAAAGTTAATAGCTGGAATCATTAAGCCACATAATGGATCTATACTTTACAATAAGCAACCCTTGCCTAAAGGTAGCGTAGCCTACGTACCTCAAGATAACATACTCTTACCCTGGCTTACACTTTATAGCAATGTAGAGCTTCCCTTAAAAATAGCTGGAGTCGACGATGATACAAGAAGACTAAGAGTGCTAAAGGCTTTGGAGGCTACGGAGGTTCTACACTTATCCAATAGATATCCTAAACACATCTCAGGAGGGGAAAGGAAAAGAGTAGCTATCGCTAGAGCTTTAGCATCAAACGCTCCTATATTCTTATTAGATGAACCCATGGCTAATGTAGATCCTAGTGGAAGAGAAGTCATATGGAGAATTTTAAGAGGACTATCTAATGAAAAGCTTGTAATTGTGGTGACCCATGAGATTAGTGAAGCTTTGATGGTAGGTGATCTAATATACGTGATGGCTGGTAGACCTGCTAATATAGTAGAAGTCCTTGAAGGTGGTGAAGAAGCTTGGGCTCGATTGAAAAGAATAATAACATTGTATTACAGACAGTAAAGAATGTAGGATATGTAACTTTAGTTTTGACACTGGCCTGTATTCTATGGCAAGTAATAGCTATAACTAGTGATAAGCCTTATCTACCTAAGCTTGAAAGCATAGCTGCTAAGCTCTACTTAGAACTAGTCTATGGTAGATTGCTCGAAGATTTAGTCGCAACAATAAGAAGAATACTTTTATCAATCTTAATAGCCTTGATAGCAGGTGTATCGTCAGGCTTACTATCGGCTAGGATAAGCTTGGGATACAGGATACTTAGACCAATAATATTAGCAACGTACCCTATACCTCACGTAACCCTTATACCAATACTATTGTGGATCTTAGGAATAGAGTATAGCAAGATAGGTGTAATATCGTTAATAGCATTCTATCCAATAGCTATATCTACGATGGAGTGGTCTCTTAGATCTCCTAAAGAATATGAAGACATCGTAGAAACTATGGGTGGAGGGATGTACCACAAACTAAGGTACGTGATAATACCGTCAATAATACCAGGGGTTTTAACAGGGCTAAGGATAGCTACCAGCACAGCTTACGCTGTAGCATTCATAGCTGAAAGCTTCGTATTGACTAATGGAGTAGGAGCATATATCGAAGAGTCATGGCATAGGTTAGATTATGCTGGAGTTTACTCTGGGGTTGTGCTTTTATCAGTTATGGGAATAGTTACGTACATGTTGATATGGTTAATAGAGAAGATGTATAGGAGGAAGATTGAGTAACTCTAGCCAGCCGATGAGCCAACATTTTTCCACAGTTAGGCGAGCTTGTTGAAGTGTAGTCGGTTACTAAGTATCTTTTTTATGACGTTAAGAATTTATCTAAGAATTAGGTAGTCTCTGCTAGAGATGTTTCCTGAAGTTGTTCATGTTCCAGAGAAGTTTGATATTAAACCAGTGAGTTTAAAGTCTCTTCAAACAGCTTTGATAATAGTTGATATGCAGAATGCTTTCGTACACGAGAAGGGTAGATTGTTTGTTCCAGATTCTAGGAAGATCATAGAACATGTCAGGAAGCTTTTAGAGAAGGCTCGTTCAAAGAAGGTCTCAGTTATCTATACTCAAGATTGGCATACGAAAGATGATGTAGAATTCTCTATATGGGGAGAACATGCTGTTGCAAACACATGGGAAGCAGAAATAATAGATGAGCTCAAACCTCTGGAAGACGAGATCGTAATCAGAAAACTTAGATACGATGGTTTCTATGGAACATACCTGGAAGACATATTGAGGATGAGGAAGATAGAGTACATAGTGATAACCGGAACTGTAGCAAACATATGTGTTCTACATACAGCTGGAAGCGCAGCATTAAGAGGGTTCAAGATAGTTTTACCCGTAGACTGTATAGCTGCATTAAATGAATTTGATTACATGACCACTCTGCGTCAGGTAAGTTTTCTCTATAAAGGCATCTTAACCAAGTCAGATCTCGTAGACTTCATTTAGATCTTAACAAACATTTAGTATGGATATGGAACCATCGTAAAGTTGATTAATAAGTTGAAACGATGAGTCACAGGATCGGTGAATAAATTTATGAGAAAATTCTCAATAGCTACAGAAGAAGAGATACTTACAGGCGAATCTACAGATATATACTTCGTTAGGAGTAGGGAGATTTTAAAGAAATTCGGTTTAGATAAACATGTATATGCTGAAGTACATGCATATTCTCTTCCAGCTGGATACCAGTGGGGCATAGTAACAGGGGTTATGGAAGCGGCAACACTCCTTGAAGGAAAAAACGTTAATGTTTACGCAATGGAGGAGGGTGAAGTTTTTAGAATATATGAACCAGTATTTGCAATTGAAGGTTTGTATACAGAGTTCGGTGTTTATGAATCGAGTATACTTGGAATACTGAGACATGCATCGAGTATATCAACGAAAGCTGCTAGAGTGAAAATGAAAGCTGGAGATAGGAGAGTTCTCTTCTTCGGGATACGTTGCGTTCATCCTGTTATCTCACCCATGGTGGATAAGTATGCGTTTATAGGTGGATGCGATGCTATTTCAGGTACTATTGGAGCAAAACTCTTAGGAATTAAGCCGACTGGTACGATGCCACATGCACTCATACTTGTCTTTATGGATCAAGTCAAAGCCTGGAAGGCTTTCGATGAAATTATGCCTGAAGATGTGCCTAGAATAGCTCTATGCGATACCTTTTCAGATGAAAGGACTGAGGCGCTCTTAGCGGCTAAGACTCTTGGAGAAAGACTTCATGGTGTTAGATTTGATACACCTGGATCTAGGAGAGGTGATATGAGGAAAATAGTAGAAGAAGCTAGATGGGCGCTCGACATCTCCGGATACAAGTATGTGAAGATATATGTTAGTGGAGGAATAGGAGAAGAAGAAGTAGAGAAGTTGAGGGATGTAGTTGATGGTTTCGGTGTGGGAACATCTATAGCTTTCCCACCCTCGATAGATCTCGCACTCGACATAGTAGAGGTGGATGGGCTACCTATTTCCAAGAAGGGAAAGATGCCTGGAAGAAAACAAGTATACAGATGCCTAGAATTTCATGATACTATTACATATCTCAATAATAGATTAGAGGTGTGTCCAGTATGTGGAAAAGATGTAGAACCCCTACTTAAGCCCCTCATCTTAAATGGTAAACTCGTACGTGAACCCGCCTCCCCCATAGAAGTAAGAGAAAAAGTCTTAGAAAGATTGAGGAAATTATCTTCTCTACAGAAATTTGATCTTGAACCATTACTGAGACCTTAGAAGAAACATGTGCGAGAAGGTCAGCAGCCATGGAGAGAAGAAGATTTATCATGGTATTTAATCCTCCTTAATGTAGGTGTGTGTTCATGAAGATTGTACATGTGAAAGATGTTGAAGAAGCTGTTAGAAAACTTGCGATAGATGTAAACTACTATATTGGTGACAAGTTGAAAGAATATTATAGGAGAGCTCTTGAAGAAGAAGTTTCAGAGATTGGGAGAGAGATTATCAGCCAGATAATTGAGAATGCTGAGCTGGCTGCTAGAGAACAGTTACCTGTCTGCCAAGATACAGGTGTCTCGATAGTTTACATCCAGATGGGGCAGGAGGTAAAGATAGAAGGTGGAAACCTTTACGATGCTATTAATAGAGGTGTTGCTAGAGGATATAAAGAAGGATATCTTAGAAAATCTCTTGTAAGAGACCCACTCTTTAACCGTGTTAATACAGGCGACAATACACCAGCAATGATACATGTAGAAATCGTGTCTGGAGATGTATTCAAGATAACATTTATGGCCAAAGGTACAGGAGCAGAAAATATGTCTAGACTCGCTATGCTTACGCCTGCAGCTGGATTGAAAGGTGTAAAAGAATTTGTTTTAAAGACTGTTGCTGAAGCTGGACCTAACCCTTGTCCACCTATAGTTGTTGGTGTTGGGGTTGGAGGAACTTTTGATGTGGTTGGATGGTTAGCGAAGAAAGCTCTTATGCGTCCAATGGGTTCTAGAAACCCGGATCCAAACTATGCTAAACTAGAACTTGAATTACTTGAAGAGATAAATATGCTTGGTGTTGGTCCTCAAGGACTTGGAGGACGTGTAACAGCTCTAGACGTTAGGATAGAAAATGCTCCATGCCATATAGGTGCTCTACCAGTAGCCGTCAACCTAGACTGCCATGCACATCGTGTTAAAACAATAGAACTATGAAAAAAGAAAAGTATAGAAAACTGTATATGATACTGTTGGGTGTATGAGGTGTTGGGAAATATGAAGATAATCACTCCACCTTTAACAGATAGAGTTTTAGAAGAATTGAGAGTAGGAGATAGAGTACTTATTAACGGTAAGATCTACACCGCAAGAGATGCTGCACATAAACGATTTGTTGAAGCAATAAATAAAGGTGAGAAGCTCCCATTAGATCTATCTGGACAGATAATATATTATGTTGGACCTACACCTGCTAAACCTGGTATGGTTATAGGTTCTGCTGGACCAACTACTTCAATAAGAATGGATAGCTATATGGAGCCTCTGCTGAAAGCTGGATTAAAGGGAACGATAGGGAAGGGATATAGAAGTTGGAATGTAGTAGAACTGCTCAAGAAGTATAGAGCCGTCTACTTTATAGCAACTGGAGGTGTAGGCGCATTAATCTCTAAGAAGATTAAGAATGCTAAGATCGTTGCATACGAAGATCTTGGACCAGAAGCTGTCATGGAGCTGGAAGTAGAAAAATTTCCAGTAATTGTTGCAAACGATATTTATGGTGGAGACATATTTGAAGAAGGTGTTAGGAAATATAGGAGAATAGAATTACCATTCAAGATAGAACGTCTCTCAGAAGTCTAGAAGATGAATCATGAAATGAAGTATTCAAGTTGATGGGATAACTTCTATCCCAAATTCTTTTTTAAAGAATTCTATTGCTTCTTCTTTTGTCACTAAATGTTTCTTGCCTACTTTAGATCTAGCCCTTCTTCTAAGCATCACTCTTCTACCAGGTCTCGATACATGGACTATCACATCCATACCTATAACTCCGAGTTCCGGATCATATTTTGTTCCAGGTATATCTAGATGTTCTTTTATCCCGAAAGCCAGGTTCCCTCTTAGATCAAAGTTTTCTTCTTTCACTTTGTAGCCTACTGCTGCGAAAGCCTTCTCTAGGAATCTCCTAGCTCTTTCTCTTCTTAATGTAACCATTACCGCTATAGGTTCTCCACGATGTATTCCGAATCCCTTGATAGTCTTCTTAGCTTTCCTTATACTAGGTTTCTGACCTGTAAGCATCTCAATTATCTTTGCAGCTCTCTCGAGAGGCGGCCCACTCCTTCCAACACTACAGTTTACTACAACTTTCTCTATCCTAATCTTCCGCATAGGGTTTTCCAGCTTCCCTGAACTCTTCTTACTCTCAATCAATGTGGCAGTCATCTTGAAAAAGATCTAGACTTAGGATCATTTATTGTTTACGTTTAAGAAGATTCTTTAGGTAGCGTTATCTCAGGTTTCTCTCTTCCCACGACCATAATGTATTCTAGGATTGTGGATACTTCTCCTATCTGTGTTCCAGAGAGCTTGACGGTAGGCTTATCTGGATATATTACGTCACGTCTAATTTCTACTATTCTTCCATGAAGACCTTGTTTAGGTCCTCTGATTATTAATCCATAGGCTTCTTCTTCTAAAACTATGTAGTCTAGTATTGTTTGGCTTGGTATGGTTATCTTCAAAGTGTTCTGAGTCTTGATGCTCCTTGCGAAATCATCTACATTCTTGAATAAAATGTTCCTACCATCATGTAAGGTTATCTGAAGCCAACCATTAGGCACATGCATCTTTCTAATAATTTTCCCAAGCTTTATCCCAACTTCTTCTTTCGGAATTTCTATAAGAGATAAGCCTTTCCTATAGATTGGGAGAACACGGTAGACTTCTCCAGTCTCAGGTATGGAGACGACATCCATTAAACCTACTGGAAACTTGTAATCTTTTACAACACGTCCATCTACATACACTTTACCCATTTTAATTATCTTCTTAGCTTCTTCAGCTCTCTCAGCATAACCTAGATACTCTCTTAAAATCAGAAGTAGAGGAATACATTCTTCTTTTGGATGTGGTCCAGGTGTGGGAGCTACTGTAAAAACATGTTCTTTTACGTGGATTTTCAAATGTGGTGGCGCGGCAAGCCTCTTCAGGTGGGGCATTCAGCTTACCACCTCCTTCCCCCTCGTCAATACTTCTTGTCTATACTTATCCTCCAGATTCAATTTGACTATCATAACATTTGAGACATGTATAGGTCTAGGTAAAGTTCTCCCATCCGCCTTCTTCATCGTAACATTTTCAACGTATACGTATTGTTTCTTCCTATTCACAGCTGTAACTTTTCCTTCTACACCACGATACTCTCCGCGAAGAATCTTCACCACGTCGCCAACTCTTACAGGAAAAGATCTTCTCTTATACTTCTCTCTTAATTCTGGAGAAAGATGAGCTGACATAAGCTTGGGAAGCTTGTGGTAAGGAGCATTGTAGAGAATCTTCCTCTGTTTTCTAGGTTTAGAAGAAATTTTAGCCATCTACTTCTTCCACCTCATGAACACGGTCTCTAAGCTTTTCCTCAACATACTAGCTTGAAATTAAACACTACCACTTACTATTTAACTTCTCCCTAAAGATATCTCTAATCCACCCCTAACACATTCTTAAAACAGTCTTCCTTTTCCTCTCTAGTTAAAGACTGAGTTGGCTGAAGGTCTTAGAGAAATTTAAGGTTTGAGAGTTATTACTAAATGTTTGGAAGACATCTTTCTTTTTAGCATTATGGGTGAAGTTGGGATCCTAGTTAAACCACCTACTCTTAGAGCGGCTAGAGAGTGTCTGGAGAATATATGTAGACTTAGAGCTCAGTCGATTTTATTCAATCTTCCAGATTGTATTGAAGAATCTTTAGTCAGCTTATCGAGAGGAGAGATAAGCTACGACCAGTTCTTAAAAGTTCTTGAAGAAAAACTTCCATACCCATCTTCTGCTTGGATAAAAGAATATGAACCGATAATTAAAGAACTATGTAATGTTTCCAGAGACATAGATATATACTGTTACATGGATTCACAGACTCTTAAGGAACATGTAGAAACTTCTATGGATATTGCATTACTTACAATTAAAAGCATCGTATCTGAGAAGATCGACATAGATTCATGGTTGCATATCTTGAAGAAGATGGTTACCAGAGAAGAATATTTAAGAAGTTTTCGAAAGATACTTAGAGTCTGCAATTCTTATGATAGAGTTTTATGTGTATCTGGTTTTGAGGGGAAGTATCTGAAGAAGAAGCTAAGTGAAGAGGATGTTTATAGTTGGGTGAAGTATCTTGGTCAGCCATACCACTTCACACCTCTAGAGATTTTGAAGAAGATTCTTCTAAGAAGAGAGGTTAGTAAGGATATTGTAGAGAAGCTTGTCAGAGAACACATCAAATTTATTAGAGAATATGTTTACTATATGCCTTACATAGAAGCTGTTGAAAGATGGGTTGAGGAAAAACTTTACTGGATCCCACCTAGAATCAGGTATAGAGATCTTTGAGGAAAATTGTAACTCAGCTTCAGTTAAAATGTGGAGAGATTGTAAGAAGAGATAGTAGAGTATCGGTATTAGCTAGAGATGAAGCAAGAACATTTAGACTACATTTATCCAATACAGGAAAGTTGGTAGATTTGATCTACCCAGGTGCGAAGATACTTTATCTTGAGAAGATTATGGAGAAGACTTCAGGAAGAGTTATAGGGGTAATTGTTAATGATTTAGCTGTATTAATAGATACTATTACCCAGGCAAGGGTCTTCGAAATAGCTTTAGAAAAAGAAATGATAGATTGGCTTAAAGGATACAATGTGAAAAAGAAGGAAGCTAGGATGCATGGTGTTAGATTCGATTATCTACTATCTAATGGTTTAGAAGACATTGTTGTAGAATTGAAGTCGGCTGCATATCTTTCCAATGATGGGGCAGCAATGTACCCTGATACACCTTCTGAAAGAGGGTTAAAACATGTAAGAATATTGAATGAGTTGAAGAAAAACAATATCTCCACCATGATTATCTTCATCGCAGCCCATCCATACTCAAGATACTTTAAACCAAATTTCCAAGTGCATCCAGAATTGAGGGATGCTCTCTGCGAATCTATCCAGCTAGGTGTTCCCATCAAATCACTAAAAATCTATCTCGAAATAGATGGAAGAATAATTCTCGAAGATCCCGATCTACCAGTTAAGATCGATTGTTAGAACATATCTTAAGAGCTTGAAGTGAAGTTAATATCTAACGTGTTACACTTGAATATGCATGAACCTAGAGTTTGGTTACGTTTCTAGAAAAAGGATAAGTTTGAAAGGTAGGGATTTCCTCGAGCTACAGGATTTTACACCTGAAGAAGTTTGGGCAATATTGAAGACTACACGGTTACTAAAGAAGAGGAGGAAAGTTCCCCAGAAACTTAAGGGAAAGTTTGCTGCGATGATCTTCGAAAAACCTTCAACTAGAACCCGTGTATCTTTCGAAGTAGCTTTTGAAGAGCTTGGTGGTAGAGCATTATATCTGTCTAGAAATGAATTACAGTTGGGGAGAGGGGAGACCATAGCTGATACGGCCAGAGTGCTCTCTAGGTATGTTGATTTGATTATGGCTAGAGTCTACAGGTATGAGACTCTTGAAGAACTTGCAAAACATGCTACAGTCCCTGTGATAAATGGTTTATCAGATATAAATCATCCACTACAAACTGTAGCGGATCTTTATACTATTTGGGAGAAGTTTGGAAAACTTAGGGGGCTTACGGTAGCATGGATAGGAGATGGAAATAATGTTTGTAATTCTCTATTGATTGGAGCTAGTAAGCTAGGTGTAAACGTTATAGCTGCGACGCCGAGAGAATATATGCCGAGTAAACGTTATATTGATTGGGCGTTAGAGAATTCTAGTAAATCTGGATCGAGAATTGAGATAATTGAAGATCCTGAAAAAGCTGTAGAAGATGCAGACATAGTCATGACAGATGTTTTTGTAAGCATGGGACAGGAGGAAGAAAGAGAGAAGAGACTACAGGTATTCTATCCAAAATACCAAGTTAATAGTAATCTAATCTCGAAAGCAAAGAAGAAAGTATACTTTATGCATCCTCTCCCAGCACATAGAGGTGAAGAAGTTACAGACGATGTTATAGATTCTGATTATTCCCTGGTCTGGGATCAAGCAGAGAATCGGCTACATACAGCCAAAGCATTACTATACCTAATGTTTTAAGATAGATTGTTAAGATCTCTCTGAAGATTGAGCAGGTGCTTCAATCACTCTCTTAACAAAATTATATCTATTTCTAAGTCTTGGAGAAACCCCCTTCTTAGGCTTAGCTTCAATTTTAGGTGTTTGAGATCTAACCTTACCAGCTTTCGTAATAGATCCGTGGCTCGGCATACTATCTAGTTTACAGTGAACTTACAATATAAGCATTATCTTCTTATCTCCACCTCAATCAATTAACCATCCTGAGAATAATGTAAGTTTCTAGACTCCGAAAAAATCGTGAAGTTTATTGATAGTAGATTATCTATGAGTGGGGGTTGTTATACCATGTTTATAAGCTTCTTCTAGTTAGTTTTTTGTAAGGTTGGGATTATGGTTAAGGTTTTGGTGACGCCTCTTGGAGTGATCGCTTGTGAAGATGATGGAAAGTTAATCGAGTGTAAGCTTTTCGAAGATTCTGAGCAAGCTGCTTCTAAGTTTCTTAAAGTTTCTAGAGGCGAGTTAATAGATGAAGTGAAAACAGTTGTTGAAAATCTAATATCGAAGAATTTTAAAGAGGTTGAGATCGATCCTCTCAGCATGATGCCTAAACTTTCTTCCACTTATCCTAATGTTAAGTTTTCTGAAATACAGGGTGCTATAGATCTTGAGAGACTGTTCTTGGAGAATAAGCTGGTTAGTAGTTTAGAAGAGTATCGAGAGAAGTTAAAGAAGGTTACGGATGAGGTTACAGCGGTAGAGTTGAAGGAAGCCGTAGCAAGAAGAGATATGATGATAGTTCACGCTGTACATGTACTTGAAGACCTTGATAAACAGATAAACATGTTCTACACTAGATGTAGAGAATGGTACGGCATACACTTCCCAGAACTAGCAGATATCATAGATGAGCCGGAAGAGTACATGAGAATAATAGTTGAAGTCGGGTTGAGAGATAAGATGACTATGGAGAACCTTTCTAAAATTGTAGGTGAGAAGAAGGCTAGAGAGATACTGGAGAAGGCTAAGAAATCTATTGGAGCAGATCTAAGCATAGAAGATGAAGAACAGTTGAAGAGGATTGCTAGAGAAGGGTTAAGACTCGTAGAGATGAGAAGACAGCATGAAGCATACATACGTGAACTCATGTCTTCTGAAGCACCCAACCTAACAGCTGTAGCTGGAGCTATACTTGGAGCTAAGCTAATATCTCTCGCAGGAGGATTAGAGAAATTAGCAAAACTACCTGCAAGTACTATACAAGTTCTAGGAGCTGAGAAAGCTCTCTTCAGATTCTTTAGAACTGGTAGAGGAGCACCTAAACATGGAGTAATTTTCCAGCACCCATATATTCATAGTTCACCGAAGTGGCAGAGAGGTAAGATAGCGAGACTACTAGCAACAAAGATAGCTATAGCTGCTAGGATAGACTATTTCTCTAGAGAAGATAGAAGTGCAGAGTTAAGGAAAGCTATAGAAGAGAGAGTAGCAGAGATAAAGAAAAAGTATGCTCAGCCTCCAGTTAAGAAGAAGGTTAAACCTACACCTAAACCACAGAAGCCGGTAGGCCGCCCAAAACCTAGAAAAAAGTAATCTAGAAAGCTTTCATCTCAAACTTTTTTACAAACCTTGAAGAGAATACTATCTAGGTGTGGCGATGGCGACTGTTAAACCTCATGAAAAATTCATAGAGGTCTACTGGATTTTTACAGATGAAGGAGAAAAACTACTCGCAACCCGTAACCTCGCTCCCGGAGTACAAGTCTATGGTGAGAAACTGTTCAAGATAGGTGGAGTAGAGTATAGAGCTTGGAGTCCTTTTAGAAGTAAGCTTGCAGCAGCTATATGGAACGGTGTTAAAGAGATTTACATTAAACCTGGTTCAAGAGTGCTTTATCTTGGAGCTGCTACTGGAACAACTGCTAGCCATGTCTCAGACATTATCGGCGAATCAGGCATGCTTTACGGTGTAGACTTCGCTCCCAGAGTACTGATACAGTTTAGGCAGAACGTTGCTCAGCATAGGAAGAATGTTGTACCGATATATGCAGATGCACGGAAACCTAGAGAATACTCATCAATAGTCGGTCAAGTAGACGTAATATACTGTGATGTGGCTCAACCAGAACAAGCAAGAATACTCATAGACAACGCTAAACTAATGTTGAAAAACAGAGGGCATGGAATAATAGCTGTAAAAGCTAGAAGTATAGATAGTGTAGAAGAGCCTGAAGTCGTATACCGTAGAGAGATCAAGACGTTGGAACAAGAAGGATTCAGAATTCTAGAGATCGTAAACTTGGAGCCCTATGAACGAGACCACGTCTTAGTAGTCGTTAAATATTCATAGAAACTGTAACATTGGATAAGCGTTTAGGAAAGGTTCTTGTTCCTAGTGATATTAAGTGGATTGTAGATATCTGTGTATTGATTCTGCAGCACGTTTACCATCTGCAAATGCTTCTATAGCTGTTGCTGGACCTCTTACAGCATCTCCTCCTGCGAAGACCCCTGGTCTACTAGTCATTAGATTTTCATCTACTTTTATTGTACCCCATTTTGTTAATTCTATGCCGTCTTCTGGTTTTATGAAGCTTAGATCTGGGTCTTGACCTATCGCCAGGATAACCATGTCTGCTTCCTCAATAAATTCTGAGCCAGGAATAGGTTCAGGTTTTCTTCTACCATCTGGTCCAGGCTCACCCAACCTCATTCTTACACATTTCATCTTCTTTAGTATGTTGCCTTCTCCTATGAATTCTATTGGTGTTGCAAGTATGATTATCTCTATACCTTCTTTCTCCGCATCTTCTACTTGCTCGGGATCTGCAGGCATCTCTGCTCTACTCCTCCTATACATTATCTTTACTTGAGAAGCACCTAGTCTAAGAGCTGTTCTAGCTGCATCCATAGCTACATCTCCACCTCCAATCACCCAGACCCTTCCATCAACCTTCTTAACTTCACCTATCTTGACTTTGTATAGGAATGGTAGAGCTTGTATAACTCCTTGTAGATCTTCTCCAGGTACCCCCATCTTCTTAGGTTTATGGGCACCTACAGAGATGAATACAGCATCGTATTCTTTAACTAGATCTAGCAAAGATATATCTCTACCTACCTGTTTACCTAGCTCTATCTTTACATTTAGATCTTTGAGTATATTTAGTTCTTCATCTACGATATTCGATGGTAGTCTGAATTCAGGTATTGAGAGTTTAAGCATTCCACCAATTCTGTTAGCTGCTTCATATATGGTTACAGAGTAACCTAGAAGTGCTAAGTGATATGCTGCATTAACTCCAGCAGGTCCAGAACCTACTATAGCTACTTTCTTACCTATCGGAGGCTTTGGAGAAAGTTTTACCTTACTTTTATCTACATAATCTGTTATTACTCTATGTGTGTACCGTATTGCGAGAGGGTCGAACCCAATCTCATTCATTATACATGCATATTCACAGAATCTTACACATATTCTCCCCATAATTCCTAGGCATGGATAGTATGTTAAGCTGAGCCTATAGGCTTGTTCCAGTCTTCCTTGTGCGAGAAGTTTGAGGGCTGCGGGTACACCGAAATGTATTGGACATGCTTCAACACATCTAGGATCTCTACATGTTAAACATCTTTGAGCTTCTCTTATCCCTTCTTCAAGTTTATAGCCTTTTCTAACTTCTCTAAAACTACTCTTTCTCTCATCTAACGGCACGGTCTCCATAGGTATTCTTGGATCAAACTTATGGTAAAGATCGTTTCCAGATTCTTTCAACAAATCTCTGAGAGCCTGGATTATCTTCTTACGTTTCTCCTTTGACTCTTCTCTTTCAACTAGAAGTCTAACGAAGGCTTCTAAAACTCTATCATTTATCTTTGAAGCATCTTGATCTACGTCGAATCCAGCTTCTCTAAATATCTCTTTAACTAACTTAAAATCTTCTAGAAGAATGTTCGCTAAACTTGATACAGGAGGCAATATAAACACCTCAAGAACTAGTCTAAAAACGAAAATATGAATATTCATCTAAATAACGAAGACTATAAGAATAGAAAATTGATAAAGTCAACAATTTTTAAGGATAAAACCGATATTCTAAACTATTCAGAAAGCTAAAACAGAATACTGTGGAAAATTTCCTAAATTTGAAGATTTCCCAGGTTTCTACTTCTATAAAGCGTTGTGCTACTATTGTTAAAGTTTATATTTTTATATTTGTTTAGAATCTTTGTTTAAGGCATTTGAGTGTTGGAGTATGTTCACACTTATTGAGATCGAGGAAATTGTAGGTATACATCCACGTGATTTTCTTAGACCTCTCCGAGAAGCAGCTATGCAGAGATTGAAGGATCTCTATGAAGGAACAATCATTGAAGGTATCGGATACGTTGTACTTGTAGTAGATGTAGAAGTAGATCCAATAGGATTAATCCTCCCTAGAGATGGATCGATATATCATAAAACTAGAGCCAAGCTACTAATCTTCTCTCCAACAGTACAGGAAGTTGGAGAAGGAGAGATCGTGGAAATAACAGATTTCGGAGCTTTCGTTAGAGTGGGCCCAATGGATGCACTACTACACATATCTCAGATAATGGATGATTATCTCTCATACGATGAGAGGCATTCCATACTGCTCGGTAAGAAGACTGGAAGAAAACTAGAAGTTGGAGATATATTGAGATTTAGAGTGGTAGCTGTATCTCTGTCTCATGGTGCTACCGGTAAGATAAGTATAACTACTAGGCAGCCATATCTGGGAAAGATAGAGTGGATTAAAGAAGAGCTTGAGAAGATTAAAGCTAAAACTGTAGCTGGAGAGTGAGAGATGGATGGGTGGATCTAAAGAGAAAGCATGTAGAAATTGTAAGAGGATAGTTCAGGGAGATGTATGTGATAACTGTGGATCAACAAGCTTTACAACAACATTCTCTGGGTTGATAATAATAATAGACCCGGAAAAATCAGAATTCGCTAAAGAACTTAAATTAAAGAAGGCGGGTGCTTACGCCGTTAAGCTCGGATAAGTATAGAGAAGTTTAAATCAAGATAACAAGCTATATGTTTAGATGTATGATGTTGTCTGGCCTCCGAAGAGTAAGATAGTTTTCACAGAAGAGATGAAGGAGAAAGTTAGAAAACCTATTGGAGAACTTATCAAAGATAGAGACCCTGATATTGTTACGATCAAGTTGAAGAATATTATTGAAGAATCTAGACCTTCATTAGTAGTAGCTGTCGGAGACTTTACTTCAAGCCAACTCTACAAACATTCCGTAAACGTTGACATCTATATTGTGGATGAAAAAATAGAAAGAAGAAAAACTACCTTAAACATACCTATGGATAACTTTAATGTCATAGAATGTGTGAATGAGGCTGGGACAATCTCTCCAGATGCTGTAGAAAAAATAGATAAAGTGTTAAGAGAACATAAGAAGAATACCATTATTAAGGTTGATGGAGAAGAAGATCTACTTACACTTGCAGTCATACTTTCAGCTCCCGAAAACAGCATCGTAATCTATGGTCAGCCAGGAGAAGGAGCAGTAATCGTTAAAGTAAGTAGAGAACTGAAAGAGAAAATGTTAGAAATTCTAAGAGATTGTTAATTTATTTATCGTATAGTTTAGAGTTTCAGCTTAGAAATATGTCTAGTGTTAGCATTAGTACCAGACCTATTATTAGGCTATACGTTGCTACTCTCTCTTTACCTTCACTATGAGTTTCAGGAATGATTTCATCACTTACAACAAAGATCATTGCTCCAGCTGCAAACCCCATAAAGTATGGAAGCAGCATGAGGGATAGAGATGTAAGATAAGCTCCGAGAATTGCTAAGGGTGCTTCTACGAAACCTGATAAAGTAGAGATAATGTATGCCTTCAACCTACTATAGTTATTGACAGATATTAGAGAGAAGCCTACAGATAATCCTTCAGGGATATTCTGGAATCCTATAGCTAAGGCTAGAGCTATAGCTGATGCTATGTCCCCAGACCCGAAGCCAACACCTACAGCGAAACCTTCAGGCATGTTATGTATAGTTATCGCTATTACGAAGAGCCATGCTGCTTTAAGATTTTTTGAAGAAGGGCCTTCTCTACCTTTAATTATGTGTAGATGTGGTAGAATCTTATCGATCAATGATACTGTGAAAGCTCCTAGAAATATGCCTACAATCACTGGTAAGAGACCACCATATTCTAATCCTGGAAGAATTAAACTTGTAAAACTAGCTGCAAGCATAACCCCTGCTGCAAAACCTAGACCGCTGTAAATCATTATTCTCGGATATCTTTTAATAAAGAGTATTGGTGTAGCTCCTAAGAGATTTAGAAGACTTGTAATTAATCCTCCGATTAAAGCATGTAAAGCCGGGTTCCAACCAAAGTACGTTGTAAATAGATCTCCGATAATTTCTCTAAGGATACTCGTATACCTCCTCTGAAGTTACCGTGTATTTTCCTTCACCTAGATAGAGTAGTAGTTTGATCTTTTTTAGATTGTAGATGTTGTCTGAGGCAGCGTCTTTCTTTACGAGAAGTCTTTCAACCTTTCCAATGATGAGCTGGTGGTCTCCAGCAGGATAATCAGCATAGAGGCTACATTCAAGAATAGTCACAGCTTCAGAGATGTATGGAGACTTGACGAACTTAGATTTAGACAATGTTAATCTTGATTTAGAGAACTTATCTACATCTCTTCCTGAAACACTTCCAAAGAATTCTACTTCACCGATCAGGCTCGAGTCTAATATGTTTAACGTGAAGTCTCTCGTCTGCTTAATTAAACTGTATGTATATCTTCGAGGCGATACAGCGACAACCATTAGTGGAGGGTCTCTTGAGACGGGCATAAACCAAGCAACAGTCATACCATTAGGTTTTCCAGAAGAATCCACTGAGACGACTATACCTACAAGTTTAGGTTGG
>JALNLN010000037.1 GCA_023267855.1 Candidatus Geocrenenecus dongiae | reverse complement strand
GAAGCCCGGTCGTCTAGCGGCCAAACTATGCTGGTCAGATACTGTATAGGGTCAGGGATCCCGGGCTCTGGATCTTAGGATAGAGGAGAACCCCGGGGACGCCGGTTCGAATCCGGCCCGGGCTATATACTATAATTATATAGTGTGTGAATAGACTAAAAGGAAGAGGATGGGGTTGTGGGGGCATTATAGTAGTTTACGTTTCTTGATATATGGGAGATGTCCAGTACATAGAATTAAATTAAGGAGTAAGCCTAGAAAGTAGCCATGAATAATTATACATTTTTAGACAAACTTTGAGGTGGGAGAAATGGTAAAGGTAGATGTGAAGGGGGATCTGTTTGTAGGATTTCATGAGTGGGGCTGGAGTTTGCGGACGCGGGGTTTTCCAGTTCTAGCTGTAACCTATAACTATGGAGAAGGCAGATTTGAGATGGTAGAGATCTAGAGTATCAGTTTTATTTTTCCTGTTTTGAGTATTTTTATTCTTAGTGGTGCTACTAGATGGTCTCCCTTCTTTCTAGCTCTCTTCTTAACTAGATTGTATATGGCTTCTGCTCCCAGAACAAGTTTTATTCCAAGCATATCAGCTCTATCAAGTACTTTTCTTGGAACGTCTGTGAGAGGTGTACCGGTTGGAATAACGACTTCATCTCCAAGATTCATCTCCTCAATTATCTTCAATGTTTGTCTTGCTCTCATAATGTTCACATAAGCCCTTTTTTCAAGATTTGCAACGGCCTCTCTACTAATCTTCAAGATCTCGGCAACCTGGTCCTGCGTCAACCCACTCATCCTCAACCTCAAAACTTTAACTTGCTTCTCAGTTAGAAAAGGCTTAACAATCTTCTTCATCTCAGTTAAACCTCTAAAATAGAAATCATAAACTAGTAATTAAGTAATGTTGTGTATTTAGTTATTTATTATGTTAAACTTCCTTCTTCAATTCTCACTCAAACTGAAAGCATAGGATTAAGAAGAAGTAAAAACCACAATATTTAAACAACTATGACTCATGACTCCATGCTGAATATGCTCTCCAAACTCAGGAAAACAGTACCGATAATTGTTATTCATTACTGTTTTTTTCTCAAAATGATTTCTCTACACTTCTTAATACTAGGCTGAGATAAACTGTAGAATTGGAGTAGGTAGTATTTTTGGGATAGGTTGACGAAAGATTGATAGAGTAATTTCTAGAATCTAAGCCTATTATGATACTGTTCTAGAGGTGGTTGAGAGGTCAGTAGAAGATCAATAGTAGTCCTATTGATATGAGTATGATTCCGATAATCTTTCTTACATTTTCTTGACTGAGCTTCCTAGAACCTATATGTCCTCCTATGAGAGCTGCTACTACAACTACTGGGATTAGTGTAATTATTATTTGGTTCTCCAAGATTGCTGGAATTATCTTATTAATGCGGGAGAATATTCCAGCTAGAGAATTAGAGAATATGAAGAAAGTTGTGGTGGCCGCTGTTGTCTTAGGATTAGATATACCGCTTAAGAGCAGTATGGGGGCTAGATATACTCCTCCACCTATACCTGTAAGACCTGCTAAAAATCCAACTAAACCACCGATAAAAATAATGTGTATTAAATTAACTTTGAGGTTAGCTAATGTTCTTCTAAAGAATAATGTGAAGAAACCTGAGCCAGCGACAATCAATCCTATCACAATCTTCAATACATGCTCTGATATATAGAGAGACATTATTCCTCCAATAAACGCTAATGGAACTGATCCAAGTAAGAGTAATAGAAATTTTTTCTCTAAATGTCTTTTCCATCTAGTGAATGATGCTCCCGTACTAAAGATGTTGAATAATAGGCCTCCGATCGCTGCTTGAGAAGGAGGCACTCCTGAAAATATCAATATCGCTATAAAAATAGATCCTCCACCAAATCCACCCATAGTATAGATTAAAACAGCTATACTAGTAATAATCACAATAAACAAGATTTCTAGAGAAAGCATACATCTATCTACATTAAAGATCATAAAAACCTAGCTTCTAGGATAATTGAAGTTTAAAAGTTTTTGCAGCAAAAATGATTTGAAGAAAATATAGATCTACAAAGGATACCAGAAGTAATTGAGAGAACAATCTGGATAATCTGGTTATTTCTATCTAGATTGCTCTAGTTTTCTTCAGAGAGCTGCTCTAAATACCTACTTATCACACTCTATCGGATGTCATGTTTTCTTTATTATTTCTGAGATCTTTAATGTTAGCTTGTCCAATATTTTTGTAAATTCTTCTTCATCCACCATGACTAGGAGTCTGGCTTCATGTATCAACTGTCTTATTTCTTCGAGTTCAGTTATCTTTTCTTTTTGTTTTTTCTCTATTATGTCTATGATCTTCTCGGCTGCATCTATAAGTCTTAGAGGTCCGTAGATTGATGGTTCATCTATACATCCTCTAGCAGATGTTATGAGAAAAGCTAGTAGCTGGAAGTGTTCATCGTTTAAAAGGTTCTCCATAACCATTTACATGCACCACCTCTTCTAAAGGTCTCCTACTAGGTGGTTGCGGCCACTCAGTAGGATACCCTAAGCTAATTATCAACAAGGGTTCAACATGTTCAGGTATATCGAGAAGTTGTTTTAATGCAAGTTTATTAAATGAAACTATTGGACATGACCCTATCCCTAAGGAGTAGGCCATCAACATCATATTCTGTGCAGCCATCGAAACATCCATAACAGCCATATTTTCACCAAGCTTACCACCTTTCTCACATCTCTTCCTATTAACACATAGTACGATTAATGCTCTCGGTAAACCATACAATCCAGGTGAAACAAGCTTAATCTTCTTTACAAGAACAGGATCATCAACTAGAATAAACTCCCATGGCTGAATATTACTTCCAGAAGGTGCCCATATACCAGCCTCCAAGATAACTTCAAGATCTTTACCAGCAATCTCTTTATCTAGAAAATTTCGAACCGCCCTCCTACCCTTAATAATCTCCATAAGATCCATACATCCAGAAACTAAAACCCATCTAATAAATCTTCTAACATTTTTAATTGATTAGAAAGAACAACAAAAAGGTTGATAAATACCCGTAAAGAAAGAATATGTGAGCCCTGGTAGTATAGTCCGGTTAGTATACGGGCCTGTCGAGCCCGTGACCCGGGTTCAAATCCCGGCCAGGGCGTTATCCTTATATATTAGTTGTGCATTTGATATTTAAGTAT
>JALNLN010000007.1 GCA_023267855.1 Candidatus Geocrenenecus dongiae | reverse complement strand
TCCTTTAACTGGCTGATCTCAGCATCTATACTTGGATACCTGTATTCCTGACCGTCCGTATTCTTCGACGCTGACCGTCTAGGAGACGCACCTAGGCAGAACTCCCAGAACGGTCTTCCCCTGAAAGGTACGCGCCTAGGCGTACCCCAGGGTATGCTGGAGGTCCAACCCACGCCTAGGTGGGTTGGTGAGCGGGCTGCACCTTGGCTAGCCCACCCCCCAGGGGCCTCCAGCACGCGGTATCGTCGTCAGCCCCCACAGCCCACCCCCTGGGAGCAAGAAATATTATTGCCCAGGGGGTGCCGTTTTTCAGACACGTCTCAGGGGGCTCGGAAACCCTACATTACCATCTAAACATTAAATTTGGGAGATGTGTATTGTTGTTCTCTTTTTATCTATTGTTTACTGGTTTTTATTTTTCTCTAGTCTACTGGATTGTTGAAGGTTGGCTTTCTTAGTCTATGATCCTACGTCGTCTGCGAGTTCTTTCTTGGGACCCCTACTCGCAGACCCATTAAAATACAGGGGCCCCGTCTACAACAACATACTATAATCCATGAATAAAAGAATTTTAGGGTAAGCTGAAAATGGGGGATCGAGTCTACAAAAATCTAAGAAGAGATAAGATAAAATATGTTTAGAGTTTCTGGAGATAGATAAAACTAGAACTTATAGATGATAGACCTCAACCCATTCACATTCAGACCATTAATATTCAAGATGCCTAGGTATGGTAGTGGCTTGGGGTACTGTGTAAGATGCGGTCTCTCATATCCAGTAATATATGATAGATGCCCGGTACATGGAATTAAGTTGAGAAGGAAGCCTAGGAGGTAGCCATGAACACCCATATATCTTCAGATAATCTCTAGTTAGGAGGTGGGAGAAATGGTAAAGGTAGATGTGAAGGAGAATCTGTTTGTAGGATTCCATGAGTGGGTTTGGAGTTTGTGGACGCAGGGTTTTCCAGTTCTAGCTGTAACCTATAACTATGAAGGAGGCAGATTTGAGATTGTAGAGATAGGTAGAACTACCAAGGCTCCGGCTACCCACACTATCCCGCCAAACACAGTTGTAATTATCAGAAAGTATGTAAGCAATAAAAGGGTATCGAACATACTATGTATATAGGGTTATAGATGGAAAGCTAATTACTATTCTTGATGAGAAAAACGATTTTAAAATAGGAGAAGCTCCATTAACGGAGCTGGAGAGAAAGGCAATCGAATGGTCTAGGGGGACGTTGAAGGGGGGAAGGATTGAGTAGAAGAAAGAAGAGTTTAAAATCTATTGTTAAGACTATGCTTGATTTACTTTTAGAATATAAGTATCCAGTAATATATGGAGATAGTGTCCGGATAAGCATGTTTAACAACCTCTTCATCTTATGGTTTGGTAGTATAGCTTGAATAGGTTTAGGAATATGTTTAGATTGGTTATTCCCTGCATATAGTCTCTAGCACTTAGCTTATTATGGAATACAATAGTTCTCTCCTTCAAGTATCTGAAGAATCTCTCAACCCTACTCCTCATCCCAAACCTTTGATGTTCATAATCTAGGCCAAGCCTCTCTAGAAAGACCTTTCAAATTCTCCACGAACTGCTTTAAGGCTTTGCATTCATCATTAACGGCATAAACTTTCTTGAAAACTCTTGTCTACCTTTTAAGTTTAACTTCGCCTTTTTGAATCGACCAACTCATTCTTAGCAAATCCTTTGATTAATTCGTTTTTGAAGAGCTCCTGCTCTTCAAGCTTGCTTAACCTTCTCCTTATGGCGTTGTAGCATAAGCCTTGGTTAAAGATTCTTTTAAGTTCTCTATGATAGTCTGATACGCTTTGCTCTAATCCTCTAAACTTAGCCCTTAAGGCTAGTAGAATCAAAAGCTTATCTATTATCGAATTTAATCTATTACTCAACTTCATGAGACTGCTTAGAAAGATAAGTAAAAGGTGTAGAAGTTTATTATGGATGCGTCTTTTCCGTTAATACATAATGCCATTCAAAGTTAAATACCCGCTCTTTATACGAAATGCTACAGTCGAGATGGGGAAAGGAAGGATTCTTGTTCTACTTTTCATGCCTTTCGTTTTGAATCTAGCTGTTAGCATAGCTTTGTGGTTACTGGTACCTTCAAACCTTTGGTTGGATAACCCTAGAAAAGCCTACATAACATTTATGAGTTTACTTCAGACATATGATTCACCATTTATATCACTTATACAAGTCGTCTTTGTCTTATATGCCGTCAAATCCCTGAAAGGTATAAAAGACATGTACAATAAGGCAGACTTAACGAAAAAGAGTGTATTTATCATTATTGGTCTAGTCTTACTTTCATGGTTTCTATTCATGATCGAAGGGCTTGTCAATATAATTGTTCAGGGAATTAGTTGGGAAGAGTATGGTAGCTTATGGAAAGAATCCATAAAACTTACACCTTTGTGGAGCAGACTCTTCACCCTCATTGTGGGTTCGCTAACTGCTGGGATCTTTGAGGAAATATTTTGGAGAGCTTATGGAATAACGATGCTTGAAGATAAATATAGAAGTAAGATGGCAGTTATGCTTTAAGCCGTAGCCTTTGGTATATGGCACATCCAACCAATCCATGTAGTATTCGCAACCCTAATTGGTGTTATCTATGGCTACATCTTCATAAAAAGGAGAAGACTTCTAACGCTTTCTATAGCCCACTGGCTAACAGATGTAACAGGTTTCTACTTTTCATTATTCCCATAAAGATATACATGCAGGGTTATAAGAAAATTTTACCTATCGCAAAAAGGTTTAGATGTTTCTTCAGCCAGCCTATTGTTTCTTTCAATTTGCTTCATCCTATCTTCTTTCTTTTGGAGAAAATAATTTCTTCAACTCTTCTAATGCTTTGTTTACTCTATTCAACTGCTCGCCGTATTGTTTAAGCTCTTCTTTAGTCCACTCAATTCTTGCTGTCAACTCTTTCCTTACTTCTTTCAAAATCTTCTCAAGCCAGAATTTTCTCAAACATAAATACAAGACGCAGAAGATTGATCTACAATTTATTGATGGACAGAAGTTCCATTATTACTGTGAAGGCTCTTAAAGTCGCAAATATTCTTTAGCTTGCACACACCATTTCAATTATTGATCGATGCAAAATATTTCTCTAAACATCATTAATAGAGTAGTTTGGCTAGGAGTTTAAACTTAATATTTTCCCATGTCAGCATCTTAAGAGTTTCTTTAAATGCTTTTCTCGGATAGGTTACATCCCTTACTCCCCTTTTCGCTTTTCTCATATTTTAACCCTCTTATGATTACTACTGGTACAGCCTCATCTGTTTGACCGAAGAGTAAATTAGCTGATGCAGAAACTAGATCTGTTAAGTCATCAACTCCACCAAACTTCGTTTACCGTATAAATCTTTGGCACCAAAATTCCTTGAAACGGGCTGAATTCCCGAAGAGCCTATTGCTATATCAACCGTGCCGAATTTATCAAGTTTCCATTCCGTATCCGTAATGACAACTGCAACATCTTTACCTACAAGCCTTTTTATCTCCTCTCTTATTCTTTTGGCTGATTCATCTGGATTTTAGGAGGTAACGTATAATAGCCCTCAGGAGAATTTGAGAAATCTAAACCAGCATCAGTTAATAATAGCCCTCCTACACGAGTCATGAAAATGTAAGGATCTTTTTTAATGAGCTCTAATACGGTCTTCTCATCTCCTGCATACTCCTTAAACAATCTTCCATAACTCCTTGCAAGTTTATAGATAGGCACTATAAAATCAACGCTATCGCTATTACGAAGGATTAGCTCTATTTCTCACGCATCCTTTTTGTAAATCCTTGATAAAATTTTAGCCTTCCTTGAAGGCCCCACATCCTTTAGCCGATAAAACCTGCCTTCGGCTTTAGAGACTATCTTTGATGTTATGATCACTACATCATTTTCCTCTATCCCATAACCTTGTTTCTCAGCCTCTTCAACCAAAAGCTTAGGAAGATCCATTCCTTGATCAATATCTTTTGGTAGTCTTAATCCATAGAGCTCTATCTTGACTATATAACCACTCCGCAAAGTATTCTATAATTAACTCCTTTCTAAAACATAAAAGGTTAACGGATAAATTCCAGTTATTTCCTGATTACTTTAACATTGTAAGATTTCTTGATATAGCTTTTAGCCTGTGCTCGTTTAACCTAAATATTTCGCTATCAGCACTATTCGCATACTCCGTTTCTGATTTCTTCCCATTCATTTATGAGTTTGAATGGAATGTTAAGTCTTTCCGATACTCTTCGTAATTCAGATAGTTGGTTTGAGCTGTTGCTATTCTTAGCCTATTGTAGAGTCCCTCTTCACGAGATCAGCTATAATCCAAGAGCGATTTTCAACCTGCATTGATACCAACTTGAGTTTAGATACAATAGTTAGGTTTCGTAATGTCCATGACCATTCGATAATATTACACGCTGGCCTCCATGTCTGTGCGACCAAGGAACCACGTAAGGTCCTCTTAATAAGATGCAAGGGTTCGAATGAGTGTGGTAACTATCCTCCGGCACCAGTGATTTGTCTTGAGTAGTATTTTATTGCTTTCTCAATGTATTCTTCTTTGAGTATTCCGTGAGGTGTTGGTGTTTCATAGATTCTTCTCGGTACTTTTAGTTCGCTGGGTTTGAATCCTAGTTCTAGTTTAAGTTTTTGTTTCTCTGTGTATATGTTTCTTCCTAGTTTCTTTAATTCTTCTTGTGTATAACTGTATCCTAAGGGCTCGAGAGCTTCTACGATAATTTCAGGTGTATATATTCCTCTAGCAAATAAACAGATAACGAGGCTTGTAAGTACTTGTCTCCAAGATTCTTCTTCTATCAAAGCTTCCACTATTTCCTCAGGTTTAGGTATATCTTTTAATGTTTGGTCGAGTCTGTATCCTGCTGTATCTAGATGACTATGTCTAGATCCTATTAAATATCCTATGACTGCTCCATATCCTGTATGGTATCCAGGCATCTCATTACCACCGAAATTTAATGCAAACTCTTCTCCACCATAATGTTTTGAAACAATACTCGTTCCCTGTGCAAGTTTTCTATAAAATTCATTCGGTTGCTCGACGATGTATTTGATAGCTTGTAGATAGTTTTCTACGTTACCCCAATCGAGTTCTATTAATGTATCTTCTATCGTTACTATGTTTCTCTTGTATGCTTCTGTGGCCCATGCTAAACAGACTCCGGTGCTTATTGCGTCTAGACCCATTATTTCAACCATATCTATAAGCTTGAGAACACCATCGATGTCTTTAACTCCGAGCATAGATCCGAGCGAGTAGAGTAGTTCGTGGTCGTATGAGATGAAGAGCGTCTTATAGAAGTACGGTTCATCAACATACGGTTCTCTTATAGCTGCTATATGGATACACGCTGTTGGACAATGGGAGCAAGCAACTCTCCTAGCAAGCCTCTTCTCCGCAATTGTCTCTCCACATATATTTTCAGCATATTCAAACCTATTTGAATTCAAGTTACGTGTAGGAAGAGCTCCAATATAGTTTAATGGAAGTATATTCATAGATGTGCCGATCTCATGGTAACGTTTCATAGCATCGGATTCCACAATCTCTCTAAAGATCTTATCGTAAACTTCTCTGTACTTCTTCTTATCTCGTACTGGGATAGATTGCTTACCGTAGATTACTATTCCTTTAATTTTCTTTGAGCCTAGTACTGCTCCTAATCCAAGTCTTCCGAAGTGTCTGTAGGTCTCAGTCATGACAGCAGAATAAGCTACAAGCTTTTCTCCCGCTCTTCCAATCCTCATAATAGTTCTAATTCCTTGACCAGGTGTAACTTCCCTCAAGATTCTACCAACGGTTATAGTATTTGTGATCCCCCATAACGCTGAGCCATCTTTAAACTCTACTCTACCACTTCCTATTACTAGATATACTGGAATATCACTTGCACCTTTAATAACTATTCCACCGTAACCTGCAAGTCTTATAGAAACGGCGCTCCTACCTCCTGCGTGGCTTTCACCTAGATTACCTGTTAACGGACTTTTGAATAATGCTATAGTCTTAGATGCAAGAGGATATAGAGCTGTTAAAGGTCCTACAGTAAAGATTACTGGATTCTCTGGAGAAAGTGGATGTATATTTCTAGGAGCTTCTTCTCGATATAACTGTAGTGCTACGCCTACACCTCCAAGCCACTTCTCAAATAATTCTCTTCTATACTCTACCCAGTAACGTTTATTTGAAAGATCTATATATAGAATTCTCGTTAATTGATCTTCTATACTCATTTCATCACCTCTAGTCTTATCACATTGTAATGGCAGTATCGTACGCAATATCCACAGTGAATGCAGATTATAGGTTTATTTTCTCCTGAATCCCAGAAAACTGCACCTATATCACATGCTCTTACACAATTTCCACATCCAATACACTTAGACTTATCTAGTAAGACTCCTCCATACTTCCTAATTCTCAGAGCTCTTGTAGGGCAGACTTTCGCACAGGGTGGATCTAGACAAGCTCTACAAACAACTACTGTTAAACCTCTCTCTATCCCTCCCACACTTCTAACGAGTATAGCTGATTTCTCTAAACCACCTATACCAAACCTCCTACTACAAGCAAACATACAGAGCTGACATCCAACACACTTTTCAGAATCAGTTATAGATAATCTCCTAATCTCATTAGATCTATTCATACTAAAGTATTAAGAGAAGCCCGGCAGTAATAAATACTTAACTCGTAATCAAACATTTTTCAATCGGTGAAAACTTGCATAGAGAAAAGATAACTTTTAATATTAACTAGCATGGACGTTTTGTTGATATAATATGCCTTACGATTTAGATTCATCTCCAAATTCTTCAAACGAATACAGAAGAATTTACTTTGAGTTCAATAAAGCAAGACTTGAAGGTTATTTCTCTGAACCTCTAGTTATATCACTTTACCGTAATGGAGTTAAGGCAATCGGTAGAAGTAAGAAGATGTATAGATGGAGAGGGTTGTATGATCTCAGCCCTCAGAATAGAACGATACTAGTTAAAGCTAATGGTGTGTATGTAGATCCAGTGGTTACACCATGCCGTGAGAATTTAATTGTTCACTCTAATACATCTAAACCAGTGCTTGTAAAACTATTCTCAAGATTCTTGACTGGACATTTTCAACATCATAAATTTCTTAGAAATAAGATTTTGTGGAGATTTTTCGTAGAAGCTGTATCGAGATATGCGAATTTACCAAATTTATTTGAGGCTACTGTAGAGGTGAATAGAAGTAGCAGGATCTTAGATTTGAGTCCAGATATATTGATTGTTGGAGGTGGTTTAGCTGGATTAACAGCAGCGAATCTATCTAGTAGCCTTGGTTTAAATGTAATCTTGGTGGAAGAATCTCCTTGGCTTGGTGGAAGACTTAGATACGACACAATAGATGTTCCAGGAATAACAATAGATAGATCTGAGATACTTAATGGGCTTGTAAGAAATCTAGAATCTAGACCTAATGTGAAGATATTATTGAAGACTGTTTTTGCAGGATTCTTTAAAGATTACGCTATAGCATACTCTGAGGATAATGCTACTTTGTATAAAATTAGGAGTAAGGCTTACATTTTAGCAAATGGGAAAATTGATCTTCCATGCATTTTTAGAAATAACGATATGCCTGGAGTGATTTCAGCTTCAACAATTCTCAAGATGTTAAATTGCTATGACGTGAATCCTGGTAAGAGAGCTCTACTTCTAGGATATAGTGAAGATAGTGTTAGGATTGGTCAACAATTAAAAAGAGCTGGAGTAGAAGTCGTAATTGCAGATAATTCGGATATTCATGATAGATATTCTAATCCTAGTTTAGAAGTAGTGGATAATTTATGTGAGGTTAGGGTAGCTGGAGGTAGAAGCGTAGAGAAAGCAGAACTTTACAGGAGAGATGGTGTGAGAGAGGTCCTCGATATAGATTTTGTTGTCTGTTCAGCTTTCTCAAATCCAGATATAAAGTTTGCAGGTCAATTAAACTCTAAAATAATTTTCATTAAAGACGTAGGCTTCATACCAATACATAACGAGTTCATGGAGCTTAGAGATAATGTCTTCATAGCTGGAGGGGCTACAGGCTCACCCTACAGCATTCTACACAGTATTGAAGGTGAGATATCTGCTCTTTCATCTGCTCTTAAGATTGGTTTTAAGAATCTAAGTGGACTGTTAGAAGAGAAGGTTGAGGAATATCTAAAAAAACTTAGAGAGTTTAATATCACTTGGAAGGAGGAGGTATTCAAATCCTACAAGAGTGGTTATCAAGCTAGATTAGATGTTCCAGTTTCTTTCAAGAACATATTTATCAGCAAACCTAGAAGAGATGCATTCATATGTTTCTGTGAAGATGTTACTACAGAAGACATCATTAGGGTCGTCCATCTTGAGGAATTTAAGTTGCTTGAGCTTGTTAAGAGAGGTTTAGGAATATGTACTGGTAGATGTCAAGGTAGGCTTTGTATGATTAATGCCTCGATCTATATCTCACATCTCTATAATTTGGATCCAAATAGGATTGGGTTAACACGTATCAGATCTCCTGGAATTTCTCTACCCATCCACGTCCTAGAACTCGGTGAAGGAGCATGAAGATAGCGGTAGTAGGTGGAGGTATTAGCGGATTATCAATAGCATATAATCTTGCTTTAAGGAAAGCTGGTGAAATACATGTTTATGAAAAAAACTGGATAACATACGGTTCAAGTACAAGATCTGGTAGTAGGTTTAGAGTACATTTCTGGTCTGAGGAAAACTCTAGATTCGCTATGGAATCTATCAAGAGGTTAGAGAAGTTAGCAAAGAAGATGGATTGGAATCCAATAATAAATAGAACTGGATACTTATGGCTACTCTCAAGTGAACAAGAGATAGAGATCTTTAAGAAAAGTAATGAAATGTGGCGTAAGCTAGGTGTAGGTGGAGTACTACTTACAACTGAAGAAGTTAGGGAAAGATATCCGTATATAAATGTTGATGGTCTTGCTGGAGCATTCTTCGGCCCCCAGGATGGAAGCTTTCACCATGATTACGTATGTTTCGGATACTATTCTCTCGCGAAATCTCTTGGAGTAGTGTTCCACCAAAAAACAGAAGTAAAAGATATAGTTGTAAGTGGGGGGAAAGTTGAAGGTATAAAAGTAGGAGATGAAGGTTTAGAAAAGTTTGATGTTGTTGTACTGGCTACAGGTGCTTGGACAAATATTATCATTGAGAAGACTGGTATAAAGTTGCCTGTTGAACCGCTTAAGAAAGAAGTATGTTTAACAGAACCATGCCGATACTTCATAAAACCACTTGTAATAGACCTTGCTTCTTCAGCTTACGTTACCCAAACACTAAAAGGAGAGATACTTGGATCAATAGATTATCCACTACCTCAAGGGCTTGGAGATCTAGAAACAGAATTGGGTTTTGTGAAAGCTTGGGCTAGAGCTGTGGCTAAGAGGATTCCTATTCTGAGGAATTGTAGAATAATGAGGACTTGGGCTGGATACTACATGATGTCTATAGATAACAGCCACATTATGGGTAGGGATCCAGAATGGCCAGAGGGACTATATGTAGCCTACGGATATAGTGGGCATGGATTTATGATGGCGCCTCTAGTAGGAGAACTGCTCGCAGAAAACATACTAACAGGTAGAGTAGATGAATTGATGAAACCATTCCTACCAACAAGATTTAAAGAAGACAAACTAATACCAGAGAAACTAGTAATAGGATAAAGCTGATCCATAAGCTCTTATAAAATAATTTTTTGAGTTCTGTCTTTCAAGTCATTAGTGGTATCTGTATTATTAGGAGTAGTAGTGCTAGTGTGAGTGGTGGAAATGAAGCTAGTATTCCTGCTTTAACCCATTCTTTCAATGTTACATGTGCAAGTCTCTGTCTCTCTACCATTCCTACAGCCACTATGTTTGCTGTACTGCCAATTATCGTTAAGTTTCCTATATATGTTGAGCCGAAGAGCGTTGCCCACCATAGAGGAGATATGTTAATACCGATAGATGCTAGATCGTACATTACAGCTATCCAGAAAGCTACAGCGAGTATATTATCCATGAAAGCAGACATCAGACCAACAACATATCCAACGAAGAATATGAAAAGAGTTGTATCCATGTTTGCTAGGATTGCTATATCTTTAGCTATAGTCGCTGTTACACCCGTCTTTTTGAGTGTTCCAACAGATGTAAAGAATAGTAAGAAGAAAAGTATAGTCCACCAGTCAACCCTCCTCTCCACCAGCTCTCTCGCTTTCACATTCTCTATCAAAATAGCCGCAGCAGCTCCAATCATTGGTACTCCTAAAAGCATAGTATTTTTAGGTAAATGTAAAAGATATTCAAGCTGTGTATGGAAAACCAGCCCA
This sequence comes from Candidatus Geocrenenecus dongiae, assembly GCA_023267855.1. GTDB lineage: Archaea > Thermoproteota > Nitrososphaeria_A > Caldarchaeales > Wolframiiraptoraceae > Geocrenenecus > Geocrenenecus dongiae. Next base: position 67,436 of record JALNLN010000007.1, on the reverse strand, counting down.
CCTATAGTACATAAGAACAATATTGCTGCAACCGGATCTAGCTTCTTCTCCATATCTAATTTGGAAACTTCTGCAGAAACCTTGGCCACTACTTGCATCTTCATTTTTTCTTCAAACTCTTTCAAATATGGTTTAAAATATATTCTCATCAATCCAACTATGGTCATTAATGCACATATAGCTATTGGAGTAGACCACCTGAGGAAATCTAGGAAACCGTATCCAGATGCGAACGCTATCATTACTCCAACAGGGTTCCCGATAACAGTTGCACTACTACCTATATTTGTTGCAAAAACAACCATCAACATTAAAGGTATTATAGATATATTGAATCTTGATGCGATGTTTACCGTAATGGCCATCATAAATAATATAGATGTAACTTCATCAACCATAGCTGCAAAGACAGCTGATAGAATCATTAAAAATAGTACTATTCTGTAGGGATTGTTCTTAGAGTACTGCATAATCCTATCTACGAGAATCTCAAAGAATCTTCTCTCCTCTAAGAAACCTATAACTATCATCATACATACGAGAAAAATGATTACGTCTAAGTTAGCATACTCAATAAAATGTTGTAAATCAAGTAAACCTGATGCGAAAAGTATTGATACTCCACTTAGAGCAAAAGCAAGCCTAAATCTCCAAAACATTATTGCTCCAGCAATTATAGAAGTAAATATCGCTAATGAAATAGATTGAGCTAGAGTAAAATCGGCTAACTGTGATACAAACAATATAACTATAGGTATCATAATATAGGATAAAAACTTCCTCATAGATTTTCTAAAATTAATCTTTTGTTTTAACTATTAAACATTAATCTACTTTCGGTTTAGAGATTATCACTAAGAAGTCATCACGTTCATCTATGTAGACTTCATGATTAAGTTTCAATAACGTTCTAAAAACATGTTCCCATGGAAACCTCGCTGGATTCAGAATCCTAATAACAACACCACCATATTCAGTTACACACTCCCCTGTATCACCTATTAACAAATCCATCATAATCTCTGGACTACATATTGTATAACTTTTATCCTGCTTAGTTTTTTCTTCCAATCCATTAGTCTCTCTCATAAATCTACCTTAAAAAGATTATCTTTAGAAAATAAATTTAGATATACTTGAATATTTAGAAAATCATGTTTTCCTATGTCTTCTCATTTAGTGTTTGTGACGAAAGTAGATATTCTAGGTAATGATGATTTTATGTGAAGTTGATTACTCATAGAGTTGCTGTGGTAGATAGAGAGAAGTGTGATTCGAAGAAGTGTGGTATACCGTGTATTAGGTTCTGCCCTCCCTTGAGAAACAATATTGAAGTTATAAAAATGGGTGAAGATGGCTTTCCAACAATAGTCGAAGTACTATGTATTGGTTGTGGTATATGTGCAGGTAAATGTCCGTTTGAAGCTATCTCTATAGTTAATCTTCCACAAGAACTTGGCAGAGACCTTGTACACCAGTACGGTGTAAATGCTTTTAGACTTTATAGACTTCCCTATCTGGAGAAGAATACTATTGTAGGGGTTATAGGGAAGAATGCCATCGGAAAGACTACAGCCTTAAAGATACTGGCAGGACAGATAAAACCAAATCTAGGTAAACTAGATGCTCAAGAAGTAGATTTGAAGGAAGTTGCAAGATATTTTAGGGGAAGTCTACTACAGGAATATCTTACTCTCCTCTCTCAAGGAAATCTAAGGATTAGTTATAAACCACAATACATAGACAAGATACCTAAAATCATTAGTGGAAGAGTTAGAGAAATACTTGAGAAGATTCTGACTAAAGATAAGTTCATTAAGATAGTAGAATTGTTTGAGCTTTCCCATCTACTTGATCGTGATATCTCAGTTCTAAGTGGTGGTGAGTTACAGAGATTAGCTATAGCTGTTTGTATATCGAGAAATGCAGACGTATTCCTAATAGATGAACCTAGCGCATATCTAGACATAAAACAGAGATTCAAGATAGCTTCAATAATTAGAGATTCCTGTAAAGAAGATTCTAGAATCCTTGTTGTAGATCATGATTTAGCGGTACTAGACTACATGGTAGATAAAATATTCATCATTTATGGTAAACCTTCTGTCTACGGTGTTGTTTCTGGCCCATTCAGTGTAAGAGAAGGAATAAACATCTTCCTTCAAGGATACATACCATCTGAGAATGTTAGGTTTAGGCAAGATAAGATAACCTTCCAAGTTCGACCTCCGTCTGCTGAGATTGAAGCTGAAACTTCTGAACCACTCTACTGGCCTAATATGTCTAAAACATACGGTGATTTCAAAATAGATATAATCGAAGGGAAGGCGTATAGAGGTGAAGTTATAGGGATAGTTGGTCCAAACGGTATAGGTAAGACAACATTCATAAAGATCTTAGCAGGCTTAGAAGAAACAGACGAAGGATATAGATTTTCATATAAATCTGTAAGCTATAAACCCCAGTACCCTGTAGCTAGAGATGTTCTCGTAGAGACTGTTCTGAGAGAAGCTGCTGAAAAGAAGTTTGAATCTGAACTCTACCATGAAGAACTCATCAAACCTCTTAGACTGGATGAACTCCTAGATAAGAATATGCTTGATCTTAGTGGAGGAGAATTACAGAAAGTCGTTATAGCTGAAGCTCTCTCAAGAGATGCAGATATATATCTACTAGATGAGCCGAGCGCATACCTCGACGTAGAAGAAAGATATCTTGTAACAAAGATATTGAAGAGAATAACAAAAGAGAGAAAAGCATACACTTTCTTGGTAGACCACGACTTGATGGTACTAGACTTCTCTTCAAGTAAATTAATGGTGTTTACGGGTCAGCCTGGAAAATATGGTTTAGCTAATCCTCCAACAAACCTCCATGAAGGTTTTAATAAATTCCTTAAAGAGATAGGAATTACTTTTAGAAGAGATCCAGATACAGGTAGACCTAGAGCCAATAAACCAGGTTCACAATTAGACAAAATGCAGAAAGAAGTAGGAGAATATTACTATTTGGCAACATGAGGTTTAGAAATATCTGAATACTTCCTAGACTATGGATCTAGTATCTTCTCTAATTCTATTACGTCTTCTATGTAGTAATCTGGGTTTCCTTCTCTCCTATAAACCATTACTGTTATCATGCCGAGTAGCTTAGCTACTTTAACTTCAACATCCCATCTATCTCCGACATACATTATCTTATCAAAAGATGTATCAAGAAGTTTTGACAGAAGTATGTACCCATCTCTTAAAGGCTTAGGAGGAGCCGTATCGCTTGTCACAACTACATCAAAATACTCTAAAGGTATTCCTAACGCATCCAGTACTTTCATTAGAAGAAGTTTACCAGAATTTGTATGGCAGGCTATCTTTAGTTTTTTATCCTTTCTTAGTCTTTCCAATAATTTTCTTACCTCTGGTCTGGGTTTTATATGGGAACGTGGATCCACCTTTCTAGAAAGCTTATCATAAAATTCTCTTCTATCTATGCCCATCAACTCTATACTTAAAGTAACTGTTCTCGTAACCTTCTTTATACTTTCAAGCTTCTCTACAGCTTTATCCAATTCTAAACCTAATACTTCTGCGACAAGCTTGTAAATCTCATCTCTTAAATGTATTTCGTAACTTTCAGATCTATAGAGGGTACCATCTATATCAAAGACTACTGCTTCTATCTTTCTAGATGGGCACACATCTAATAAAATTCTAAAGATACTTAAAGTATCTTTCTCAAATTCAGATAGACCGTACACTGGAATGAGCTTGTTCTAAGAAAAGTTTTTCAAAACTAACTTATGTATATTGGTTAGCGGAGTAGTCATGGAACCTATACTTAGAGCTATTGTAAGTATAAGTGTATTGGTATTCTTTGCAAAAATATTTGGAGGAATATTCTCAAATTTTAAGCTGCCTCCTATTGTAGGTGAGCTTCTAGCTGGGCTCCTTCTATCACCTACTCTTCTAGGCGGATCCATAATAATCTTTAAGGAACCTTTAGTGGTGTTGAATGAGTATGTTGATGCTTTCGCAGAAATTGGAGCAATAATGATACTGTTTTCATCTGGATTAGAGATGGGAATGACCAGCTTAAGGAAAACAGGTGTATGGTCATTCCTCATAGCTTCGCTTGGAGCATTACTACCATTCATAGGTGGATATTATCTATCTATGTGGCTTGGATATTCTCAGGAAACAGCATCCATGATTGGATCGATAATGGTTGCTACAAGCCTCGCTATAACTACTAGAGTTCTAGAAGACTTCGATGCATTAAAAACAATCGAGGGAGAATTACTAGTTAATGCTGCAGTTATTGATGATGTCATAGGAGTTTCAGTACTAGCTGTAATATCTTCTGCAATAGAAAAACCTGGACAAGGATTAAACATATTTACGGCTCTAGAAACAGTCTCAATATTCTTTATTATATGGCTTTTAATGCTTGGGATTGGAGCTTACTTTGTTCCAAGATTTCTAGAACATGTAATGTTGATTAAAGCTGAAGGTGCTGTGGAGGCCGCAGCGGTAGGTATTGCATTCATAATGTCGGCTATAGCTGCAGGTCTCGGCTTATCTCCAATTATAGGATCATATGCAGCTGGATTAGCAATAGCTGAATCTAGAGCACTTGTAAGAGTAAAAGATTTCGTAAGACATTTGAACCAGATATTCAGCCCCCTATTCTTCACAGTTGTAGGTGCAAAAATGAATATTACGGTTGTTGGAGGACATGTGGTCTTTGGAACACTCCTCTTCACCGCCATGGCTTTTATCTCAAAATTCGCTGGCTCCTTTATTGCTGCGCTCCCAAAATTGAAGAATATAATGAAAAGTGTTAGACTTGGAGTAGGAATGGTTCCAAGAGGTGAACTTGGATTGGTTATAGCAGCTCTAGCTTTAAAAGAAATGGTGATAGATCAAAATATATATGTAGAATCTATTGGAATGGTAATGTTGACATCTATAATTGCACCGATAATCCTCTCAATCCTTTACAGGAGAGAAGCAATCTAAAGTAAAAATTTTTTAATAACATAAATATAACTTTCTCTATGTTGACCACTAGAGCTGTAATCTTTTACGTAATGGTTATACTCAGTATACTCGTAATGTTTACAGGCGTACTACTATACTTATGGCCGAAAGGACCCCAATCTGGAAGAATAGAAATCCTAGGATTCAGAAAAGATGATTGGAGAGACATACACATGAACTTATCAATAATACTCACCGTAGTACTAATAATACACATACTGGAGAATAGGAAATGTGTAGCCTACTATGTTAAGACAACTATTGGAGGAACAAGTAAATAGAATTCCCTAGAATTGTTAATGAGATAAATTTATTTCCAGCATACTTAATGTAGGAAGTGGCGTTAATTGTTAGAGAATAGAGATTTCTTAAAACTTTTTGTAACAAGATTAAGAGAAATAGATGTAGACACACATTTATGTAAAAACGTAGACGAGTTGTATGATAATCTTAAAGGTTTGGTTGAGAACGTGGAGACACCTATACCTATCGTTGGAAACGGTACAGATTATCGTAGAGAACTAATTAAGAAAATGCTTAAAGATGGGTTGAAGTTCAGGATCATGGTTCCAGATCTTCTAGAACCTTTCTCAGATATAGAACTCTCGATAGGCTTCCCAGAGTATGGTTTAGCAAATACAGGTACACTGGTGTATAAAGCTTCTTCCAGTATAGAAGAAGTTTCATTATATTTCCCTGAAAAACATATTTCAATAATCTCTAAGGATAGAATCATATATGATCTAGAAGATCTTGAAAAACTATCTGTAGAAAATATTTTGGAGAGAGGAGAATCATTATTACTAATTACAGGTTCAAGTAGTACTGCAGATATTGAAGGTGAGATAATTAGAGGTGTACACGGTCCTAGAGTACTCTATGTATTCGTACTGGAGGAGGCTAGATGAAGCTGGAAGAGAGAGTTTTAGAAAAACTTTCATCATTTAGAGGGAAGTGGCCTATCTTACAGAGTAGTCTTAGGAAGAAGGAGAGAAAAGAAAAAGTTCTTCCAGAGATAAGCATGGAAGATTTAAGGAACGTTAGAAGTATTAGAGAGAAAGCAATCCAAGAACTTGAAGAGAATATTGAAAGATTAAAGAGAGTACTAGAAGAAAAAGGAGCAGAATTATACATAGCTAGAGACGGAGTTGAAGCATCCAAGATCGTTATCAAGATATGTAAAGAGAATAACGTTAAGCTTATCGTTAAATCGAAGTCTTTAACTACGGAAGAAATAGAATTAAATAAGTTTCTGGAATCTGAAGGAATAGAAGTTATCGAAACGGATCTTGGAGAAAGACTAATACAGCTTGCGGGACAGAAGCCTTCACACATTTTAGGACCAGCACTCCACATGACGAGGTATGAGGTAGCTGAGATACTCTCCAAATATTATGGAAGAAAAATTCTACCAGATCCTAGAGAAATAGTTCTAGAAGTTAGGAGAGAGTTTAGAGAAAAGTATCAAAGAGCAGATATGGTAATTACTGGAGCAAATCTCATTATAGCGGAGAACGGCGCTATAGTACTGGTAACAAATGAGGGAAACGATAGATTATCATTAGCATTCGCTCCCATACATGTTGTTATAGCTGGCGTAGAGAAAATTGTACCATCAACCAAAGATGCACTAAGAATTTTGAAAGTACTTTGTAGGAAGGCCACGGGGCAACGTTTAAGTTCTTATGTATCGTTTAACGTTCCCTCCTCTCTTGCATATCCTAAAGACGGTATGAAAAAGATTCGTAAAACAATCTACATACTAATAGATAATGGTAGAATGAATGCTAGAAGAGATGAAGATTTTAGAGAAGCATTATACTGTATAAGATGTGCTTCATGCCTCGAGGTCTGCCCCCCATACAATATGCTGGGCGGCCACGTCTTTGGATACATATACAGTGGCCCCATGGGTATACCTTGGACTATGATAACACATGGCTTGAAAAATACGGAATTCGCTCAACTATGTAACATATGTGGATTATGTAAAGAAGAATGCCCCGTAGATATTGATCTACCATACCTCAACATACTTGTAAAGAAAATGTATGGTGAAGCCTATGGTTATCCTAGCATAAATAGAAAGATAAAGAGATATGAGAAGTTAATAGATCTTGGAAGCAAGCTACCATCATTCTCAAACACTATAATGAATCAAAGATTATTCAAGAAGCTTATTGAAGAATACGTTGGAATAGATAGAAGAATCTCTTTACCAAGATTTTCTTCTAAAAGTCTTGGAGAAATATTTAAAGAAATAGGTGGAGGTGAGAGGGGGAAGATAGCATTATTTACAGACTCTATGCTATACTACTTTCTACCTGAACTCGCTCTCAAAGCAGTTGATATCTTATCTAAACTGGGATTCAAGATAATTCTACCCAAACAGAAGAGTAGCGGGATGCCTCTCATTCAAAATGGTTTCATAAATGAGGCAAGAGAAGTAGCGTTATATAATGTAAGTAGTTTGTATAAACTTGTAGATAGAGGGTACAAAGTAGTTACCCTTGAACCTACATCTTACCTCTGTATTTCAAGATATTATCCGAAAATTCTACAAACACGTGAATCAATAAAAGTCTCCGAGAATACGTATACCTTTTATAGTCTACTGAAAACTATTGGATGGAGTGAATTAGAGAATATTGTTAAGAAACTTGACAACATGAGTTTGATTTATCATAAACCATGTCACACATTAATGGAGAACGGATCCATACCTGTAATAGATTTTATTGAAAAACTTAATGCTAACGTCATGTTTAGGAATGCTGGTTGCTGTGGTTTGGCAGGTACCTGGGGGATGAAGAAGAATGGTCATGGATACGATATTGGTATAGAGATCGGTAAATGGACTCTAGACATGTACGAGAAGCTTAGAGGAGAAATGATAGTAACAGAATGTACAGCATGCTACATACAATTCAGCAACCTCTCGAAACATCTACCAGTAAAACACGTACTCGAACTAATACAACCACTGTAAAATCGTAATTAACATACATGCAATAGCTCTACATACACTTATTAAACTATTTATCTTTCTGAGAATTGAAAATTCTTTCCTGAGATTGAAACTGTTAACGTATCTTGAATTGGTAGAAATTTCTTAAACGATCTAATGAAGCCTTATTAATAGAGTGCTTGATGGTAAGATTGAAATCTAGAGGAAGTGTATGTGGGGGCTGGATATGGCTATGGGGAGACATGGTTTAGGAGACTCTGGAGAAACGTTCCTACTTACAGGTGAGAAAGTTTCAAAAGATGATGAAAGACTGGAAGTGCTTGGACAGATAGATGAACTCTCCTCACTCATAGGAATTGTAATTTCACATCTAAATATTGAAGATAAAGATATCTCAGAAATCCTGATGTCTATACAAGAACACTTATTTATCATAGGGTACCATATAGCTTCACTGGGAAGACATGATCTGAAAAACAGTGAGGAAGTTCTTAAATCATTAAAATATCTCGAAGATGTTATAGCTAGATATGAGCCACGTCTTCCACCATTAAAGAAGTTCATATTCTTAACAGGTGTGCCTGTGGCCACATTCATCTTCTATGCTAGAGCTGTTGCTAGGAGAGTTGAGAGAAGAATAGTCTCTCTATCAAAGAAGTACGATGTCGAACCGAATATCTTAGCATACATAAACAGGTTATCTACACTCTTATTCATCTTAGGGAGATACGTAAATAGAAAGAACAACTACGTGGAAAGAGAATGGAGCATGAAGAATAGTGGGCAGTAAGATGAGAACTAGAAAAGATTAATCTGGTATGGGTAGGAGCATGTTCTTTAACCACCACTACTAAGATATCTATAGATAAGATGAGTGAAGAATACAGTAGACTGATGTCGAAAATACTGAAAGCTGTTCCAGGAATATCTAGCAGAGATATCGAAGAATTAGTAGAAATCAAGTTGAAGGAAAACCCCTATCTAAACAAGATTGGAGCAATACTACTAGTCGCAGAAGAACTAGGAGTATTCGATATAAGAGAAAAGGTGCCAGAGGAAGTTCTCGAAGAATTTTCTTACACTAAGATAGGAGACCTTGTTCCAGGTTTAAGCAATATTTCAGTGAAGGGGGTTGTATATGCGGTAATAGGACCTATTGTAGGTAGAGATTATAGATTACTTAAATTGAAGATTGGAGATAATACTGGTACAGCAGAGGTATATGTGTGGGAAGATAAGATAGAGGAAGTTGAAAACTTATCTGTAAAGATGGGAGACCACATAGCAATAGTAAACGGCTACACTAAAGAAAAACTAGAAACAGGAGCAATTGAGATACATTTAAAAAAGACGAGTATTGTCAAGAAGATTTTGAAAGATCCATCTTTACCAGATTTCCGCCAATTCTATAAAACAATTGGAGAAGTTTTAGAAAGAGGTGAAGGAATATACGATATTAAAATGCTGGTTATCTCTATCATCGGAGAGAGGACAGTAACTACTAAACGTGGAGAAGTATTGGTGGTGGATCTACTCGTATCAGATGGTCAGAAAGAAATTGAGATGACTGCGTGGGGTGAAAAAACCCAGTTAATTAAAGATGTAAAGATTGGCGAAGAAATATACATAACAGATGTAAGATTTGATGGAGACCGTTTAAATCTAACATCTCAAAGCACAATAATTTTCAGAGAACTTAAAGAAGAATTATTAAAGATTGTTGAAGATAGAAGAAAGACGAAGATATTGTTGAGAGTGGTTGATATCCAGCCTATGCAAACATACACCTATATAACAGTAACAGATGGTGAAAAGATAATCCACATACTATCTCTAGGCTCCCCGAAAATAGATCTCAAGGAAGGAGATTACATAGAACTTTCTGGTATAAATAAAGAGGAATTATACGAGGGAAGAGTGATAAAATGTAGAGTAGAGAATTTGAAGAAAGCTGATCAAACCCCTATGGAGATACCTGTACCAAATAGAACTATAAGTCTGGAAGAAATCGTTAAAGAGAGAGAACCATTCACAGGAAACATTATAACTGAAGGCATACTGTACACAAAAACCAATTTACTAACAATTGAGACAAGGTATGGATTAAGGGAAAAGATACTATTCTGGATTAGAGATGGAGACGTAGCAATTCAAGGAATAGCGTGGAGAATGAAAGCATCGGAGATAGCTCAGATACCTGAAGGAAAACGCATTAGACTTAAATGGATAACAATTAAACTAAACCCATTCAATGAACCAGAAATACATGTAGAATCATACTCAAAGATAGAGGAAGTAATATAACTGCGTCATATGAAAACTCTACAATATCAATAATGGACAATACTGCTTAACTAATGACACACTACCGATAAACACTTTCTTACACCTACTAAATAAGTTAAGTGTCTTCATAATTAGAAGTTTCAGTTAAATACCACTTTGAGAATTTATTATTTTGTGCCTAATTTTGAGTATCTTATAGTCTATTGTGAAATGAATTCTATGATTGATGTTGTTCATAATGCACTAATTTCGAGTATTTGGTTTAGTGTTCATGGAGGTGAGTTTAGTTTTTGGAAGGTGATGTTCTCGTAATTGGCGGTGGTGTAGCTGGTATCACAGCATCTTTAGAACTTGCAGATAAAGGATTTAAAGTGTATCTAGTTGAGAAAGAACCTTCGATAGGAGGTTACATGGCTAAGCTTGATAAAACTTTCCCTACGCTCGATTGTTCCATATGTATTCTTGGACCAAAAATGGTTGAAGTTTCCAGACATCCTAATATAAATCTATTCACATATTCGGAGGTAAAAGAAGTACAGCGTTCTCAAGATGGATCGAGATTTAATGTGAAGATCATTAGGAAGCCAAGATATGTAGATGAAGTAAAATGTACGGGATGTCGTAGATGTGAGGAGAAGTGTCCTGTTAAGGTTCCAAGCGAATTTGAAGAAAGCATAGGTTTTAGAAAAGCAATCTACATACCTTTCCCCCAAGCTGTTCCAAAGATCGCAGTTATAGATCAAGAACACTGCCTATACTTTACGAAAGGTGTATGTAGAGTATGTGAAAAAATCTGCCCCTCAGGCGCCATCAATTTTGAACAAAAAATAGAAGAAGTTGATCTGGATGTATACTCTATAATCGTGGCCACAGGATTCTCCCTCCTAGATCCAACTATTCTTCCACAGTATGGCTACGGTAGATTTCCAAACGTCTTAACATCAATACAGTATGAGCGTCTCATGAATGCTGCTGGACCTACAGGAGGAGAAATCATTAGGCCTTCAGACAAGAAGAGCCCTGAAAAAATTGCAATAATTCAGTGTGTGGGGTCGAGAAATAAGAAGCTGAAAGATTACTGTTCACAGATATGTTGTATGTATGCTACGAAACAAGCTATAGTTACAAAAGAACATGATCCAAGAATAGATGTGATAGTGTTCTATAATGATTTGAATGCTGTTGGTAAAGGTCATGAAGAACTTATAAGAAGAGCTGTTGAGGAATTCGGCATCAAATATGTTAAGAGTTTACCAAGCGAAGTTATGTGGGATGAGAAGACGAATAAGTTGATTATAAGATACGTTGACTTATCTTCTGAAGAAGTAAAAACAGTAGAAGTTGATCTAGTTGTACTTTGCCCAGCAGTAGTCCCACGAGAAGACTCTCTAAAACTTGCTAAGATAATTGGTTTAGAGTTAGATGATCATGGATTCTTCAAATCTACAGATATTACATCTATTGATACTAATGTTCCTGGAGTGTATGTTTGTGGAGCGTGCCAAAACCCTAAAGACATCTCTCATAGTGTAATGCAAGCTCTGGCAGCTTCCGTTAAAGCAGCAGAGAGAATCTTAAGTTTAAAGAAATATGTAGAAATGCCGGTACAGAAAAGTGAAGCTAGGAGTAGTATATGGGTTGGTGAGGTTGTTCAAGAACCTAGAATAGGGGTATTCGTATGTCACTGTGGATTGAATATAGCTGCTGTTGTAGATGTTAAGAAGGTGGTGGAAGATGTTTCAAGAATTCCAGACGTTGTTTACTGTGAAGATTTAATGTTTGCATGTTCTAAGGATGGGACAGAACGTATTAAGGAAGCTATCAAGAAGTATAGAATAAATAGGGTTGTAGTAGCTTCATGTACTCCAAGTACTCATGAAAAATTGTTTAGAGATGTTTGTGAGGAGGCAGGCCTGAACCCATACCTATTCGAGATGGTGAATATTAGAGAACATGTTTCTTGGGTTCATAGAAAATATCCTCACGAAGCAACCGAGAAAGCAAGAGAACTTATTGAAATGGCTATTGCGAAAGCTAGACTTCTTGAACCATTAGAGAGAGCAGAAACACCTGTTACTCCATCTACACTTATAATTGGTGGGACAGTCAGTGGGTTAGTGGCCGCTAAAACTATAGCTGATAATGGTTTTAAAGTGTATGTTGTTGAGCGGGGGGAAAATCTTGGAAGTGATCTCGAATTCTATAAACATGACGGTAGAGTTGCAGAGTGGGTTCTAAACATTATCAAATCTCTTAAACAACATGATAACGTGGAAATACATTTATCAACAAAGGTAGAAGATGTTAAAGGATCTGCCGGGGCTTTCAACATTAAACTAAGTAAGAATGGTTTAATCAAAGAGATTAATGTTGGAACAATAATTGTAGCTTCAGGTGGAGGAGAATTTAAACCACTGAGAATTTATGGTTATGGAGAAGATAATAGAATCTACACTTTAACAGAATTCAGGAAGAAGCTTAATGGTGCTGGTGGTGGGAACATAGCTTTCATCTTATGTACTGGTGCTAGAGAGATAGAGGGACGTATGTACTGTTCTGCTATATGTTGCGAAGAAGTACTCTTAGAAGCACTTAACTTTAAACGTAAGAATCCAGAGTCCAATGTCTATGTTCTATACAGAGATATGAGGCTACCAGTTAATGGGGAGAAGATTTATCGGGAAGCACGTAAATCAGGAATACACTTTCTAAGATATTCTTTAAGTAGACCGCCAGAAGTCTACAGTAAAGATGGCGAGCTTTTCTTAAACACCTATGATACCACACTAAACGTTGTGTTTGAAATACCTGTCAATACAATAGTCTTGGCTACACCTATCCTACCTTCATTAGAAAACCATGAAATTTCTTCTAGATTGAAAGTTCCACTAAATAGTTATGGATTCTTTATAGAAGCTCATCCAAAACTTAGACCTGTAGATTTCTCAGTTAATGGGATTTATCTATGTGGACTGGCTTACGGTCCTCAAAGATTAGAGGAGAATATATTTCAAGGATTAGCTTCAGCTTCACGTGCATTAACATTACTCATGCATGGTAAGATTGTTACAGAACCTATCGTCGCTGAAGTCAACCCACTAACCTGTACAGGTTGTGGAAGATGCTTAAATGTATGTGAATTCAAAGCTATCCAGCTAGAAACTAGACCTGAGAATATCTTGGTAGCGAAGATTAATCCATTTCTATGCAAAGGATGTGGCTCATGTGCCGTTGAGTGCCCCTCGAAAGCAATAACAGTACACCAATTTAGAAATGACCAATTACTAGCTATGATAGAAGCAGCTTTCAGAAAACCATCTCCTAAAGATAGGCCGAAGATAATAGCTTTCTTCTGTAATTGGTGTGGTTACGCTGCTGCAGACATGGCTGGGATAAGCCGCTACGAGTATCCCCCAACAGTAGAGATAATTAGAGTAATGTGTAGTGCTAGAGTTGACCCCCTCTACATACTATACGCTCTACTTCTAGGTGCTGATGGTATACTTATTGTTGGATGTCATCCAGGAGACTGCCACTATCTTTCAGGAAATCTTAGAGCAGAAGATAGAGTAACTAGACTCAGAGAATTAATTGGTGCATTAGGCTTGAATCCGGAAAGGGTTAGGATAGAATGGGCTTCAGCAGGTGAAGGATTTAGGTTAAGTAAGATCATCAAGGAATTTACACATAAGATTGAAGAGGTTGGTTACAACCCCTTGAGGAGGTGTATGTAGAAATGAGTGTACAAACAATCTCTCTAAAAAATATTAAAATGGATCCGGCTCTGAGATCTGAAATTCTAAACAATATAGTGAGCGGTGATCCATCTAAATGCGTTCAGTGTGGAATATGTACCTCTGGATGCCCTCTAGGATACATAATCAAACCTCACAGAATAGTCAAGATGGTCAATCTAGGTTTAGTAGAACAATTGATAAGTTCTAGAGAAATATGGTTGTGTACAACTTGTTTCACATGTTCTGAGAGATGCCCTCAGGAAGTTGATCCAGCGAACATACTCTTCACTTTAAGAAATACTGCATCAAAACTTGGATATGTACCGAGAGAGTTGGTAGAGATCTGTATGAATATAGTTAAAGATGGTAGAATTATTAAAATCAGTGCTGGACGAGAAAAAGAGAGGGAGAAACTCGGGCTTCCGAAAGCACCTCCAGTAGATGCTGAGAAGATTAGGAAGATGCTGGAAGAAGTAGGATTCTTAAAGATTATTGGAGGTACTGTGAAATGAGGTATGCATACTATATGGGATGTGTGGTACCTTCAAGATTAAATCAATATGATCTAGCAGTACGAAATGTACTAAAAGAACTTGGAGTAGAACTTGTAGATCTAGAAGATGCAGGATGCTGTGGTACAGTAATTACACGTTCAGTAGACGCTAAAACAAATCTAGTAATGAGTACAAGAATACTCGCATTAGCAGAGAATAAGAATCTAAACTTACTTGTCACCTGCCCAGGATGTTACGAATCTCTTAAAGAAGCTCAGGAAACATTCCATAACAATACTAGTTTTAAAGAAGAAGTCAACACGATATTGAAGAAGTTAGATGGTCTTACATATAGTGGAGAAGTGGAAGTTAAGCATCTCATACATGTTCTTTACGAAGATCTTGGACTTAAGAATATTAGGGGTAAGATAAAACGTTCTCTAAAAGGTTTAAGAGTTGCTGCACATTACGGTTGCCACATCTTGAGACCCTCAAATAAATTAAAGTCTGATAATCCTGAGAATCCCAAAATCCTCGATGAATTGATAGAAGTTACTGAAGCTAAAAGTATATACTGGATGTTAAAACTATGGTGCTGTGGTTCTCCAATACTTGCTATAGATAGAGATTTAAGCCTGTCATTAACATGTGCGAAATTGAAAAGTGCTAAAGATTCTGAAGCTGATTGTATTGTAGTTATATGTCCTTCATGCCAACTCCAATTCGACTTTATGCAGAATGAAGCTTCTAGGATTAGTGGAGAAAGATACGATATACCCGTAATCCTTTATCCACAGCTTCTCGGACTCTCCATAGGGCTTAAACCTGAAGAAGTAGGTCTACACCTCAACAAGACTGGTATAGATAAATTCTTAGAAACTTTGAAAACTATTTGGGGTGAGGAACATGGTTTATAGATTAAAGAAAGATGTATGGTACGTTGGTAGATGTTGTGAATGTGGTGCATGTATATCAACTTGTTCAAAGAATATTCTAAGATCTCCAAGAGATGGAGATCATCCTGAACTAGAAGTTAGAGAGAAACGTATAGGATCATCACACATAGTTGTAGATACATGCTTCTTTTGTGAAAAACCTTGTGAAGATAGTTGTCCTAGACTAAGAGAATGGGAGAAAGGACAAATACTACATACAGTTACAGTAACTTCAAGACTTCCAGATACCAGTATTGTGAATGCTCTCCTAATAGCTTCGATAAGAAGAAAACTAGTAGATGGAGCAGTTACATGGGATATAGATAGGGAAACATTCAAACCAATACCAAAGATAGTTACAAGAGAAGAAGAAATACTAACTACGAGCGGATACCAGTATCTATGGCATCCCATCTTAGAGGTTTTAAATGATGCAATATATAAGAAGGGATTAAAGAAGATAGCAGTGGTCGGCCCCCCATGTATAGCACAAGCAGTAAAAGCCATACGTACATCTAATAACAATAAACTCAAAGTTTACAAAAACTCAATATACTTGATGATAGGGGTTTTCTGCGAAGGAGCATATACTCAACAACTAGTACAAGAGATTGTGGATAGATTTGATATTAATCCATATGAACTAAATAGGTTGATAATGGACATTAAGAATAAGGTTCTTAGAATCGTTATGCAGGAAGGGTTGATGAAGGGTATCCCACTACCAGAAATACGAAGATACATGAAGCAGGGATGTGCACGTTGTACAGATTTTACAGCTGAGTGCGCAGACATATCTGTTGGAACAATAGGTTTAGAAGAAAAAGGAACTATGGTCATCGTGAGAACACCTTTAGGGGAGAGAAGTCTAAAATACGCTTTCATGGAAAAAACTCTGAAACCTTCAGAAACATCCATCAGCTTAGAAGAAATACAGAAGCTTGTTATAGATAAGGAGAGGAGAAAACGTGCACAAGAAATAGATTCTCTAACATCACTTATGCTAGAAAGCCTACTCGGTAAAAAGAGTAGAGATGAAGTTAGAGAGAAGTTAAAGATAGCTTGGAGGTGAAGAACGTGGAGTATAGGATAGATGCAAGTAATAAAGATTTAAGATTTGTGAATTCTGAAATTAGGAAAGCATTACAGAATGGTGCATCCAAAATCTTGATAGATAATGCTTCCCATCTCCACGGTCTCGCATCTGGATTAAAACAAGGAAATATAATAGTGAATAGTGATACGGGAGACTATACGGCGGCTTTGAATGATGGTGCATCAATAACAATAAATGGAGATGCGGGAAGATTCTTAGCAGATAATATGACTAAGGGTGTTGTAATTGTGAATGGAGATGTAGGATATGGTTGTGGAGTATATTGTTACGGAGGAATAATATTCGTAGATGGAGATTCTGGAGACTTCTTAGGAGCTTTAAACAAAGGTGCAGTAATCATAGTAACAGGAGATTGTGGAGATAATGTAGGAACATATATGGTTGGAGGTGAAATCATAATTTTAGGAGACGTAGGTGAGAAAGTTGGAGACTGGATCATACGTGGCAACATATTCATAGATGGGAAATACAAGAGTCTGGGCCACAATTGTAAAGAAACACCTATCGGAACCGAAGACATAAGGAGATTAAAGAACTACTTTGATGCTTTTAGAGTAGATGCTGATCCTAGAAATATGAAGAAGCTTACTCCTATATCACTTAGACCATTCTACGGGAGGTGAGTAAACATGCCTATCTCAGGTGCATTTTGTGTTACAATGGATAAAGAAAGATGTATTAGCTGGAAGATGCCTTGGAAATGTTCAACATGTGTAGAAGTTTGCCCAAACTCTGTCTTCGCTGTAGATGAAGTAGGTAGAGCATACGTTATGAATGATCTAGCATGTGTAGGATGTAGAATCTGCATAGAATACTGTCCAAACAATGTGATCCATATCAGACCTGCTGAGCCTGAAACATTTACAAAAGGATTATGGACATTCCAGACAGTAGATGAAATACATTACAAAGCTCAAACAGGTAAGTATATTCTGAGAGGGTACGGTGCGATGCGTTCACTACCACACTTCGATGATCTAGTCGTAGTTCCAGCCCAACTCTACCCACCTGAACCTAAAGATAAGTATAGAGAAGAATGTAATGTAGAGGTTGTGATTGGAGAAGGGAGAGTTGATAAACCTCTGAAGCTTAAGATACCCATAATATTTGCAGCGATGTCTTATGGTGCAATCTCGAGAGAAGCTAAGATAGCTCTAGCTATAGCGACTGCAAGACTTGGGACAGCAGTGTGTACAGGTGAGGGTGGATCTTTCCCTGAAGAATACTATCTAGCACACGGCTTTAAGAATGAAGAAGAATTTAAGAGTGGTAGGAAGACGTATGAACCTGGAGGATATCTGATAGTACAGTGGGCTAGTGGTAGATGGGGAGTTTCAATAGATTATCTAGAGAGATCAGATGCTGTTGAGATTAAGATAGGTCAGGGAGCGAAACCAGGCATGGGTGGACATCTACTCGGAGAGAAGGTTACAGAAGAAATAGCTAAGATAAGAGGTATACCTGTAGGCACAGATTGTCTATCGCCAGCTAGACATTACGATATACAAGATGTAGAGAAAGATCTAAAGAAACAGATCGACCTACTGAGAAACATAACCAATTACGAAAAACCAATAATAGTTAAACTTGGACCTGGAAGAGTTTACAAAGATGTAGAGATAGCGGCGAAAGCAGGTGCAGATGCAATTGCAATTGATGGTTCACAAGGAGGTACGGGAACATCTCCAGAGATATCTATCCAGCATGCGGGAATCCCAACAATAGGATGCATACCGCCTGCAGTTAAAGCACTAGAAGATGTAGGATTACGTGGAGAAGTTAAATTAATAGTTATGGGTGGGATACGCAATGGAGCAGACGTTGTAAAAGCTATAGCACTAGGAGCGGATTGTGTAGCAATAGCCTCCGCAGCTTTAATAGCTATGGGATGCAGAGTATGTACACAGTGTTTGAAAGGTAAATGTCCCTACGGTATCACGTCACAAGACCCAGAACTAAGAAGAAGACTCCAACCTGAAAAAGCAGCTGACAGATTAGTAAACTTCCTTAAAGCAATGACAGAAGAAGTCAAGATGTTGACCATGCTTTCAGGTCATAATGATATTAGAGAATTATCAAAAGAAGATCTAAGAGCTCTAAACATTAATGTTGCAACAATCACAGGTGTAAAATTAATAGGCTACTAAAAGATCCACCACCCTAATCATAAATTTTTGTTAAATTTATAAACATAAATAACGCTAGATAGTAAATCAGAGTGTAGGATTTGTATGAGTCACACATCTATGATTAAACTTGAAACTCAAGATTTTTGGAGTGTAGCAGATGAATGGGGTCCGGAAAAGATAATCTTAACATACGATCCAGACGTAAAGATGCGTGGCATCCTCGTAATCGATAATACAGCTATGGGTCCTGGGAAGGGAGGTATAAGATTCCAGCCAAATGTAACTCCTTATGAAGTATTCTTGCTGGCTAGAGCTATGACTTGGAAATGTGCTCTCGCAGGTCTACCTTTCGGTGGTGCAAAAGGCGGCATCATTGGAGATCCAACAAAAGTTGATAGAGTTGCTTGGATCAAAGCTTATGCTAAAGCAATAAAACCATACGTACCTTTACAATATGTAGCTGCAACAGATATGGGAACGAATGAGATGGATATGGCTGTATTTGCACACGAGATTGGAGATATGAAAGCATGTACTGGTAAGCCTCTCGAGCTAGGTGGGATACCACATGAACTTGGAACAACAGGGTATGGTGTTGCAATAGCATTAGACACGACTTTGAAACTTTTGACAAAATTCAATGTTCTCAAAATAGATCCGAAAAATGTTAGGATAGCTATACAAGGATTTGGGAATGTTGGAAGCTATACAGCTAAGTTCCTAGATGAGATGGGTTACAAGATAGTTGCTATAAACGATATTTCTGCATGCATATATGATGAGAAAGGGCTTGACATACCTAAAATGATGAAAGAGTTGAGGAATCTGAGAAGAAAAGTAAAGTACCCTGAACTCGTAGACCTCGAAGGTTACAGTAAAGAGCCAAGAGATAAGATATACCATATACCTGCAGATATCTTTATACCTGCAGCCGGCTCCTTCACGATAAATGAAGAAACCGTTAAGCATTTGATAGATTCTGGTGTTAAACTAGTTATTGAAGCTGCAAATATACCGACTACCCCAACTGCAGAGAAGATTCTTAAAGAGAACGGTGTCTGGGTTATGCCAGATTTTCTAGTTAATGCAGGTGGAGTTATCGGATCATACATCGAATACATTGGAGGCACAGTAAAACAAGCATTCGACTACATACACTATAAAATCACTAGCAATGTACGCCAAGTCTTAATGAAAACATTTGAGACAGGTAAGTGGCCACGTGAAATAGCCTTAGAGATAGCTAAGAACAGAGTTAGAAAAGCCATGCTACTAAGAGCAGGAGCAATAGATATAGCAACAGAAGCATATGCGAGAGAAGAAGAATACGAATACACACTAATGTCTGAAACAGAATCTGAAAAATCACATCCATGCAGATAAAAGGTTTCCCTTCCAAGAAATCTAGAAAAATTATTCAAACATCTTTCTTTTGTAAAACATGGAAAGATTGAAATGAAAATCTTCTCTAGGGCGGATGAAATGAGAAAATTCTTAAAAATGCATGAAGAATTTGTTGAAGTATTTAAAAGAGTTTTAGATTAAAGGAAAAGAGTAGACATGAACTATAAGAATGGTTTCAGAAGCTGTTAAGTTTAGGAGTATATGATCGTAGTTTTATTGTTCGAAGTAAGTACAATATGATGGAGGTTTTAATTGTGTGATTATCTTGAGACCTGGTTCTGATTCTAAGACTACTGGTACATAATTTAAGACTACAGCTACTGTGGCTGTATCTCCGGGCGTTCCGTTAAGATTTCTCCAAACAAGTTTTGGGAGACCTTCAATAATTATTTCTTCGAACTCTTCTTCTATACCTACAGCTGCAGTAAACTCTATCTTTACAATTTCTTCACCATTCTTTAAACCTATACCGAAACCTCTAACACCTCGAACTTTTCCAGAATTTATCTTGATTCCGCCTAGCTCTATCTCCTTCTCTGCTATTATTGCTTCTTGATATTCTTTGACAGAATCTAATTTTAATCTTAATGCATGTGATATTAAGCATACTGATTCAGCGTAGCCTACATGTGCTGTAATCTCTCCACTCTTAATCTTCTCATCAAACATTTTTTTATCGAGTCCAAGCCCTATCTTCTTCCTAAACGATTCTCTCCTCTTCGAAGCATCTATAATCCTCCTAGCTATGATCTTCTCAACTTTAAGACATGGTGTAGTCATTACTGCTGGAAGCAGATCTAGGAGGAAGCCCGGATTTATGCCTGTACCCAGAATAGTTGAACTATTCTTCTTAGCTTCTTCATCAAGCTTCTTAGAGATTTCCGGGTATCTATAGTACGGGTAGGAGAGGGTTTCGCATGTTGAAATAATGTCTGCCCCTACTTTCACAGCATCAAGTATCTGAGTATAAATCTTATCCAGATAACTTCCAGTAGCATGTAAGACTATATCAGGTCTAGTCTTATCCAGAACCTCCTTAACATTCTTCTCAACGATTACACCTACTTTCTCATCTAAACCTACAACTTCTCCTACGTCTCTTCCAACCTTTAGGGGATCAATATCGAAGGCAGCTACAAGCTCCATCCAGCTTCTCTCCAAGCCATACTTAACAATTAAAGAGCCGATAGGACCTAAACCATAAACTGCAAACTTAATACTCCTCATCGTCGCCTATACACTTATCAATCCCATATTTTATCTTTGTTTCTCAGTTAGATCAAATTAGATGGTTCCATATACTAGAGACGATACCATCCTAATAGCGAAAATAAAAATGAGGAGGTTGGAAGTTCTATCTTAGGTTCCATTTAGTTAGTAGTTCATTCCATAATGGGCTATCCATTAATTCTGTAAGCGCATGGTTTATCATATTTCTTAACCAATAATCTTCTGGTCTGGTGGCTATTGCATATGTCTTTATTCCTCCTAGTCTACCAACTTCTCTAAATCTCTGTCCTACCTCTGGCTTCTCTTTAAAGTATGGTTCTGTAAAAGCACTATCACTTATTACTGCTATGGCTCTTCCTTCCAATACTGCTTGAAATGCGAGTGCATAAGAATCTAATGCTAATTTCTTGAATTTGTATCCTTGTTTTAAGAGTTTCTCAGCCCATTCATCACTTGTAGCTCCAAGTTGGCATGAAATATATTCTCCAGAGTTTAGTATTTCCTCCATACTTCTAGTATCTTCTTTCAGAGTTAGTAGATGATGATAGTAGACGTAGTAGGGTATCGAGTACCATACTTTCTCTGCTCTAGCAGCTGTATGGGTCATTCCTGAAGCTATAATATCTATATCTCCATTAAGTAGAGCTGTAATTATCGTAGCCCAATCCCATGGTTTTGGAACAACCTCCCAGCCATACTTATTAGCTATCCATTTTATGACATCTATATCAAATCCCTGTACTTCACCTGTTGGTGTAACTTCTGTGAAAGGCGGGTAGGCTGCATCAAACCCATGTATTATTACAATTTTTGTTCCAGGTGGAGGTGGATCTGTGAATTTTCCTTTCTTCTCAGTAACTAT
Source organism: Candidatus Geocrenenecus dongiae (assembly GCA_023267855.1). GTDB lineage: Archaea > Thermoproteota > Nitrososphaeria_A > Caldarchaeales > Wolframiiraptoraceae > Geocrenenecus > Geocrenenecus dongiae. Next base: position 45,238 of record JALNLN010000007.1, on the reverse strand, counting down.
GGTTGTCGTTTTTACTTCAGCCGGAGCCGCTGGTTTAAGCACATATCCTGCTACACCACCAATAACTAATCCAGCAACAGCAGAACCAGCAACTTTAGCAGCAGTACTTACAGCTTCTCTTCTAGAAAATCTTCTACTCTGAAAACTTTTATTAACTGACTTCCTACTCATTACTAAGATTTTAGAGAAAACGTATAGATAAACTTTTAAGAAAATATTTATCAGAAATAGAAAAATTTTAATTTTTAATATTCCGGGCTTAAGAATAAGAAATAACTTTATAGTAGGCTTTCTGTTTCATCTTCTTGAAGATGCATGGTTTCAGTAGTAGACTATGTTCCATATATTCTTGAAGGTGTTCTGTGGACTCTAGGACTTGTAGGTGGAGGATTATTAATAGGATTCATAGTAGGTTTGCCATCTGCAATAGCTCAGGTCTACGGACATCGTTTCTTAAAGATTATGGTAGAAGTTTATGCATGGTTTTTTAGAAGCGTACCACTACTAGTTCTACTCTTCTTATTTTACTGGGGCATCTTTCCAGCTCTAGGTTTTAAACTAGATCCACTTACCTGTAGTATTCTAGTACTCGGTATAAGGAGTGGAGCATATCAATCTCAGATATTTCGTGGTGCGATTACATCTGTAGGTGAAGGACAGTACATAGCTGCTAGAACTCTCGGTATGAGTAAGATGAGAGCAATATATCATATAGTACTACCGCAGGCTTTAAGAATCTCAATACCAGGATGGGCGAACGAGTATGCAATAATATTAAAAGACTCAGCAATATGTTTTACGCTAGGCGTTATGGAGATTTTGACTAGAACCAGATACGTGGTAATGGCTACGCTAGAACCTCTTATACCGTACTTCATAGCAGGAGCACTCTTCATAGTTTTAACATATAGTGGAACTAAAATACTAAACACCATATATGATAAGTTGAAGATACCTGGATTAATATGGAGGATGTAGAGTCTATGGTTGAAGATGAAATCGTTCTCAAAGTTGAAGATCTATACAAAAGTTATAATAATGTAATTGTTTTGAAGGGGATTTCCTTCGAAGTTCGTAGAGGTGAAACAAAGATAATATGTGGACCTTCAGGTTCTGGTAAGAGTACTCTCTTAAGATGTATAAATCTTTTAACAAAACCTGATAAAGGAATGATCTGGCTTGAAGGAGAAGAATTAACAACCCGATCTATCAACATAAATAAAGTTAGACAGAAGATAGGTTTCGTTTTTCAAGAATTTAATCTTTTCAATCATCTAACAGCTCTCAGGAATGTTAGCATAGGTCTGGAAGTTGTTAAGAAAATGAAAAGAGAAGAAGCCTACAAGAGAGCTATGGAGGTATTAAGAAAAGTAGGTTTAGAAGAACACGCTCACAAATATCCTGCAGAATTATCGGGAGGACAGAAGCAGAGAGTAGCTATAGCAAGAGCGCTCGCTATGAACCCATCGATAATTTTGTACGATGAGCCTACCTCTGCTCTGGATCCACAGTTAATAGGAGAAGTACTTGAAGTTATGAAAGCTCTTGCTAGAGAAAAAGTTACAAGTATAGTCGTAACACATGAGATGGGGTTTGCACAATCTGTGGGAGATGAAATGTTGTTTATGTATGATGGTAAGATAATTGAACGTGGACCACCTGAAGAAGTTATCCACAATCCTAAGACTGAAATAGCTAAAAAGTTCTTTGAAAGAATACAGGAACTTTATGGAAGGGAGAAAAGATGAGTTTCTGGGAAGAATTCATAGCATATTTGATGAGAGGCTGGATCATGACAGTCGAGCTCTTAGCGCTATCTATACCTCTCAGCATACTGCTCGGTCTAGCTCTGGCCACCGCCAGAGTTTACGGAAATAAAGTAGTATCACTTATAGCCGCTGGGTTTGTTGCTTTATTGAGAGGTCTGCCGTTAGTGGTTACATTGTTAATAGTGTTTTTTGCTTTACCTAGAATAGGCTTATACTTTGACCCGTTCTGGTCAGCTGTAATAGCGTTTATAATGTGTAGTGGAGCTTATCAATCAGAATATGTTAGAGCAGCTATACAATCTATAGATGTAGGTCAATCACTTGCAGCACAAGCTCTCGGAATGACGAAACTACAAGAAGTAGTACATATAATTCTTCCACAAGCGTTTAGAAGAGCTTTACCAGGTATTTCAAACGAGATAATATACCTTATATTGTATTCATCTCTAGCATACATAATAGGTGTACAAGAGATATTTGCAACAGCTAAACATTTCAATTCTCTACAATTCAGACCAATAGAAATCTTCTCTACGACAGCGTTAATCTATGCTTTTATGGCAACAGTAGCTACATTTTTCTTTAAGAAACTTGAAGAAAGATTAAAAATACCTGGACTAGAGATTGTGTAGCCGCTAAAACATTCTCCGAGTTTTTACAATATGCATATTCTTAATTAATTTCTAGAAGCAAAATTTCAATATTTTAAGAAAGAAAATTGAGCTGATATTCTTTGTAGTGGATTCCAATTTATTAAGAGGATTGTTGAAGAATAGTTTGAGGTATGCATAATTCTAGGAGACTTATTTTGATGGGTAATGAGGCCATAGCTTACGGTGCTCTTACCGTTGGTGTAGCTGTTGTCTCCGGTTATCCAGGTACCCCTAGTAGTGAGGTTATAGAAACGTTGCTCGAGATGGTTAAGTCTGGACATGTTAAGATACCTTATGTGGAATGGGCTGTAAATGAGAGAGTAGCATTTGAAATATGTTTAGGTGCGTCTCTAGCTGGTGCACGTTCTCTAGTTACCATGAAAGCTCCTGGATTAAACGTTGCCTCAGACCCCTTATTATCTTCAGCTTACTCTGGTGTTGAGGCTGGAATGCTTGTACTTGTAGCAGATGATCCAGGTCCCCATACTACCCAAACAGAGCAAGATAGTAGATGGTATGGAGAGTTAGCGAAACTCCCAGTAATCGAGCCTTCAGATCCTCAGGAAGCATACGAGTTTACGATTAAAGGTTATGAGCTTAGTGAGAAATTGAAGCTCCCAGTAATACTTAGAACAACTACAAGAGTAAACCATACTGTAAGTGATGTAGAAGTTGGAGAATTTAACGAGTACAAGTATGCTCCAAATTTCTCTAAGAATCCTAAGAGATATCTAAGAGCTGTAATGTATTGGAATAGAGAGAGACACTTAGAAGTCTTAGAGACTTTAGCTAAAGTAGAAGAAGTTTCAGAAAACCTAGAGTTAAATAAGATCTTAGGATCTGGAAAGATCGGCATAGTCTGTTCAGGTCCATCATATCTCTACGTTCTAGAAACCTTGGAAAAGAATAATCTTTTACAAGATTATAAGTTACTAAAACTCGGTCTAATCCACCCATTACCTAAGAAGCTTCTTAGAAAATTCTTGGAAAACGTTGAGAAAGTTATCGTCGTAGAAGAGATAGATCCATACATTGAGTTAAAGTTGAAAGCCTTAGCCCATGAACTAGAATTAGATGTAAAGATAGAAGGAAGAGAAGAAATATTCCCAAAAGCAGGTGAATTAACATTAGATGACGTAGAGTCTTGGATCTTAGGCAAGAAGAATATCTTAAACTCTGAGCCCACTTATCCACTTCCGAGACGCCCTCCTCCTTTCTGTCCTGGTTGCCCACATATTGGAACATACATGGGTTTAAGGCTTGGCGTATCTAAAGCTGGGTACAAGTGGGGTGAGATACCCCTAATGGGAGACATAGGTTGCTATGCTCTCGGCCTCAATCCTCCATTCGAAAGTATATGGACAGAACATAGTATGGGTGCAAGTATATCTATGGCCATGGGCTTAAAGGTAGCTGGATACCATAAGCCTGTGATAGCTGTTATCGGTGATAGTACATTTTTCCACTCAGGAATAACATCTCTAATAGAAGCATTACACAAAAACGTGGATATACTAGTTGTAATCATGGATAACTCTACAGTAGCCATGACTGGACATCAAACAACACCTGAAAATAATCTAAGTCAGAGTGGAAAAATCTTGAAAGCATTAAAGATAGAATCGGTATTAGAAGGACTCGGCGTAGAGAAGCTAGCCATAGTTAATGCATACAATTATAGAGAAGTTGCAGAAAAAGTAAGAAAGTTTCTTAGAGAGCCTGGAGTAAAAGTAATAGTATCTAGAGGTTTATGTGCAATCTTAACTAGAAGGAAAGGTTTAACGCAGATTTGTATAGTAGATAAAGAAAAATGTACCAACTGTCTTGCATGTATAAAACTTACTGGATGTCCCGCTCTGAAACCTACTGAAAATAGAGTTGAAATAATTGAAGACAATTGTAATGGATGTACACTATGCATGCAGGTCTGCCCATATGACGCTATAATCGTGGAAAAGATTAAGGAGAGGTAAGCTTATGATTAAAGAATATTCTATAGTTATCGCTGGAGTAGGAGGACAAGGAGGATTAACATTATCTAGAATCATTGCCCATGCATCTATCTCTTCAGGTTTAAGCGTAAAGATAGGTGAAACCCTAGGAATGTCTCAGAGAGGTGGCAGTGTTCAGAGCTATGTAAAAATAGGTAGAAATGTATGGAGCCCGTTGGTGAAGAATGGTTCAGCTAATGCTCTCATAGGTATGGAGCCTCTGGAAACAGTTAGAGCTCTCCGCTACATAGGTCCACAAACGATTATAGTACTAGACCCAGAACCAATACCAACAATCTATAATCTAGTTGGAATAGAAAAATATCCAGAAGTTGAAAAATTATTAGAGATATTAAAGAATAAAACAAGTAGGCTACATATTGTAGAAGCTAGAAGAGAAGCTGAAAAAATTAATGCCAGAATGTCTGCCAACATTCTTCTCCTAGGTAAACTAATAAGTATAGAAAGAGTGCTGCCTATAGAAAAGATTGAAGAAGCAATAAAGATAGTTCTAGGGGCAAAAGCTGAAAAAGCGATAGAAGCTTTTAGACTGGGATTAAAACTATAGAGTAATAGTATGCTATAAATTCAGATGATGTTTTCTTCTTTCCCAAGCTTTTAAGGCATCTTCAGCCATAGATTTGAGGAGTTCTTTTGGATCTTTAGCTTTAACATATGCGCTGGCTAAGAGAACTCCTTCCGCACCCAGTTCTATAGCTCTCCTAACATCTTCTCCTAAAGATATCCCTGCTCCACAAAGTACATGTACATGAGGGTTTACTTCTTTAACAATCTCAACAGCTTTAGTGACTACTTCTGGTTTAGCTTTAGATACAGATATGCCTGTCCCTATTAGTTCTGGTGGTTCTATAGCTATTATATCTGGAGACAGTGTTGCTCCAGCTTTAGTAGTCTCAACAGTATCTGTACAGAGTACTGATATTAATCCATGCTCTCTCAACCTACTCAACACTACTGGTATATCTGCTAAGATCAACCTCTTCTCAGAATGGTTTACGATAGAACCTACTACACCTACTTCTCTCAACATCTCTACAACTATAGATCCTGTCCAGCTGCCGGGAGGATAAGGATCAACATGTTGGGAAAGAACAGGTATACTAACAGAATCAACAACCATCTTCAAATCCGTAAAAGCAGGGGCCACAGCAATAGAGATACCGAGTTCTCTAGAAACTTCTTCAGCGTACTTAGCCAATCTTACAGCATTCTTCCCAATAGATTCTCTGTAAACTTTAAAGTTTAGAATTATCAAAGGATAACTTATCATGCCTTCTCCAATAATCATCATAGAAATAAACCTTAACATTTAGATATCTGCCAAAGACTAAACCTGGACATTGTGTGAGAATAGGAAAAGTAATAATACAGTTTTATTAAGTTATTAATTTAGTATGATTCATCCGTATATTGGTTTAACAGAAGAAGAAGTAAAGTTGATGCTACAAGAGATGGGGTTAGATTCAATTGACAAGTTGTTTGAAGATATTCCATCAAGATACTTCTTGAAGAAGAGTTCTAAGTATTCCAAACCTCTTTCTGAATGGGAAGTAAGAACCCATATTAAGAATATTCTCAGTAAGAATAGAGTGCTATTTTATGGAAGATTGTTTATCGGAGGTGGGGTTTGGCCTCACGTAGTACCATCAATAGTTAGAGAACTCTTAAAGAGGGGTGAGTTTTATTCTTCGTACACCCCCTACCAGCCAGAAGTTTCTCAAGGAGTACTACAAGCTTTATTCGAATACCAAAGCCTAATGGCAGAACTACTCGACGTAGAAGTTGTTAATGCATCTATGTATGATTGGGGTACAGCTCTCGGAGAAGCTTTCAGAATGGCTAAAAGAGTAACTGGCAGAAATAAGATACTCTACCCCCACTACATATCTCCAGAAAGATTAGAGATAGCTGAAACCTATACTGAACCATCTAAGATAAAACTAGAAGAATATGCTCAAAACATTAATGATGGTAGGATAGATATAGGTGATCTAGAAGAGAAGATTGGGGAAGATGTAGCTGCAGTCTACGTAGAGTATCCATCATACCTAGGCTTCATACCGTTAAATATTAAGAAGGCTGGTGAGATAGCGCATGATCATGGAGCTTTATTTATTATTGGTGTTGATCCAACAATTCTAGGAATATTCCAATCTCCGGGAAAACTTGGAGCAGATATAGTTGTTGGAGAAGGACAGCCACTCGGATTGCCGATGAACTTCGGTGGTCCTCTTCTAGGCATTATGGGGTGTAGAATGGATATCAAGTTAATCCATCAACTTCCAGGTAGATTGATAGGCATGACCAGCACTATTAAAGGTGAAAGAGCTTTCACAATGATCTTACAAGCAAGAGAACAACATATAAAGAGAGAGAAAGCTACGAGTAACATCTGTACTAATCAAGCTCTCTGCGCTATAGCTACTGCAATCTACCTCTCACTACTAGGTAAGAATGGGTTTAAGAAGCTTGGAGAACAGATACTCGCTAGAACAAAATACATGATGGAACAGTTATCTAGGATAGATGGTGTAGAAGCTCCATTATTCAAGACGATACATTTCAAAGAATTTACATATAGGGTGAAGGGCAAGAATTCTTCAAAAGTAATTTTAGAAATGATGGAGAAAGGTATTATGGCTGGAATATGTGTTGGAAAATGGTTTAAGGAACTTGGAGAAAGCATCTTAACTTGTACAACAGAAGTACATTCTAAAGAAGACATAGATCATTATGTTAAATCTCTAAGAGAGGTGTTGGAGAAGTGATCAGTAATGGTTATAGACAAGCTAGATGGTTGGAGCCCACAGTCTTCGAGTTGAGTAGGAGTGGAGCCGTTGGTGTAGATTTTCCAGAACTCGACCCTGAATTAGAAAAATCTCTTAAAAATGCTTTTAAAGAAATTCCAGAAGATCTTAAGAGAAATGATCTAGGTTTACCGGAACTCTCAGAACTGGAAGTTGTTAGACACTTTACACGTTTAAGCCAGATGAATTATGGTGTAAATTCTGGAATGTATCCCCTAGGAAGCTGTACTATGAAATATAATCCAGCAATCTCAGAAGAATTAGTAGATGATGAAAGAATCACATATATACATCCACTCCAACCATTAGAGACTATTCAAGGATGTTTAGAAATTATGTGGAGGCTTGAACAGATCTTGAAAGAAATTACTGGGATGGCTAGATTCAGCTTCCAGCCTGCTGCAGGAGCCCATGGAGAATTCTTAGGATGCCTCATAATAAGAGCATACCATAGAGATAAAGGCATGTTGCATAAGAATGTCATGATAGTTCCAGATTCTGCCCATGGAACAAATCCAGCTAGTGCAGCCATGGCCGGGTATGAAGTAAGAGTTGTGAAGAGTGATAAGGATGGATGTGTAGATATAGAGATGCTTGAAAAAATCGTTGATGAAAATGTTGCAGGCATAATGTTAACTAATCCAAATACTTTGGGGGTCTTTGAGAAGAATATAGATAAGATAGTTGATATAATACATGGAGTTGATGGTTTACTCTACTATGATGGTGCGAATCTAAATGCATTACTGGGGAAGGTTAGACCAGCTGACATGGGTTTTGATATAGTACACTTGAATTTACATAAAACGTTCTCAACACCTCACGGGGGAGGTGGGCCTGGATCTGGACCTGTAGGAGTTGTGGAGAAACTGGTGGATTATCTTCCTCCACCTTTAGTTGAATACGATGAGAAAGAAGACATCTTTTATCTAGATTACAATAGACCGAAATCTGTAGGAAAGATTAAGATGTTTTATGGAAACTTCTCAGTTTTAGTGAAAGCTTACGTATATCTTCTTAGAATAGGTGGAGAAGGTCTTGTAAAAGTAGCTGAGACAAGTGTTTTAGCATCCAACTACCTACTCCATAAAATCAGGAAGCTTAAAGGTATTACTCTACCGTACGCTCCAGAATCTCCCAGGAAACATGAATTCGTTGTTAGCCTCTCTAAACTCTATAAAGAGACAGGGATCTCAGCTAAAGATGTTGCTAAGAGACTTCTAGACTATGGTTATCATGCACCTACAATATACTTTCCAACGATAGTTGAAGAAGCATTCATGATAGAACCTACAGAATCAGAATCTAAGAAGGAAATAGATAATTTCTATAACGTGTTATCAAAGATTATTGAAGAAGCGTATGAAGATCCTGAGAAAATTAAGACGGCGCCCCACAATACTTCTGTAGGTAGAGTAGATGAATTTAGGGCTTCTCATCCTAAAACTATGATACCTTCATGGAGAATATACAAAACTAGGGAGAGAGTATGAGTAAATCAACACCCCTCCTCCAACATTACTCTGAGATAGGAGCAGAGATAGGAGAGTTTGCAAATTGGAGAACACCTCTCTGGTTTACTAGTAATAGAGAAGAACATATAGCTGTTAGATCAAGCGCTGGGATCTTCGACGTAACACACATGACTAGAATACTGGTAGAAGGTAGAGATGCAGAAAAACTTCTCCAAGAAAAACTAACCATAGATGTCCAGAAGATTAAGTCAGGTAAGATGAAGTATTCTCTAATGTGTAACGAGGCAGGTGGAATAATAGACGATCTAACAATCTTGAAACATCCATCAATACCTGAAAGATACATCATCACATCTAACGCTGTAACACATGACAAAGTTTTGAGAATACTTAAATCAAGTTCCCAGAATCTAAACGTTGAGATAGAAGACATAACTTTCAAGACATGTTTATTCGCAATTCAAGGTCCAAGATCTCTTGAAGTTGTCTCTAAATTCACGAACCTTGATCTAAAAAACTTAAAGTGGTTTACATCAATCGAAACAAACATAGAAGGTGTAGAAACATTATTGATCAGGAGTGGATATACGGGTGAGAATGGGTACGAGCTACTTTTATGGAGTTGGGATATAGAGAAGTTGAAGAAGATATGGAATGATATCGTAAAGCTTGGCGTAACACCGTGCGGGCTGGCAGCCAGAGATAGCCTAAGGCTCGAATCCGGCTACCCACTCTATGGACAGGACATAGATGAAGAAACAAACCCTGTTGAAGCTAGATTAATGTTCGCTGTTGATATGTCTAAACAGAAATTTACTGGAAAAGAATCCATAGAGAAAATTCTGAGAGAAGAAGGTCCTAAAAGATTCTTAGTATACTTTAAATGTATTGAAAGAGCAATACCTCGTAGAGGTTACCAGATATTAGATATGAATGGAAGATTGGTAGGAGAAGTAACGAGTGGAGGATTCTCATTCACATTAGGAATAGGTATAGGGTTATGTTATGTAAAATCAGATTATGCAAGAGAAGGAGAAAGACTAAAACTGAAAGTAAAAGATAAAGAGAGAGAAATAGAGATAACATTAAACCCAATTGTCCCACATAGAATGAAGGAAGCCTAACGAATTAGCTGTATTGAAAGTTAATAGGGAAGAAATGCAGAATATCAACTATGATACCTTCAACTATTTTTCCATCAGACATAGAGATGTTGATAAGAGAGATTCAAGCACTTAAGATGGAGATAGCTAAGATTAAAGAAGCTCTGAGAAAACACGGTATAGAAATAGATTAAGAGAAAAAATAGAAGATTAAAAGTTAATATCTCGAAAATCAAAGAAATAGATTGAGATGACAAAAGTTAGAACAAAATACCTGGCGGCTATGAGAGAGTTTACTGAGAAACCTGGAGAAGAGATAGAATTACCTGAAAATGCTACTATAACAACTTATATCGAAGAAATTCTTAAGAGATATCCAGAAGCTAAAAAGTACTTGTTGTCTAATGATGGTAAGCTTAGAGATGGTATAAATGTAGCTGTAAATGGTGATGTTGTTCCTAGAAGTAGATATGAGCAGACACTACTAAGAGATGGGGATGAAGTAGTTATAATTCCACCGATCGCAGGTGGATAACTATTCTTCAATCCAAGTGTAAGATCCGTCTACATAAACTTCTTTCTTAAATATAGCTGGCTCTCTCTTATACCTCTCTACAAGTTCTTCTAGAGCTCTAAAAACTTGACTACGGCTTCTGCCAGAAGCAATAACAAAAACTAACGGTTCACCTATTTCAAATCTTCCAATAAGATGCCATATACCTGCAAAAGATAATCCATATTTTACTTTAACTTCATCACATATTTTGTGTAGAGTTTTATCTGCATGCTGTTTGTAAGATTCTATCTCTAAATATGAGACTGACTTCCCATCTCTTCCAACACCTTTCACTTTACCTAAAAAGATAGCTACCGCTCCTAACCCTCCATTAAAATTCTTCGATAAGATTTCTCTAAAGATTTCTCTAAAATCGATTTCACTCTTCTCGTAAACACCTGGTTTATAATGCTCTAACAATCTTACCCCCTCCAGTAATGTATGATTGCTAGCTTACCCATATCTCAAAGTCTAACTATTGTTTCATTTATCTTTTCCGCTCTTTCCATAAGTCTTTTCATAAAGTTCCTTGACATTAATGCATCTACACAGTAACCTTCAATAGCTATGGAAGCTGCTGAAACAGCCATACTAGAAGACCATTCTAAATCATTTGATCTATGAAGCATTATCGAGAATACTGCTCCAAGTACATCTCCAGCTCCAGTAGTATCTACTACATTCACATCTCTGTAGGATGGAATGTAGATTGATCTCCTACTACTGGAGATAATAGTACCTCTTGAACCCATACTGAGAACCACATACTCAACACCTAGTCCGCTAAGACAACTACAAATCTTAAAAACATCATCTATGCCTGTTAGAATTCTCCCTTCATCTTCAGACAATCTCAAAATCCATAGGTTCTTCAACACATCTAAGGCGAGTTTCTTCTCCAATCTAACTCTACCATATTCATCTACATCTCTAACTAGACCCTGGGGGTCTAGAACACACTTATAGTTGAGGGATATCTTCTCAACTTGAACTTGATCTATCTCTAAAGCAACTGGACCAAGATACACTAACTCAGAATCTAATTTACTGGGAATATCTATTTTAGAACACTTCGATAAAAGATACATATTTCTCTCATCTCCAATATACTCTATCCTATAATGGGTGGTTTTAGAACTTGTCTCTCTCACAACTCCACTTAAATCAACTCCAATCTTCTCTAAAAATTCAACGTACTCTCTAGGATAATCGAACCCAATTTTAGAATATACTTTAACACTTGAATCCAAGAGTCTAGCAACTACGGAGACATAAAATGAAGAACCACCAGGAGCTATCCTCTTCTCTCCACTAGGATATATGATTTCGTCGATAGTTAGATGACCTACTACAGATATCTCTGAAGACATCTAGCACCAGCCACTTTAATGTCTCTTTCCCCGGCTCTATTCATTCTTTCCGAGTTATTCCTTCAAGTAGTCCGTGTCCTATGTGAACTCTATCTATATGTTTAGATAATTCATCACTAGTCTTGAATACTGAACCACAGTATGGACACTTATAACCTTCTGGAGGTTCTAGATCTAGAATAGGTATAGATCTTTCAGCAAGATTTCCTACCACCATTCTTAAGACAAGTACACCTATAATCTTATCTCTATCTATTACTGGAAGTCTTCTAATATCTTTCTCCATCATTATCTTTAAAGCATCTCTAACCTTCGTATCGGGAAGAACGTAGATCAATGGTTTTGAAGCAACATCTCCAATCTTTGTTTTAGATGGATCTCTATTCTCAGCGAGAACCTTATACACTATATCTCTCAAAGTAAGCATACCTACAGGCTTATTATCTTCATAAACTATTACACAATCAATCTTCTTTTCTCTCATTATTCTAACAGCATCAACCACACTCATCTTAGAATCTACTATAATAAACTCTTTCTGAACATATTTCTCAACTTCCTCATCTAGAATCTTATCTATCATAACCAAAACTACTTTCAGGATGAATATGAATATTTACAATCTGTAGAAGTATGGAATAGGTAGATTAATATTTATGAGCTATCTCTAACTTCTACTTTATAGTGGTATGTATGTTGGAAAATGAAATGAAGGTTACTATAAGATACCGAGATATTGAAGCTCAATTTGCAGGAGAGCCGAGAGAAGTCTATATGCAAGTTGTAAAATTTATGGAAAAGGTTATTCCCACATATACTTTAGCTTCTAAGATAATTCTAGAAATTGGTTTAGAAGAAATTTTCGAAAAGCTTTCAGATAGCATAGCGTATAATAGTGAGGAAGGCATAATATTCTTAAAGAATCTAGTAGATCTACCTTCCCAAGATGCGATACTATTCTTTGCATTAAAAAATCATATTGAGCATAAGATTGGGAGGAGAGAAGACCCAGCCATATCTATAGTAGACTTGTCAAAGAACTTACAGAAAAAAGAAAAGACAATTTCGGGAAGATTAAGTGAATTAATTAAACAAGGTTTCTTGAGAAGATTAGATAGAGGAGATTACGTGATAACAGTAACTGGAGTAAAGTATCTAGTAGAAAAATATGGAGTAAGAAGAGAATCCTAGTCAGATTAATTAAGTCTCGAAGCTACCTACATAATCGTGATCCTATACTTATTCAGATTGGATCTTCTTCTGAATACTATAGTAGATGTATCTTCTAGGAGTGCCCTCTCTTGCAAGTACTTTTTCTCTTACTAAATCTAGTAGAGAATGGGAGACAGCAGTTGAATCATAATTATATCCTCTTTTGGCCAATTCTTGAACAGTTTCAGAAAGACTTCTAGGTTTATCAAACCATCCTTCTTCAACAAGATTCTTCAATAATGTTGAACAAGTTGGTGAAACTTTTCCACTAGATTTCTTTTCAACAATCTCTTCTTTTAACCCGCTTTGTGGTAAAGTCTCTTTTAAAACCATTATTACTTGTCTTAGAGCTTCTTCTAATTTATCTGGAGGAGCTTCTATTCTAACTGTTGCAGGTCCTACGGTTACTTCTATTTTAATTTTTTCTTTTTCATTCATTTTTGATCATGCTCAATTTGAGCAACATTTATAAACAAATATTCAACTATAATATTAGGGGAAACTGCGAATTGATCCAATCCCAACCCCAATTACAATTAGTTGAAGATTATTTTAAGGCTTTCTATGAACTTAGTAGACAGAGTTTAAAAGATAATATTGATCTCAAAATGTACACAATTCCATCTGAAGATCTCATGATAGAGTATCTAGATGAGTCAAGAACTAATCTAACTTTAGACGACTATATCTCACCCAGCATCTATAAAGTAAACCCGATAAAAGATAAGAAAGAGATAGTGGCTGTAGATACATCTTCTATAAGAATTGCTGAATCATCTAGAGGAGTAATCATAGCTGTTAAAGGAGCGGTAATTCATAAGAGGACTAATAAAAAAATTAAGTGTACCGTTATAGGTCCATTTTTATTCTATGTTACAAAGAAGAATTTCAGAAAACTTCTTGGAGAACATTATAAACCCATATACAGTAGAGATAGATACGAATTCTATAGATATTCTCAGAAGATTTTTGCAGAAATTTTAGAGAGAAAGATACAAAAATACGTTGCGGAGATATTTAAGAATACTCTAATTCTTTTCGACGGCTCATTAACGGTAAGCGATAGAGTATATTCACCCAGTATTCTTGAAGAAATATTAAAGAAATGTTTAGAGAATGGTAATGATGTACTAGCATTCTCCAAGACAACTTCAATAGATTTGGAGATTCTGATTAAACAGTTGAATCTTGAAAACTTTAAGCCTCCATATCTAGTAGATCTTACACACGTCTTTCTTAGAAATTTTAGTGGAATACGTCTTCTTGGAAGAGTTTTCCTCGCACACTTAACAAATAGATGTCCAGGTTATAGAGTTGATGCTCCATTAAATGTAAGTGATCCAAGCATGTTGGTCGGCATTCTTGTTGGTAATGATCCACTTATCTACGGTTATCCAGAGACACTTATACTCGCTCACGATTACTCTACATTTACAAAGATGGATGTAATAACAATCCACACATTACTTAGGAAGATGGATATAGAAATAGTTTCGCCAACTTCCACTCGAGATTTACTCTTCAATCCTATAGATGGTGATGTTGTATGAAGATCTTGGCGAAGAATGGAGATACACTAGAAATACTCGCTAACCCTGAAGAAGAGATACTTGAGAGAGGAGACTACTTAACGATAGAAGATGGTGGAAAGACGCTTTTAGCTCAAGTGATAGATATAGAATACGCTGATGTACCAGGTGTACTTGAAGATGCTTTAAGAGAACTCTCAAGTGAAGATTTCGTAGATTCTAGTTCTATTGATCCATATTCTCTAGGTTCCGTAATAGCTAATATTAGAGATGCAAGATTAGTGATAGCGAAGGTTAGAGGTGTCGTGATGAACGGTGAGCTTAGAAATGACGTTCTCTGGCTTCCATCTAGATTTAGATCAAAGATCAGCAAGACTCCACCTTCTCTAATAATGGAGCTATCTAAAAGTATTGGTAGAAGGAATATTTTGATTGGAGAATGTATGGGTGGATGGATTTCGATAACAGCTGAAGCTCTAGACGGTGCCCTCACAATAATAACTGGTAAGAAAGAGATGGGGAAATCCCATCTAGCTAAAATGCTTGTCGTAAACCTAGTCGAGTATGGTGCAAAAGTAATGGTTCTAGATATCAATGGCGAGTATGTAGGATTGTCTAGAAAAATAGATGGAGGTGAAAGTGAAATTTCTAGAAAACTATTCATACTTACTCCTGGAGAGAATTTTAGAGTCTCTCTATCTGAAACAGGTTTAAGAACTATGTTAGATATATTGAAATATGTTTATGAGACCCCTACAGCTAGCTTAAGAGAATTCTCTAGAGCATGGTATATTGTTGAGAAACTTAATGGGAAAATATCTTTAAGAGGATTAGTGGAAGCTATCTCAAAAATCCAGATGAATGAATCTATTAGAGACGCTCTCCTAAGTAGACTACAATCAATAGAATCTCTAGAATTCTTTAATGATTCTGGAGATTTCTCTCTTCAAGAATTTTTAAGCAAGCTTTCTTACGGTGCAGCATTAATAATAGATTTATCGAAAACTTCGCCCCAGGGGAGGAGGGTTGTTGTAGAGTATCTTCTCAGCAAGCTTTCAAGTATGTTGAAAGATGAATCTATTCCTCCACTTTTTCTAGTAGCTGAAGAAGCTCATCTATATCTTAGAGAAACCTACTGGGATGATCTAGTAACTAGAATGAGACACATAGGCGTCTTCCCAATATTTGTTACAAACCAGCCCGACATGATTCCAGACTCAGTGTATAGACAGGCAGACAATATCTTCATCTTCAATTTTACAAATGATTCTGATCTAGATTATCTTGCAAAAGCTTCTAGAGTTGATGCAGAAACTGTGAAGAAGATTGTGAAGAATCTTCCACCTAGAAGATGTCTAGTTATTGGAAAAGTTGTAAATGATTTACCAATAGTCGTGAAGACAAGAAGCCTACCGCTAGTTACTATGGGAGAAACAAAGCTGTACTTTAATGTAGAGAAGACCTATCTTAGTTTGAGAGATTAAAGTACAGTTACACTTTTCGCTAGATTTCTAGGTTTATCTGGATCCAGTTTCTTCTCTAAAGCTGTGTAGTATGCCAGTAGCTGGAATGGGATCACATAAATTACCGGGGATAGTAGTTCATGGACGTGGGGTAGGCCAAGATACCAGTCTGACAATTCTATAAGTTCTCTATCATCTTCAGAACCTACACAGTATATCTTTGCTCCTCTAGCTTTCATCTCCATAATATTCCCTATTACGTGTTTGCGTGTTTCATCATTCGGAGCTATGAAAAATACAGGATAACCATCTTCGATAACACTTATGGGACCATGCTTACTCTCACCAGCTGGATAAGCTATACATGGAATATATGTTAACTCCATAACTTTTAATCTAGCTTCTAAAGCTGTTGCATAACTTATCCCTCTTCCCAGAAAGAAGATACTGTTAAATTTGGCGACTTCTTTAGATAGTTCTTTTACTGGTTTATCTGAAATCTCTAAAACCTTCTTAACAAGTGAAGGCATACTATTCAGCTTATCTGAGAAATCATCTATTTCGAATTGTGATATCTTGCCTCTCTTTCTAGCCAATCTGAGTGCAAGTAATGCTAGTACCATCAACTGGGAGGTAAATGTTTTCGACGCTGCTACACCTATCTCAGGTCCAGCATTCTGGAGAACGTAAGCTCTAGCTATTCTCGTTAAGGTAGATCCAAGAACGTTAGTTATAGCAATTATCGTTGCAGCTCTATATCTCGCGTAGTCTAGAGCAGTTAGCACATCTGCCGTTTCACCTGATTGGCTTACAGCAAGTATGACAGTATCTATGCTTATTGATCTACCGTAATTTTCTATGAACTCTGAAGCAATTACAGGAAACGTTGTAAGTCTTGCAAGTTTCGAAAACATATAAGATCCAGCGATACAAGCATTATAAGATGTTCCTGAAGCAAGTAAGAATATTTCTTTACCTCTATCTAGAAATTCTGTAAGTAGATCGAGATATTTTTCTTGAACTCTTAAGGCTTCTTTAATTGTGTGAGGTTGTTCATAGATCTCTTTTATGAAGTAGTGGAGGTAGCCGCCTTTAGACGCCATCTCTACAGTCCAGTTTAATTCTGTTATTCTTCTCTCAACAAGTACTCCTGAATCTATCCTCATAATCTCAACAATCTCAGGAGTTACCACTGCCATATCACCATTCTCGAGAAAAATCACTTTATTCGTATACTCTATTATTGCCGCTACATCACTCGCCACGAACTTTATATCATCCCTCAACCCAACAACTAGAGGAGACTCATTCCTTGCAATTACTATCTTATCTGGCTCTTCAACACATATTACAGCTATAGCGTAGCTTCCACGAAGTTTTTTGCATGCCTCTCTAACAGCATCCTTAAAACTTAATCCAAGTTTTAGATATTCTTCTATAAGGTGTGGTATCACCTCCGTGTCTGTTTTCGATAAGAATACATGTTTTCTAGCTTCTAGTTCTTGTTTAATTTCAAGGAAATTTTCTAGAACTCCATTATGTACAACAGCTATCTTTTTCTCACAATCTACATGTGGGTGAGCGTTAACTTGAGAGGGGGCGCCATGTGTAGCCCACCTAGTATGAGCTATCCCAATATTCCCCTCTAAACTTAAGAAGTTCAGTCTAGCGTTTATTTCATCAATCTTGCCTTGATCTTTCTTTATCTGTAAATATCCATTATTAATAGTACACATACCTGCTGAATCATAACCTCTATACTCTAATCTTTTTAAAGCATTGAAAAGTATCTTTGAGACAGCTCCATGCTTAGAGATACATCCAGCTATACCGCACATCTAGACTACCTTAAGATATGTTGGCCAACCACATTTTAAAAATATTCTTTCTAGAAAGATAGATAGCCGTATTCTGATATCTAGAATCTCGATGGCCAATCTAGAGATATCTACTAGATATTTCCATGGTAATCTCTAAAGAATCTACAATAGTCTTCTCTCAGATAAGAATTAAATCTTCTGTATTTTCTATGCTTCTAGATGATAGACGGTATGGATCACTTAGAGTTTATGGATGAAAATTCTAGAATAGATTTTAGAAGTAGACTTGAAAAATCATTAAGCATACTTAACGTACAGATTGAGAAACTTAAAAATAGGTATGCTGAGATGGAGATGAGAAGTAAAGAATACTTTGAGAAAGTAATAGAATGTCTTGTAAACATGGATGAAGAAAGAGCTAAGATATATGCTGAAGAAATAGCAGAGATAAGGAAACTTGCAGAGATCGTTAAGAAGAGCCAACTCCTACTACTCCAAGTAAAGATAAGACTTGAAACAATTATAGAAATAACAGAAGTTATAGGTCTCATAACACCTCTAACATCACTCATAACAGAAGTAGAAGATGATCTAAAGGTTGTAGCACCTGAAGTAGTACAGAACCTACGTGAACTATCAATATGTATAGAAGAGTTTACATCTACTATGGTGAGTCAAGAAATAGAACCAGTAAAATATCAAGAATTAAGTAAAGAAGCAGAGACAATACTAGTAGAAGCTCAAAAACATGCAATAGAAGTTATCAAAAACAGATTTCCAGAAATCCCATCGCTTACAGAGTATGAAAAAAGAGTCTACACATACATCTCGAATAGCGGAGGAGAGATAGATTTAAGAAAATGTTCAAGAGAATTGAATCTAGATATACGAGAAATAAGACAGATAATAGAATCGCTAGAAAAGAAAGGTTTGATAGAAGTTGAAGAAATTTAGTAGAAACAAAAATCTTCTAATCCATGAAAAGCAGTATTTATTTTATTTTAATACGCTATTTCTTGAACATTATAGAAAAATAAAAATACCACGTTTAACGTATATAAATTAGGTTTGGGGCTAAAACCAACTGCTGAAGGCTACGTGACAAAAGAGTCTGTAACTTCTAGTTTAAAAACTATTAGTGAGAAGAATCTGAAAATATTGAAGAAAGAAGTTTCCCTAATATCTCTATTATTTGAAAGAGAAAGCTACACTATAGAATGTGAAATTGAGAGAGGACCTAAGAAACCTACATATATCGATACAAAGATTTCTCTACTAGACAAATTACTAAATACATTCGCATACTATGCAAGACTTAATATTACTTTAAAAATCGAGTTTAAGCAGAAAAATAAATCTATGAAGAATATTTTTGAAGATGTTGGATGGGTTCTCGGCAAAGCCATCTCAATGCTTGGAGAAAACATAAAGAAGATAGATGGGATAAAGGGATACGGTGCTGGCCACGGCATCATTGAAGAATCTTTTACATCTGTCGGTGTAGTCATAAATAACAAGCCGAAGTTGATCTTCTACAGAGATCCTAGGGTAAAAATATTTGGAAAGATTGGAGATATTTCAGAAGAAAATCTAAAAATATTCTTTAATGAATTCGTGAAAGGTCTTGGAGCAACACTACACATAGACATGATGAAGGGAGAAGATGGATATAATTCATGGTCTTCAGTATTCATGGCTTTAGGAGACGCTATAAACCAAACGTTAATTAAAGATGAATGGCTAAAAGAATAATAATCTGTAAAAAGTTTTCCAGATGAAAATCGAAAGAATATTCTAAGAAATAGAAATCTATATTTCTAGGTTTCTTCTTTTAGATTTATAGTATTAGCTATGTTGGGGTTTATCTTAGCAGGTGGTGAGGGTACTAGATTCAGACCTATAACGTATTATATACAGAAGTGTATGGTTCCAATAGGAATGAACCAGAAGCCTCTCTTAGAGTATATCTTACTAAACTTTAAGAAACATGGTATTAGAGATGTAGTTATAGGTGTTGGGTATAAGGCTGAGCAGATAATTAATTATTTTGGAGATGGTTCAAGAATTGGTTTAAAGATTAGATACGTTCACGATGATCCCAATCTTAGAGGAACTGGCGGCTCACTACTTAATGCTTACATGAAAGATCTACTTGGAAATTCTGGCGATCTACTAATCCACTATGGAGATATCTTATCAGCCATGGATCTATCTGATCTTATAGCTAAACATAGAAGGAGTTCTGCAGACGTCACTATAGTCTTGGCACCTTCCTACGAGCTACCTGTAGGTGTTGCAGAAGTAGATGAAGAAGGTAGAGTTAAAGCATTCAGAGAAAAACCTAAGATAAATATCTATGTAAGCATAGGAATACTCATAATGAAAATTCAACTTATTAGAGAATTTATAAAACTTGCGGAGAAAAACCAGACCTTAGATATAATGTCACACTTCATACCGTATCTCATAGAAAGTAATAGAAATGTTAGAGCATACATATACGATTCATTCTGGTATGATGTGGGTTCGATAGAAAAGTACGAAAAGTTAGACCATCAAACTATTGAAAAATATTTCTCAGAGTTGCTGGATTAGAGCATTACATTTTAGTTTATATTTCTGTAAGACTTAAAGACTGCTAGATTATTAGGTAGTATTGGGCTGATGCATAGAATCTTGAATACCAAGGTGTTTAAAGTAGGTCCAGACCATATCGAGATAAGATTTATTGAAGAAGCTGTAAAAGTAATTAGAGATGGGGGTTTAGTAGTTTTTCCCACAGAAACTGTTTATGGTCTCGGAGCAGACACCTTTAATAGAGGAGCTATAGTAAAAATCTTTGAAGCTAAGGGTAGACCTTTAGACAACCCTCTAATAATCCACATAGCTTCTACTGATCAACTAGAAGAAGTAGTAGATTTAAAATTCGTTAAGCTGGACGTCTATAGGTTGATGGAGAAATTCTGGCCTGGACCTTTAACATTCATTCTTCCGAAGGCTCAGCATGTTCCATATGAAGTTACAGCTGGGAAAAATACTGTAGCTGTTAGAATGCCTGCACATCCAGTAGCATTAAAACTCATCGAGTTAAGTAGAACTCCTATCGCAGCTCCTAGCGCTAATCTCTCTGGTAAACCATCTCCCACACTTCCAGAACATGTTATAAAAGATATGATGGGTAGAGTAGATGTAATATTAGATTCTGGAGAAACATTGTACGGTGTAGAATCTACTATAATAGATTTAACTAGAGATCCACCAATACTTCTCAGACCTGGAGCAGTACCAGTAGAAGAAGTTGAAAAATATTTACAAAAGAAGATAGTTGTACCTGATTTTGCAAGAGGTATTGCTGAAGCACCTGAACCTCTTTCTCCAGGTATGAAGTATAGACACTATGCACCTAATACACCATTGATAGTTTTAGAGGCTGAAGACTACTCTAATCTCCAGGGTTATGTTGAAAAGATCTTAGAGTATATTAGTGTTTTGAAGAGTTCTGGAAAAAAGATTCTCGTACTCGCTTCTAGAGAAACAGAAAACTTGTATCGAGGTCTAGATGCTAATGTTTTAGTTTTAGGTTCCAGGAAGAACCTATTTGAAATTGCTAAAAATCTTTTCCCCATCCTGAGATCTATTGATGAACTTGGTGTAGATTTAGCAGTAGTGGAAGGATTTGAAGAAAGAGGCTTAGGGTTAACGATAATGAATAGGTTGCGTAAAGCAAGTGGATACAATATTGTAAAGATATAATTCTAGCTCAACATTCTCTTGCTAGAGTTTTAAAGCTTCTCTCAAACATCTCTTAACCATCACCTTAGACATCTCTATCCTATACTCTGCAGATGCTCTCACATCTGAGATCGGCTTAATATCTTTTACAACTTCTAGAGATGATTTCTCTATATTTTCTAGTGTAGCTTCACGATTTTTTAAGTATTCTTCTACACTTTTAGCTCTAATAGGTGTTGGTGCTACGCTACCTAAAGCTATCTTTACATCTTCTATCCTGCCTCCATCAAGTTTTACAGCTACAGCTACATTCACTATGCTTAGAATATGGCTAACCCTTCTCCCCAACTTCATAAAATTAAAGAACCATTGTCCAGAATGCTTAGGTATATTTACTTCTACCAAGACTTCATCTGGGTTAAGTATTGTTTGACCTGGACCTCTAAAGAATTCTTCTATCGGCACTATTCTTTCTCTTCTAATACTTTTCAGCCTTAATCGTGCTCCAGCAACTATTAGTGGTGGTGCTGTATCTGCTGCTGGAGAAGCATTACAAAGATTCCCACCTATAGTTGCTATATTTCTTACCTGCCATGTTGCAAATGATCTTGAAGCTATATGAAGAGGTTGGACATATTTTTCAACGATCTTGCTATTTTTCAATTCTTCTATTGTTGTTAAAGCACCAATCTTCACTTCTCCAGAATCTTCAGATATGTATCTTAATTCTCCTATATTGTATATATCTACAAGCTTTTTTACATTAATCTTTCTAGCTCTTAATTGTACTAGAAGATCTGTCCCACCTGCAATTATTTTCGAATCAGGATTCTCTGATAAGAATCTCAATGCATCTTCAAGTCTACTAAATCTGTGATATTCTATTTCAGGTATCATTCTCTCATCCTTCTTAATAGATCTCTGTACAATTTCTCTGGAGTATATGGTATCTCGCTTGGCTTCACACCTACCGCATGCTTAATAGCGTTAGTGATTGCTGCTGGGATCGGTATAAGAGCCATCTCCGCTAAACCTTTCGCACCCATAGGACCAAACTTAAAGTAATCTTCAACAAATATTGGTTCATCTATTTCTGGTATGTCTGAGATTGTTGGGATTAGATAGTCTGTATAATTCGTATTTACTATCTTTCCATCTTCGATTACAACTTCCTCCATCAATGTATATCCTATTCCTTGTACTGTTGCTCCATGTATCTGGGTTACTGCAAGCTTCGGGTTTACTATCTTCCCAGCACATATTGCAGGCCATACTTTTAGAATTCTAGTTAAACCTGTTTCCAAATCTACTTCTACTTCTACAGCTGAAACCATGTAGCTGAAGACTATGTATGCAAATCCCTGTCCCTTCTCTTCATCAAATTTACCTTTAGGCATAAAGAAGTAGCCTGTAGCAGATAGTTCTTCACCTTCAGCATAACATCTCTTTACAGCCTCTTCCCAAGAAATTCTCTTCTCAGGTTTAATCTTTTCAAAAACCCATCCATCTCTAATCTCAACATCCTCTGGCTTACATTCAAATATTCTTGATGCAACTTTCTGAACTTTTTCTCTAATCTTACTCGCAGCTAGTAATATAGCTACTCCACCAAAAGATAAACCTCTAGATCCATGGGTCGCACCAGTATCAGGTGCATCGGTTGTTCCTCCGATCAAGTTTATTTTTTCTACTGGGATTCCTAAAGCTTCTGCAGCTATCTGTATTAAACCTGTGTGTGTTCCTTGACCTATCTCAACGATTCCAGTATATATTGAGACACTTCCATCTTTTGAAACATTAATGTATGCATTACACCAGTCTGGCACACCTCTACTCGTACTTATACCATGCCATGCACATGCCAATCCTATTCCTCTAGCTTTTCCATCTACAATCTTACCATATTTCTTCCTTTTCTCAAACCATCCACATTTTTCAGCAACTCTCACTAATGCTTCACCTACTCCAACACTATCTTCTAGTACCTGGTCTGTAGAAATCCTACTACCGATTCTCAGAATATTCTTTAACCTAAATTCTAGCGGGTCTATTCCTATTTTATCTGCTAACTCATCCATCTGCCTCTCTGCTGCAAACTGAACCTGAGGATTGCCGAAACCTCTAAAACTTCCTTGATAAACCTTATTCGTGTACACCAAGATCCCTCTTACATCAACGTTAGGTACTTCGTAGGGACCTGTAGCATGTGCTGTAGCTCTCCAAAGAGTGAATGGCCCCCGATTAGCATAAGCACCTGCATCAAATATTATCTCAACATCTACAAATGTTAGTTTTCCATCTCTATTTGCACCACTTTTATATCTTATGTATGCTGGATCACGTTTACAATGACTTGTAAAACTATCTTCTCTAGTGTATACTAGGAGGACTGGTCTACGAACTTTGTAGGCTGCTATAGCTGCTTGTGCACCTATGATTGGGCCCATATCGTCTTTTCCACCAAATCCTCCACCTATAACTGGTTGTATTATCCTAATCTTACTTTGTGGATATCCTAAGACACGTGCTATGATAGATTGGGCTAAATGAGGATACTGAGCGGGAAGGATAATAGTCATCCCTCCATCCATCGGTATCGCTAAAGCACCTTCTGGTTCTAGATATGCATGTTCCTGGTAACCTGTCTTGTAAACATTCTCAACAACGTAGTCAGTGTTTTCTAAAGCTTTAGAAACATCCCCCTTCTTAACCTTAGTTCTTAGAACAATATTACTTCCATGTTCTTCATGTACCAAAACCTTGTCCTTTAAAGCTTCAAGAGGATCATAAACAGCTTTCAAAGGCTTGATCTCAACTTCTACAAGATTTCTTAATTCTTCAAGTGAATCAGGTTTAGAAGAAACGATCAGTGCGACAGGCTCTCCGTGAAACCTCACTTTCTTCTCAGCTAGAGCAGGTTGATCTGGAATATAGTATCCTACCTGGTTAAGTCCTGGAATATCTTCACACGTTACTAAAGCTATGAAATCTGGATGTTCTACAGCTCTTCCAGGTCTGATCCATTCTATAACACCATGCGGGATATCGCTCTTCACTATCCTTGCGTATGTCAAGCCTTCAACAAGAAAATCCTCAACATACCTCGCTCTACCAGTTACTTTATCTAGAGCGTCTATCCTCTTAACATCTTTACCAACATAGACATATTCTCTAGCCTTCAACCATTGATCCAAGATTCTATATTCATCTTTCTGAGATTCAAGATAAGTGATAGAAGACATCACGAATACTTAGAATCTAGCATATAATAAATATTTACGAAAATCTAAACTCTCCACAGTCTCCTTGAAAGTCAGCAAAGAGGGAGTTTACTTAGTCTTTAACTTCTAGGTCTAAATGGTCTCCACTAGAATTGTATGCATGGACATCTCTAGAAGTCTTGTAGGGTGGTGTGAGTATTAACATAACGAGCCCTATAAAATTGTGGAGATCTTCTATAGATGGTCTAGGATCTCCAGAAGGATGAGAGTGAGCTAAACCTACTATAGTAAAGTCGAGAGGTAGGAGGTCGAGTCTAAAATGAGCTGAATCTAAGCCATGTGTAGAAAGAGGAGCTATAAGTACTTCATAAATCTCTACCACGTCTTTCCTCTTCCTACCTCTTAGAAGAGTCAGCATCTCTCTAGGATAAACTCTAGAAGCAACTTCTAGTAAAGCTTCCAATACCTCTCTCTTTACTATAACTTTCAAGTCCATCTCAATTTATACAAAGTGATACATATATCTCATCAAACTAAACGGAAAGATTAATAATATCTTTTTAGAATTTAGGGCTTGAGAAGAAATGACTTCAGAGAAACAGCAATCTGCTTCATGTTTAAAGAAGTTTACGAATTTTACGGTGTGGTTTGATGAAATACTCCTAAACGCAAAAATAGTTGATAATAGATTTCCAGTGAAGGGGTTTCTAGTTTACTTAGAGAATGGAGCGTATATAATGGATAAAATCCGGAAAATGCTTGAAGAAAAACTTGAGAAGACTGGGCATAAGCTTATGCTTTTCCCACTAGTTACAACTGATGAACTCTTCGCTAAAGAAGCTGAACATATTAAAGGATTCTCTGGAGAAGTCTTTAAAATAGAACTGAAAGGTGATAAAGAATCTCAGCGTACTCTAATTATCCGACCCACCTCTGAAACTATAATATATCCAATGTTTAAGCTATGGATTAGAAGCCACGCAGACTTACCGTTAAAAGTCCACCAAAGTGTTAACGTCTACAGGTATGAGACTAAGGCCACTAGACCTCTCTATAGAGTTAGAGAGATACCGTGGAATGAAGCACATACAGCTCATGAGTCTCCAACAGATGCTGAGAGACAAGTAAGAGAAGCAATAGAAATATACTCACAAGTCCTCAAAGAACTCGGCATAAGTTTCCTACTATTAAAAAGACCGGATTTCGATAAATTTGCTGGAGCAGTTTACTCTATAGCATTTGATGCTTGGAACCCCGATGGGAGAGTAAATCAAGTTGCGACAGTTCACAATCTAGGTAGGAATTTCGCTAAAGCATATGATATAACGTTTGAGAAGAAAGATGGTTCTAGAGGATACGTTTATCAATTATGTTATGGTTTTGGGTATAGCAGAGTGCTTGCAGCAATTATCTCGCAACATGGAGATGATAGAGGATTGGTGCTCCCACCAGCAGTTGCACCTACACAGATAGTAATCATACCAATACTGTTCAAAGGTCAGGAAAAAGAAGTAATGAAGTATGCTGAAGAAATATACAGAGAAGTCAAAGATAGATGGAGAACAGTACTAGACGATAGAGAAGACGTAACACCTGGAGAGAAATTCTATCACTGGGAATTGATGGGCACACCTATAAGAATCGAGGTTGGTCCAAAAGAAGTAATCGAAGGTACTGTAACATTAACTAGAAGAGATACTTTAGAGAGAATACAGTGTAGTAAAGATAAGCTTATAGATAAGATAACATTTCTTATGGATGATATTTTACGTAATCTCAGAGAGAGAAGTGAAAGAATGTTACATAAATTGATTGTTGATGCTAGAAGTATGGAGGAAGCAACGAAGGCCGTGGACGATAAGAATATAGTTAGAGTGGCTTGGTGTGGGTCTCTCGAATGTGCTCAGAAGATTAGAGAAAATGTTGGAGGAGAGATTAGGGGGGAGAGATACGATATAGCGGAAAGACCTGATAGACCTTGCATAGCATGTGGAAAAGAAGCAAGAACAATCGTCTATGTTGCAAGAGCTTACTAACAAGATTAAATACATCTTCTATTACATAAATTTCTATGAAAGCTCTTAAGATAAAAATCTCTGGAAGAATTCAGAGAACAGGTTATAGATGGCTTATAGTAGAACTTGCTAGAAATCTCAAACTACAAGGTACAGTAGAGTTTACGGAAAACGGAGATCTACTAATACATATTCAAGGAGAAGATAAATCTGTAGAAGAATTTGTGGATAAACTGAAAACATTGCCTCCACATGTATATGTAAAAGAACTTTCCATAGAAGAAACGAAACCTGATTCTAAACTAAAATCATTTATGGTAAAATATGGAACTATAGGAGATGAATTACATGAAGGATTTGGACCTATCCAGTATGTTTTAGAAGAAAAGCTCAGCGAGGTAAGTAGTCAGATAACAACTTTAAAGAACATGCTTGAAGAAGTTACACGTAAACTCGATGAGCTTGTAAATCTGTTGAGAATATCTAGGTAAGATTTAATATAAGATCTACATTACATATTTTATCAACCACCCCTCAATTCTTTTACATAGAGTATTGAAATGGTTAGGATCGGAATTTTAAGTGATACACATGTAGGTAGAGATATACCGAAGATTGTTGGAGAAGCAAGGAGAAAAGCATTTAGACATGCATTTAGAGAAGCTGTAAATATACTCATAAACTCAGATGTAGACTTGGTTTTACATGCAGGAGACTTATTTGAGAAGAAGAGTATGAGAAGTGAGGATGCAGTATTCGTTAAGGATGAGTTTTACAGACTCGTCAAGAACGTTAAGGAAAGATCGGTTAAAGATGTAAACATACTAATTATCAGAGGTAATCATGATGGGACATTTTTAAACTCAGTACTAGATTATGTAACACACCCATTGGCAGACTACTTCAGAGTACTAGAGTTCGATAAAGAAACTGGTTTAGAAGGATATTATATAGATAGTAATGTGGCCGTGATTGGAGTGGGGTACTATCCACATATAAGAAGTAGGTTTAAGAATATGCTGGACGATATCAACTCAGTATTCTCTTCATTGGAGAGTGATTTAACTAGGATACTTTTAATCCACAACTACATTGAGAGTATTTCTAACGTTCCTCCCTCGCCTCAACATACGTTGATAGACTTAGACGATGTAATGAAACTCAATCTAGACATAGTGGTTGCAGGACACTACCATGAAAGAGATAACATAATAAATGTAGGTAGAGGCATTAAGATAATTATTCCTGGAGCTACCGAAGCAATAGATTTAGATGAGAAGGGACCATTCGGAGTATACATAATTGATGTAGATGAAGAAAAGAACCTGGATTCTAGATTTATACCTATCAAACCTCTCCAAAAAATAGAAATAGTTAAAATATATTCAGAGAAACCTCAATCTATAGAATGGTATAAGAAAAGAGCTGTAGAAGAAATTTTAAGATTTGCGGCAAAATTATATGAGGAGAGAATTCAAGGAATCTTAAAGATAAAACTTCAGGGAACACTTCTCGAAGAAAAATATGTGTCAAAGATATTCCATGAAAATGAGTTGGAGAAAATTATGAAAGAGAACCCTCTACTACTATTCATAGATATTGAGGAAAATCTTAAATCAATCGTTTCTCCTGCTGAATATACAGCTTTTAAGAGATTCTCTAGAGAAGAATTAATCAGAAGTGTCTTTAAAGATGTTGAAGAAGAATCTGTAGCAGAGATAGTTGAAGAAACGACAGTGGCTCTTGAAGAAAAAGGTAGTGAGAGAACAGGATTGTTGAAAGATTCCGATAGATCTATTTTTGTAGATAAGTGGGTTAAGATATTCTTGGAGAAAGCTGAGAAGATTATGGAAGCGGAGAGATTGAAGGGTGAGAAGAATGATAGAAGAAGTTAGATTAAAGAACTTTTTAGGATACGAGTACGCTGAAGTAAGGTTCACTGAAGGATTAAACTTGATTACAGGTAGAAACTCTACTGGAAAGACAGCTATACTTGAAAGCATACTCTATGGATTGTATGGCGCCATTCCTGGAATAGATCAAAGGCTACTATTCTCTAAGAAGAAAGATGCAAGAAACCTACAAGTCTATATTAAATTTAAGAGCCCAAGAGACTCAAGTATTGTAGAAGTCTATAGAACTCTAGAATACAGGTATGGTAGAGCTTACACTTCTAGTATAAGGCTTTTCATAAACAGTAAGGAGATTCCTCTAGAAAGTCAGGAAGATCTTAGAAGAAAGATAACTCTACTTCTAGGCGTAGGTTATAGATCGTTTAACTGGCTCGTCTATATACGTCAAGGAAAGCTGACAGAAATAATTGAGCCTAAGAAAGAAGAAATGGATACCGTGTTTGGTATAACTCTCCTCAGAGAGATATGTGAACAGATAGAACAAGCAGGTAGAAGATTGTCGAAGATAGATGGATTAGATGTAGAAGCAGAATACAGGAACCTCATAATGAACGTGATTCCAATCTACGAAGAAAGATTAAAAGAAGTAGAAGAAGACTTATCATCTCTCTCAGAAGAATTGAAGCAACTTGAGAAAGAGATTTCGATAATGGAGTCTCCAACAATACAGATACTCATAAACAAAATCTCAGAACTAGAGAAGTATAGAAACATGAACCAGGAAATCAAAAACACTAGAAGGGAACTGTTATCCAAATACGGTTTGGAGAGCATAGATAGTGTAAAGAGAGAAGAAAGTAGATTGAAGAAAGAACTTGAAGACCTGGCTAGAGAGATCCCGTTAATGGAGATGGAGCTACGTAGAAGATTGTCTGAAAGCACATCAATCTCAAGCAAGATCTTAAACTTAAAAGAACTCTTAGAAAACCAAATGAAACTCTTACAATCTGGGAAAGCTACCTGTCCAACCTGCGGTCAACCCATCAGCCCATTAATAATTCACAGTCTCATAATAGATGAAGAAAATGAATTAAAGAGACTTAGGGAAGAAGAATCACGTATTAATGTAGAG
Organism: Candidatus Geocrenenecus dongiae; assembly: GCA_023267855.1. Taxonomy (GTDB): domain Archaea; phylum Thermoproteota; class Nitrososphaeria_A; order Caldarchaeales; family Wolframiiraptoraceae; genus Geocrenenecus; species Geocrenenecus dongiae. The sequence goes on along the minus strand of JALNLN010000007.1, from coordinate 15,516 downwards.
ATATCGGAACTTGAGAAGAAGCTTGAAGAGAAAAAGCAAGAAGAAAGACGTGTGAGAGAAAGGAAAGAAAGACTCTCAGCTCTCGTCGAGACTTTTAAAGAACTTGATGAAAGAGAGATGAAGATAATGAAAATTATAAAAATGTTGGAGAATGAAGTTGAAGGCTTAGCTAATTCTCTCAAAATAGATATAGATTTAAGGGGGGAGAGGCTTATGGAAAAAGTGGGTAGACTTATCGCTTCACGGGAAGAAGTAGAATTAAAAAAGGCTAAGAAAACCGAGCTTGAACAGAAGTTGAAAGAAAAGATGAAGTTGAGATATGAAATTGCTAGAAAACTTGAAAGAGAGAAGAATAGGTTAAGAGAAGTAGAGAAAAGAGTTAAAGCATTAAGCTTGAGTAGAAAGTTCTTGGAGAAGCTTACTGAATCTATCGAAGAAGAACGTAAAGCAATGTTAGAGTCCATCTCCTATAGATCTCTCCAGATACTAGATTCTCTAACGGATCAAAAAGTATACCGAGCGATATTGATAGACCCTGAAAACTATTCAGTGTATGTTCATCCAGTAGGTTTGATAGAACCCATACCAGCAGTATATGTTGGAGGTGGACATCAAACATTAATATCACTCGCACTCAGATTAGCCATCCTCGAATACATAGGGTTCAGAAACTTAATAATCCTAGATGAACCAACATACGGGGTAGATCAGGAGAACTTAGAAATACTCTTAAACTACTTCTCTAAACTCAAGAAATACATGAAACAAGTAATTCTAGTAACTCATCACGGATATGGTGTAGAAGAAGCAGATAATATCATAAAGGTCTACAAGGATAGTGAGGGCGTATCTAGAGTAGAACAATAATGAATGTATGGATCTCTATCTCGCAATTTCTTCCAACATCTTCTCCTTAGTCTCTTCTCCAATTATCAATGTTGATAATGCTGCAATTATGTGTGCTAGAGCAAATATTATGAATGCGTGTAGTAGTGATCCGCCACCAACTTCAAATAAGTATCCTGTGATAGATGGAGCTAGTATGCCGGCCAGTCTACCTATACTTGCTGCCACACCTGTCCCAGTCCCTCTTATCCTAGTTGGATAGAGTTCTGGAGTATATGTGTATAGTCCAGCCCAAGCACCTAGATTAAAGAATGAGATAACGATGCTGTACATGAGTATCATGTTGATGTCAATTGTTGTCGCAAGTAGTAGGCAAGCAACCCCGGCTACCGTCAAATATATTTCCAGAACAAGTTTCCTTCCGATCTTATCAAGTAGAAATGTAGCGCTATAGTATCCTGGAATCTGTGCCAGAGTTATTATTAAAACCCATTCTAGACTTTTCACAATTTCGTACTGGAATAGGCTAGCGTATATTGATGGAAGCCAGATGAATATTCCATGATACGTGTAAACTAAGACAGCCCACAGCACCCAGAGCAGAATCGTTCTTTTCATATAATCTCTTGTAAACAATTCTAGTATACGTGTCTCCTCATGTTTTCCCAAACTTAATTCTATCTTCTCTACATCTTCTACCAAACCATATTTCTTAAATATCTGTTTAATCTCATCTGGCTTATTCTTCTTCTCTAAAAATCTTATGGATTCCGGTATGTAGAAGATTATGAATGGTATGAGTAAGAGAGGTATGTAGGATGCTACGAAGACTGTTCTCCATCCCACCGTAGGCATTATTATTCTTGCGAATATTATTGATAATATTACTCCGTAAACCCATGCTGTTTCAACAAGTCCTACAAATCTTCCCCTATATCTTGCTGGAGGATATTCAGAAATATAGACACCTGGTAATGGTAGGGTCCCGCCCAACCCTATTCCCGCTATAATTCTCATAATTGACATACTCCAGAAATCCCATGCAATTCCACATAAACCAGTGAAGATAGATGCTATGGAGAGCATCAAAATCATGGTATACTTTCTACCAATCTTATCAGAGATTCTACCGCTAAGTATAGCTCCGAAGAACATTCCAAGATAGCCGAAGCTTAACATGTATCCTGCTTCTGAAGGTGTTAACTTCCATTCTTTCTGGATAGCTGGAAGCAGAGCGCCTATAAGCATAACATTCATCGCAGCTAAAGCATAAACAAGAGACGTTATAGTGAGTAAGATATAGTGGAATCTACTAAGCCTTAATTCTTCGAGGATCTTTATAGGAGTAACCATATTCTATCCACCTGAGATTGTTTCTACTTCTTCTAGATAAGTGTATTCTATTCAAAAATCCTCACATAGAAATGAAATAATTTAGGTTATGAACTGATCTAGGAATCTTAGTCTTTTAGCTGGATGTGGATGGGTGCTGAATAGTTCTTCGAATATGCTTGGTTTCTGGTTCTTCAATTCATCTATCAATCTATCTACATCTCTATCATATGTTTTTATTGTGACTTCTGGGTCTGAGATGAAGAATGCTTTAAACTGTTCATATTCTCCTCTAATCTTTCTACTTATTCTTCCAGAAGCTGCCATTATCCTTACAAGTGCTCTTTGCAGATTTCTAGCACCATTCCTAGCAGTCATAGCTGAATGAGCATCTGAATAGTATTCTCTAAGCCTACTCATGTAGAAGACGAAGAGATTGAAGATGAAGCTCAACACCATTAAACCAAGCCCCATTAATACTGCTAAAGCTGTATTGTTCCTTCTACTATCGCCAACCCATCCAGAGATATATAATGTGTATCCTAGGTAGTATATCAACGCAGGTATAATGCTTATCATCATCATTACGACTACGTCTTTGTGTTTTAGGTGTCCAAGCTCGTGTCCAATTACAGCTTCGATCTCATCTCTATCTAATGTTCTCAGCAACCCTCTTGTGACAGCAACCATGTTGCCGGTAAGTGGACTACCATAAGCAAAAGCATTAGGAATATCTATCTCAGCTAACATCAATTTAGGAGGTTTATCCATACCGCTATTTCTAGAGAGCCTCTCAACGATTTCATGAAGCCATGGATATTCATCTAGCTTAAGTTCTCTAACTCTGTAAACAGCATTTATAATGTATGGTCCGATCAGCCACTGGAAGAAGTGGAAGAAGATCACAAAACCGAGTATTCCATATAAACCAAAGTACGGTATTCCTAAAATTGATAGTACGACGATAAGTATGAGTGTTGCTAGAGATGTTATTATCGCCCAAACACCTATCATAGACAACCTAAGCTTTATAAGAGATATCCTCACATCTCCTCTACGAGTCTCAACCGACATATCTTCCCCTCCGAGATTTTCTACTTCATACTTCTATAAGTGTCTTTACAGATTAAAGATAAAAATACGAGATTCTTCTAAATAACCAATATGAAAACTTTTGGTTTTGTGGATAAAAATTTGGTGATATATTTTTGAGTTTTATTTCTAGAAGTCTTCTTTAATGATTGTTTTTCTTCCATTTGCTTGACATCTTTGGACAGCTTTCTTAATTATCTCTCTTACAACTGAATCTAGTCCATCTAGAGCATCTGCCGATAGCCTGATACCTTCAGGTAGCAACTCTCTCACTTTTGACTCAACTACTATGCGTTCTCTCGCCATACTCAATTCACTAGGAAATATTTAGTAAATCCAGGTAATTTAGTTTTTCTAGATGTGTAGAGAGAAGGATTCATCGAGTATTACATACATATTATATATGTTAGGATTCATTTCTAGGAGATGTTTCTCGATTATGTAGCTACAGAAAGATATATGAGGTAGAACTTACGAGTACGTTCACTCTTATTTATCCAGATCTCGTTATACGGTATCCTTTCAATAGATTCTTTATGAAGAATTCTTATGAAAATTTTGGCCAGAAATGCTTTAAGAATTTTGAATCATCTTTTTAGAGAAAAGTAGTTTTACGTTTTTCTACTTCCAGATCAATATTATTCTAGGTGGATGTGGTGGTAGGAGAACTGTCTATACCTCCCCACATATTTAGAGCTTATGATATTAGAGGAGTTTATGGTAGAGATTTAAGAGAAGAATCGGTGAAGGTGATTGCGTCTTCTTTTGCTACTATGTTGGGGAATAGTGGAACTGTGCTAGTTGGTAGAGATGTGAGATTAAGTGGAGAAAGTTTAGCTAAAGCTGTATCTACTGGTCTCAGAGAATCTGGATGCGATGTAGTTGATGTAGGAATTGTACCAACACCTGGAGCATACTTTGGAGTAGTCTACTGGAAGCTGAAAGGAGGTGTACAGATAACTGCTAGTCACAACCCGCCAGAATGGAATGGGATGAAGTTGATAACAGAAGATGGTGGAACAATCTCTGAGGGAGCTGGGATGGAGGAATTAAAGAAGATAGCATTAGAATCAAAAATCATTAAGGTAGATAGAATTGGTGTTGAGATTTCTAGAGATTTAATCAAAGATTATGTAGAATTTCTCTTATCGAAAGTTAAGATAGGTGATAGGAAGCTAAGAATAGTTGTAGATTATTCCAACGGTGCTGTGAGTATCGTCTTCCCTAAGATCGCTGAACAACTTGGATTAGAACTCATAGAATTGAATAAAGAACCGAATGGTTTATTCCCTGGACATCTACCCGAACCTAATGAAGAAACTTTAAAAGATCTTCAGAAAAAAGTTATTGAGGTTAAAGCAGATCTTGGAGCAGGTTTTGATGGAGATGGAGATAGAGTAGTGTTTGTAGATGAAAAAGGAAGGCTCCTAGCTGGAGACATAACGCTAGCAGTATTCGTTAAATATCTAGAGAAGAAAGGGCGCGTATTATACGATGTGAATTCAAGTTCAGCTCTACGAGAAGTCATACTTTCATGTGGATGCGAACCCGTAGAGATGAGGGTTGGGAGAGCATTCTTTCTAAGAGCTATTAGAGAGATGAATGGAGTAATAGCTGGAGAAAAAAGTAATCATATATACTTCTCAGAATTATGGGGTTTCGATGATGCTATATACGCTTTACTAAAGATGGCTGAGATTTTATCGAAAAGTGGTAGGAAGCTCTCAGAAATAGTTGACGAGATCCCTAAATATCCATCTACACCTATAATAGTATTCGATTGTCCAGACGAGGTTAAATGGAAAGTTGTAGACCTTATCGCTGAGAAACTTGAGAAAGAAGCTTTAAACATAAATAGGATAGATGGTGTTAAAGCTTACTTTAAAGATGGATGGATTCTGATAAGACCATCTAACACTATGCCTCAAATAAAAATGTCAGCAGAAGCATCATCTGAAGAAAGATTAAAACAAATCGTAAACTATGGAAGAGAACTGATAATCAAAACTATAAAAGAGCTAAGGTCATGAAACCTAGATTCTAAGAGATAAATTTATGAGAAAAAGCTACTATGTAAGATTATTGAGGGTAATGATGAATCCTGGCTGTCAGATCCTATATGAAGATGGTCAAAAGCTCTGAACCCCATACCCTACAATCTTTAAAATATTAGTTTCCTCAATTTGAGAGAAGATAAATAGAAGAGATTGTTAATAATGTTTAGGATGATGTATAATCAGTCCTCTGAGAAAGGGATGATGTATACGGGACAGTCTGAAAACTTAAAACATTTTAGAAATTTTATCGTAATCTTCTTTCCTCATACTCCATCCTATCGAACCGAGAATTTCTTCTAGATGCTGTTTATCCATAGTCTTTACTAAAGCTACTACATTTTCATGTCTCAGAACCCAATTCAAGGCTACTTGTACAGCAGTCCTTCCATAATTCATTCCTATACTTTCTAGTTTACTCTTATATGGCTCACGGACAATCAATCCTTTAGCTAGAGGTCTATAAGCTATAACCGTAATATTATTCTTTTTGCAGAATGGTAGTATTTCGTCTTCTATTGCTTTATCTATAACATTGTATAAGACCTGATTTGAAACTATGTCTACATGAGATAGATACGACATAGCATCTTCTAGATCTTTTATATTGAAATTGCTTACACCTATGTACCTAGTCTTCCCTTCTAGTACTAGCTTCTCCATAGCTTTCATAGTTTCTCGTAGAGGTATTCCAGGATTAGGCCAATGTATTTGGTAAAGGTCAACATATTCTAATCCAAGCCTCTTTAAACTTCTTTCTAACGCTTTCAGAACGTCATTGTATCTAAGATTTGACGACCATACTTTGGTAGCTATGAAGACTTCATTTCTATCAAATTCTTTTACTGCTTCTCCTACAATCTCTTCTGCATGACCGCCACCATATATTTCAGCTGTATCTATCAGCTTCATCCCCTTCTTTATAGCTAACCTAATTATCTCTACTGCTTCTTTATCTTTGGAATAGTCTGGCTCAAATCTTCCCCCTATCTCCCATGTTCCAAATCCTAGTATAGGTATGTATGTATCGGTTTTCCCAAGCCTCCTAAACTCCATATGCAAATTCACTATACTACTAACTCGAAGAATAGTATTAGAATCTTATCCAGTTACCAGCTTAGATTTCTATTCATCCCGTTGAAATCGAAGTCCTTCTTACATGTTCTCTGTATTCTTCTAGTAACTTCTTAACTTCTCTCTCTGAAATATCTCTCCATTCTGTGTACGCATCAGCAACTGCGAAGATTAAGCTTGATCTTATGTTTAAACAGACGATCTTGTCTACTCTGTTTTCTAATAGTTTTATAGAGTCTACTGAAGCTGTTGGAACAGATACGACTATTTCCTTGGGACCATATTTCTTTAAAGATTCTATGCCTGCTTTCATTGTATAGCCAGATGCTAATCCGTCGTCTACAATTACTGCTATCATGTCTTTAACATATGGCTTATAGTCAGATATCCCCCAGTATTTTAAACGTCTCTTTAACTCGTTCAACTCTAGTTTAACGATCTCCTCAACATCTTTTTTGGAAAATCTTAATGTTTTCACAAGTTTCTCGTTTAATATGTATGTTCCATCCCAGCTTACTGCTCCAAACCCTGCCTCTGGATCCCAGGGTAAATGTAGCTTTCTTACCGGGAGTAAGTTGAATCTACAGTTTAGTTTTGAGGCTATTGTTAGACCGACTGGCACCCCTCCCGACGGTATAGCTAGAATTACTACGTCTTCTCTACCAGCATATTCTTTAAGCTTCTCTGCTAAACGTTCTCCAGCATCAATTCTATCTCTAAAAACATTTACCTTCTCTCTAAGAGATTCATCTTCAATTATCTTCATCTATTCTTGTTCAATTTTTTCTACTATTAATGTTCTGCCAGATCTTCCAACAACTTTTATCTTATCCCCAGGTTTTATCTCTTCTCTAGATGTAGCTCTCCAAAGTTCTCCTTCAATCATAACGTATCCCTCTGAGCTTGGGGTTATATGATCTACAGCTTTTCCATACTCTCCTGGAATCTCTTTTAGATATGGTTTCATTCTTATGGCTTTTATTGTTTTGTATATTAGGAATCCGAAGAATGCTGCTATGATTATCATAGCTATTGTTACGTTTGTTATTATTTCGTTGAACCATGCTTGGGAAACGTAGATCGGTCTGGGAGGAGAACCTGCTATGAGTATTATTCCTATGCTTAGAGATATTATTCCTCCGATAGCCATAGCTCCAAAACTTTGAGTGAAGATTTCGTAGACAAGTAGTCCTGCTCCGATAACTACTAGAAGTAATCCTACGAGATTTACATTGAACCCTTGTCCTATTAATCCGAGTAGTATCATTATTCCTCCAGCAATCTCTGCGCCGAATCCAGGTGATGTTAAGCCTAGTAGAAGAGTCATTATACCTACTGCAAGTAGTATAGAAGAAATCAGTGGATCTGACAAGACTTCCATCAGTAACACTTTTACAGGTTTACCATACTCTATCAAGATACTTCCACGTGTATTTAGAATTAAATCTCTTCCAGAAACTTTCACATTCATACCATCTACCTTCTCTAGGAATTCTCTAGGATCTCTCGCTACTACTTCTACTACTTTATATCTTAGAGCTTCTTCATGATTTAAGACAAGGTTTTTTGTAACAAAGTCTCTTGCAGCTGTCTCATTCCTACCTTGTGTACGTGCGAGTGATATCATCTTCTCTACTAGGAAGTTGATTAGTTTTGTATCATTTGATGGTGCGCCGCCTACTACCGGCTGACATGCACCTATCAATGTGTTGGGGGCCATTCCTGATAAGTGGCATGCCATGAGTATGAATGTTCCAGCGGACATCGCATCTGCGCCCTCTGGATACACTAAGCATAGGACTGGTTTCTCAGAAAGCTGTATTATCTTTATGATCTCAAGCGTTGATGAAGCATCTCCACCGAGAGTATCTAACGTGATTAAGAAGACATCGTATTCTTCAACATTTTCTGAAAAAGCTGATCTGACATATTCTAATGTTGCGGGAGATATGTAGCCTGTAATCTTAATCCAAGCTACTTTAACTTGTTCTCCATCGACAATACTGAACTGTAGGAGTGTAGAGATTAAAGCTATAGTTATGAGTACTATGACCATATTCTTCATTCTTTCTGACTACTTTCTCTCTGACTACTCTTAATTAATCCGAGCAGTGCTCCGAATTGCTGGGAGAATGCGCTTTCCGTTACAACTATCATGTTCTTTTCTCGAGCTATCTCACTCCATGTTTGTAGTTCTCTCAATCTTAAGGCTATAGGTCTCTCAGCATAGTAGCTTGCAGCTTCAGCCATCTTCTTCGCTGCCTCCAGCTCTCCTTCAGCCATTATTACTCTACTCCTCCTCTCTCTTTCTGCTTCAGCTTGCTTAGCCATAGCCCTCTGCATAGATTCTGGAATTACGACATCTCTAATAGCGACAGCTGTTACTTTCACGCCCCAGGCTTCTGTAGCTTCATCTAGTATAGATTGTATCCTTTTACTTAATTCTTCTCTTTTACTGAGTAATTCATCTAATTCAACTTGACCTATAACATCTCTTAGAGTTGTTTGAGCCAGTAGACTGGAGGCCATAACATAATCTCTTACTTTTACGGCTGCTGCAACTGGATCGCTAACTCTGAAGTAGACTACTGCATCTACATCTACAGTTACGTTATCTTTAGTTATTATCCTCTGTTTAGGTACATCTAGAGTTAGAAGTCTAAGATCTATTACTTTCTTTCTATCTATTATCGGTAGTATTATTACTAGTCCTGGACCCTTAGCACCTTTAAGCCTCCCAACTCTAAATATCACAACTCTCTCGTACTCTGTAACTATCTTTATCGATGATGCTAATATAATTATTATGAAAAGTGTTATGAAGAATGCGAGAAAAAGAGTTCCAACACCTATCTGCGCTAACATACTATAAACCACAAATATCAATTGAACTACCAAGATAAAAAGATTCTGAATAAACACATTTTTCAACAATTACATGTGATGTTCTTTTTGAAAAGAGTTAAATTTTTTAACCTCCAAGAGATTCTTCTTGATTTATGGGTCTTGAGGTAGAAGGAGAGAACGGTATACTTACAGTTAAGATGTTTATGTCCACTAATCCTTTAACTATAAGTGAGAATGCTACTATAAGAGAGGCTGCTGTAAAGATGGCTGAGAGGGGTGTTGGAGCAATATTCGTTGAGTCTGATGGGAAAGTTTTAGGGATAGTTACTGAAAGAGATATAGTTAGGAGGGTTGTTGCGAACAAGCTTGATCCAGATAAAGTAAAAGTCTCGGAGATAATGTCTAAACCATTGATTGCTATAGATCCAGATGCATCTGTAGAAGATGCTTTAAGAGCTATGTTTGAGAATAAGGTTAGGAGGCTTGCAGTAATAAAAGATAAGACATTGGTTGGAATAGTAACGATATCTGATTTAGCGAAAGCTCTACTGAAGAAGATAGAGTTGATAGAGATCTATGTGAGTGCTGCTACCCGTAGACTTCCAATGTATGAGTAAAATAATCTAGGAGAATAATTATAACTGGCAGGACGCATAGTTGTCTAGAGAAGTTATGGTTATCGTTAAGGTTGGTACGTCTGGGTATAGTTATTTCTGGAATCCAGATAAGAAGAATCCTTTTAAGTGGTATGTATCGAAAGGCTTTAAAACTGTTGAAATTAATGCTTCATTCTATTCTTTTCCAAGAAGAAGCTGGGTGAAAGCATGGACTACACATTCTCCAAGAGAATTCGATTTTAGTATAAAAGTCCATAGAAGTATTACACATATGTCTAGGCTTGGACCGAGATCTATAGATCTGTGGATAAAGTTTAGAGAATTATTTAAACCTCTTGAGAAGAAGATAGTTTTCTGGCTCTTCCAATTTCCAGAATATTTTAAACCTACCCATGAGAACATCTTTAGAATTAAATCTTTTCTTAGAGAAGCTGAGAGTATAGGTAGTATTGTGATGGAGTTTAGAGATCCAGGTTGGTGGAAGAATAGGAGATATGTAGAAGAAGCTGGAGCTGTATTCTGTTCTATAGATGCACCAGAACTACCAAATGATATAATTTCATCTAACAACATAGTTTATCTTAGACTACATGGCAGAACTGAATGGTATGCATACGAGTATAGTTATGAAGAATTAATTGATCTCGCAGAAAAAATTAGAAGAATAGATGCAGAAAAGAAGTACATATACTTTAATAATGATCATGGAATGCTTGAAAATGCTTTAACCATGAAGAACCTACTTGAAGAAAAATCCTAACCACTACCCAAGCTAAAAACTAAAAAATCTCCTTCAATCCTCTTCTTAAAACCCCAGACATTAAAGCTTACAATAACAGAGAAGGCCTAGAATGCTGAGTGAAGATGCAGAGCTTGCTCGCGGTATTAGTGATAAGTGCTGTTTTCCCTAGCGCGACTCACTATATCTTTAAACTTTCTTATTCGCTCATAGTGGTCTACTATGGGCTCATAATAATTACTTATCTTGTATTTTATAGGGTTGAGGATCTTCTCGCACTCATAGTCTCTTAACTCGGGGATATATCTCTTTATGTAGTGACATGATGGGTCATATTTTTCTGCCTGTGTTGTTGGGTTGAATATTCTGATCGGTATAGGGTCTATGCCCACCGAGGCGGACCACTGCCAGTTGCCAATGTTAAGAACCTCGTCGTAATCTATGAGATGTTCTTTGAAGAATTCTTCTCCAATTCTCCAATCTACGAGGAGATCTTTAACCAAAAAGTTGGCTACTATTAACCTTACCCTGTTATGCATCCACTTTTCAGTCTTCAGCTGCCTAATACCAGCATCCACGATTGGATAACCAGTCTTTCCCTCTTTAAAGACGCTAATTAGATACTTGTCATTCTCCCATGCGATTCCCCTTCTATGAGGATTAAGCTCCAAATTTTTCATATGAGGGTATCTATATTTTAGATAGTAGTAAAACTCTCTCCAAGCCAACTGCCTCACAAACTCTTCAGAGAGTTTCACTGCCTGGTTGAATACCTCCCTCACAGAGACTATGCCGAGGCTTATGTATGGGGACAGCTTTGAGGTCCCATCCAGGTAAGGGTAATCCTTGCTTACGGCGTATTTTCTGTAGTTGAATGATTGAAGTCTATGATGGTACCAGTCGGCTCTCCACATTCGCTTCTCAGGGATTCTCCAACCATTTTTCCTACACAGCTCATTAAGATCCGTTTCATCTATCTCGACGATGTTATCGGATGGAATTTCTCCAACAGTTTTAGCGTTGACGAGTTTTCTCCATCTTCTATAAAACATTGTGAAATTTATGGGAGAGCCTACGGAAGAGGGGTCGGCCAGTAGATTGTCAACCACCTCGATGAGTCTTACGCCGCTTCTTCCACAGATATCCTTAACCTCCTGAATTAATGTGTCTTCATGCCAGGACAGAGGTGATGCAGTGTAGATTGCATCAAACTTATATCTCCCCAATAAGTGTTCAAATGCTTCACGTGTCCTATCGTAGAGTACATGCAACCTTATTTTGGAACTTAAGTTTTTCAGGGCGTCTAGAAGGAATATGAAGCGCGGGTCGTCGAAGTTTATCTTTCGATCTCTCAGGGCTTCAGGATCTATTACAAAGACAGCTACTACTTTATCGGCCTTAGATACCGCCTTGATTAGCGCTTTGTTATCTCTTATCCTGAGATCGCGTCTAAACCAGTATAGAACCCTCATCACCCAACCTCCCCAAGGTTATCAAGTGCATTATCTCATCTTTTTTAAGCTCTTCAAGCAGTCTTGAAATAGCTTTCTCCTTTTTCTTTGCCTCAACGATTATGTCTATCGCTCGCTCGCCGAGAAATAAGGAAATCAGGTTTTTGAAGTCTTTTATGTCTACGTAATCTCCGTGCTCGCCAAATCGGTGAGCTCGTTGCGGTGCTGATGACAGATGAGTCTCTGGGACTATGTTCCTCCAAGTGGAGATCAATCTATCTATGCTGAATTTTGACGGGTTTAGTGTGTGATGGTAATAATCGAGGACCGCTGGGAGGCCGAGCGACTCGGATATCTCTATCACCTCGGACATCGTGTAATGTCTCTCATCATTTTCCAGTGCAAGCCTTCTTGTAAGCCACTCATTGTTCTCTACCGTTTCCTCAAATCTTTTGAGGGCTCTCATTTTATCATCGTAAACTCCACCGACATGCACTACCACGAGGCTCTCATCTCCCAGACCTAGAGTGTCTAGCACCCAGAAATGATACCTCAACTCCGCTAAAGATCTCATTACGACGTTTTCGTTTGGACTATTGAGCACCACGTATTGCCCCGGATGCATAGTTATCCTGATGCCGTAGCCTCTCACCCTATCTGCAGCTTCTCTCAAGATTCTCTCGATCTTCTTAAACCATTCTCGATTGAAGCGTGGATGAGATGCAAATGGAATGAAATTGGAGCCCAGTCTAAATATCGTCAAACCCATTCTCCTAGATAGGTCTAAGAGCTTCATAAGATCATCCAAGTTCTTCTTGAAAACCTCCAGCAACTTATCCTCTCTCAGGCTACGGAGCTTTATCCTATGATTCGTGGATAGACTGTTATCGCTCGTCGAGCAGAAGAATCCGAGCCCCACTTTCAACTCAACACACTATGTTCTCTATGTTTAAAGAGCAATCTTAAAAGTTAAGCGTTTGAATTCATTAAAGATGGATTAGAAATGGTGAGATACCCCAGACCTAGAGTGGTTGTAAGCGAGTGTCTTGGCTTCAGACCCACCAGATATGATGGTAACATAATTTACGATGAGACTGTTGAAACCATGAAAAAATTTACTGATTTTATACCAGTGTGCCCCGAGGTTAGAATAGGGCTGGGAATCCCTAGGAACCCACTAGTGCTTACAAGAAATATGAATGAGATCTACCTATTGGATACGAAGACCGGGGAGAATTTTTCACACCGTATGAAGGAGTTTGCTCACTCATTCATAAGCTACCTCAATGATATTGACGGCTTCCTTATGAAGTCTAAGAGTCCATCTTGCGGTGTCGGCGATGCGAAGATATATGGAAAGGATCGGGCCGTGATCGGCAGGTCTGACGGTGTTTTTACGAAGCTTATGAGGGAATTCTTCCCACTTTTACCAATTGAAAGCGAGAAACGTCTACTTAAATATGAGATGAGAAGAAACTTCTTTACGAAGATCTTTTCTATAGCCGATCTTAGAGAAACCCTTTTAGGGGCCGGGTCGAAGGAGCTCGTAGCGTTTCATCGTAGGAACAAGTACATACTAATGTTACACAGTCCGCATCTTCTCAAGAAGCTTGGCAGACTTATAGCTGAAAGAGATCTAAGAGAAACGTGGGAGTTAAAGAGAGAATATAGTAGAACTTTTCTAGAGGCTCTTTCTAGAAATCCGGGAAGAGGATCATACGCAAACGTCTTCGTGCATCTCTATAGCCACATCAAAGAAGATTTAGTTGAAAAGGAGAGAAAATACATCTTAGCCCTTATAGAAGGATATAGGACGCAGAAAGTTCTCCTAAAGACACTCATAGCATACTTCAGGGGATTTATATACAGACTAGGAAACGAGTATCTAGCAGAGCAGAGATTCATAGACCCATACCCTGAGGAGCTAGATCAGATGCATGTGAATGAATAGACATATGATTGAAGTCTCTGATTTTCCCGTGACTTATCTTTGACAATTTTCGCAGACGAATGTTTTCCTGTTTATAGGTTTCTGTCTATAGAATTTAATAGGATGCCCACAGATCTCGCAAATGCTGCTGAACCTATTATAGACCCGTAATATGTCCTTTATCCTCTTCCCTTGAATTTTGAGTTCTAGATATTGCCTACTTAACTCTTTCGCATAATAAATTATCTTATGTATCTCTTCTGGAGATAAGTCCCCTACTTTTCTCTCAGGATTGACGCCTACTCTGAAAAGGATTTCATTTCTCAGAATATTCCCTATCCCTGCTATAACTGACTGATTAAGTAGCACGATCCCGATCTTCTCCTCCCGAAACTTTGTGATGTTCTCGTATACGCGCTCCTCATCCCATTCATCGCTTAGTGGATCTGGACCAAGCTCTGTCTTCAGCCGCCCCAATACTTGATCCCGTAGCCCGATCTCCACTATCGGTGCATTATAGATGACAATTTTCCTGCTATCCCCGATAAGCATCAATCTAACCCTATCCATAGGTTTGAGAAGAGGTTCGTCTGCCTTGTAGACATGTATTACGCCATACATCATTAAATGAACTCTGATGACTATGTGGCAGTCAAAGAAGAATAAGATATTTTTGCCGATTGAATCTGATTTAACGAACTTTCTTCCAACGATCTCTTCAACAGGAGCGAAAACCTTCCTAGACCTCACAAAAATCCCTTTAATTCTTTCGTTTGAGAACTTTTTGCAAATCTCAATGGCATATGCTTTAGCTGTCGGCCCCTCAACCACACTGGAAATAGCGATTATCTTAGACTTAAATCTAAAACACATGAGTCAAAAGACCATAGAGAACGATGGAAGTAGAGTTAGCCTGCAACAGTTTAATCCAGTTGAATATCTCTTCTCCATATGGAAATTATCTACATTTTTACTTGAGTGTTTGTTCTTTTCTCAAGCGTCGCTAAAGCATCAATCAAGAAAATTGCCTTTTAATTCTCTTCTTCTTAGTTCTGGTTGTTTTTATTCAAACATTCAGAGTTCTAATGCTTGTAAAATCCCTGATTTAGGGATTCATAATGAGAAGATCCCTAAGAAAGAGTAGTTGAGAAAACAGATAAGCTTTGTATAGATTTAGATTATGTTTAGGAGATTCCATTAAGATTATGTTAGAGATTTAGAGAATCTTGTAAATTCTTTTCCTTTTATAGCAAATTCAACGTGTAGTCATCTCTTTGATAATCTTATGTATGTTTCTTTAGTCTTCTTAAAACTTCTACTCCTCCTTCATCATCACCTGCACATGCAATTACGACTCCTTCCGCAATTTTTTCCAGTCTCTCTATAGTGTTTCCTATATTTTCTATCGTGGTCGTAGGTTTCCACCCAATTCTATTTATAGTTCCTCTATTCTTCTGGGTTTCAACCATAACGTATGCATAGATAGGTATGTTGATGCTACTCAACTCTCCAGACAGCTTCTCTAATACCGTGT
>JALNLN010000036.1 GCA_023267855.1 Candidatus Geocrenenecus dongiae | reverse complement strand
GAATCTCAAAAAGAGAATTGAAAGCTGTACTCATGTGATTTTTGTTTGTTTTATCATGTGTCCTTTGCGAATCTTCAAAAGAGAGTTGAAAACCATTGCTTAGTAGCATCACGTGAATAAGTTGATGTTCACCATTCTTTGTATGGAATCTCTATCCGGACGGCATCAACAAATATATGGTAGAACTCCTTCTTATTCATGAGGTAAGGGTTATGGTGTTCTTAAAGGGTTTTTCAGATAATTATGGCAAGCTTCTAAATTATGTTGGTGGTGAGTATGTCGAGGCAGATACTGATAGATTTTTGCAATCTTATGATCCCGGCTTAGGTAAAGTGGTAGCCGAGGTACCTGTATCTTCTAAACGAGATGTCGAGAACGCTATCTCAAATGCTCTTGAAGCATTCAGTAAATGGTCTAATATACCCCTTATCGAGAGGATACAATACCTTATTAAGTTGAGGATGTTGATTGAAGAGAAGCGTGAAGAGTTGGCTTTAATGCTTGCTCAGAATGTTGGAAAGACTATTAGAGAAGGACGTGGAGAAATACAAAGAACTCTAGAAGCAATAGACTCTGCTTTAGGCGTCCCTCACATGTTTATGACAGTGCGTAAACTAATGAACATTGCTAGAGGGGAGCCTGAAATCGATATGGAGATGGTTAGAGAACCTTTAGGGGTCTTCGCGATAATATCTCCTTTCAACTTCCCTATCATGATACCTATGTGGTTTATACCAATGGCTATAACCTTAGGAAATACTGTAATAGTTAAGCCTAGTGAACTGGACCCTGTACCGATCACTTACTTCATGAAGTTCTTCAAGGATGCAGGATACCCGGACGGCGTAGTAAACTTGGTGAATGGAGACTCATCTACAAGCCAGCTCTTGATAGAGCACAAAAATATTGTGGGCGTAGTTTTCGTAGGCTCAACTCCAGTCGCAGAGAAAGTATACTCACAAGCATGCTCTAAGGGTAAAAGAGCTTTATGCCAAGCAGGTGCAAAGAACCCAGTAGTATTGATGCCGGATGCTGCGCCAGAACAATCTATAGATAATATCGTTTCAGGATTCTTCGATATGGCTGGTCAGAGATGTCTTGCACCTGGATTACTGATAATGGTGGGCGAAGCATATGACAAGTTCATAGACATGCTCTTAGATAGGGTTAGGAAAGTTAAAGTTGGATACCAGTTACTCGAAGAAACAGATACAGGTCCACTGGTTACTAAGAAGGCTAAAGAAAGAGTAGTCGGCATGATTGAGAAGGCGTTAAATCAAGGAGCTAAAGCATTACTGGATGGACGGACTTATAAAGTTGGAGAAAAGTACTCTGAAGGATTCTATCTAGGACCAACAGTCCTCGATAACGTTTCTCCAGATATGGAGATAGCTAGAGAAGAAGTCTTCGGCCCAGTCATGCCTATAGTTAGAGCATCAACATT
This sequence comes from Candidatus Geocrenenecus dongiae, assembly GCA_023267855.1. Lineage (GTDB taxonomy): Archaea > Thermoproteota > Nitrososphaeria_A > Caldarchaeales > Wolframiiraptoraceae > Geocrenenecus > Geocrenenecus dongiae. Next base: position 1,803 of record JALNLN010000036.1, on the reverse strand, counting down.
CGATGAAGCATTAGAAATAGCTAACAGTAGAGATTATGGAAATACTGGAACAATATATACTTCTAGTGGGAAGTATGCTAGAGAATTCGCTAGGAGGATGAATGCTGGAAACATAGCAATAAACATGGCTGTAGCACAGCCGAATCAATTCTTCCCATTCCCAGGAAGAAAGAAAAGCTTCTACGGAGTACTACATGGACAGACTGATGCATTAGACTTCTTCACAGACAGGAAAGTAATAATGCAGAGATGGTGGTAAGAGAGTCGTAGCTAACATCATTAAGTAGAATAGCTGAAACTTAATCATGAGGTTCTTCTTAGATTACTCACATACGCTATGTATCTTTAAAGGACGTTTAAACAAACATTATCATTTCTACTAGCAACGGTCAAGAAAGGATATTATGTTAAAAACCCTTATCAAGTTTTCAAGAATACTTAATGACGAGGATAGGCGGCATGATGCTAAAAGAATATTTTAAGTTGATTGAAGAATTAGATGAAGATAGACTTGAGAAAGCTATCATTCTAGCTCTCAACCCACCTGTAGAACTGATAAACTATTATACCAAGTATTTTAGAAGTTTTAATGAGACTCTACCACCGCAACCGAGCATCGAATCTATTCCAATAGAATCTATTAAGAAGATTCTAGGAGAGGATGGTGTAGAAATCTTTCTAGCAGTTGATCAAGTTGTTTCACTTATGCCTAGATACATGTTACGAAAGTTGAATGAAGTCTTAACCAAGCGTGAAGACCTAGATATCGTAAGAACTCTAAGCCGTAAACTATACGATGAGTACTCGAAAACAGTAGATGGTATGAAAGTTAAAGACCTTATCTTTGAAGATTCTAGGAAAAAACACATCTTGTTGGTTCTTCCTTCATGGAGACAGCTCGAGATAGTTCATGGTAGATGGAGTGAATTTGCTTGGAAAGAGAAGACTCTGAAAAACGAAGAGACCCCTACAGTTGAAGGATGGGTTAAAGATGTTACTCTACTAGCAGATGTATTGATAGATGAGGGAGTTAAACCAATCATAGTTGCAGATACTGTACATGAGGGGAGACTACCTGTAAGTAGAGGAGAAACAATCTATGTAGATTTCGGTAGAGGTTTATGTAAGATAGGGTATCCGCGAGACTCAAGTATTACATGGTTTAGTAGACCCATTATATCTAACATGGCCTTACCATTCAGAAGAGGTGAAGAAGAGGTAATAATAGAAGTGTATTGGAGGATCGGGTTAACACCTATCACTCGTTTGAGGTGGGTAGAAAGTGGTGGAAGTCTAAAGAGAATGAAAGTAGAAGGTGGAAACTTCTTTATGATAGGAAATGATGAAGAAGCAGCTTTAATCACAGGTATAGGTGTAAGAGGAACAGATCCAGAAACATTCACACTGCTTGATAGCTTATTACCTAAGGGAGTAAGGTTCTTCGGTGTTCCTCTATCAGGCTATCTAAAAGATTGGGTAGGTGGGGCTGTCCATTTAGATGTGGTCTTCGCATATCTTGGAGAAGTAGGTGAGGGAAGAGTAGCGTTGGTAGACCCTTCTAGGATGGGTTTCTACTCTATATTGGAGTACGATAGAGATTCTAAAAATTTCAAGTTAAAAAGTTTCATAGAATTTGCTAGAGAATTTGAATTAATCATTGATGAACCGCCGAGAAAACTTGGAAGCCCGATAACAATGATAAACGCACTTAATTTAGGTAATGGAAAACTTGTAGTCGACTCATTTAATAGAGAAGTGAATAGATATCTTGAGAAAGAATTGAAAATAGATTTAATCGAAGTT
>JALNLN010000035.1 GCA_023267855.1 Candidatus Geocrenenecus dongiae | reverse complement strand
TTTTACCGTTTGACCACTTCAAGCTATATCTTTCCCGCAACTCCTTCCATTGATTATAAACACCTAAATATTTTGCAAGATTTGAAGTAGCTTTCAAAACCTTATTCCGTTTACTATCAGAAAAAGAGAAAAGAAAAGAAACATCTTCTCCAAACAAAATTCTAACCCCATACTTGATTGAAAGATCAAACATTTCCTTTGCATGCTTACTAGAATGAACAGCAAAAAGATAGTCCCTATAGCCTTGAATGTTAAAAGGGGTTTTTACACCATGCGTAAAAGAATGTTTTAACGCATCAAAAGAACTAGGAGTAATAGAGCCCCGGGCGGGCTTTGAACCCGCGACCTGCGGCTTACAAGGCCGCCGCTCTACCCGCTGAGCTACCGGGGCACTGTTCTAAATTATTAATTTGCTTTCATATAGAGTTTGCTGAGAATTTGTTGTTCTCGTTTTTCTTTTAAAACTTTTTTATTTATGTTTATTTATTGTAGTTCTTATGGAGATACTGTTTTCTGAAGTTTTGGTGACTGTTGTTCTGTTTGTTTGGGTTGTTTTCCTAGTTACTTTTCTAACTAAGAGGATCTACGAGTTTATGAAGAAACGTGGTTTAAGAGATAATGTTGTAGTCTACTATAATAGGAAGATTATACATATTCTTGCTGGTGGGCTTGTAGCTATAATTATACCCTACACCTTTACCACACCACTACTTCCCTTGGCTATGGCCTTACTCCTCGGCCTCTTCACATATATACCTCATAGAACTGGGAGATTGATGTACTGGTTTCAAGTAGAAAATAATATGTATGAAGTCTCCTTCTCTATAATGTGGGGTGTGGTTATAGCTCTCGGATGGTTTATCTCTAATGGAAACTTCTGGCTGGGAGTACTTCCAGTACTCTTCATGTCTATAGGTGATGCTGTTACTGGACTAGTTAAGAATACGTTATTCAAAAAGAGGACTAAGTCTTGGTGGGGAAATCTAGCTATGGCTACAGTATCCATACCTATGGGAGCTGTAATGGGTGTAGCTGGGATGATAGCAGGCGCAGTAGCATCCTTCATAGAACATTTTGAATACCATCCAATAGATGACAACATAACAGTGCCACTAACATCATTCATCATACTCGTTCTAGCAATGCTGTACGCTCCATCACTCCTCACAATATAACACCTCCTACACTAAAACGTTAAACAATAACGTGACCAAGTAGTATAAAACATGTTACCATGTCTTCTGAGATAGTTTTATTCTAGTTGTTATCACTTCTCCTATAGATGTCTAAGGTAGTAGTTGTAATGCCCACGTACAATGAGGCAGAGAATGTTGAGAAGATAGTTCCAGAATTATTGAATATTCTAAGAAATTCTGGATGGACTGCATCTATACTCGTAGTTGATGATTCTAGTCCAGATGGAACTGCAGATATTGCAGAAGAGATTGGTAGAAAGATAGGTGGCGTCATTGTTTTGAGGAGAGGTGGAAAGCTGGGTCTAGGATCTGCTTACATAGATGGCTTCAAGTATGTTATCGGGAACATGCCTAACGTTGATTATGTTTGTGAAATGGATGCTGATGGAAGTCATCCTCCCGAAGTTTTACCAAAGATGCTTGAAATAGCTGAGAAAGAAAAATACGATCTAGTAATAGGTTCAAGATACGTTGAAGGAGGAAAGTGGAGTGAAAAATCAATATACAGGATAATTGTTAGTAAGACAGCAAATATTCTTGGAAGAATATCTACAGGTATGAAGATCAAAGATATGACTTCAGGATACAGAGTTATCAGGAAAAGCATTCTAGAGAAGATTATTGATAAGCTCACTGAACTACATTCTGGATACGTTTTCCAAGTACAGCTCCTCTACCTACTCTACAAGACTGGAGCAAGGATACATGAATACCCATTCACATTTATGCCAAGAATATATGGAAAAACAAAACTAGGATACAGAGAGATTTTTTCCTACTTTAAATGGTGTTTAAAAACCTTCATGGAGAGGATTGTAAGTTGAAGAAGCTTAAAGATGTTGGAGAGAGATGGATTACAAGATACATAAACTCAACTTTAAGAGAGAAAGTTGAGAAACTATCAAGATTAAGTGTTGGTGATGATGCTATAGATATTCCAAGCCCTCAGAAGATACTCGTAGCGATAGATATGATGGTTGAGGAGACAGATATTCCAAGAGGAATAAGTTGGAGAGATGTAGGTTACAGAGCAGTTACAAGTACTACGAGCGATATAGCAGCGAAAGGCGGAAAACCGATAGCCTACCTAGTATCCCTTGGCCTCCCTCCAAACATGCTTCTACAAGATTTTGAAGAACTCTGGAAAGGGATCATTGAAGCGGCTGAGATTTACGGTGGAGTAGTTGTTGGAGGTGATACAAATACTTCTAGTAAAGTGATTATAGACGTTGTATGTATTGCTGAACCACCTCAGAGACTTGTATCTAGATCCGGTGCAAGAGTAGGGGATATAGTTGCAGTTACAGGTTTATTTGGTTCACATTCAGCAGGGCTCCACGCTCTCCTCAACAATATTGAAGACGATACTGCTATCAAAGCTATAGAAAAAATGCTTAGACCGGTAGCTAGAATTAAGGAAGGTAGAGTTTTATCGGAATACGCTACTTCATGTATAGATTCAAGTGATGGGTTGGCAGAATCACTCTACATACTCTCTGAATCAAGTAACATAGGATTCAGAGTAGATCACCCTCCAATAGATGTTATCGCAGAAAAATATTCAGAAAAACATTCCGTCGATCTACTCGACCTAGTCTTCTACGGTGGTGAGGAGTATGAACTAGTAGTAACTATTAAACCAGAGGTATGGGAGGAAGCATGTAGAGAGATTGAAGAAGTTGGTGGCCGTCTTATAAAGATAGGACATGTAATAGATGAGCCGGGGAAGATATATGTTAGATGGGGAGGTGAATTTATAGAACTTAGGAAACGTGGTTATACACACTTCCTAGAATCTAGTTTTTCACGGTAATAATATTTGTAGAGTAAAAGTGCGAGAAGAGTTTTTCCATCCGCTTCATCAGTACTCATAACTTCTCTAATAGCCTCATCTAAATCCATCTCCAACAACTCTATCTCTTCATCTTCATCAAGATTCTGTAGACTTTTCTCCAAATTAAAAGCTAAGTAAATGCTTATTCTTTCAGTAGAATATCCTGGGGAAGGGTTCTGAGTTAAGTAGGAATACATGGTGGATCGTTACTTCTATTCCTACTTAACTCTTCCCTCTTGATTATTTCATTGAGGGCTTTTTGGGGGAACCCTTCTCCCCGCATCTGAAGGTTCAATACTGCTATAACGTCTCTATCCATTATTAAATTACACTTCTTGCATTTTATCAACCTACCCCCATAGGAAGCCATGCTTCCAGAGCAGAGGGGGCAGGTTTTAGATGATTTGGCTGGGTTAAC
>JALNLN010000006.1:64384-83811 GCA_023267855.1 Candidatus Geocrenenecus dongiae | reverse complement strand
GTACCTTGGCTATCGGTTGTAGAAGGTATGACCAAGATGGAGACTACCCCGAACGCGGTATCAATATTCGTTGTTGCACATTATGCAGAGGCAGGCTCGATACTCTCCTCAAGGTACCATTCACATGCTACTGGAACATGGGAGCAGGGTGAATGGCTGATGGATCCGGAGATAGATGCGATGATAGAAGATGCATTAGGAACCGTAGACTTCAACCAGAGAATGCAGAAATACTATGAGATACAAAGAAGAATAGTTGAACTATATCCATCCCTATACGTATATGAGCACGTAGTTCTAAGAGCTTATCAAGCCGACTACGTCGATTACCCAGCAGCTAGAGGAGAGGTAATCCCCATAGCTGAGTATGAACTAGACTTCAGATGGTTCCAGGTGTTCCCAGAAAAGATTCCAAAGTAAAATTGGAAAACGGAAAAAATTATATCCTAACAATATTTTTTATAATCTAAAGGTGGTGTTCTTGAATAAGATTTTGTATATAAATCCTGTAGGGACAGATGTCTTTGATAAACCTATGAAAGACTACTTAGATAGATACAAAGACCCGGACACAGTGATAGACGTAACATCGTTTAAAGTGGGACCCCATCATCTAGAATATTATTCATATGATGCCATAATTATCCCCTATATATTGGAGGAAGTCAAGAAAGCAGAGAAAAATGGATATGATGCATGTGTTATTGGTTGTTTCTATGATCCTGGATTAAAGGAAGCTAGAGAGATAAGTAACATTATTGTAACAGCCCCTCTCGAGTCTTCGACATGTATTGCATTATCTCTAGGAGAAAAGTTCGCTATAGTGGTTGGTAGAAAGAAGTGGATCCCATTAATGATGAACCGAGTGAAAGAATACGGGTTAGAAGATAGGTTAACTTCTTTCAAAGATATAGGGTTAGGAGTACACGACCTCCATAAAGATGAGAAAGAAACCGAGAAAAGATTGTATGCTGTAATCGAGGAGAGCCTTAAAGAAGGAGCTGAAGTAATAATACTTGGATGTACAGCCTTCTTTGGGTTCTTTAAAGTAGTCCAAGAAAAATATAAAGTCCCAGTAATAGATCCTATAATTGCATCTGTTAAACATGCTGAGCAACTTATCAAACTAAAGAAGCTTTGTGGATGGAGCCATAGCAAGATATGTGCCTACGAGCCTCCACCAACTTCTGAACTACTAGCATGGAATCTCAAAAACCTAGTATAGCATCAAAAACAAGAATAACGTTATAAGATTAATAACTAGTTTTGAATATGGAAGAAGTTGGAAAATGGTTGTATTAGAGAAAAAACCCTTACGGAATTTACGGAATCTCTTAAACAACTACTATATACGAAAGATATTGTACAGTATTGTGACACTCTTCGGAATCTCTATACTCATATTTATCATAGCTAGAGTTTTGCCAGGCGATCCCGCGAGACTCGCTCTAGGACCTAGAGCGCCTGAAGACGTTGTGGAACAATATAGAAGACTTCTCCGCTTAAATGAGCCAATCTATGTCCAATACTTTTACTGGCTTGTTGATGTTTTCCATGGTAGATTCGGGTTATCGCTGGTAACTTTCAGAGACGTTCTCACAGATATTCTAGAATTTCTTCCAGCAACAGTTGAACTAATCATCTTCACTCTGATAATAGATATTATAGGTGCTTTCGGTTTAGGGGTTCTCAGTGGTAGGAGACCTAACTCACTGATCGATAACTTTGTTAGAGTGTTTGCCTACGTAGGTATAGCTATCCCATCATTCGTATGGGCCATAATACTACAGCTTGTACTAGCTAACTGGCTGGATCTGCTCCCAGCATATGGCAGGCTGAGCCTAGGAGTTGAGGTCCCACGCATTACGGGCCTCGTCACAGTCGATTCTTTGATAAGCGGAAACTTAGTAGCATTTATTGATGCACTGACACATTTGATTATACCCTCATTATCTCTTGCTATTGGATGTATAGCTCAGGAGGCTAGGATCTTGAGAGCGAGTTTGATCGAAAATGTAAATAAAGACTATATACTAAACATGTATGCTCACGGAATTCCAGGCTCGATAATATTCTTTAAGTATGCTCTTAAACCTTCAATGATACCTACCGTTACTATCATGACTTTAGACATGGCTTCTATGCTTGGAAACGCATTCTTAGTTGAATTGATATTCAATTGGCCTGGGTTATCGAGATACGGCATTACAGCAATGTTGAGAAAAGATTTGAACGCTATAGTCGGAGTTGTACTAGTAATCGGCTTAGCCTACACGATTGCTTCAATAATCATAGATCTAGTAGTCTCTTACCTAGATCCAAGAGTTAAGTATAGGAGGTAGGAGAAAATGAAAGAAACCTCAACTAATGAAGTAAGATTTCTTGAACTAGAGAAGAAAGTTAAGAGAGAGAACTGGAGGAGAATGTGGTTTAGGTTCAGGAAGAGCAAATTATCTATAGTAGGCTTATCAATAATACTCATACTCTTATTGATGGCAATTTTCGCAGAGTACATAGCACCCTATCCATCTCATGCAGGTTTATACATAGCATTCAAGAACGCGTATAAGCCACCCTCATTAGAACACTTCCTCGGAACGGACATGTATGGTAGAGATGTTTTTAGCAGAGTAATCTTCGGATTCAGGTATGCTTTCATGATGATCGGACTAGTCTTATTACTCGTAGTTCCGACGGGAGTTGTACTTGGCTTGATAGCGGGATACTACAGAGGAACTTTCATCGAGACGCTCATAGTGAGGCTATCAGACATATTCATATCTCTCCCACCTCTCGTCTTAGCCTTATCTATAGCGTCCATACTAGAGCCAAATATCTTCAATGCTATGATGGCTGTTTCATTAATGTGGTGGCCATGGTATGTAAAATTAACATACTCTATGACTGTATCGCTTAGAAACGAACCATTCATCCTCGCAGCAGAATCTCAAGGAGCTTCTACTCTACACATACTCTTTAGAGAATTACTTCCAATCCAGTTAGGAACTATACTCACAAAAGTTACTTTAGATGCTGGATGGGTTATACTTATAGGTGCGGCAATCAGCTTCGTCGGGCTTGGAGCTCAGCCTCCTACACCTGATCTAGGCACAATGGTTTCAGAATATAGCAAGTATCTTCCAGAATATTGGTGGATGAGCCTCGGACCTGCAGCAGGCATAGTATTGATTATACTTGCCTTCAACTTGTTGGGAGACGGTATCAGAGATGTTTTCGCAGGTGAGTAGAAAATGTTGCTTAAGATAGATAACTTATATGTCAACTATAGGAGTTATTGGTACACTCTCAAAGTATTGAATGGTGTATGGCTAAAAGTAGAGAGGGGAGAACGTGTAGGAATAATCGGTGAATCCGGAAGCGGTAAAACAACTCTCCTAAAAACGATACTCAGAATACTTCCTCAGAATGGCATAATCTCAAAAGGTGAGATAATATATGAAGGCAGAAATATTCTAAAACTGAGTGATGGCGAACTCGCTAAGATTAGGAGAAGAGAAATAGGCATGATCTTCCAAGATCCTATGGCCGCTCTCAACCCTGTCTTCAAGATTAGAGACCAGCTCTACGATATCTTAAAGTATAGAATGATGGCTGAAGGTCGCAACCCATCAAGTAAAGAACTTTACGAAGAATCTCTGAAATTATTTAACGATGTTAGGCTGCCTGACCCTGATAGAGTGCTAGAATCTTATCCATTCCAGTTAAGTGGAGGGATGAGGCAGAGGGTCATGATAGCTATGGCCTTAGCATCAGCTGGAAAGTTGTTGCTTGCGGATGAACCAACAACCAACCTTGATGTAACTATACAAGACCAGATCTTGAAACTCATACATAGACTTGTAATCGAGAAGAATCTAAGCACAATCCTCGTCTCTCATGCACTTGGAATGGTTTACCATATGACAGACAAAGTATACGTTCTCTACGCAGGAGATATAATGGAAGAAGCAGGAACAAAAGAGTTATTTAATAAACCTAAACACCCATACACGCAACTACTTATAGCAAGCACTCCTAGGCTTAGCTCCATAGGAGTAGGAGAAGGAATAAAAGGAAAACTTCCAGACTACCGCAACCCACCAGCCGGATGCAGATTCTCTCCCAGATGCCCCTACGTAATGGATAAATGCATTAATACGAAACCAGGCAGAATACAATTGAATAACGAACATGTAGTCTCATGCCACCTGTATGATTAGGAGGTGGTTAGATGCAGGATGATGTAATTCTATATGTTTCAGGTCTTAAAAAATATTTCAATACAACTGAAGGCGTAGTTAGAGCGGTTGATGGGATAAGCTTCAACGTAAAATATGGTGAAACACTAGCATTGGTTGGAGAATCAGGTTCCGGTAAGACAACAACAGGTCACGTCATAATGGGATTTTATCCTCCAGACGATGGCAAGATAATCTACAAGAACAAGTATGAATTATCAGTACCAATGAAGAAGAGACCATTAGAATTAAAGAGAGATATACAGATAGTCTTTCAGGATCCCGGAACATCTCTAAATCCGAAGAGGTTGGTGAAAGATATTATCAGCCTGCCTCTCTTAATACATAAGATTGTTGATAAGAAGAAGATATATGAAAGAGTGGCAGAATTACTGGAGTATGTTGGGTTAAGCGAAGAGTTCATGTTCAAGTATCCTCATGAACTTGGGGGAGGAGAGAAACAGCTAGTTGCAATAGCCCGTGCCCTTGCTCCACAACCATCATTCATAATCCTCGATGAGTCAACTTCTGCGTTAGACGTATCTTCTCAAGCAAAAGTACTCAACACACTCGTAAAAATCCAGAAAGAACTTCGACTCACCTATCTACTAATAACACACGACCTCGGAGTCGTTAGGAATATCTCACAACGTGTAATGATAATGTATCTTGGAAAAATCTATGAAGAAGCTCCCACCGAGAAATTCTTCAAATCACCTATGCACCCATACACACAGATGCTTCTCTCTTCGATACCTACGTTATCGGAGGAAGATGAAAAAATCAAACCTAAGGGTATAGAGTCGATAGGCGAGATACCAAGCGCTGTTAAGCCCCCAAGTGGATGTAGATTCCACACTCGATGCCCCTTCGCTAAACCTATATGTAGTCAACAAGATCCACCTGACATTGTATTAGATAGTAATCATATCGTTAGATGCTGGCTCTACGAATAATAACTATTTCCTTAGTTATTTATATCTCGTAGTCTTTAATATAGAGTGATTTAGGTAGGCTGGTCAGATTGATGTATCCTTCTCTACTTACTACGACATTGTCTTCTAGTCTTACACCAAATTGACCTGATAAGTATATTCCCGGTTCAACCGTGAAAACCATCCCATTCTTCAAGAGATCTGTGTTGCCGGTCTTAATGAATGGTGGTTCATGAACTTCCAGTCCGATTCCGTGTCCAGTCCTATGTATAAAATATTCTCCGTAACCATAAGATTCAATAGTTTTACGAGCTGCGAAATCCACATCCTCTGCTTTTACATCTTCTCTAATTGTTTCTAGAGCGTTTTGTTGCGCATTCAATACTACATTGAATATCTCTATCTGCTTAGTTGATGGAAGACCACATACAACTGTTCTCGTTAAATCAGAGTAATATCCTCTGTATCTGATTCCTATGTCCAGAACGACGACGTCTCCTTTATGAATAATCCTGTCTGTAGGCTCTTGATGAGGTAATGCAGAATTACTTCCACTCTGCACTAATGTAAAAGATACCTCATCGGCTCCAGCCTCAAGAGCATAATTCTTTACCTGTATCATGACATTCCTCTCTGATACACCTTCTCTAATATTTCTGATAGCTTCTAGTAAAACCTGATTATTTATTTCAGCAGCTTTCTTGAGAGCTTCTATCTCTTCAGGTTCTTTAATAATCCTCAGAGAATATATCAAATCATTTATCAATGAATACCTTATACCTGTATATTTGCTGATTATAGGATAAACGTATTTGAATGGTATTGCTTCTTCTACACCTATAGTCGTTGGTCTACTCTTATGAAAGATTTTCTCAAGTATGTTGACCGGATTTTCCACATCACTGTAACTTATTAATTCGAAGTCTGTTAATCTACAGTTTTCTTCAGCTCTCTCCTCCTCTAATCTTGGGACGATGAGAGATACTTTATCGTCTTTTCTATCTATTAATAATGCAATCAATCTTTCAAGAGATACTGCACTATATCCTGAAAAATATAACATATTAGGTTCAGACGTAATCATTACGATATCTATACTATTGTCATCCATTAATTTTCTAATCTTCTTAATCCTATTTTCGTACAAGTTGACCACCTATCTCGGGGGAGAGAGAATCCATAGAACTCTTGCAGGTTTATCACTGAGATTTGCAGTAGCGTGAGGTGTACCCCTTTTGTTATACAGTATCATTCCTTCTCTCAATTTGACGGATTCTTTATCGGTACTGAAAACCACTTCTCCAAACAATACGTATGCGAATTCATCATTCTCGAGGTGGATACTGTAACCCTCCCTAGGAAATCTTACACCCGGGGAGATCTCAAGTATACCGATCTCCAATCTATCAGTTTTCAGTAAGGTTACAGCATTATCTTTCGCACTTTTCCATAAATTCTCATCTATAGATTGATATTCTATCCTCGTATCCATACAGAGACTGAAAGCTGGAGATAATTTAAAGATTGTTAAGAATATGGATAATACAGGGTTGAAGAACATACTACAGATACTTCTAAAGATATAATGGATATGTAAATGGAATGGAATAAGCATTTCCAGCGTATAAAGAAACCTTATTAAACTGTGAAGATGTACAGAAAAATTCCTAAAAAAGATGGGCCAATACCCTATCAGCATCTATCATTCCAATAGTAAATGTTTTCTTAAACGTTCACTCTAGAGCTTCATACTCTGCACCGGGGATGATAGGCACAACTTTAAATTAAGGTCCTCTGGATTACCTTTTGGAGATTTATGAGTAAGCCTGTCGATCTTGGTTCTCTGAAAGTCGGTCACAATATAGTGATAGATGGTGAGCCATGCCGTATAGTTGAGTTAGAGAAGAGTAAGCCTGGTAAACACGGTTCGGCTAAGGTTAGGCTTGTCGCCATAGGAATATTCGATGAAGCTAAGAGAACTCTAGTAGGACCTGCAGACATGAAGGTAGAAGTACCGATAATAGAGAAGAGGTCTGGTCAAGTGGTTTCTATAACAGATACGGTAAGCTTGATGGATAATGAAACTCTAGAGATGATAGAAGTTCCATTACCTAAAGATGAAGCTCTTAGAGCTAAGCTTGAGCCAGGGGTTACTGTAGAGTATTGGAAGATTATGGGTAGAGCTATGATAACCCATGTGAGAGAAGGTTAAGGCTTTCCACGAAGCTTAGCTTTACTTACGAGAAGGTAACCATAGTCTCCAAACCATTTTATTTCATACTCCTCTACCTCAAGTTTTTCATAGAATATGGGGGCGTCCAACACTAGTGTTTCTATCTCTCCACCTTCACCACATGGATTTATGCCGAATTTTTTATTGAGTTCTTTTAACAGATCTAAGTCGCTTGGTTGAAGTATCTTGCCTAGCCATTCCTTCGACATCCCCATCGCCGCCACACCTGTAATCATAATCTCGAACCCCGATTCTATAATCTCTCTTACTAGTTGTAATGGTTCTCTATTCCATAGAGGTGCGATGTGGATTAATCCAAATTCTCTACATATCTTCTCTAAAGTATTCTTCTGGAACTTACTTGAGATAACGCCTGAGACTATTCCATCAATTTTATCCGATACTTCTTCTAAAACCTCTCTTAAGACTTGTAGTTCATCTTCAGCTTCTCTGTAGATATGTTTCTTCTTCATGGCTTTTGCTTGTAGCCTGGTTAGTTCTACGTTTGGGTAGTGGAAGTAGAGTGATTCAGAAGATGTAGGCTGGATCGATATCAACATATCTACAAGGTAATTCATCTTCTCAGCGAGATATACTGCATAAGTAGAATCTTTTCCACCACTAAATAAAGCCGCAAGCCTCAATTCTATCTCCTAAGAGAATTACCTAAAGAGATGTATTAAATATACGTAGATAGATATCCTAATCGTGGCATATGCGTGGAAGATATGTTATAGTATACACACTACGTAAGCCCATTACCTTTGAGAAAGCGTTAGAGTTAGAGAGGTTTCTTAAAGAGTATGATGTTCTCGTAGATTCTATTAGCGTAGAAGATGCTTCAGAAAGAGGTATACCTGCAGAGACAGAACTCTTAATAGTTCTCGGAGGTGATGGAACTCTTTTACGTATAGTAAAACTTCTACCTAGACCAAGCATACCAATACTCACGGTAAACTATGGGAGAGGAGGATACCTAATGGAGATAGAACCAGAGAAGGTAGGAGAAGTTATTAAGAAGATTGTTTGCGGAGAGTATCGTATTGAAAAGATAATGATGCTTTCATTCAAGGTAGACGGCAGAAAGATAGGTGATGCATTAAATGAAGCATACGTATCTGCGACAATGCCTGGTAGAATAATAGAGTTTTATGTTGAGAGAAGTAATGTAAGATTGTGTACTGGAATTGCAGATGCTGTAATAGTGTCTACACCTCTAGGTTCAACAGCATATGCATACTCAGCTGGAGGGCCAGTGATAGATAGTACACTAGAATCAGCGGTATTAGTACCAGTCTGCCCAATAAACAACATCAAACCCATAGTATTCTCCTTATGGAAAGAATTCTACATAAATGTCTATTCAGAGTATGGTGTACAAATACTTATAGATGGACATATAAGAGAAGTTTTCCAAAAGAATGTGAGAATCCAGGTTTCAAAGTCTAAGGAATACATCTATTTTGTGAAGATTGGTGAAGAAGATGAAAGCTTTATGAAAAGGTTGAAGAAGAGATTCTTATCCTGACCTCCAATCTATTTAACACTAGGAAAAATTACATTTCTGGAATTAAGTTATCCTGTTTTAGAATATATATTTTACGAGTTTTTATATAAATTTTGGGAAGAGTGTAAGATATTGTGTGAAGAAAAGTTTGGAAAGAGAATCTATATCTTAGATGCATCTGCATTAATCTTCGGATTCATGTCTTCTTCAGATGAAATGCAGATAACTTGTAGAGAAGTTTTGGAGGAAGTAAAGTTTGGTGAAGCTGCAGTATATAGAGCTACAGTGATAAGAGAAGGAGTTGGACCAAAGATTATAGAACCTAGAGAAGAGTATGTCGAGGCTGTTAAGAGAGAGGTAACTAGAATTGGTGAGACAGGACTTTCAGATGCAGATATCAAACTTCTAGCTCTTGCATTAATGTTTAAAGATAATGGGTGGGAGCCTGTAATAGTCTCAGCAGATTACGCTATCCAGAACACAGCATTCTCATTAAATATAAAAGTAGAACCAATAATACATAAAGGGATAGAGAAAGTTATAGTCTGGATTTCTTATTGTCCTAAGTGTAAATGGGTTGGAGGAGTGTTTAAGGAAGGAATCTGCCCTAACTGTGGATCTAAGTTGAAGAGGCGGCCGAAACGTTAGTAAAATAGTTGTAGAAGATTTATCTTTTTAGTAAGCGTGCAGCTTTCTCAGCTATTGCCGCAGCCATCTCAGATGTTCTAGCACTACCTTTCAGATCGTAAGTTACAACCTTGCCTTCAGCAATAACTTCTTCTGTAGCTTTGAATATTGCTTGAGCCTTGTCTTTCTCCCCCAGATACTCTATCATCCATGCAGCTGAGAGTATCATGGCTGTAGGGTTAACTTTGTCTTGTCCTTTATACTTCGGCGCACTTCCATGAGCTGGCTCAAACATTGCACGGAAATCACCCATATTTGCAGAGTAAACCATACCTATACTTGCAAGTAGTCCTGCAGCTTCCTCACTGATAATATCCATGAACAAGTTTGTTCCAAGTATTACGTTTTGATTAAATCTATCAGGGTTTTTGACGAGTTGTTGGGCCATGTTATCTACATAGTATTCTTCATATGTAATTCCTGGAAATTCTTTTGATACACTATCTACTGCTTCTACGAATACTCCATCACATTCTTTCATAATGTTTCTCTTCGTTACAACAATTACTTTTGTCCAGCCCTTATCTTTAGCAATTTGGAAAGCTTTTCTAGCAACTTTCTCAGATTGTCTTCTAGTAATCTTTCTAACAGCTATAGCAATATCTGGTGCAAGTCTATGCTCTATGCCACTGTACAATCCCTCTGTAGTTTCTCTCACACAGATAAAATCTAGGTCTCCATACAAGCTTGGCAAACCTTTAAATGTCTTTATTGGTCTAATATTGGCATAGAGATCGAATCTCTGCCTAATGCTAACAGCTACACTTCTAGGACTACCGGGCTCAGCAGGAGTAGTACATGGGGCTTTAAGAATAGCATCTGCTTCTTCTAAGATCTTCCATGTTTCTGGAGGTATGAGAGATGGTCCACCGTGTTGAAGCCACCATTCATAACCAGCTTCAACAGGTATAAGCTCAACTTCTGTTCCAACAGCTTCCAAAACCTTCATGGCAGCTAAAGTTAATTCAGGACCTACCCCATCACCTTTAATTAAAGCAGCCTTCTTACCCATAACCAACACTCTCAAAAAAGAAGCACTTTGATGAATATTTAAATATTTAAATAACTGTAACTAATTCCCAAGACCTTCAGCAAAAACTTTAAGTAAGCCCCATTATATTTTGTAACTAATTTTTTATACTTTTTGATCTTTCAAAAATTAATGAGTAAAGATCATAAGTTAATAATTTAGAGAGAGTATCTAGATTTGGAAGGATCTTGGAGATAAAGATATTCTCTGAAATGAATGATCTAGAAGTGTTGGAGATCGTGAAGAAAATACTCGAAGAAACATATGAGAAGATTGTTCACATAGAATTTGTAGGCAAGCTCATAGATGAAAGTACTTTGAATAAAGAGAGGAGACAGCATGATGCTTGGAAGATTGTAGAGAAATACATCACACAAAAAGGTAGAGATGAATATCTGCTACTCATAGTTGAAGAAGATCTTTATGTTGAGAAGTTTAATTATATCTTCGGACTTGCATGGAATGGAGTGGCAATAGTATCTACCTATAGGCTGAAGCAGGAATTCTATGGATATGATTCAGATCGACAACTCTTCATAGAGAGATTAATTAAAGAAGCTGTCCATGAAATAGGGCATCTCCATAATTTAACACACTGTAGTAATAAGAAATGCGTCATGGCATTCAGTAACTGGATAGGAGATACGGATTACAAATCATGGACACTATGTCAAAATTGTAGAATGAAATTGTTAAGAAAATCTAGATAAAATCAAAGAGTTTCTAGACACATTACATCATCTTCGTATAATTGTTTATCTTGAATTTTTCTAGATTTCTTTCTTTTCTTCAATGTTATTCTTAAGATTGCTTGTAGTTTCAAATTGTTTAAGCATCCTCATAACCATATTTTTAGGTAGTACGCCTGCTTCAATCATATTCACTATAGAGTTTGGTGAAGCCTCACCAGTAATCTTTCCTACAACACCTTTTATCTGTCTCCATTTAAGATCTGTGTTACCGCTCTTAGATCTATAGATGACTCCTAGAACTTCTGCTACTTTTACAAATTTCACATTTCTTATCTGGCCTAAATCAATCTTTGAGAGAGCTTCAACGTATATCAATCCTTCAGATGCATCTCTTTCTGGAAATACGCTTGGATCATTAAGATAACCACTAGGAATGAAAGATTTACAAGTATTATATATCAAAAACCTCCTGAACCTTTCCAAAGTAGTCTTCGTCTCTATCCAAACCATCTTCCATTACCTACTCCTAAGAAAAATATCGCCAACCTCCTATTTTTACTTACACACACTTTGAGATGAGTCTAAAATACGTGAAATCCCAGAGACTCTAGATCGAATATATAGACATATATCTTATTCGATATATTGTTTTTATTTAGAAAGTAGAATATGGGTTTTCTGAGAGCATAGAAAATTAACAAAAGATAAATACTAGCAGAAATTAAAGATCAATCGTTAGGGAGATGATATATATGACTAGGAGCTATCTAGTTCTGTTAACATTAATTTTACTAGCGGTTGCTGTGACACCTACGTATGCTGAGTCAGCAGCACCTGCTCAGGAAGGAGTAATATCAGATTTTGCTGCTAAAGTTTTTGCTGCGGCTGCCGCATTTATTGCAGCGGTTTCTAGTGCTGCTTGGGCTATAAGTAGAGCTGGATCTGCTGGTTTAGCTGCATCTGCTGAGAGACCAGAAATAAGAACTACAGCTGTAATTATCTCTGCTTTTGCAGAGGCTTTAGCTATCTATGGCATCGTTATATCGTTCTTCATTCTAGCTGCAGGATAAAATCGAATACACGTCTACTCCCCACTTCTTTTAACTTTTCTTCTTAAGCTTCATTATGGGTAACGGTTCTCGGATATTATATGGCTCAGACTAATGCCTTTTCTTCACCGAGTCGGTGTAACTCTGATTCATCATAGCCAAATCCATATATTGTCTCCAACCATTTAATTCTTTCTCTTTAATCTCCACGAATACTTCTGTAGATGTGTTTTTAGCCTGTTGGGAATAGGATGGATAGGGTTATGTGGATTACTGCGAGCAGATATGCTATCGGTGCTGTGTAGAAGTGTATTTTGTGGGTTATGCTTTTAAGTTTAATGTTCTTACCGTATCTGTTGAGGCAGCCTGTTGTGAAGAGTATTATGACCAACCATGTTAAAAGTCCTCTAACACCTATCAAGCCATATAATCCTTCAAGTAAGTTTACTTTTGTAAAGGGCTCCCAGTATCTGAATTGGTATGGAAATCCTGAATGTATTATGACGAGTGTGAAACCTGTAGCATTGAGTATACAGTGAAGATCAAGCCATGTAGCAAGCTTTATCTTGATCCTGAAACCTCCGACAACATACTTCAAGACAACATATAATTGAGATAAAGTTATCATCCATCCACCAACGTATGCATACCTAAAGCCGATAGTGTATCCTCCTCTAAATTCTTCTAATCTATATGTTGGCTCTCTTAAGAGAGAGTCTATAAACCTAGAAGTAAAGAATACTAGAAGTAGTATCAGTAGAGCTATGTAGGCTAGTCTTAATGCTAAGTCTATTTTCTTCTGGTTCTTTCTTACCATCCGCCTTTCTTTACTCCTACAGGAATCACGTATAATGGTTCTTCATCTACTCCCAGAATCTCTTTAACACGAGAATCGTAGAAAGCTCCTATAACAACGCATCCTAATCCTAGACTTACACACTGTAGGTATATGTTCTGACCTACGTGTCCAACTTCCATGTGAACGTATCTTATCCTCCCCCTCTCCCCATACCTCCACGTAGTTCTTTCATAGATAGCTGTGATCACAATGTTTACTGCTGCTTGTAGAACCCACTCTTGACCTAAACAAGCTTCCATAAGTTCTCTAGAATAATCTCCAGCCTTGATCAATTCTAATCCATGTTCTCTTGGAAGATAATGGTATATTCCTTCAGAGAGCCCTATAACACTATTCTTCTTTACAACTATGTAGACTTCTAGAGGATACGTCGCTCCAGCAGATGGAGCTGTTCTAAAACCATATCTCTTCTCAGTTATTCCTTGTGCAGCCCACAGTAGCTGACTAACTTGCTCTAATGTGAGAGGTTTATCTTCATACTCTCTTACAGACCTCCTAACTTTCAACGCATACTCTACCGATACATTACTCTCGTATCTCGGAGGAGGTAGAGAAATTCTTTCAGAAGGCTTATATGTTCTCCTTCCACCACTATAACCGATCAAGGCCAATCCAGTTACAAAGACTCCTGGAAGTACTATGTAAAGAGTACTCTTCAGAAAACCCCTCCTATCCATACTATCTTAAAATAAGGTGATACGATTACTTTTAATTTTTCTATGCTGAGAATAAAGTTATATGATGTAGTAGTTTTCAGATTTTTAGATATTGATTCTAGGTCAATCTATTATAGTTGGTTTAGATTCAAAAAAGGTAGAATGGATACTATTAGAGAAGGGGATAGAGTTCTTCTAGTTACCGAGAAGGGAAAGAGGTATCTTGTAGAAGTTGTTTCTGGGAAGAAGTATCATACGAGTGAAGGATACTTAGATCTAGGTGAACTTGTTGGAAAGAGATATGGATGCACTGTAAAATCTAATATCGGTTCAACTTGGACTGTGTTTAAACCAATGATACTCGACATAGTTTTACACTATCCTAGAGTAACACAGATAATTTATCCTAAGGATCTAGGATACATAATATTGATGAGTGGTGTTAGACCTGGCTCTACAGTCGTAGAAGCTGGAACAGGTTCAGGAGTTCTTACAACTATACTTGCATCTTACGTTGCACCAGATGGGAAAGTGTATAGTTACGATGTTGAAGAAAAGTATCTCGAGAATGCTAGAAAAAATTTGGAGAAACTTGGTCTACTGAAATACGTTGAGCTAAAATATGGAAACGTGGAGGAGGGGGTTGAAGAGAGAGAAGTAGATTCGTTTATACTAGATGTACCTGAACCTTGGAAAGCTGTCAAAACAGCTTATGAATCTCTTAAAGATAGTGGTGTATTCGTATCTGTCAGCCCAACAATAGAGCAAGTTGTAGAAACGGTTGAAACATTACGTTCATCAGGCTTTGGAGACATATACACGGTAGAAATACTCTTAAGAGAAATGCGTGTTAAAAAAGGTATGACGAGGCCAGTACATTTAATGTATGCTCATACATGCTACATAACTAGAGCTAGAAAAATCATTAGAGAATAGAAGAGGTAACAGCTTCAGTTAAAGACTTCTCAACTTTTCAACCAATTCTATTATTTTGGATGCACCTTCTTCTGCATGCTGGTATGGATACTTCTGAGGTTCTAGAAATCTAATCACTTGGAAATAGCATGAAATATGGTTAGCTGCAGCGGCAGCCATCTCTCTACTAATTCTCTGATGTTCTTCTACATCTTCTATACGTTCAACTTCTCTAATCCTCTTACCCTCGCTCTCAGTCTTAGCTAAATCTTTAACTCTTCTAGCAAGAATATCTTCAGGTCTAAACTCTAAGAATACTATCGCATCTGGTTTTATTTCTTCTAATACTTTTGATGGAAGCCCTGGGTAGTATCCGTAAGGTGTTTTTACGGATGCATGTGTATCTATTATTATGTCTCCATCCATTCTACCTATAATCTCGCCAGCTGCTTCTTGTAGTAAACGATACTCATGCAAGCCTATCTTAACCCTCATCTCATCTCTACTACTTATGCCGAATTTCTTCTTAGCTTCTTCAAACATAATATCTCCGAAATTGATTATTTTTATATCTTTAAGCTTTTCAGAAACCTTCTGGAGAATCGTTGTTTTTCCAGCACCTGGAACAGCAGTAACAATTACCTTAACCATAATACCTCTTCCTAAAAATTAGAGCGAAGTAATTTTTAACTATTGTTACATCTCCATCTGTCTCTGAATCTTCTGTTTTAAAGCTTGGTATTCTTCTTCGTTAAGTTCTCCAACCTTGTACCTTAATTCTATCTTCTCAAGTTCTTTAGTTAGCTGTTTGTGTATTTCTAGTAAGCTCTGTATGCCTTCTAAAATCTCATCAAAATCTGAAACTATCATCTCAACATCTTCGTGGTTAAGCCCGCTCGACTCACCTTTAGATATCACGCTCTCCCTTAATTCTCTTATATAAGATTCGTATCTTGGGACATCAGCTATCTTAATGTTAAACGTATTGTGGAGTATGTTTAGTTTTGGTTTAAGTCTGGAAAGCTCTCTATCAATATTTAGCTTCTCTGTTATGTATTGTTTATCTGGTATTTCTCCAACTTCATGTCTAATCTTTAAGTTTTCAAGTTTATTCGTTAACTCATTTATCTTCTCTTCGATCGTACGTATCATTTGGATACGTTTCTCATTTACAGCATTAATTCTCGAACGGTATTCTTTGTAGATATCTAGAAATACGTCTGGAGATGCCTCACCTTTTAAGAATAATTCTACAAGCTTATTCCTCCAATTGTAGAATGCGGATAACTGTTCAATTATCTTTCTTTCTTCTGATACTTCTTGTATTGGTGGTGTAATCTCAGTTGTAGAAGGTTGCTCGATAGGGGTTGATAGAGTAGGCTGCTTAACTTTTTCTTCTACAGGAGGCGTAGGTTGCTCTAGTTCTAGAGGCTTACCACAAAATTTGCAGAAGATACCTTTACTCGTTAACTTCCCACAATGTGGACAGACAACTTTCTCAACCCACATTACACGACACTCTACACTTTAAATAATTATTTTAAATAATTAAGATTTTCTCATATGTTTCGCAACAACCCTTTACAGGTATTTTTGAAGTAGGGTTTGGGGTATTACCTATAAAGTTATCTCTGTCTTCGTAGATTGAAGAGTAAAGAAAACCTAAATAAGCATGTATACAGAGAAAAGGTCGGTGAATTCTGAGTTTGAGTGAGCTTAGCTTAGCTCCAATACATAGATTAATTAAGAAAGCTGGAGCGGTTAGAGCAAGTGAAGATGCTGCTGAAGAACTTAGGAAAATTCTTGAAGAAGTAGCTGTAGCGATAGCAAAAGAAGCATACAGTCTAGCACAATATGCAGGTAGAAGAACTGTTAAGAGAGAAGATATTGAGAGAGCGGCGAAAACACTCTTAAAAAGTTTCTACACATAAGAAGGCAACTTAAACACTAAAACTAAGATTAATGTTAACAGAATAGCTGTCTAAGTAACTCACATATTAGCATCTCTCACTGAAAAATATAGAAGAATTAACATTAAATAGTATAATTAACAACTTATTAAAAACAAAATAAGAGTGTATCAAAGAATATGTGATAGATTCGGAGAATACTCTCCTCGGATAGGATAAACGATATATTTAGTGCCTCACAAGAATTGATACTCCGTACTTCATACTCCGCCTTCTAACATGCTCTTCTATTATATAACCAGCCGTTCTATTATTTATAAGCGAATATCTTCTTGACAACCACTTTAGAGCTCCATACACTATGTTGAGAATGATGGACGTCATCTTTAAATTAAGGTCTAGATAGACTTGATACTGGAGATTATCGGTTCTCCGGATGGTGTAGGGAGGTGGCATATTTGGCTCAATTAGGTGGTCAGCCGGTAATAATCTTAAAAGAGGGAACCACTAGGACTAGAGGGAGAGCTGCACAGAAGAATAACATAGCTGCAGCGAAGATAATTGCAGAGATAGTTAAAACTACTCTTGGACCAAAGGGTATGGACAAGATTCTCGTTGATAGCATAGGAGATGTTGTGGTTACAAATGATGGAGCAACGATTCTAGATAAGATGGATGTAGAGCATCCAGCTGCTAAGATGATCGTTGAAGTTGCAAAAACCCAGGATAAAACGGTTGGTGATGGAACAACTACAGCTGTAATTCTCGCAGGAGAACTCTTAAAACATGCAGAAGAACTCATAGAACAAAAAATACATCCAAGCACTGTAATCTCAGGATATAAGAAAGCACTAGACATAGCTTTAGAATATTTAAAGAATATAGCTAAGCCAGTTAAGCTAGAAGATAAAGAGACGCTGAAGAAGATTGTCATGACAGCATTAGGAAGCAAGTCTCTCGGATTTGCTACCGAACATATCGCTGATCTAGCTATAGATGCTGTCTTAAGGGTGGTTGAAGAAAGGAATGGAAAACTCGTTGCGGATAAAGATAGTATCCAGATAGTTAAGAAGATTGGTAAGAGCCTTCTTGAAAGCCAGCTAATACACGGCATAATTGTAGATAAGGAAGTAGTACATCCAGCTATGCCTAAACGTGTAGTTAATGCAAAGATAGCTTTGATAAACGCTCCCTTCGAGATTGAGAAAACAGAATTTAGTGCAGAGATAAGGATAAGAGACCCATTGAAGATTAAACAATTCCTAGATGAAGAAGCGAGAATATTGAAGGAGATGGTGGATAAAGTTGTATCTATTGGAGCTAATGTAGTCTTCTGCCAGAAAGGTATAGATGATGTTGCACAATTCTTCTTAGCTAAAGCAGGAATACTAGCTGTTAGACGTGTCAAGTCTTCAGACATGGAGAAGCTAGCTAAAGCCACTGGAGCAAGGATAGTTACGAACTTCGAGGATCTCTCAGAAAAAGATCTAGGTAGAGCTGGTCTGGTAGAAGAAGTAAAAGTTGGAGAAGACAAAATGGTGTTCGTACAAGAATGCCAGAACCCGAAAGCTGTCTCAATACTCATCAGAGCAGGTCTAGAACGTCAGCTAGATGAAGCGGAAAGAGCGTTCAACGATGCTATAATGAACATGATAACATTAATAGACAACATGAAATATGTTCCAGGTGGAGGAGCAGTAGAAGAAGCCCTGTCATTGAAGATTAGAAAAGAAGCTGCGAAATATCCTGGTAGAGAACAATTAGCGATGATGGCTTTTGCAGAAGCTTTAGAAGCTATACCAAGAACACTTGCAGAAAACGCCGGACTAGATCCAGTAGAGATAATCACAGAACTAAGATCGAAACATGAGAAAGATGGTATCGGATACGGCGTAAACGTCTTCTCAGGAAAAATAGTAGACATGTTCGCTGAAGGAGTCATAGAACCTGTGAAAGTAAAAGAACAAGCATTAAAGAGTAGCTTCGAAGCGGCTGCAATGATACTAAGGATAGATGATGTAATAGCTGCCTCTAGGAAGAAGGAAGGAAAAGAGAAGAAAGGAAAAGAAGAAGAGGAAACATCATTCGACTAGTCTAGCAAAAACCTCCAAGAGTTTCTCAACAACTATTTTTTAACTTCATGTAAGTCTTTATCTTCTCTCTATGTTTTTTTAAGATTTCTCTAAGAGATGGAGTAATGTCGAGCGTGGTTATTTCTTCTAATGTGGCCCATCTATATTCGAGCACTTCTTCTGAATATTTTATTTCTAGAGAGCTTGGTCTAGCCAGATACTCTATTATCACGTAATGGTATTTTACACGTCCATTTTCATCTCTAGTTATACTATCATATACGTCAAGCAATTCAGCATCATAGATGTCTATACCAACCTCTTCTCTCACTTCTCTTCTAACAGCTTCTTCAGCAGTTTCACCAATTTCTATCACTCCTCCAGGAATACTCCATTTACCGACTGAAGGAGGAGAAGCACGTTTAACTATCAAAATACGTTCACCATGTACTATTAATGCTCCAACCGATGGAATAGGATATAATGGATACTCTCTAGAAAAATTTGGTTTAGATCCCATTTCCAAGATTTCCGAGATCATGTTTACAATTTTACTATTTCATTCTAGGCATGCTATGCAGATACTTGCTAAATATTTGAATAGGGGGTTCACTATTAATTCTAGGTAGGCTGGTGGATGTTGG
>JALNLN010000006.1:0-64284 GCA_023267855.1 Candidatus Geocrenenecus dongiae | reverse complement strand
CATTTCCAAGATTTCCGAGATCATGTTTACAATTTTACTATTTCATTCTAGGCATGCTATGCAGATACTTGCTAAATATTTGAATAGGGGGTTCACTATTAATTCTAGGTAGGCTGGTGGATGTTGGAGATAAGTGAGAAGCTTAGGAGAGCTCTCCATAGACTTGGTTTAACAGATTATGAGATAAAAGTCTATAAAACATTACTTGAAAATGGAGAACTTACTGCAAGTAAGCTTAGTGAATTAGCAGATGTCCCATACTCTAAGATTTACGAAGTCTTAGAGAGTTTAGAGAAGAAGGGGTGGGTTGGAACTGAAGGAGGTAGACCTGCACACTACTATCCTAAATCTCCAGTAACAGCTCTAGAAACATGTAGAGCTAAGATAGAGAAAGAATTAAGAGAATATGAAGAAGTAGTACTATCTGAACTCCTCCCAATATTTGAAGGAAGAGGTTTCAAGGAGAAGCATGACATCTGGATACTTAGGGGGGAGGAAAACATAATCGCTAAGATTAAAAATCTACTCTCAAATTGTGAGAGAGAACTGCTCGTAGCAGCACCTTTAATAACTAAAGAACTGTCAGCAATATTCTTTCCACATCTTGCTTATATCGTTAATAGAGGGGGGGTCGTAAAGATAATGTTGTCTAAAGATGTGAGTCAGAGTTTAGTTAAGAAATTTAGTGAAATAGCTGAAGTTAGGTTTAAGGAGCAGATGTTTGGAGGAGGATTGATAGCAGATTCAAGAGAAGTAATACTGCTTCTAGGAGAAGAGAGAAGCGGTATAAGTTTTGCAATATGGTCTGACCATGTCGGATTAGCTAAATTCGCAAAAGACTACTTTAACTATTTGTGGAATGATGCTGAACCCATACGTAGACTTAGCTAGTAAGTTATGTAGTGAAGATTTTAGATAGATTTATCAGATACTCTTTAGAGATAATTTCTGAAGATGTATTACAGTAGTCCTAGACGAATAAGTCGTAGAAGAACAATCTTACTAATAATCATACTACTCATCGTATTAACTTTCTCTTTAAACCAGATACTTCAAGTAATGTTGAATTTCTGGGAATTTGGAGAACTTTTCATCAAACCATACTATTATTCTCTCATCGGCGGACTTGTTCTCTCCTTCATAGCATTCTTTAGACTAGATTTTAAGAATAGACCATCTCTAGTATTCTGGTTTATAAGAATATTTGTGTTAGTATTTTGGGAGAGATATCTAAGATCGAGGGATCTGGATTTTTCAGCTTTCAAGCTCACTGTAGGTAGATTCATCGCATGGCAGGTAACAAAGACATTGATAGGAGCTGTCTTTTTTGGTAATGCTTTCTTCGGTATGGTTATTACTGGAGCTATAGGTGGTCTAGATCTAGGATTAACTTATCTTCCAGAGATATTCAAATTACCCTTCATGCCTATATCATCCTATGATGTTACCCCAGCCCAGGTCGTCATCAACACATCACCACTACTATTGTTGATAGTTCCTCCATTAATCACAGCTCTAACTGTAAGACTAGTATTTATAATCGGTATGACACTACTCGTTAAAGAAATCTCTAAGATCGTGGTACGTTACCTTGAGACAAACGTACTTATACTTCCAGTAAAAGCAATAGAAGCACTCATAGCTATAGCTTCAGCATGGATAGGGTTCACATTATTCTTCTCCAATTATATAGACTATAATACTAAGGTTCTGATAATAGGATCATTTACGGTATCTCTTCTCATGGTTTTGTTCCTCTTTTTAGATAAGAAGAAAACAGGTTTTCTCTACGCACACACTATAAAGATAGGAGCAACAATACTCATCATTTTAACGGTATTCTCAGTGGTAACTATACAGAATAGTATAGCGGATGCTAGGAAGATCGAGTGGTATGGACCTTACGTTAAGCAGGAGATAACGGTGAACAGGTATCTAGCAGATATAGAGAATGTAAAGAAGGTACGTTACATATTTCAAGAGTACGTAAAAAATACTCCTATTGAAACTGACATCTCTAGATTTGAAGATTACTTAGACATTATTAGACTTTGGGATTGGGAAGCAGCTTTCACGAAGATGAAGCCAGAGATAGGCTTAATACCTTATGTAGATTTTGAAGATTCAGACATACTTAGATTTAATGGTAGATTGTATTGGAGTGCTTCTATGAAACCTATATTACCGGTCTCTGTAAAAGCTGCTGACATATGGTATAATCAACATCTAGTTTATACTCATGTCCCAAACGGTTTTCTACTTCTAGATGCGAGTAACGGGACGATGGTTGATTCATCAATATTCTTCAAGCAGAGAAGAATATATTATGGTGAAGGAGGACTGATTGAAACAACGTGGGCGGCGATAATATTAGATAAAGAAGAAAGTGATGAAATAACGGGTACGAGATATGCTGGGCAAGGCGGGATCGTTATCTCCCCTCCAATAACGTGGCTTTACGACCCAATCTTCTTCTTCTCGTATCCAGATAAAACAATAAAGATAATTAGATATAGAGATGTTTACAGTAGAATGAGCTTGCTGTTCCCATACTTTGTATACACCTGGGGAACAGATTACGTTGACATGTTTCCAGTAACAGATGGTGAGAGAACTTACTGGCTTATGCCTCTAATAGTGGAACTAAAAGGAGAACATGTTCCATGGAGTAAAGGTAATAGTTATGTGAGATTTATAGGATATGCACTTATAGATGTTTATGATGGGACAATAAGACTCATAATAACTGGTTCAGATTTCGTAAGTAAGATCATAAAGATGAATTATCCTGAAGTAATCTTAGAAGATGTACCAACATGGCTTTACAATCAGACAAGATATCCTATGGAAGTCTTCGAGTACCAGGTTGAAGTCTTCAACAACTATCACATGGACGATGTTTCAGTATATATACAGGCTAGAGAATTTTATGAAATACCTAAGGGACTCTACACATACTACATAATAACTCAACCTCAGGGTTTCGAGAAACCAGAATTTCTTGGAATACTCTCACTCCAGATTAGAGGATCGCCTGGAAGAAATCTAGCAGGATTCATGATTATTAGGAACGATTATCCATATCTAGGTGAGAAAATATTTTACTATGTTCCACAAGATTCTGAGAAGAAGCTTCTAGGACCTTCAGCAGCAAGAGAAGCACTTGAAAGATATCCAGAATTTAAGAAACTTCAAACCCTCTTAGAGAATCCCAGAATAGGTGAGATCATACTCTACAATATAGGTGAACACATAGTTTACGTTATACCTGTTTATACAAGCCCAGCTGGTGCTACAGGAGTTATAACACAGCTCGGGACAATAGCTGTTGTTGGAGCAGAATTTACTGGAAGTTACTATGTAGCACTGGGAAATAGTATTAGAGAAGCTTTCATAAACTACTTGAAAACTCTAAGAGGGGTAACAACAACACCATCAATAATGAATGCAACCAGCATAATAGACATTACAATCAAGATAGTTGAGAAGAAGAATTTGAAAGTAGTATTTCCAGAAAAGATAAATGCCCACCTAGAGTTTGGTGAAGGAAACATATCATACACATCCATAGAAGAGTATACACTAGAGATAGAGAAATTGCTAGATAGCTGGATCGAGAAGTATGATGTTAAACGTGTACTCCTCTGGACTGAAGATGGAATAGTTAAACTAGGCGTTATTCTCATAAATGAAGGTATAGTAGAACTCCATTACGTAAATATAACTTCACGTTAGTTGAAAGATGAAAGCTTAAACATGCTGGAAGAGAATTGAAGAAAACTGGTAAAATGGAATTGAATCTATACGAAATTACCCGAATAGGAGGAGTGTCTAAAGTTATGTCTTGGGAATTATCTCTGTAGCGATTGTTTGTTATCGGTTTTCTTAACGTTTTTCCTTCTTTCTATTTCTTCTATGAGTGCTGGTATTATTACTTTGTAGTCTCCGACTATTCCATAGTCAGCGTTCTCGAAGATCGGCGCATCTGGATCAATATTTATTGCTACCACTGTTACTGCTTCTCTTATCCCGAACAAGTGTTGGGCTGCTCCAGAAATCCCCACAGCTATGTATAGTGATGCTTTGACGGATTTTCCTGTCTGACCCACCTGTCTTTCATGTGGTATCCATCCAGCATCTACGGCTTTCCTAGATCCTGCTACTACACCTTCAATAAGATTTGCAAGTTTCTCAAGTAGTTTGAAGCCTTCGGCAGACCCCAAACCTCTTCCTCCAGATACTATTATCTCAGCTTTCTCTATAGGTATTTCTTCTGTTTTTATGTATTCACTGTGCACTAACTCGATTCTAGGTTTCGGTATGTCTACGTATTCTCTTATTATTTCTCCTTTTCTTGATTCATCTCTTTTAGGTAGCTTGAAGACGTTGGGTCTGACAGTTGACATTTGAGGCCTTCTTTCAGGTGCTCTTATGTATGCTAGTAGTGTTGCTCCAAAGGGTGGTCTAATCATTATTAGATCTCTAGTCTTAACATCTACATCAAAGTCCGTACAGTCTGCTGTTATCCCAGCTCTAAGAGAATTAGCTACGTATGGTATCATCTCTCTACCTCTAAGTGTGCCTGCTGCTAAAACTATCTCAGGTTTATATTTTCTTATGAGTGCTAGCAGAGTTTCTCCATAAACTTCAGGCGTATATACTGCTAGCCTCTCATCTTCTACGTAGATTACTTTATCTGCTCCATAGTATATCGGTTCTAGTAAGTGTTTCTGGACTTTGTCTCCAATCATTATGCTTACAAGTTCTGTTCCAATCTTGTCTGCTATCATCCTACCTGGATTAAGTAGTTGTAGAGAAGCTTCGGAAATCTCGTTGTCAAAAATCTCTGTGAATACCCATACACCTCTCCATTCATCTTTATTTATAGGCTCCCATTCTAGACAAAACTCTGTGCTTGTACTCATATTATCTTCAACCCCTCTTCGAGCAGTTTATCTACAAGCCATTTTACAGCTTCCTTCACATCTTGACCTTCATACTTCATCTTCTTTCTAGGTATGGTTGGTGTGGGAACTGCTTTCTCAACTCTTGTGGGAGATCCTCTTAAACCTATACATGCACGGCTTAATTGTAGTTCATTATTAGTCCAGACTTCTAAAGGATTTTCTAGTTTAACTCTAAGTTTGTATTCTAGTTTTATGGGTCTAGGTTCATTACTTCTCATAGCCACAGCTATCAAGCAGGGTATAGGCAGCTTGTAAATTTCTATCTTCTTCTCCAATCTTCTCTTAGCGAATATGTATCCATCTCGATATTCTGTATCGATAACATAGTATATGTAAGGTATCTTTAGCCATGAAGCTACCTGTGCACCAATATGTGCTGTAGAGCTATCTATAGTCTCGTGTCCGAATATTAGTAGATCGTATGGTTTCAGTTTTTCTATTGCTTTTGCTAATGTGTATGATGTTGCGAGTGTGTCTGCTCCAGCAAAGACTTTATCCGTTATAAGTATGGCTCTATCTACACCCATCCCCATGATGAATTCTAATCCAGCTCTTGCTGCTGGAGGGGCCATAGAGATCGCTGTAACCGTACCGCCATATTTTTCTTTCAATCTTAAAGCTAGCTCTACAGCATTAAGATCATGTGGGTTAACGATAGATGGTATTCCTTCTCTAATTAATGTGCCTGTAGTTGGATCGATATTCACTATCTGCGTATTCGGAACCCACTTAACAGCTACAATCATGTTTAGACCCATTTATTCTCACCCAAATCTATACTGGACACCTCTACCACTTAACGGGTAATCCCATTTAACAGCTTCATGTGGGCATACTATTCGGCATGTACCACATTCTAAACATCCCTCATAACTGAAGAGTATACCGTCATCTGAAAGGGTGTAACATCCGGCTGGACATAAAAGTGTACAGATCTTTTTATCACAAAGCTTTCTACATTTCTCGTAGTCTACCGTGATGTGTGGTCTACTATCTACATCCCAAATGTTCGTATTTAATGCTTCA
This sequence comes from Candidatus Geocrenenecus dongiae, assembly GCA_023267855.1. Taxonomy (GTDB): domain Archaea; phylum Thermoproteota; class Nitrososphaeria_A; order Caldarchaeales; family Wolframiiraptoraceae; genus Geocrenenecus; species Geocrenenecus dongiae. The sequence continues at coordinate 58,291 of JALNLN010000006.1, read as the reverse complement.
GTAATCTTGATCTTCTTCAATGCTTGGACACTCATAATGCTCTCACCAAACTCAACATCTTAACTATTAAAGATAGTAGAGATGTCTTCCCTTTTATAGACTCTCTTATAGATTGGAGTAGTGTTGGAGAAGTATACTCGATGTTAAAGAGCTTCCTAGCTACATCTACAAATATTTCTGGATATGTTGTAAAAAGTTCGCTTGATCTTAATAGTTTAGCTATTTTTCTATGTCTTCTCAATTCTCTGATTATGAAGCTTTCTTCTAGTAGTTTCTGGTATACGGAAAGATTCTCTGCTTTGAAGTTTCCTTCAGAATGTGCTTTAATTATCGTTTTTGCTGCAAGATATCCACTATATGCTGCAAAATCTACTCCTCTTACGGTATACCCTAGATTTAATAGAAATCCAGCTGCATCTCCAACTACTAATAATCCATCTGTGTATAGTTTCTTTGGAGCCATGTCTAAGCCTGCTTCAGGTGTTAGGTGGGCTCCATACTCTACCAGTACGCCGTCTTTGAGAATGTCGGAGAATGGTTGAGACGTTCTAAGATCTTCGAGGATGTCGAATACATGTTTCTGTACTTTTTTACATGCTTCTTCTAGAAATACTACCATCCCTAAGCTTACCGTTGTAGTATTTGTGTATAGGAATGCTCCTCCAGGTAACCCTCCTGTTACATTTCCTATTATGAACCATGCTAAACCTTCTTCTGGGAGAAGACCGAACCTATCTTCAATCTTCTGTTTATCTAATCTAATCGTTTCTTTTACACCTAAAGCTACCTGTCTAGGTAGAAGTTTAGGCACTAGACCATGTCTCTCTAAGATCAGCCTATTTACGCCTTCAGCATCCACCACTACATCAGCTTTCAAAACATCTCCACCACTTACAATGCCTTTGACTATACCATCTTCTGTATAAAGATCATCTACACGTACATCTGTAACTATAATTGCTCCTGCTTCTTCTGCTTTCTGAGCCATCCATCCGGCTAGTCTAGATAGATATGCTGTAAAACTTGTAGAATTTCTTGAATAATACTCTAATGTAAGAAGTTCTCCACCAACCATCATGCTGAAACGTTCTCTTTTAACCCATCTCTCTATTGGAGCTTCTCTCTTAAATTCTGGATAAATCTCTTCTAAAGGTTTTGAGTAAACTCTTCCACCATACAAATTCTTTGAGCCAGCAGTCCTACCCCTCTCTATAACAACTACTTTAAAACCATTCTTAGATAACGTATAGGCTGCCGAAGATCCTGCAGGTCCAGCTCCTACAACTACTACATCAAATTTCCCTACAATATTTAACATGAAGGATGCACCTTAATGTTTCTACTTTTCAGTAAGATAATAACAAAAAATCGAAATTTAATCTTATAGTTTTTACAGTTTTTTCTTATTATTTCGGGGACTATGTTTCTGTGGCAAGTAAGGTAGAGTTATGGAAGAGTGTAGCCTCCGTCACAAACTATATATTGTCCTGTTATAAAGCTGGAATCATCAGAAGCTAAGAAAACTACGAGATTTGCTACGTCCTCTGGTTTACCCATTCTACCGAGAGGGATTGTTTTTATGAAACTTTCAAGAGTTTCTTTTCCTAATATTTTTGTTCCAGGTGTTTCAATAGGTCCAGGAGCCACAGCGTTTACATTTATTCCATAGGGAGCTAGTTCTAGAGCTAGTGCACGTGTAAAACCAATAATTCCAGCTTTACTAGCAGAGTAGTGTGCTAGTTGTGGGAAGCCTACGACTGCTCCAGCTATTGATGAAATATTTATTATCTTTCCATATCTTTGTTCTACCATTTTAGGTACTACAGCTTTTGTACAGTTAAAAACTCCTTTCAGATTAACATTTAGAACCTTATCCCATTCTCCTTCACTCATTTCTATAAAAGGTTTGAAGGGGTATATTCCAGCATTGTTTACTAGTATGTCTATTCTGTTAAATTTTTCTAGAGTAGTTTTAACCATTTTGTTTACATCGTTTGGGTTTGTAACATCACATTTGATGGGTAGTGCTTCTGAACCTAAAGCTTCAATCTCTTTAGCAACATCGAAGATAAGATCGGTTATATCTGAAACTACTACTTTCGCTCCTTCTTTTGCTAAGGCTAATGCAATTGCTTTTCCTATCCCCTGCCCTGCGCCTGTAACTATTGCTACTCTATTTTGTAATTTACCCATAGCTGGAATATACTGTATATGCTATATTATATAAGCTTGCTTTTTCATTATGCTAAAGAAAAGTATATACTAAATTTACCAATTACGTTATCGGTACTAGTTTTATGAATGTTCCATCGTTTACTAGTTCGATTGCATATAGAGGTGTACGTGGTTTTATACCGTATAGCGTTAATCTTCCGTTAATTCTAGTAATTTTTAGATGGTGGTCGGCTAGAGGTGCTATTGCTTTAACAATCCACGGATAAACAGGTTTTACAATCCAGATTACTAAACCTCCTGTAGCTTTAACAAGATTTGTAAGCGAATAGATTACACCGATCGCGTTTTCCTTTAACCTGTATATTAAACGGTCTACACCTATAACAATTACTGGAGGTTCTCTGTATTCCGTAATGAAATTATTTGTAAACTCTCTGATCATATTTACTAAATCTTCTGAAGAAGCTACGTTTATCTGATGAACATATGATGGAAGAGTTTTCATCTCTCCTACATCTGTATCTATGAGAATTCTTAAGTATCTTGATATATGTTCATGGGATATACTAAATGTTTTATATAGCTCAGTTATATGCTGCCATCCTATTCCTCCTGATGGTAATGTTATTATTCCTCTTTCTCTTAAAGTGTAGCTTACTAGTAGAGGCATCAATACTAATTCATAATCAAGTATTGTAAGTCTAGGATCTATTTCATATATTACTGTAGATGCTTTCGGATAACCTCCAATAACTTTATCTAAATCTTGGATACCTGTTGTATATCTTCCCTTTGGATCTGGTGGTGGAACATACTTTCTTTGAATATGTTCTACACCAATCCTTAAAGGTCTTAAAACTTTAAAACCATCATGTAGGCTTATACATAATTTTGGTTCAAACACTTCTACACCTCTCATCTTTAGAATGTGGAGTTCTCTCAACAGTCTGCCAGCGTAGTATCCTCTCTTCAAGAATAATACTCCATCTGAGATAAATTCTTCAAAACCATATTCAGGGTCTTTCCCTGAAACTTCTTTTATTAAGAGAGTTGTACATTCTAGTTGTCTAGCTATCTTAGAGAGGAGTGTGTGAAGGAATATTCTCGCTTCTGTCTGAGACTTAAACATCTGACTCATAGCTGTAAATGAATCTATTACAAGTCTCCTAGCACCTATAGAATCAACCATCTCAACTATATCTGCAACCGACATACTCATACCTGGCTCCAGTAGTGTCGGTATCGGGATATACCTAAACACCCCTCTATTCCTAAGAGACTTAAAATCTAGTCCAAAACTCATCATAAATTCATAGAATTTCTCTTCTTCTTCTAGTAGAGATGCATATACACCTGTCTCACCATACTTTACTACGCCATTGTATATGAATGTTGATGCTAATGCTGTCTTTCCTGTTCCAGGATTTCCAGATATTGTTATTAAGCCACCTTTCGGAAATCCGCCGATCACCTTATCTAATTCATCTATACCTGTAGGAGAAAGTTTTCTCTCCAACATTTCTAAACCCTCCTAAAAGATTTCAGTAATCTTAATCTAGCATTTTCACTTCCATCTGATAGTAATTCTACGAATTCTCCAGGAGTAAGACCTACGAGAACACCTTCTTCTATAAGTTTAGAAGCAACAATCTTTAATAAAGCATCTGCTCCATAGCCTAGAAAACTCTTCAAAACTTTATAAAACTCATTAGGAGAAGAACAGAAAACTTCATACATATTTCTTGAAAGCTTCCTGTTTAAATAACTCTCGAGAGCTGAAGCACCAGAATCTCCCAACAACATATGAAAAACAAATCTAATAGATTTACAAACATAATCACAAAATTCTTCTCCAAACCTATCGTTCATTCTACTAAGGAAAACAGTATGGCCTACATAAAAGTTTAATCTCTACTTAATTTAATTATTTTTGGGAACCGGAGTAGAGATCAAAATTAACTTACTAGAAAATACTTAACACCACGTATCTAGTGTTTGTTCTATAGAATGGAGTATTGGTTTAGATATGGTGTAACGGAGATACCTATAGAAGTATCTGAAGAAATATCTTGTGAAAAAATTTCTCTATACAGGGGGTTCGAAGTAGATTACAAAATACTCTCAGAAATAGCTGGAGAAGTAGGAAGGAAGAGTGGGGAAGTAACGATACTCTACGATCATGAACACCAAACTCAACTCGAATTACTGAGATCCCTACTCTATGAAATTCAAAGCCAAACTTCTCTAGAAGGAAGAGTTAAGATAATATTCTCATCATGGAGAACATCTCCGAGAATCGTTGAAGAAATCTTGAAATCTTCATTAAAGGGATTCTCATGTAAAATTGAATATGTAGAAGATTGTAAGAAAACTAGCTACACAGGTTTAAAGATACCTGTAGATGTACTTGAGTCAGATACTAGGATACTGGTTACATCCATTCTACCACATGGATTATACAGATATCCATCTATAGTAAATTCTTTAATCTACAGTAAGCTCATAGAGAAAGAAGAAGATGTAGATGTACATAGCATACTTGAAGATAAACTACAAATCCTCGGTTTATGTATTGTTGGGGAGAAGACTTACCTAGATTCATTGACCAATTTAGATAAATCATCAATAATAGAAGCAGAGAAAATATATACTGTGAATCTAGAACCAGTAGACATATTAATTGCAGATGCATGGGGCTGGCCATGGGATTCAACGCTAGAGAGCACCCTACATATACTTAGACTAGTTTATAAAGGTGTTAGAGAAGATGGAATGATAGGTTTAATAGCAGAATGTAAAGAAGGAATAGGTAGAAGAGAGTTCACTGAGAAACTCTTCAAGATATATGAAGAAAACATACAAGATAGCTACATAGAAATTGTTAGAGAAGTTTTAAGAAATAGAAGAGTAGGCATGGTTACAACGCTTCCAAGAACACTACTTGAAAATACACTCCACATAAAGAGTTTCGACACACCTCAGGAATTCTTGAAGTATAGCTTAAGAATCTATAGTAAAAATGCAAGGATCAGAATAGTTAATGGACCCATACTCATAGAATAACTTACCAGGTCTTATACTCGGAGTAAACCAAGAGGAACAAACGTTACAGCAAGTATAGCTACCACTCCTATTACTGCTAGTTTTCTTTTATATGAAAGTGGGGAAACCTGATCTAAAGGAGCGATATCAGGAGTTCTAGGCATTATTAATAGTATCAGTATAGCAAAGAACAGGTATCCTGTGAGAGCGAGTACAGCTGCTGAGAGATATCCAGCAATTCTATGCTGTCTCACTGTAAGAAAACTCCTAAAGATCCTGCCACCATCTAGCTGCCATGCTGGGAACAGGTTTAAAGCTGTTACAAGCATTCCAAGCCACGCAGCGAAACCAACAGTCGTAAATACTGGAATCATATCAGGTCTTCCGAAAAGAGGTCTAATAAGATAGAATATTAATGGTGATGGTAGGAGGACACCGCCCTCCTTCTCTATTGTTTGAACGATGATTTCGTATTCTTCGAGAGAGACCCAGTTGGCCGTCGTGAAAGCTAGTATGAGTACACCTATACTTACTAGGAAACCAGCTATTGGTCCGCTTACACCTATATCGAACATATCATCTCTATTTACTATAGGGCTTTTCTGGAATATTATTGCTCCGAAGGTTGGGATCATGGTCGGTATTCCTGGAATGAAGTATGGTGGACTAGATTCTATGTAATCTAATTTTGCAGAAACTTTATGACCTATCTCATGTATACCTATGATGGCGATCAGAGCTATGGCGAATATTAATCCATCCAGTATCTTGTCTATTAAACCAGTTCTCCCAGTTATTATTTCATACATTCTTGTTGAAGATCTAAGATAACCATCTATGAGTATCGTTGAGAGAGTTGCAAAGAAAAGTATTATCGGTAGAATTCTAGAACTCGGGATAGGGTAAGCCATTCTAGGTCTTGGATAAACTCTTATAACAATCCTCCCATTCTCCCTTGTAGCCGTTGGTATCAAATCCATCTCTCTAAGCTCTCCATACATTTTCTTGAACTTCTCCTTAATCTCTGAATCATAAACCTCGAAAGTTAATATTCCTGCATCGAGATATACATTGGTAATTGTAAAGTATTTTCCAACAATAGTCTTAACTCCTTCAATATCACCAACATACATTCCAGACGCCTTACACATTACTTTACAAAAACCTAACTTTTAAGGTTTCTAAAAGTACACAATAACATTATAATTGAGATAGGAAGCTTATAGATGGTAATGTTTATTTTTTAGAAAGAATTTAATGGTTCTCGGTTAGGAGGACTTGGAGACATCTTTAAAGAAACAGTATAAAATTAGAGAAGCGTCTGAAGAAGACCTATTAACGGTTATGAATATAAATCGTATATGTCTTCCAGAAAACTATTCATACGTATTCTTCGAGACCGTGTTGAGAAGTTATCCAAAGAGCTTTCTAGTAGCTGAAGTAAATGAAAGAATCGCAGGTTACATAATGTGTAGAGTTGAAAGAGCTCTCTCTAGATTTCATAGATTTAAGCTTTGCAGGGTTGGACACGTTATCTCGATAGCCGTTCTCCCAGAGTATAGGAGAGCAGGTATAGCAACAGCCCTCATGGAGAAAGCTATGGAAGCTCTAAAGAATGTATATGGTTGTAGTGAGATTTTTCTAGAAGTAAGAGTATCAAACACACCTGCAATAAACCTTTACGAGAAGCTCGGATTCATAAAAATCGAGAGGATAAAGAACTATTATCTCGATGGTGAAGACGCATACTTAATGGCTAGAGAATTAATCTAGATCAGGCAACGTTATATAGAAACATTCACTTAAAATGAAAACTTAATATTATTCTACTTGTACTTTTATTTGGGGTTCTATTTGCCGTTTAAGAGAAAGAATAGAGGGAGGAGAAAAGGAGACAAGGGGAGTGAAGGGACAGTCCAATGTGATAATTGTGGTGCATTCGTTCCTAGAAGCAAGATACAGAGAGTTACTACACGTGTTTCTCTAGTCAGAGGTGATCTAGCAAGAGAACTTAAACAGATGGGAGCATACATAGCGGAGAACGTAGTAGTAAAGAATCTATGTATAAGTTGTGCGATACACTACGGCGTACTTAAAGTTAGATCAAGAGAAGAGAGAAAACAAAAACCATTCATATAAATAAATTATTTTAAGAATAGTTGGCTCACATGACCGTATAGTTTGAGAAGTGATCTTCTGAACAAAATATTTTTGAATGTTTAAACTGTTGGTAACCATATTCTCTAATTAGGTTTTGTCAGGAAAGCTTTATACGTAGAATATGTTCTAGAGAGGTTTAGGCTAATGGTGGGAAAGATGGATGCTGGCGAAAGAAAAATTCTTAGAAAAACATGGAGTATATGTCCAGAGTGTAATATGATTATACCAGCAGATTTGTATGAAGAAGATGGACGGGTTTATATGTATAAAGTCTGCCAGGAACATGGAGAAACAATTGAACTCTATTTTGGAGATGTAGAAATCTACAAGAAATTTAGTAGGTATGCTCATGATGGTAAAGGCACTGGGGCACCGAACATAAATATACCCGTATATTCTTGTCCAGCAAACTGTGGGCTATGCCCAGGACATCTCAGCCACACAGCACTAGCAAACATAGTGGTAACTAATAGATGTGATCTATACTGCTGGTACTGTTTCTTCTTTGCTGAACGTGTAGGATACGTCTATGAGCCTACAATAGAACAGATCAGAGAAATGGTCAGAATTCTTAGAAGAGAGTTTCCAGTTAAGGGAAATTCTGTACAGCTTACTGGAGGAGAGCCTGCGCTTAGAGATGATCTACCTGAAATCATTAGAGTAATAAAGGAAGAAGGCGTGGATCACGTACAGTTAAATACGAATGGTATCAGGCTTGCTAGGGATTTCGAGTTCTTTAAGAAAGTTAAGGAGGCGGGTGTAAGTAATCTTTACCTAAGTTTTGACGGTGTAACCCCTGAGACTAATCCGAAGAACCACTGGGAGGTTCCGAAAATTCTTGAGAACGCTAGAAATCTAAACGTGGGAATAGTCTTAGTACCAACGATAATAAAGAGTATTAATGATCATGAACTTGGAGAAATAATCAAGTTTGGATTCAGGAACATAGACATCATAAGATCTGTTAATTTTCAGCCAGTCTCATTAACAGGTAGATTGACAAGAGCTGAGAGAGAAAGATTCAGGATAACTATACCAGACTGTATAAAATTGATTGAAGAACAGACTGATGGTCAAATACCTAGAGAAGCATGGTTCCCTGTACCTGCCTGCACACCACTTACACACATAATAGAATCACTCACAGCTTCACTAAAATACGAGTTAACACCACACTTTGTTTGTGGAGCTGGAACATACGTATTTAAGAATGGAGATAAGCTAACACCGATAACAGAATTCATAGATATAGATGGGTTGATAAAGTATCTGCAGGATAGAGCAGAAGAACTTCAGGCGGGTAGAAGTAAACTGTTCGTCGCTGGAAAGGTTCTTAGAGATTTTGGGAAATTTATCAGAGAAGATAAGCAGCCTGAAGGCATCAATGTTAAGAAGATGATATTCGATATGATAATTAAGCATGATTACAAGAGTGTTGGAGATTGGCATAGACGGAGTTTATTTATAGGTATGATGCACTTCCAAGATAAATACAATTATGATGTAGAGAGAGTTATGAGATGTAGTATACATTACTTGATGCCTGATGGTAGAATAGTGCCTTTCTGTGCTTTCAACGTAATTCCAGAATGGTATAGAGATAGGGTTCAAAGAATGTATGGTGTACCTATAGATGAGTGGGAGAAGATAACAGGCAAGAAAGCTAGGGAATACTATAGGAGAATACTAGAAATAGAATCTAGATCTTAGTTTAACTTTCTTCCAAAAATCTTAGAGTGATGTTTCTAGTATCTGGAGCTTCCTCCCATCTGCTGATGGTAGTATGAATATTAGTTTACTTGGAGAACCATAGAAGAGAGCTGATATATCTTCATCCATTCTTATCTCACCTTCAATATACTCTAACACATATCCTTGACCGCCTACAAGCTCTCTAACCATACTTCTCAAATCATCTGTAATCAATCTACCGCTCGATTGTAAGAACAATGTTACCTCTCCCCTCTCCCTCTTCAACTCCATATGAGATCCAGCTTTAAACTTCTCTACAATCTTTTTAACAACATTCTTTACAGATTTTGTGAAGAACGTTTGGAGATAGGTTTCTCCTTCCTCTACTTCAATATTATCCTGAGGTTCGGTTGAAGCGAATCTTAAGTTTAGGATAAGTATTGCTTCACAATCTTCTAGTATTCTCGTAATTTCATCTCTTAAAATATCCCACACATCTCTATAACTATCGTGCACCATCTACCACCATCTAAACACTTACAAGATATTGATGTGAAGACTAAGTTAAAAGAATTCGCTGGAAACTGTTTGACATCGTTTACAATCTAGAGTTTGTGGATTCTAGACTATACTTTCGATAATTATTGATGTGAAGATTATTGCTAGGTGTGGACTTGTAAATTTGAAGAGTTTCCAAGCTGATTTAGGTTCAGGTTTCTTCATTAATTTTAGAGAAAGGTATAGGAGTACTGCTCCAGACATACCTACAGCTACCAGATATATCTGACCGTAAGATGCAGGATTTATGAAGTGTACCAGTATTGAGAAAGCTACGAGCAAAATTGCTGTTGAAGAAATACATCTTATAGCTTTATCTTCTTTCAAGACTACTGGAAGCATCGGTACACCCGCCTTTTTATAGTCTTCTTTATACCTTAATGCTAAACTCCATATATGACTCGGTATCCATAAAACAACTATCCCCGCTAAGATTAAGGAATCTAAAGTTATCTGACCTGCAGCAGAAACATATCCAACCATTGTCGGCGCTCCTCCTGCAACACTACCTAAAATAATGTTCCAGGGAGTTCTTCTCTTTGAAAGCATTACATATACTACAACGTAATCCAGTATTCCTATTAATGTGAATAGTAGAGCTAGAAGATTTATAGTGTATGCTAAGTATACTCCTAAAGCTGTTAAGGCGAAGCCTAATGGTAGGGCTTTCCAAGCAGGTCTAATCTTCCCTGAGGGAAGAGGTCTGCCTCTAGTCCTCTCCATCACTGCATCTATATCTCTCTCTATGTAGTTTGCAATAGTCTCAGAACCTGCAGCAGATAATGCGACAGCTAGAGTAGCTACTAAAGCTCCGATCCAGTCTACTCTCCCAGATGAACCTGCAATATATCCGCCTAAAGCAGTATAGGCTAACAAATACCAAACCCTAGGCTTAGTTAGGATATAGTAAGTCTTCAATCTCTCAATTACAGTGTACGTTTATCTACACCCCTAGCTTGAATTTTTACTACAGAAAGTTTTAAACATATCTCTAAGTGAAGATCGAATATAGTTATCTGTAAGAATAGGAGTAGCTGGAGTCTTATGTAACCGTACGTTGAAGTAAAAACTCAATACTAGGAAAGTTTACAATATCTTCTGTGAAGCTGTACGAGTATGAGGCGAAAGAAATCTTCCTAGAACACGGTATTCCTGTTCCAGAATTTAGAGTCGTCTCTACACCTGAAGAAGCTTTGAAAGCTGCTGAAGAGATTAAAGGTAGAGTTGTCGTTAAAGCACAGGTTCTAGTTGCAGGTAGAGGTAAAGCTGGAGGTGTGAAGCTTGCAGACACTCCTGAGGAAGCTTATAGGTATGCTAAACAAATGCTCGGCTCAGAGATTAAAGGTGAGAAAGTAAACAAAGTCATGGTAACGAAGGCTGTAGATATCGCTAGAGAACTCTATCTAAGCATAATTATAGATAGAAGTATGGGGCAGCCAGTTATACTATCTTCTCCTGAAGGAGGTGTAGATATAGAAGAACTCGCTAGAACGAGACCCGAAAGAATACTGAAGATTCCTGTAGACCCACTTATAGGTTTACGTGAATATAGTGCACGGGAGGCTGCGAGATTTCTAGAACTTGGGGAACAGTCAAAGCAGGCACAAGACATTGTTTCAAGACTTTACGAAGTATTTTTGAAGTATGATTGTGAGTTGGCGGAGATAAATCCTCTAGCTTTATCAACGGATGGTAAACTATATGCTGTAGATGCTAAGATAATCGTAGATGATAATGCACTTTACAGACAACAAGAACTTTCAGGAGATTATCTTAGAGATCTAAGTTACTATGAAGCTGAAGCAAAGAAACTGAATTTCAGCTATGTTGAACTCGATGGTAACATAGGGATACTCTGTAATGGCGCAGGATTAACTATGGCTACAATGGATACAGTATACGTTATGGGTGGGAAGCCGGCCAACTTCCTAGATATAGGTGGTGGAGCGAGAGCAGAACTAGTAGAAAAAGCTCTAAGCCTACTCCTTCAACATCCGAAAACAGAAATAATATTCATAAATATTCTTGGAGGTATAACTAGATGTGATGAAGTAGCTAGAGGAATAGTTGAAGCGCTCAAGAAGAATCCTGTTAAGAAGAAGCTCGTAGTAAGACTCAAGGGAACAAATGAAGAAGAAGGAAGAAAGATATTAGAAGAGAACGGCATATATGTTTTCGAGTTTATGGATGAAGCTGCAAGGAAAGCCGTAGAGCTGGGGGCGAAAACATGACCATACTCGTAAACTCGAATACGAGAGTATTAGTACAAGGCATAACGGGTAGAGAAGGAGCATTCCACACCAAAGCGATGAAAGAATATGGCACAAAGATAGTTGCAGGAGTAACACCGGGTAAAGGTGGATCAACCGTTGAAGGTGTACCCGTATACGATAGTGTAGGTGAAGCTGTAAGAAAACATCCAGAGATAAATGCATCGATAATATTTGTTCCAGCTAGATTTGCTGCAGATGCTGTCTACGAAGCTATAGACGCTGGAATAGAGTTGATAGTAGTAATAACGGAAGGAATACCTGTACATGAAACGATGAAGTTTGTTAAGTATGCTAAGATGAATGGTGTAACGATAATCGGCCCCAACTGTCCTGGAGTAATCTCTCCAGCTGAATGTAAACTTGGAATCATGCCTGGACACGTATTCTCTAAAGGTAGAGTTGGAATAATCTCTAGAAGTGGAACACTCACATACGAGATAGCTTACGCCATGACTAGGGCTGGAATAGGTCAGAGTACATCTATAGGAATAGGAGGAGACCCGATCCCAGGCACATCATTCATAGAAGCTCTCGAACTTTTTAGAGATGATGTAGATACAGACGCCGTCGTATTGATAGGTGAGATCGGCGGAGACATGGAAGAAAGAGCAGCAAAATACGTAGTGGAAACAGGTTACGAAAAACCTGTTGTAGCATATGTAGCTGGTAGAACAGCCCCTCCCGGTAAAAGAATGGGACATGCAGGAGCGATAATCTCTATGGGTGTAGGTGATGCTCAAAGCAAGATAAATGCTTTTAGAGAAGCAAACATAGAAGTTGCAGAACTACCTTCTCAGATACCTGAAATTCTAAGAAAAGTCTTAAAGAACAAGTAGCCTCAAAACAATCTCTAAACCATATTTTAATAAAATACTTCCTACATTATTTTTATGTTATGGATAGATCAAGTATTGTGAATATCTTAGAAGCTGTTGAACCGATCTTCGAGAAAGAACCACAGTTAATTATCGGAGATATTGGAGATTTCCTCATAGTTGGAGATACTCATGGTGATTATGAGACAACTCTTAAAGCTTTAAAATATGCTGAGAAAGAAGGTTTAAGACTACTCTTTCTAGGAGATTACGTTGATCGTGGTCCTAGACAGGTAGAGAACATCGTGACGTTGCTCGAATCTAAGCTTAGCTGGAGAAACAATCTAATACTCCTTAGAGGAAACCATGAAACAGTTAGTATGAATAGATGGTATGGATTCATGGATATCGTCTACCACAAGTATGATCTAGAATTGTATGAACTATTTGCTAGATTATTCTCTAAGCTTCCATACGCTGCTCTCATAAATGGAAAAGTCTTCACAGTACATGGAGGCATAGCTGAGGGATTAAAGAAGATAGACCAAGTGAACAGTATACCGAAGGGTGAGCTGGACCCGCTGGATAAGATAGGCTTACAACTACTCTGGAATGATCCTTCAGAAGATATTGAATGGTTTGCACCTAGCTGGAGAGGTGGAGGTGCTAAGCTCTATGGTTGGAGAGCGTTCAACGAATTCATGGAGGAGAATAAGCTAGAGCTACTCGTCAGAGCACATGAACCACAGCCCAATGGATATGGAGAACTATTTAATGGAAGATTGAAGACAGTTTTCTCATGTAGATTTTACGGGATAACACCTTCAGCGATAGTATTGGAAGATGGTTTAGTAAAGAATGTTGTAAGCTTAGAGTGAATGTTTACTTATTCATCTCGTAGTGTTTTTCATCATTATAACCCGGATAGTATTTTCTGATTATTGGGCACCAGTTTCTCTCTGGACAGTATCCTAGATGTTTACATTTCTCACCCATCATAGAGCCGATCTTGGGAGAAGCTTTCTCCACAGCTCTCCAAATAGAGTAAGCGATAGCTCTCTCTTCCCACTGGGCGTAACTACAAGTCCTAGTAGCAACGTAGCCCTGAGGCCACAGAAGATTGAATGCATTATAAGTCCTAACAACGTAGATCTTTAAAGCCTGTGGACAAATATATACAGCTTCAGATGGATTATATCCTTCATCTAGAAGCTTAGAGTAGAGGTCTACCATATCTCCCGCAGTATCTAAGAACTCTCTACTCAGATCTTCTCTACTCTTAATGCTTGGTGGGATTACGATATTTTTCTCCAAGTTTTTTACAGCTCTCTCTACTGCTGTGTATATTGATTCAACGATTGTAGGTACTGTTCTATGTCTTATAGATTGGTGGTATGCTGAAAGTGATAGTGGTTCTAGAAATGTAGCTGAGATGATGGGGTTCAGCGACTGAGAGTAGACTGGATCATTGAAGACGTTCTCAACAATCTTATCGATCTCCCCAACAACATTCATATTTAACAGTAGAGGTTCAGATATAAATCCATACTTACTGAGCATCTCCTGCATGATAATGTCTCTTTCCTTATATGGATCTGGGTATGGATATGAGGGGTACTTTGATCTGAAAGATAAACGTGCGTCAAGTAGTATGGGCGCTATCTTTCTAGCCAAACCTTCTATCATCTCTCCAAGTCTAATCAACTCGTACGGGTAGAAGACTTCACTTCTACACTTCGAGGAATATATGAGATACATGAACGATTCCAAGCTCCCGGTTACGAATATCGAGGTTTTAGATGAGATTGGAAGAACGTAACGTGAATCTTCAGCTGGAACACCGCGATCTATAAACATCTTATACGTATTCCATGAAAGATCAATAGTCTTAGAGTATTTTTCTAAAGCTTCCGGAGATTCCATTATCTTCTTCGGCGAGAAGAATTCATCTTTCTGAACAATTCTCCTTCTCTGAGATTCTTGTAGAAATGATCCAAATGGTGATGCTGCGAGAAGCATCGTCGAGACTCTACTACATCTATTTATTTCGAAATGTATTGTCAGAGATGTTGAGATTGATGCGTGACCTCTCTTAGTAGATTCTCTATGCATCTTTGATGCTGTTTCAACTAAATCTAAATCTTTCTCTCTAATCTTCCTAAGACTTTCTTCTAGACCTACGCTTTTAAACGTCCCCATACCTTCAATAGCTATCAAGATATCTGGCTCTACCGATAGATCTGCAGTAGAAAATCTTGGACCATAACTTATCAATCTCAGAGATACATCGTCTACAGTAAACATACCCCTATCTACAGAATGATTTAAGCGAGCATCCCATAATTAACTTTCCACATAGATGAAACATGGAAAATCTTGAACCTTAAACAAGTTGTAGAATGTAGATAGATAACGAGACTATCTCTGAAGATCAGAAAGAAGAACTTAACAAAAATAACCATAAACCCCACGTCCCAAAACTAAACGTTAATATTGAAGAACGATAAAAGTATAAAACATTCCTAGAAAATAATCAAAATAGAGAGTAACGGTAGTATGCTCCGGTAGTATAGCCAGGACAAGTATACGGGGCTTTCGACCCCGGGACCCGGGTTCAAATCCCGGCCGGAGCACTACTTACCATTATCATAGATTGCTTAAAATTCTGGGTTTTGCATGTTTTCTTTATTCTTGGGAAGGTTAGATGTTTTTGGTTGGGATACTTTTGTCGTAAAGTTTATTCATAAGACTTATAACGTGTTTTGTTATTGTTCTTCTAGGTCTTCTATGGTTAAGCTTGATTCTATTTATATTGCTGGCTATGGTGGTTATGTACCTAGATATAGGATTAAGGCTTCTGAAATAGCGAGAGTTTGGGGCAGAGACACTGTAGATCTTCCAGTAGAAGAGAAAGCTGTAGCTGGTGTTGATGAAGATACTGTCACGATGGCTGTCGAAGCTGCTAGAATCGCTTTAAAGAGAGCTGAAATCCATCCAAGTAGGATAGGTGCTGTACATGTTGGTACTGAGTCTAAACCTTATGCTGTAAAACCTTGTGGAACGATTGTCGCAGAAGCTATTGGAGCTACACCAAAAGTTACAGCTGCAGATTTTGAGTTTGCTTGTAAAGCAGGAACAGAAGCACTACAATTCGTATGTAGCTTAGTTGGGGCTGGAAGAATAGAATATGGTTTAGCGATCGGTTCAGATACAGCTCAGGGAAGACCTGGAGATGCACTTGAATACACAGCTGCTAGTGGAGCAGCAGCATACATAATAGGTAGAGATAAGAATAACAGTCTTGCGGAAATAGAAGCTTGGGCGTCTTATGTAACAGATACACCAGATTTCTGGAGGAGAGAGTATGAACGTTACCCACACCATACAGCTAGGTTTACAGGAGATCCAGCATACTTCCACCATATTGTTAATTCTGTTAAACGGATTATGGATGAAGATGGCTACAATCTAAACGATATAGATTATGTTGTATTCCATCAGCCTAATGTTAGGTTTCCTATGGTTGTAGCTAGACTACTCGGGATAGACTTAGAAAAAATTAAGCTAGGTCTAATAACAGGCTTTGTCGGAAACACTTACGCCGCTTGTAGTCTACTAGGACTTGTTAGAATACTAGATTACGCTAAGCCAGATCAGAGAATACTTCTAGCAAGCTTTGGTTCAGGAGCAGGAAGCGACTCATACATACTTCGAGTACTAGATGGAATAGAGCATAAGAGAAATCTCGCACCAACACTCGATAAATTCATCGAAAGAAAGACATACATTGATTACGCTCTTTATGCTAGGAATAGACGTAAGATCTACATGTAGGAGGCGCATTTCTATGAGTAGGGTTTATGTCGCAGGAGTTGGATTAACTAAAGTAGATGAACATTGGAAAACTTCTCTTGAACAACTTGTTACTGAAGCATCTCTAAAAGCATTAGACGATGCTGGACTAGAATCTGTAGATGCGATATATGTTGGAAGCATGCTTTCAGAGATTCTTCAAGAGCAAGGACATCTTGGAGCTGTTCTTGCAGAAGAACTAGGGTTGTCAGGTATACCTGCTATGAGCGTTGAGGCAGCTACAGCTTCAGGTGCAGCTTCAATCTATGTTGGAGCTAGAGAGATAGAGTCTGGTAGAGCTAAGGCTGTTCTAGTAGCTGGAGTAGATAAGATGTCTGATGGTATGGCGGAGGAAGTAACATCAGCCTTAATGGTAGGTGAGAAACAAGAGTACACAGGCTTCATAGGTGCAACATTCTATTCTCTTAACGCATTAATCTATAGTCTCTACATGAAGAGGTACGATGTAAGTCAAGAAAAGATAGCCCTCTTCCCAGTTCTTTGCCACGAACATTCAGTAGGGGTTGAGCATGCACAGTATCCTTTCAAGATAAAACTTGAAACAGTTATGAATTCACCATACATCGCTGAACCATTAAGAAGATTTGAAACAACAGCTATAGCTGACGGTGCGGCAGCCCTCATACTAGTTGGAGAAGAATTTGCATCTAAGTTGAAATCTCCTAAAACAGAACTTGTTATAGAAGCTGCTACAGACTATGTTACACCATTTCAGAGAGAAGATCCCCTATGGTTTCCAGCACTACAACTTGCAACAACAAAGGCGCTGGAAAGAGCTAAAATATCTAGAAACGAAGTAGGGATAATAGAGATATTTGATGCGACATCTATAATGGCTGTAATATCTCTAGAATCAAGTGGATTTGCTAGTAGAGGTGAAGCATGGAGATTACTGGAGAACGGTGAACTAAGTCTATCTGGGAGCTTGCCATGCAATACTTTCGGTGGATTAAAAGCTAGGGGACATCCAGCTGGAGCTACGGGAGTATACCAGGTGGCTGAACTACACTTACAGCTAACTAATAGAGCTAAGAAGAATCAGGTGGATAGAGCTATAACTGGTATGGCTCAGACACTTGGAGGGCTAGCATCAACAGCATTTGTTACAATTCTAAAGAAGGTGATGTAGGATGTTTAGGATAAAGGTGCCTAGATTCTGGAGATATAGAGAATTTAGGTATAGGTTGTCAGCTTGGAAATGTATCCATTGTGGGGAAGTACACTTCTTCAAACCACTAGTCTGCCGCAGATGTAGGTATAGAGAATTCAGTGAAGTAACACTTCCATATACTGGCAAGCTACTTGCATACACTATTGTTAGATCTCCTCCAGCAGGATTCGAGGAATATGCACCATACATAATCGGGTTAATAGAATTAGAAGATGGAACTAGAATCGTCAGCCAGTTAGCAGACGTAGATCCAGAAGAACTTAAAATAGGAATGAAGATGGAAGCAACATTTAAGAGAATAAGAGAAGATGGCGTAGATAAGATAATAGCTTATGGATACAAGTTTAGACCTGCAATTCAGTAAGTTTTTACTCCGAAAATGAGAATTCAAAATCCAACTAAATTTTCTTTTGCTAGTACTTCTTTAATTTCCTCCAAACATATATTGTTGCATACTCTCTAGGTATGCCTTCACGTTGAGCGATAGTATCTATCTGAGTTCTGAGGACAGGTACGGCATCTTCTCCTCGTCTCTCTTGTAGTAGGGATGCCATTTCTTCAAAAAGTTTTAATGCTACATCTTTGTAAGCTGTAGACTCGTAGATATTGTCTGCGATCTTCTTTAAGTACTCGATCTTAGAATCTACTTCTTTAATTTTCTTATCGGTCTCAGTTAATTTATTCATTAATGTTGGGATTAGTTTTTCTAGTTCTTCTTTCTTTGAGAGTGAAACAGGTTCACCCTGTTCTTCAAGCTGCCTCAACGTATCAAGCTCTATCTGATTAAAGTATAATTCTTCTTCAAGTTTAGAGAATCTCTGTTCAAGGAGTGTTCTTAGTCTTCTATATTTTTCTACTGCTTCACTTATGTTCCTTCTAACTTCTTCTCTCATCTCATCCCATTTCTGGAGTATCTTCTTCAGTATCGCTATACCCATGTCTGGTTGATCTCTAAATTTTTGTTGTGTAACTTTCTCTCTAAGCCTAATCTCTTCAATCTTCTTTTTTATTGCATCAAAAGTCATCTCTGCATCTATCTCAGCTTCCTCTAACTCTCTATTCTCAAGCTCTAAATGTTCTCCCGATACTTCTATCTCTTCTGCAACACCTTCTAGAGGGAGTTTCTCTTCATGTTTAACTTGCTCGATAATTGGCTCTTCCTTCTCTTCTGTTATTTCTCCACCTCTAATGATAATACGTTTAGGCATACCTCTACGTTACTTAAGTATAATCTGTTTTATAAAAATCTTCCTATTATTAGGGTCTCATTGCTTAATACTAAGTTAATGTGAGGAATATTACTTGTTCAGATATGTCTGTGCTATAGTCAGCTATTCTTACAAGATCTTCTAAGATAGTTTTTATTAATGAAGCATTCTTTGGACTTAGCTTCCAACTGATAATTTTCTTAAAAACCTCGTTGTATAGATCTCTCACTTTTCGAGCTTCTTCAATAATTTTGTTTGCAAGATTCTTATCTTTCACTAAGAGTATTCTTATAGATTCTTTGAAGATTGTTCTCACATTCTCTTCAAGCTTCTCAATCTCTATCTTGACTTCATCATCTAGCTTGTCTTCAATCATTATTGAGGATGAAGCTATACTCCAAGCATGATCCGCTATTCTCTCTATAGATTTCGTTATAGCAGCGTAGCTGAGACAAGCCATCTCGCTTCCTATCTCTAGATCTCTTAACATTCTGGGTCTCTCTATAGCTAGATTCAGCTGTCTAGTGATAAAGTAGAAGAGTTTATCTACTTCATCGTCTCTCTGAATAACTTCTTCTGCGAGTTGTTTATCATCTAAAAGTAAAGCCGTAATTGCATCTCTCTCCATAGATAATGCTAGGTCTGCTTGTTTCTTTAAAGCTTCCATTAATGGTAGATCAACATACTGTGCAAAACACTGTAAAGAGATAGACATAGCTGTCTCATCTAGTACTTCCAAACCTAAAAGCTTCTTCCTAACATTATCTTTTAAATAGAATTTAAGATGAGTTAAAGGTGAAGAAAAATTTATCTTAATTGCATCGTAACCAGCTAAGTAAAGTGAAATAACTTCTCTTAGAAGACTTTCAGCATTAACACTTACATCAACATTTAAAACATACTCTTTCCTACCACTCTCCCTAGCTTCAGGAGTTAATACAAGAGTACTACCTCTAACAGTAAGCTTAACTATGTCTCCAGGTTTCAACCCTAAACTATCTATCCAGTCTTTAGGTAGAGAAATCGTAAGAGTAGATTTACCTGTAAGTTGAAGCTTCCTACTATACTCCATAATCTCTCCTTGAGAGTATCTAGATATATTTAGGTTATTTAAAGATTTATTATTTTCCCTATAGGATATTTAGATTCAGGTAGATCTATTATTTTCTATATAGAAAATTGTTAAAAAATATTCTATTTACACAATCTATATATTTGATATTTAATTTAGAGTAGGTGAAGGGAAATGATGATGGGTAAAAAACTAGTGCTGGTAGTAGGGTTGATCTTAGCTGTAGCTGTTGTTTCTTTGAGTCTACTACTAGGCGGTGGGATAACAACTGATACAGTTACTACACAGACAGTTATACAAACTGTCACGCAAAAGCAAGTAGCGGGTACGATTAATGGGGCTGGAGCATCTTTCCTAAACCCTCAAATGCAAGCATGGGCATCAAAATTCTACGAATTAACAAAAGGCAGAGTAAAGGTAAATTATCAATCGATTGGTAGTGGTGCAGGTCAAGCAAACTTTAAAGAAGGGTTGATTGATTTTGCCGGAAGTGATCCACCTCTAAAGAAAGAGATTTACGATGAATTTCAAGGAAAAAGTGGAATAATACAGTTTCCAGTAATCATTGGAACAATAGTAGTAGTCTATAACATTCCTAACATAGAAACACAAAAGTTGAGATTGACTGGAGAAGTTATAGCAAAGATCTATCTCGGAGAGATAGTTTATTGGGATGATCCATTGATAAAAGAACTGAACCCGGATCTAAACCTACCTCATGAGAAGATAATTGCAGTACACCGATCGGATGGAAGTGGTACAACGAGAGTCTTTACAGCATATCTTTCAAAGATCTATAAACCTTGGAAAGAGAAGGTAGGTTCAGATTTCACAGTGCAGTGGCCAGTAGATCAACTTGGAAATGGTGTAGGTGCAAAAGGGAATGAGGGTGTTGCTGCAGCAGTTCAACAGAACCTCTACTCTATTGGATACGTTGAGACGGCTTACGCTTATGGAAGTGGTCTAAAAATAGCTTTGATAAGAAATAGAAATGGCCAATACGTTATACCTACAGAAGAAACAGTAAAGTCTAGTTTAATAGAATTAACTAAGATTCTTCCGAAAGCTCATGAAGACTGGTCAAAGATATTTCCAGACGAGACAGTAGATCCGCCAGGTCTAAAAAGCTATCCGATAGTGTCTTTCTCCTTCATAATCTTAAGACAGGATTATGATGATGAGATCAAAGTCGCTCTGCTCAGAGAATTCTTCACCTGGGTATTAACGGAGGGACAGAAAAAAGAGAATATCGTTCCAGGCTACTATCCTCTCCCACCTGAGGTGGCACAGATAGGTTTAGAAGGTCTAAAATTACTAAGATAGATGGAAGATGAAGAGTGGAAAAATATTTCAAATCTCTCTAATTTTATTTATAGTTACAACCTTAACGATAGTTGTAGGAATCGTAATTTCATTGATCAATTCTTCTTATCCAATATTCTTGAGACATGGTTTCGGCTTTATATCTAGAAGTGTCTGGAATCCTATAGAGGAAGATTATGGTATTCTGCCACCTCTACTAGGAACTCTAATAACCTCTGCTATAGCGATAAGTATTGCAACTCCTCTAGCTATATCTCTAGCTATATTTGCTTCTGAAATTATTCCATCTAGATTGAGAAGTTTCGTGAATAATGTATCTGACCTCATGGCCAGTCTTCCATCAGTAATATATGGATTGTGGGGGCTCTACGTACTCGCACCAATCCTCCACAAATACGTAATGCTTCCACTCCATAATTATCTAGGTTTCATTCCTCTATTCTCAGTAAAGCCTACCCCAACAAACCTCTTTACAGCCGGTGTTCTGCTCTCAATAATGATAATACCGTTTGCTTCAAGCATAATTCGTGAAGCATATACTGCTATTCCATATAATTTGAAAGAAGCAGCTTACAGTCTCGGTATGACTAGGTGGGAGGTTGTGAAGACTATGCTTGGATATATTAGATCAGCTATCTTTGCGGGTGTGTTCTTAGCTTTAGGTAGGGCTATGGGGGAGACTATGGCGGTTGCAATGGTTGTCGGCAACATCATGAATATTCCTAAAAGTATATTTGATATGGGTTACACCATATCAAGCTTGATAGCAAACCAGTTCCCAAACGCTGAAGCCTACAAGTACATGGTTCCCGCATTATATGGTGGAGCACTAATACTCTTCACTGTAGGGTTAATCATCAATCTAATAGGATTGCATCTCGTTAGGAGGGTGATGGTGAAGAGTTGAACAGAAGGAGATTAGAAGAGAAGATAATGCTTGGAGTAATCTCTCTGTTAGCGATAATCTCCGCCATACCTATATTCGCAATAATAATCAATATTTACTCAGAAGGGTTAAAGTATGTTAGCTTATCATTCTTGATAGATTTTCCACCACCTCCAATAAGTGGTGGAGCTGGTGGGATAGGCCCAGCACTAGTAGGTTCGCTCATCTTGATAGGTTTAGCGACAGTGATCGGAGGGGCAATAGGGTTCTTTACAGGCTTGTATCTCTCAGAATACTCACATACGAAGTTAGCTCAATACACTCAAATGTTCCTCCAGATAATGGTAGAGTTTCCAACTATAATTATTGGGTTGTTCGCATATTCAGTACTTGTAGCCCCTCTTAAGAGATTTAATGCTTTTGCTGGAGCATTTGCTCTCTCAATAGTCATAATTCCATACATTGCGTTGAATGTAAGAGAAGCCTACAAATCCATACCATATACATTGAAAGAGGCAGCATTCAGTCTCGGGCTTTCATATCCTAAAGTATACTTAAGAGTATTGTTGAGTACTGCTAAACGTGGTGTTTTAACTGCTCTACTTATAGGAATGGCTAAAGCGGGAGGTGAGACAGCCCCCCTACTACTAACAATCTTAGGAACAACTTTCACATATTTTGAAGGTTTAGATCAACCTATAAACGCTATACCATTGCTAATATACAACTTTGCATTATCTCCTTATGAGAGGTGGCATCAGGTAGCATGGGGGGCATCGGCTGTCTTACTCACGATAATCTTAACGATATTCATAATCTCGAGACTCGTAGTAAAGGAGGTTAAAATATGAGCCTAGTAGAAATTTCTAATCTAAATGCTTGGTATGGCGATAAACATGTACTCAAAAATATCAATCTAGAAATTCCTAGAAACATAATATTTGCGATAATGGGTCCTTCTGGATGCGGTAAGAGTACGTTACTGAGAGCTATGAATAGGCTACTCGAACTAAATCCAAATGCTAAAGTGAGTGGACAAGTAAAAATAGATGGTATAGATGTATATAGTGATAAAATTGATATAACTTGGGTTCGTAGACAATTCGGAATGGTCTTCCAGATACCGAACCCTTTCCCACACCTCTCAATCTATGATAACGTTGCCATAGGACCTAGAATGAATGGTCTAGTTAAAAATAAATCTGAGCTAGATCAATTAGTTAAGTGGGCTCTAGAGAAAGCATATCTGTGGGATGAAGTGAAGAATGATTTAAAGAAGCCTGCATCTATGCTTAGCGGTGGACAACAGCAGAGACTATGTATTGCCCGTGCACTAGCACTAAAACCCAAGATAATCTTAATGGATGAACCTACAGCAAACCTCGATCCAGTCGCAGCATCAAAAATAGAAGAACTCATGCTAGAATTGAAAGAAGATTACACTATAGTTATCGTAACGCATAACCCTCAGCAAGCTGCTAGAGTAAGCGATTATGTAGCATTCCTCTACATGGGTGAGCTTATAGAAGTTGGAGAAACATCTCAAGTCTTTACAAGACCTGTACACAAATTGACGGAGAGATACGTTGTTGGAAAGATAGGGTGATCTTATGCAGGGAGAATATTCTAGGAGACCGATAGATCTCGGTTTGGTTAGGCTTAGAAACATGATAAACGATATGAGTATGGTTGTTGGGAAAGTTATGAAGGCTAGCATGGAGTTTATAGAATCTGGTAAGATAGACATGGATGGTGTTAGGAGAATGTCTGATGAACTACTCTTCATGATGGAGGAAGTAAGTGAGCTAGCAGTCCAGCTAATAGCAAGATTCCAGCCAGTTGCTACAGACTTAAGAGAAATAAAATCCGCAATCCAGGTATCATACGATTTCTCCAGAATAGGAAGATACGCTGTAAACATTTCTGAAACCTATCCAATGATGCCTAAAACAGGATGCAACGTTAAAGCTCTTGAAGAAATGTTTAAGATAGTTTTAGAAATGGTTAATGAAGCTGGAGAAGCGTATCTAGGGAAAGATTTAGAGAAAGCAGAAGAAGTAAAAAAGAGAGATGATGAAGTAGATGCTCTCTATGCAGAATATATTAAACAACTAATCCAGAAGGGTGGTGAAATAGATGCTGGATGCCTACTATCAATAGCGTTGATACTAAGATACTTGGAGAGAATAGCAGATCATGCATGTTATATAGCTGATGCTACGATCTATATGGTAAAAGGAAGAAAATAATCTTAGCAACCTCTAACCATATTCTTCAATATTAAAATCTTAGACTGTTATTGATGTGTTAAGAATTGATGGTGTTAAATTTTCGAGATAAGATTCCTTCGAGAGAAGAATGTGGATGCGGGTTAAGCCATGAGAATACATTAGACAAAGTAGTTATAGGTAACAATGTTCTCGAGTATTTACCGAGTCTGCTGGAAGATGCTGGTATCAAGGGATGTGGAGCTATATTCTATGATGAAACAACTTTTAGAGTAGCTGGAGAAAGGGTTTTAAAATTAATAAAAGGAAGAGGGTTCACTGTCTCTGAACCAACTTATAGAGAAGCTGAAAACAAATCCAGAATGTTGAAGGGGGCTAGCTTTGTTGTGGCAGTTGGAGGCGGGACTGTTATAGATGTAGCAAAGTATATAGCTTATGTCAATAATATGCCTTTCATATCTATACCAACGACACTATCTCACGATGGGATAGTCTCTCCTATAGTATCCCTATTCCATGAAAGTGCTTATAGAAAATCTATACTAACACGTGCGCCAGTACTATCACTAATAGACTTAGAGGTTATCTCAACATCTCCAAGAATACTCATACTATCGGGTGTTGGAGACATTCTAGCTAAAACAGTCTCTTTAAAAGATTGGCAGTTGGGGAGAGATGAAGTAGGTGAACCATACTGTTACACTTCTGAGAAATATGTAATGAATGCTTTAAAAACTGTTATTGATATGTTGAAGATGAATGTACTAGACTTGGTAAAGCTGGCTGAAGCCTTAACTTTTTCAGGAATTTCTATGATGGTAGCTGGATCTTCTAGACCGGCGTCAGGTAGCGAGCACCTCTACAGCCACTACCTAGATAGACATTCTCCGAGAAGAGCTCCACACGGCATCCAATGTGCTCAAGGGACACTTCTAACAGCACTATACCATAAACTCCATAATCCAAATTGGTGGAGAGAAGAAGAATACGATTGGAAGAATCTTAAAATGTATATGCTATGTGTGGAGATGCCTTTAAACTTGGAGAAACTAGGAATACCGACTAGAATAGCTATAGAAGCATTAGTAAATGCTGTGGAGATTAGACCTGAGAGAATCACAATACTACATAAACGTAGACCAACTCATAAAGAAGCCCTCGAACTGCTAAGAGAAACAGGTTTGGTAGAACAAGCAGATACAACACTATGAACACATATTTGACTAGACTCGGAGTAATCATTTTAAGTAAGGATGAAGTATTATTCTTAGGCTCTTCTGAGAGGGGTGGGAGTCTGAGTGAAGATGAAATCTTTGGGGCGGCATTTAATAGTAGAAATGTATGGCTGTCCTCACAAGCTACTCACAGACCTCGACCTAGCTAAAAAAGTTCTAAGAGAATCTGTAGAAAGCTGTGGAGCAACCTACATGGGTGAATTCAATACAATCTTCGATAATGGAGGTTTTAGTTACATAATTCTAATAGCAGAATCCCATATATCTATCCACACATGGCCAGAATACAATTACATAGCTCTAGACATATTTACATGTGGAGAAAAAGTAGACCCGTGGAAAGCATACGAAGTCATCACGAGATACTACCAACCAAGCAAAATAAACATAGTCGAATTAAAAAGAGGAATAGTAGAAGAAAAAGAACAAGGATAACACTCCTCCAGAAAACATAACCACACACCAACGGAAAATAAAATTCAGAAAACAATAAACAAGTATACGGAGTATGTATAATTCTCTCTCTTTTACGTTTAACCTTAACAGATCATAATTCCATAACCGCATCTCACAAAATATCTCAGCAGATTTACTTCATCTATAACATCATATTTTACCCTCTCTATCCTGAACCCTATAAAACACATAAACTTCTTACATATAAACAAACAATAACATATTAATCTTATTAATTTGATAACTTAAGACTCAAAAATGTTTAGAAAAATTTAGCCAATTTTAATTGTTTTTCCCTAAACCTGGGATATAACAGGTGTTTCAGGTTTGCGGGGGGTGGGATTTGAACCCACGAACCCCTACGGGAGCCGGTTCCTCACTTCTATAATAGTTTTAATTAGATCTTGAGCCGGCCGCCGTTGACCTGGCTTGGCTACCCCCGCTCTTCTTGTATCTTCCTTCTATAATAATATGTTGTTGGATGTTTTTAGATTTTTAGTAGTGTTCCTATTGGTTCTCCTTTTAAAGCTTTCTTAATATTTTCTGGATTTTTCCCGTTAAGATATATTGTTGGGATTTTGCTTCTAGCTATTATTTTGAGCGCTACCATGTCTACTAGTTTGTATTCTCCTGCTTCGTGAGAATATTCTATTAATCTTTTCATCAATTCTGTTACGGTTACTTCTTTTAAGAGTTTTGCGTCTGGATTCTTTTTAGGATCTTCTGTATAGATGCCGTCTACGTCTGTTGCTATTATTAGTTTCTCTGCGTTTACTGTTTCTGCAGCAATGGCTGAAACAGCTATTGTTGATTGCCCTGGTTGTAGTCCACCCATTACGATTATTCTCCCTTCTCTTGAGAATGCTTTCAATTCATCTATACTTGTGGGTACTAGTGGGTATGCGAGATCTCCTAGAGCATGGGAAATTATGGATGCGTTTATCCTAGTTATCTTTATACCTATGTCATCACATAGGCCTTCACTTAATCCTAGCTTACGTGCTGCTTCAACGTATGTTCTCGCTAAGCTGCCTCCACCAACCACTATAACCCATTTACCACCATCATATACTTCTCTGAATAAGTTAACGTATTGTTTTAGAAGATTTGTATCTATCTGTTCTTTGAAGATTAAGTGTCCACCTATCTTGATAACTATATTCAACGCTCTCCTCGAACAATTATCTTCTCTATTCTAGGGTTAAAGTATTTCCTTGTTTTATACTCCTTTCTGCGTTATTTCTCTTACGATTCCCGCTGCTATCGTCATACCGCTATCTCTTATTGCAAATCTTCCAAGCTCCGGAAACGCGGCATAAGTTTCTAGAGCTGTTGGCTGTAAGGGTTGTAGTCTTACTCTAGCAGCATCACCAGTCTTCAAGAAGCTTGGATTCTTCTCAACAACTTGACCAGTCCTAGGATCTATCTTTTCTATTAACTCAACGAACTTTACCGCCGTCTGAGCAGTATGTATATGCATGACTGGTGTGTATCCTGCAGCTATAGCGGTTGGATGGTAGATTACTATTATTTGAGCTATGAATTCTTTTGCTACGGAGCATGGGTTATCTACGTGGCTTGCAACCATCCCTCTACGTATTTGCGCCTTCTCCACACCTTTAAGTGCAAAACCTATATTGTCTCCTGGAATAGCTTGCTGTAATGGTTGATGATGCATCTCAATAGATTTTACTTCACCTTTAACACCTGCGGGCATTATTATTAATGTATCTCCAACTTTCAGTACACCTGTCTCTACACGTCCAACTGGAACTGTTCCGACACCCTTAATAGAATATACTGCTTGTATAGGTATTCTAAGAGGTTTATCAATTGGTTTAGGTGGTTCTTGGAATACGTCGAGCGCCTCGTAAAGTGTTGGACCGTTATACCACGACATCTTATCACTTCTCTCAATTAGATTATCTCCAAGCCATCCAGATATCGGTATGAAAGGTATCTTAGATACATCGAATCCTATTCTCTTCAATAGATCTGAGACACCTTGCTTAACTTCTTCATATCTCTCTTTACTCCAGTTAACGGTTGGATCATCCATCTTGTTTATTAAAACTATTATCTGTTTTATTCCGAGCATGAAGAGTAGGAATGCATGTTCTCTTGTCTGACCTCCTGGAGATATCCCAACTTCATACTCTCCCTTCTTAGCTGAGACTACTAGTATAGCGCAATCTGCCTGGCTTGCTCCCGTAATCATGTTTTTCACGAAGTCTCTGTGCCCAGGTGCATCTATCAATGTGAAGTAATATTTCTTAGTCTCAAAACTTTGGAATGCTAAATCTATGGTTAATCCACGTTCTCTCTCTTCTTTAATCCTATCAAGTATCCATGCATACTTGAATGTCTCTTTTCCAAGCCTCTTAGCTTCTTCTTCGTACTGCTGTATTATCCTAGGATCTACTACTCCAAGTTTTGTAAGGAAGTGGCCCATAGTCGTAGATTTCCCATGATCTACGTGCCCAACCACTATCAAGTTTAAATGAGGTTTAGACGACATTTCCAGCACCTCTTACCTAATCTTTCAAGACTTTAAAAGACGTGGGATAATATAAAAGTTTACCAGTCTGAGAAAGATCGGCCTAGAAATCAGTCTACACAGACATCTCTAGAGAATACTGTACCGACCTATTTAGAGAAAAGATGAAATAAAAAGAAGTTTTATTTAAGAATCAAATCTTCTAAAAGATAATTAAAATTTTAACCCTACTATTAAAAATCTACAGAACTATACATAGTGAAAGACAAAATCTCAGATCTCAAATTTTCTATAGTACTAATTCTTCATACTGATTACTTAAATCATCTACTATGGACTTTTTTCCATAAACATTGCTTTGCTACGAAAACAATTAAAAGCTTTGTTTTATTCTATTCCTCTATATTATTCTACGAGAATATTTATATAACCTGCCTACTATCTTCTTAACATGATTCTTGATGAAAAGAAGATTAATAGACGTGAAGCTCTCTCAACTGCTGCTAAGGTTGCTACTGGCGTTATCGTAGCGGGTGTTGTTGGAGGAGTTGCAGGTTATTATGCTGGTTCAAGCGCCGTTCCACCAGTTACTGAGAAGACCGTAGTTACGACTAAGACCGTTACAGAAGCTACGACAGTAACAGCTACTGTTGGTGCTCCCGCAAAGAAGGAGATTATAGTTAGAGCTGTTTTCCAAACACCTGTTAGTGAACCTTGGGATGGAGCAATACATACAGCAATACTTGCAGTTAAAGATGAGTTCGAAGCAAAGGGCATCAAAGTAGATTACCAATTCGTAGATAGGAAGATTGATCCAAAAGAATATGAACTAGCTTTAGAAGATGCTGCAAAAGTGGCGGACATAGTTTTCTTAGATGCATTCTTGAAAGAAGATATTGCTAGGAGGGTTGCAAAGAGGTATCCGAAAGTTGCTTTTGCTGCTGGAAGTGAATATCTACCGACTTCTCCCAACTTTGCCGTCTTTGACAACTGGTTACATCAACCGGCATTCCTAGCTGGAATAATCTCTGGGAAGATAACTAAGACAAATAAGATAGGTGTAGTTGCTGCAATGGAGATAAATGAGGTAAACAGGATCGTAAATGGATACATTCTAGGTGCTAAGACTATTAACCCTAATGTAAAAGCGAAGGTTGTCTACCTACTAGGAAATATTCCACCCGGCGAATCACCTTGGTATCATCCAGCTACAGCTAAAAGACTTGCGAAGACATTAATAGATCTAGGTGCAGACGTAATTTTTGCTGAGAGGGTGGGAGCTGAAGAAGCAGCAAGAGAAGCTTACACTGGGGGTAAAGAGGTTTGGGCGATAGGAAATATGGCTGATCAATATGAAAGAGCTCCAGAAGTAACTATAACGAGTTTAGTTTGGGATATGAGACCAACCGTTAGGGTTTCTTTTGAGCGAGTTCTTGCAGGAACATGGACAGCCGATAATCTTGGAACATATTCATGGATGTGTTTTGGGGGATCTTACCTAGCTGACTTCCATCATTTTGGAAAACCGTCACCACCATTAACATTTGAAATACTGAACTTGGTCAAAGAATGGGAGAAAAAGATAATGGAAGGAGAAACCTGGATACCTATTGTCGAGACTCCTCCAATATCAGATTTCTAAACAACTAAATTTTAACACACTTCTATTTTTTAACACATGGAACAGAATCTTCCAAATCACATAAACATTACATTGAATGACGTAATCATTAATAGCTAACTATTTATTTATTACGTAAGTGGGAAAGTGACGTAGGGGGTAAAACAGTTATGAGCACAGTTGTTAAATTAAGAGAAGTCAGTAAGACATTTCCAGGCGGAGTCGTAGCCGTCGATAATGTATCTATAGAGCTTAGGGAAGGTAAAGTGTATGGAATTGTTGGACCTAACGGTGCAGGTAAATCGACACTAATGAATTTGATAAGTGGTTACATGATTCCAGATAAGGGAGAGATATATGTTCATGATGTTAAGATAAACGATTTTCATACAGCCATATTTGAGGGTGTAGTGAAAGTTGAGCAAAACCCTAATCTTGCTCCAGGTCTCACACTTGCTGAACATTTAGCTCTACCTATGCCTGGAATATTCTTCAATGTTGACTGGTTGAGAAGACGTGTTGAAAAATTTATGGGTGATATAGGAGTGAAAGTGGATCTAGATGCCAAAGTTGAAGATCTACCTATCAGTCACTTAAGAGTATTCGAAATAGCTAAAGCAATAATCCTCTGTGAATTATTTTACGAGGTAGGAGTTAAGCCTACGCTAATATTGGATGAGGCCACTGTTTTCCTCCCAATCCAACAAAAACAAATACTTAAAGAGGTCTTTAGAAACCTGGTTTCCAGAGGATTCACCATACTGATGATATCACATGACCTAGCTGAAGTTATAGATGTTTCGGACGAGATAATAGTTATGACTGCTGGGAAGATTTCGTCTATCTTTAAATCTGAGAACCTAGACATAACAGCATTAATTAAATCCATGTTTGACGTAACGATATCTATAGAATCTATTAAACCTCTTCCAGCAACTGTTACAAACGACTATGCTCTTAAGGTAATGAACTTGAATGTTAAAGATGATAAAGGAAACCTCGTGGTTAAAAATTTAAATCTAGAAGTGTATGTAGGCGAAGCTCATGGAATAGCAGTCATACCAGGAACAGGAGAGAAAGAACTCGCTGAATGTATTTATGGTTTGAGACGTTCTGAATCTGGTAAGATACTGTTATTTGGGGAAGATGTCACAAATCTAAATGTTTTTCAAATGAAGAAGAAAGGTGTCGCATTCATATCTGATGATAGAATTAGAGATGGGATAATCCCTGATGCATCTGTTGAAGACAATCTTACCATAGGTAGTGAAGATAAATTCTCATATCTTAAAGGA
This sequence comes from Candidatus Geocrenenecus dongiae, assembly GCA_023267855.1. GTDB lineage: Archaea > Thermoproteota > Nitrososphaeria_A > Caldarchaeales > Wolframiiraptoraceae > Geocrenenecus > Geocrenenecus dongiae. The sequence goes on along the minus strand of JALNLN010000006.1, from coordinate 26,711 downwards.
ATATTATTAAATAAGAAAGAGAAGAAAAATCTGGCGGAAAGTTTGATAAGAGAATACTCAATCATTGCTAAAGATTTGAGATCTCCTATCACAACATTATCTGGGGGGAACATGCAAAGAGTCTATCTCGCAAGAGTTATGGGGCGTAATGTGAAGCTCCTCATAGCTCTCCATCCAACTGTCGGGCTCGACCCCATGGGGACAAAAATGTTCTTTGATAAAGTTAATGAAAGAAGAAGTAAAGGTCTCACTACAATAATAATATCTCCAAATATAAAAGAACTCGTAGCATTCTGCGACAGAATATCCGCAATGTATGATGGACGGATCATCGGAACATTTAGACCTGAAGAAGTTACTATGGAGAAATTAGGGTTAATGGTTAGCGGGGTTACTTAGAATTGTTTAGTTTAAAACTTGTAAGAAAAGAAATTCTTCCACTAAAGTATCGGATAATATTACCGATAATCTCAGTTTTACTGGCTATTCTTACATCATCTGTCTATATCCTGATAGCTGGAGGAGATATACTTAAGGTGTATTACTATCTTATTACATGGCCTCTGACTTATCCTACAGAGATACTTGTCACATCAACTCCTCTACTATTATTGGCTCTAGCTATTACTGTAGCGTTTAAAGCTAGGTTTTGGAATATTGGTACTCACGGTCAATTTATTGTAGGTGGATTAATAGCAGCGTGGCTGGGAGTAGTCTTGAGAAGTCTGTCTTCCTATGTTCTGATACCCTTAATCTTACTGGTAGCGTGGTTGGGTGGTTCAGCTGTCGCTTTAATCTCTTGGTGGCTTAAGGTTAAGAGAAATCAAGATGAAGTTTTGACAACTATATTGATATGGTCTGCTATACTGTTGATTAATGCAGGTCTTTTGACAGGGCCTCTCCGCTCTCCCTACACCACATATCCCCAGTCGCAAGAAATAGGTATTAATGCTAAGCTTCCGATCCTGATACCAGGTACAAGACTTCACGCAGGTGTTATAATACCGTTCATAATACTGGTGATGGTATGGTTAATTCTTAACTACACAAGTTTTAGAAATAAGATTATTGCCGTAACAGTTCCAAGAGTAGCTATTCTTGAAGGAATAAATATTTCCAGAACATATTTTTGGGTAGCATTTCTTAGTGGTGGAATATCTGGTCTAGCTGGAGCAGTAGAATTAATGGGAATACTATACTATATGACACCTTTCGTAGGTCCAAACTATGGTCTAGTAGCTTTAGCTATAGCTATGCTTGGAAACCTTAACCCGATAGGAGTTATGGTTGCAGCATTATTCTTCAGCATTTTGATAAATGGAGCTAACGCTATGAGCTGGAGTACAGGGGTACCAAGCTTCCTCTCAGATATAATACAAGCTCAAACACTCATATTTCTACTGGTCTTCAGCATATTTATCAACTATAGACCAATACTAATTAGAACGAAACATGCGAGAGCTAAGTCTCCACTAATTAAGCTAAGATTTCCATCTTCAACTTCAAGTTTGACGAATGATGGAGTTAAGAGATTTATGAATAAAAATCTTCAAAGAATAATAGTAATTACATCTAGTGTAGTCTTATTCTTCTTTATACTAGACTTAGTTTACCCAGCATTTAAGGGAAGCTATCCAGAGTCCATTATCTCAAGTATATTGAGCTTAACTTTAGTAGTCTCTGCCCCCATAGTTTTCGCAGCTATAGGCGAGAATATTATAGAGAAGGCAGGCATGATAAATCTGGGCATACTCGGAATAATGATCTCTGGGGCTGCCTGGGGCTTCATGGGAGCATACTTTCTCGGAAACTTGGTCTACGGAGTAATTATCGCCGCATTAGTCGGCGCAGCTTTAGGGCTACTTCTAGCATTTCTAGTTGTAACGATAGGTGTTCAGCAACATATTGCAGGAATAGCTGTAACATTCTTCTCAATGAACTTATCTTACTTCTTTCATAGAGTTCTAATAGGCTCACCTCTCGTCGAGCCCACTGTCCCTCCAACTACTTCACTATCAATACCGATACTATCTTCTCTACCAGTGATTGGAACACTGTTTAGACAAACTCTCTATACGTATGCCGGCATATATGTTCTAGCCCCGATAATCGCATTCATATTATTTAGGACTAGGTGGGGATTGATAATAAGAGGTTTAGGAGAAAATCCGAAAACTGTCGATGCAGCTGGGATCAGAGTACACTTCTCTAGGTATATTGCAGCGATTATCGGCTCAGCATTGATGGCCGTTGGCGGAGCTTACTATTCGTTAATGGATTTGAGAAGTTTCAATCTGAATGTTGGAGGAGAATGGAGCTGGATTGCCTTAGCTTTAGTCATTCTAGGTAACTGGAACCCGGTATGGGTTTGGCTCGCATGCATCTTCTTCGGAATGCTTAACGCTGTCCAGGCATGGTTGGTTGCAACGGTTATTCAAATACCATATCAATTCTTCCAGTCAGTTCCATATATAATAACAATTGGAGCCGCAACTATACTCGGGAAACGTGTACGTCCACCTAAAGCATTACTCCAACCATACCGAAGAGAATAACGGAGAACGTATATTCAAAGATTCTTAATATTAATTAATTTTATCCATGGAACTTCGTTAGGTAATGAATAATGTAGAGACGTAACATATTCGAAGACGGCCTTCCTGATCCTAGTAATAGCTGGAAGATTTTCTCAGCATCTTCTCATCAAATTTCACTAGCTTACCAGTTAATGGGTCTGCAACTTCCACTTCTTCTCTAGTTTTCATAGAAATTATCTTCCCGTTCTTTATTACATAGAGCGGTCTCTTAAGATGTGCTAAAGCTTCAATCTCGTTAAATGCGTCGAGAACTATTAGATCTGCTTTCTTACCTTTCTCCACACCATATATAGAATTTATTCTAAGCGCTTTAGCAGCATTGGTTGTAATGAGATCGAAAGATTTTATAAGCTCGTCGTATCCCATTAACTGAGCTACATGAACCGCCATGAAGAGTACTAGCATCATGTCCCCCCTACCCAGCGGATACCATGGATCCATAATACAATCATGGCCCAAAGCAACATTAACACCATTTGCTAGCAATTCTTTTATTCTCGCCAGCCCCCTCCTTTTAGGATACTTATCATACCTACCTTGAAGATGAATATTTATTAAAGGATTAGGAACAATCGTTACCTCAGCTTTCCTAAGTAGTCTATATAGTTTGTCAGCATACGCATCATTGTAAGAATGCATTGCGGTTGCATGTCCAGCTGTTACCCTACCTATGTAGTTTTCTTTAATAGTTTTTGCTGCAACTACTTCTAAGAAACGGGAATGTTCATCATCTGTTTCATCTACATGTCCATCGATATCTTTATCATATCTTTTAGCTATCTCGAATGCTATGTCTATTGACTTAACACCATCTTCTCTAGTATACTCTAGATGAGGAATCATCCCCACATTGTCCGCGCCCATCTCTACAGCCTTTTCTAATAATTCTCTATTCTCTGGTTCTGTAAGTATTCCATCTTGTGGGAAAGCTGTTATCTGTACATCTACCACATCTCTAAATAAACGTTTAACTTCAAGTAATCCCTTGACTGTTGTTAATTTCTTGTCGGTTACGTCTGCATGCGTTCTTATCCTTGTTGTACCATAAGATATCATTAGCATTAAGGCTCTACGAGCTCTATCTACTATGTCCTCAATGGTAAGCTTCTTCTTATATTCGGACCAAATTTCTATCCCTTCAAGAAGTGTTCCAGATTGATTAAATCTCGGATCTCCAAGAGTTAATACTGAATCTAAGTGGAAGTGCATATCTATAAATGGGGGAGTTACCAAACGTCCTTCAACATCAATTTCTTCTTCATCTCTAGCTTGAATATCGGAGGAGATCTCAGCTATAACGTTATCTTCTATCCTAATATCAAATAAACCATCTCTACCTCTAATCTTAGCTCTTCTAATAATCATAGAGCGAAAGAAAATATTCTACGACGAGTATTTAAGCTTAATGAAATTCTAACGAAAACATGTGAAGAAATAATCTACACGGTCATGGTATTACATGTGTTCCAGCTTTCCTATCTATCGCTTCCATTAATTGTGTAAGTTCTGCTATAATTGCTTCTTCTCCACCAGATTCTATAAATCTTATTGCTGCTTTAACTTTTGGTCCCATGCTTCCAGGTGGGAAATGTCCTTCGTCGTATAGTTTCTTAAGTTCTATAGCTTTTATCACGTCTATCTTTCTCTGCGTAGGCTTACCGTAATCTATGTAGACCGCATCTATGTCTGTTAGTATTATGAATTTATTTGCACCTATAAATGTTGCAAGCCTCTCTCCAGCCAGGTCTTTATCTATAACAGCCTCGACACCAATATATGTACCATCTTCTTCTACTACCGGTATCCCTCCACCTCCACTTGCAATTACTATGAAGTCAGCTTCTATCAGTGTCTTGACAGCTGGTCCTTCAACTATGTATTTAGGATCAGGTGATGGTACAACTCTTCTCCACCCGCCTCTCATCTTATCTTCCTTGAAAACATATTCTGGATGAATCTTCTTTATCTTTTCCATTTCTTCAAAAGTGTAGAATGGGCCTACAGGTTTACTCGGGTTGATGAAATCTGGATCATTCTTATCAACTACAACTCTTGTAACGATTGTCACGATATTCTTCTTTAAACCTCTTCTCGATAACTCGTTTGTTAATGCTTGTTGTATCATGTATCCTATGAAGCCTTGTGTTTCAGCTCCACATACATCCATCGGGAATGGCGGTATATTGTACAGTTTCTCTCCAGCATCGTGTCTAAGTATCGTTGCTCCAACTTGTGGACCATTTCCATGGGTAATTACAAGTTTGTAGCCAGCTTGAACCATGTCTGCCAGTATCTTACAAGTCTGGACAATATTGTTATACTGTTCTTCGAAGGAACCTTTCTGCCCTTTTCTAAGAAGAGCATTACCACCTAATGCAACAACAATAATATTTTTATCTCTATTTTTCATAGAAAATCTGATTAGAAAACTTGTTATTAACTATTCAGGCATTAATCTTTAAGAATAGATTATAAGAACCCTTTCTAAGGATGTTTCATTTTTAAGATTACTGGGAAGATAAATATTAACATACATGCATCTAGTATTAGGATGTTTGGATTAGATTTTGGTGTAGGCTGTTATCTGGATGCATATGCCATTCTTTCTAGTTCTACTTTCTTTCTTATAGCGTAGCTTTTACTATCGTTTTCTGCTGCAAGAATTATTTCTTCTGCTAATGTTTCTTCTACTTTTCTTTTACTTCTGAAAGCAGATTCTCTAGCTCCCTGTGATATGTATCGTAGTGCTAGATCGAGTCTCCTTTGTGGAGATATGTCTACGGCTTTTAGGTAAAGTATTCCTCCGTAGATTAATTTTGTTACATCTTCTCTTGGAGCTGCATTTTCTAATGCTCTAACAAGGACTTCTATAGGGTTTCTACCTGTTCTTAGATGTATTATTTCGAGAGCGTTTCTAACTATCTTGAGAGCTTTTGTTTTCTTTCCACCATTTCTCCCAGGTCTCATAAACATATTTGCAAGTCTTTCAACTATATTTACTTCCGCTTTTCCAAATCTTCTATGTTCATGCCTACCTCCAGAGTGGGGAATCAGTGTAGGCTTAAGGTTAATGTACCTTTTTAACCCCGGATCTCTGATCTCTATTCCTTCTGTACTCCATTTTCCAAAGATCTTGAATTTTTCTACTAGTTCCTCAGACATATTTTTCTAAGATGATTGTAGATTTAGCTATTCTTAAACCCTTCATTTTACCGGTTTTATTTTTCTTTATAGTGTAGTTATCTGAACGTTATTGTCTTGAAGTGCACTCCATTTTTTAATGCTTCTATCTCAATCGTATCCGCTATTCCAGATGTTTGTATCTTCATTCCTAGTACTTGTTCTATCTGAAATATTCCAGCCTCATTCTCCATGTCTACTATTATCTTTACAGGTCTATTCTTGGAATCCCCTCTAACAATCTCTACCTTCTTGATAGCTAAAGCTGATAGAGCATGTATATCTGATTTACCATGTCTATATGGAATACGAGCTCTACCTTCAGCCATGTCTGTTCCATCAGCTACTTTAGATATTCCAGCTTCCAAACTTAATGCTCTTTCTCTTTCATCATGTGAGAGGATACAGTGCAGTATCTCTGGTGTCAGTTTATACGCTTTTAGATAATCTCCATATATCTTCTTGAGGAGACGGGGTAGGAATCTAGATGCTATTGCTACTCCAGTAATATGATGTAGACTCCTATGGATAGCGTTTCCTATATCGTGGAGATATGCGCCTATCATTGTTACTATACGGGCATCAACCTCATCTCCAACACCGTCTTTTACAATAGAAGGAGTATAACCATTTTCTACGAGAATATCGAAGATTTCTAAAGCTGATCCAGAGACTATCCTAGAATGGACGGGGCCATGATCGTTGTACATTAATCTCTGGACAGCTGTAACATTAGCCATAGAAAGATATGCTTGTACTTCCACGCTACCTTCTAGTATCATGAAAGCCTTTTCTAGAAGAGGGTTCTGCTTAATTTTCTGTCTTACCAAGCTTGGAGAAACAACCACCATAACTATGTATCTTTAGTGAATATAGGTTATAAGGGTTTTGAAATACTCATATTAATACGTAAACCCGATAGACATGAATATACATTATCAAGATCAAGAAAATTATGGTATATATCTCTCTTTATTTTAGCGTCTAGGCTTCTTAACTTTACCTAGAATTAGTAATTTGAGGGGGACACCATTGACAAGCTCGACTTTGTAACGTACACCTGGTAGATCGCCCATAGAACGACCTAACGTACCTCCTATACCTGAGATTATTACTTCGTCGTGTTCATCAATAACGTTTAGAGCTCCATCTCCTGGACAGAATGCTGTTACGACTTTCCCATTCTTTATTAACTGAACTCTCACAGCTTTCCTTACTGCTGAGTTAGGTTGCCTAGACTCTATTCCAACTTTCTGTATTACTATTCCTCTAGCCATGGGTGCTCCTTCAAGAGGGTCGAATTTTTCTTTAAGTCTAAGCATTCTGACTCTGTAATCTCTTTGACTCCATCTAAACTTCTTCCTATTTTGTCTCAGCTTTCTAGCCGCAAACTCTCCGTTACCCATTCCAAGAATCTGATAATAAATAGCATTTCATAAACTTTTACTTCTACACTAAGAAGAACAAAAGTATTAACATACAGTAGGGTTCTAATTAGATAAAATCCCACTTAATTCATCTATCAAATCTACTTCGATGCTTCTACTAACGTGAGGTTGCTGGAAACAATATTTTTTCGCAATATTGTCATAGGATTTATTAGTGGTAGATTTTAGAGAACCAGTTGTTAAATTTCTAGTAGTTACGGCTCCCTATTCTTAATTTTAATACTTGAGTGGACACCGTGGAGCAGAACTACGTTTAATAGTAAATCAATATTGGAAAAATTAATATTGGTTTTCTAGAATACGTTATTTGTGGTTTAGGTTGGAGAAGTATAAGTTTCCTAGTGAAGAATGGATTAGAGCATATAAAGAAGAATTGAATAAGAATAAAGCTTATGAGGAAGCTGCTAAAGATTGGGAAGGCGATTTCCTATTTATAATATCTCCAGGTGAGGGTGTGGAGAAAGAAATAGTCTTTTATGTAGATCTATGGCATGGTAAGTGTAGAGAAGCATGTATGCTTCCGAGTAGAGAAGCAAAGAAAACAGCATTTGTACTTGAAGGACCGTATTCTAATTGGAAGAAACTTATTATGGGTCAGCTCGACCCTATACATGCTATAATGATGCGGAAATTCAAGCTTGAAGGTGATATGGGTAAGATTTTAAGATACACTAAAGCAGCATCGGAACTTGTTAAGACAGCATCTAGAATTCCTACAGAATTTACTATCTAGAACATAGTGTTTGGGAGAATATGTGGGAGATTACTCTACCTAGAACAATAGTTATCGCTGATGAAGCATCCGAGTACCTGAAATTGATAGAAGGTAGGAAAGCATTCATAGTTACTGATAGAGTGATAGTTAGCTTAGGCTTCGTGGATAAGATCAAGAGTTATCTTGAAGAGGCTGGATTAGATGTAAAGATCTTTGATGAGGTTGAGGCTGAGCCGTCCGTTGAGAATGTTCTCAAATGTGTTGAGATTGTTAGAGAATATCAACCAGACTGGATAATAGCTTTGGGAGGTGGAAGCTCTATAGATACTGCGAAGGCTGTCTGGGTTCTATATGAACGTCCAGACGTAAAGATTGATGAAATAAACCCCTTAACAAAACTTGGTTTAAGAAATAAAGCCAAGATGATAGCTATTCCTACTACTAGCGGTTCAGGGTCTGAAGCTTCATGGGCCATAGTAATTACAGACAATAAGGAGAAGAGGAAAATGGAGCTAGCTTCTAGAGAAGTAGTTCCAGATATCGTGATTCTAGACCCCGAGTTTACCCTCTCCATGCCTTCTAGACTAGTCGCAGATACAGGTGTAGATGCATTAGCTAACGCTATGGAAGGATATGTCTCACGGTGGAGAAATGATATATCAGATGTACTTGCAATCGCAGCAATAAAGATCATCTTCACATATCTTCCAAGATCTTTTAGAGATTCTAGAGATAGAGAGGCTAGAGAGAAGATGCATTACGCAGCTATGCTTGCAGGAGCAGCCTTCAGCAACTCTCAGATAGGTGTAGCACATGCTATGGGGCATGCTATTGGAGCTTTATTCAAAATCCCTCACGGTCGAACTATATCAGCAGTACTAATACCGTCAATAGAATACAATCTCAGAGAAGCTGGAGACAGATACATTGAGCTAGCTCAAGCAGTTGGAATAGGAGGAGAAAACTATGAGGAGATTCTTAGAAAATTTATTCAAAGGATCAGAGAACTTCTCATAGAAGTTGGTGAACCCTTAACGATTAGAGATCTTGGAATAAGTAGAGAAGAGTTTGAGAAAAATCTAGATGAACTTGTTGATAAAGCGATGATGTCTACTGGAACTATAGCTAATCCTCGGATACCCAGTCGGGAAGACTACGTAAATCTCTACAGATACGCTTATGAAGGAAGAAAGATAGATTTCTAGCTAATCGAGAATCGAGAAACAAAAAATGTTGGGATATATGTTAGCATAAGTTATACGTCTCTACCTATCATCATCTTAATGCTTCTACTTCGATTTCAATTTCTTCAGGTATTTCACATCCTTCTAGCCATATTGCTGCCAGCGTCTTGAAGTCTGGGGGTATAGCTTCTCTATCAACCACTACATCTATGACTGCAGGTAGACCAGACTTTACAGCTCTTTCCAATGCAGGTTTGATCTCTCTAGGTTCAACTACTCTCTCACCATAACAATTCATTGCCTGAGCTATCTTATCGTATCTGATATCTGTAAAATCTACTCCGACATATCTCTTAGAATAGAATAATGTTTGACCTGATCTTATCATCCCCCATGCACGATCATTCATCACAATGAATACTGCTGGTAGTCTTAGTCTGCTAATTGTTTCAAGTTCTTGGATGTTGAAGCCGAATGCTCCATCGCCTGTTATGCAGTAGACTTGGCGGTCAGGATATACGAGTTTAGCTGCTATCGCATAAGGTATGCTTGTTCCAAGGTGACCTGAATCACCGCTTGCACAATTCAGCAGAGTCCCAGGCTCATAGACTCTATGTAAATAGAAAGCCCATACCGAGGTATTTCCTCCATCTATTATTGCGATAGCATTTCTCGGAAAGAATTCTCTAACCTCTCTTATTACTCTAAGTGGATGTATAGGGATCGTGTCAAGCCTAGATAGTTCTTCGAATTCATTTAACCAAGCTTTTTCAATATTCTTGTAGTCTTGAAGATACTTATTCTCTTTCCTGGGAGGGGTATACTTCTTTAATACTTCGAGAAGCCTTCTAAGAGTAGATTTCGCATCTCCCACTATTCCAACATCTACTGGGCGGTTGAGACCTATAGCTTCTCCTGAAATATCTATCTGGATAACTTTCTGTCTACCTGGTTCCCCCCATGCTGGAGGTCTACCCCACATATCTAGTGCTCCAAGCCTACATCCAACAACTAATACTACTTCTGCTTCTACTTGTGCTACTATAGCTCCATTTCCAGGACATGCAGATATGAGATAGAGTGGATGATCCTCTGGTACAGCTCCTCTACTACTAGGTGAGGTGGTTATAGGTGCTTGAAGATATTCTGCAAGCTCGATAACTTCTTGTGAAGCCCCTGAACGCAGTACACCTCCACCTACATGAATCAACGGTCTTTCAGCTTCCGCCAACATTTTCGCAGCTACCTCTATCAAGTTATGGTCGCCGACGGGTTGGGTTAACGGTCTATAGGATTGTGGAGAAGCAATCTCGACTTCGTTTTCTTCACCAGTCTGGTACAGTATGTCTGATGGGATATCTAGATGGACTGGGCCAGGTCTACCTGATAAAGCTATTCTAAAAGCCCATTTCACCAACTCTGGAATACGCTTCCAGTGTGATACAATTGCATTCCATTTAGTTACCGCTTTGAAAAGTGTTAGTTGATCTAAAGCTTGCTGAGAACCACGATCTGGATAAGATTGCCAACTTTGATTCTGTGCAGTGATGACAATCATCGGTATACTGTCTGCGTAGGCTGGATAAACTCCTGATACAAGATTGGCGGCTCCCGGACCTACTGTAGCAATACAGACACCAGGCTTCCCCGTTAATCTTGACCATGCATCAGCTGCGTGAGCCGCCGCTGCTTCATGACGCATCGTAATAAATTCTATTCTTTCATCTCTATATACTGCATCTAAAAATGGGTACAGCTGGTCTCCAGGTACTCCGAATACATACTTCGCGTTTTCTTGTATTAAGCATCGTTTTAAGACTTCTCCTCCTGTTATTCTAGACATGTATCTACGTTTCTAGGTAAGTTTAGGATGATTATAAGATTTCTAGATGAGTATTGGGAAGTTCAGAGGGTTTCAGATCTATGTTTAATATATGTCTGGTTTATACGGTTATTTTTATGGTGAGTTCTTTCAGTCTTGCTTGGGCTGCTGCTAGACGTGCTATTGGTACACGGTATGGTGAGCAGCTTACATAGTCTAGTCCAGCTTCTTCGAAGAATTTTATGCTCTTTGGTTCTCCACCATGTTCTCCGCAGATTCCAACTACTAGCTTCGGGTTTGCTTCTTTACCTTCTCTCGTACCTATCTTAATGAGTCTGCCGACACCTTTCTCATCTATTATCTCAAATGGATTGTACGGTAAGATCTTCTTCTCAAGGTACTGGGCCATGAATTTCGCTTCAACATCATCTCTACTGAAGCCGAACGTTGTTTGTGTAAGATCATTTGTGCCGTAACTGAAGAAGTCTGCGTATCTAGCTATCTCTGAAGCTGTTAATGCTGCTCTAGGTGTCTCTATCATTGTTCCTATATGCAATTCTACTCTATCTCCAAATTCTCTAAACACTTTCTCAGCTTCGTCTTCAATTATCTGTCTCAGTATCTTTAGCTCATTTACCTCACTCACCAGAGGTACCATTATCTCAACATGCACTTCTTTCTTTTCATCTCTCTTCAACTCTAGTGCTGCTTCAAGTATAGCTCTTGTCTGAACTCTGTAGATCTCTGGATACGTTATCCCAAGCCTACATCCTCTATGACCTATCATAGGATTATGCTCAGCCAGTTGAAGAGCTTTCTTCAATATCTTCTCTTTTTCTTCAAGTTCTTTCATAGCTTTCTTGTAACCTTTCTTCTTACTCTTAACTATCATCCTTAATTCTGTTACACGTTGTACGAGTTCTTCTATCCTCGGTAAGAATTCGTGGAGAGGTAAATCTAGTAATCTCACGGTTACAGGGTAGCCAACCATCTCTCTAAAGATTTCTTTGAAATCTGATTTGAACATAGGTAAAAGCTTGTTTAACGCTCTCCATCGTTCTTCTTCATTCTCAGCAAAAATCAGTTCGTAGACTATTGGAAGTCTGTCTGGAGCATTAAACATTCTCTCTGTTCTAGCTAAGCCAATACCTTCAGCTCCAAATTCTCTAGCTTTCCTAGCCGCTTGAGGTGTCTCAGCATTTGCTCTAACACCGAGTCTTCTAATTTCATCAGCCCAGCTCAGCAATATCTTCAACTCTTCACTTAATTCAGGTTCTATTGTTGGTATAGCACCTAGATACACGTTGCCAGTTGTACCATCTATAGTTATTACGTCATATTTCTTTACCTGTACTCCATTTACAGTGAAGATTTCTTTCTCCAAGTCTATCTTTATCATCTCTGCACCTACGACCGCAGGCTTACCCATACCACGTGCAACTACAGCTGCATGGCTCGTCATACCACCTCTACTAGTTAGTATACCTTGAGCAGCTATGATTCCATGAATATCTTCAGGCTTAGTTTCAGGTCTAACGAGTATTATCTTCTCACCTTTCGCAGCTAGCTCAGTTGCTTCATCTGCTGTAAATACTACTTTACCTGTGGCTGCTCCTGGAGAAGCATTCAGTCCTCTAGCTATTGGTTTAGCTTTAACGTTTGGGTCTATTCTTGGATGTAGTAGTTGGTTTAGATCATTTGGATCTATTCTCGCTATAGCTTCCTCCTTAGTTATCAAACCTTCATTAACCATGTCTACAGCTATTTTTACGGCTGCTTGTGCTGTCCTCTTACCATTTCTAGTTTGGAGTAAATAGAGTTTACCTTCCTGTATCGTGAACTCGAAATCCTGCATCTCTCTAAAATGTTTCTCAAGTAATTCAGATACTCTCAAAAGTTCCTCGTATACTTGAGGTAGATCGTTCTTTAATTCTTCTATTGGTTTAGGTGTTCTGATTCCTGCAACTACGTCTTCACCTTGAGCATTTAGAAGATATTCTCCATAGAGTTTCTTCTCTCCTGTAGATGGGTTTCTAGTGAACCCTACACCTGTTCCTGAATCATAACCCATGTTTCCAAATACCATCATCTGGATGTTTACAGCTGTATAGAGATCATCTGGGATATTGTAAGCCTTCCTATAGACTATCGCCCTAGGATTATTCCATGATTTAAAGACTGCTTCAATAGCCATCTCAAGCTGTTTCCATGGATTCTGTGGAAAATCTCTACCAGTTTCCTTCTTGATAAGTTCTTTAAATTCTTCTATAATTTTCTTCAATTCTTCTGCAGGTATCTCTACGTCATGTTTTACGCCAAGCTTCTTCTTATGCTCTTCCATAATCTCATCAAATTTCTCATCTTTAACACCCATGACGATTCTTCCAAACATCTGTATAAATCTTCTATAACAATCGTATGCGAATCTTTCATCACCTGTTTCTTTTGCTAAACCCTTAACTATTTCATCATTTAAACCTAAGTTGAGTATTGTATCCATCATTCCAGGCATAGAGTAAGGTGCTCCAGAACGTACGGAAACGAGTAAAGGTCTTTCAGGAGAACCAAAAATTCTACCAACTCTTTCTTCAATAACTTTAAGTTTTTCTCTAACTTCATCTAGTAAACCATCTGGTAAACGTCCAGTCTCATAATACTCTTTACAAACATAAGTTGGTATATTTAGTCCAGGTGGTACTGGTAGACCTATCCTCGTCATTTCAACCAAACCGTAACCTTTACCACCAAGCTCAAACTTTGTTAATCCTACGGCTTCCTCGAAAAGAAGTACTCTAGATTTATTTTCTGACGACATTTCAACCACCCTCCTCGAGAACTTCAATAGAATCTTTGGAATTCTTAGGATATAAACTTGAATTTATATTTTTTCTGTACATATTCTCTTTTTAAGATTATATTGATACCAGTCATATTAGTTTTAGATTTTCAACTATTTTAATAAAATATTACACTTTGTACTTGGTACCCAAGAATTAGAGCTTTCAGAGTTATGTAATGACTACGTGGTCTATTTGGTGATGCCTTTTTGCCAACATTCTTACAAGTTCTATTGTTTTACCGTTTTTCCCGATAGCTATACCTCTCTGTTTTGGGTCTACTGTAACCACGGCTATCTTTTTACCGTTTGTACGTTCTGTTATTCTTACAGGTTCTATTACTTTTGCTGGTAGAATAGCATTCTCGATAAATTTTGATGGATCTTGTGAGTATTCTACAACCTTAATCTTCTTCTTTACGATTTTTGAGAATTGTTGTATCTTTATACCTCTGCCAGCTACAACTTTCTTTAATTCACCAGTATTAACTACAAAGACTAGAGTATCTCCGTATTCAATACAATCTATTACAGATACTCCAGTAGCTGCTTCAAATAATGAGATGTACTTGATTTCTTTATCTGTTAATTTTACACCTTCACTCAATTTCTATAACCTCAGCTATCTCTCTACCAAAATTTCAGCAGAGATTTCTCGATATAAACTTTGTCTAATGTATGATTTAAACGTAATTCATCAACCTGCTTAACTTTACTCTTCTGCTTGTTCTAGTTTTTCTCGTAGTGTTGAAGCTCCGAAGTCTATTATTGATAGTACTGAGACGGAAAATGGTTTTCCAGCCATGTATCCTAGTTCTTTACCTGGTACAGCTGCTTTTATGTAAGGCGTATTCGCTATCTTACAAGCAATCTTGATCTCTCTCTCAATTCTTGCTGGACAGTTGCTTGCCAATATCACCATCTTAGCTTTCTTATTTAGTATGGAAATCCTACTCTGTCTAAAACCAAAGATCAGTTTCCCAGTTCTACTAATTACTTCTAGGTGTCTCTGTAGACTTCTTGGATCAATATCTATTTTCAACTCTTCTTTTACACTCATATCTTACCATCTCTAAAGATCTTGAGAAGAGGTTAATTTATAGGTTATGATTGTGTACCTGATTCTCTCTCGCTACTCTGTTCTCGGTTCTGCTGTCCTCCATCTACGGCTCCTGGATGCTGCATTAGTAGTGTTACTTGTCCAACACCTACGAGTATTTCCTTACCTATTAAGATACGTTCTACGTTTCCTCTTAAAGTATCTACTTCTCCTCTTACAGCTGCGTCTAGAAGTGTCTGGACGCTTATCTCGAAAGCTGCTCTAGCAAGCGGACTGCTCTTTAACCTAACTACTCCATGTCTTCCAATCTGTTTAACGCTACCGCTTAGAGTCATCATGTCTGCTAGTAGGAGGAGATGTCTAATGTCTACGTCTAGACCTTGTTCTTCTAATACAGTTCTTAACTCTCTCACTATAGCATTTCTAGCAGCTTCTATTCCTAATACTTCAGCTATTTCATGAATGTTGTTTGTCCAAACTCTCCTATAATCTACTCCAGGTATTTCAAGTATTTCTTTAAGGTTTGATCCTTCTGTAAGTATTACGTATTCTCCATTCTCGTACTTGAGTATTGCTTTAGTTATCTTTCTCACACCTTTAATTTTTGTTGAAAGTAATTTTTCTCTAAACTTATCTATATCTATTCCTTCAGTCGTGTATATCGTTATCGTATCGTTTTTAACTTCATACCTGTATTTTGATTGGGACAGTATTGATTCTATCTGGCTTAAGGTTACACCATGATTCTTCATAGCTTCTTCATCGAGTTTCAAGATCACAGCATTTTTCTTCAAGTTATATGCAACACTTGAAACAAGATCGATGAGATATGTCAACTGGATCTGTTTCAACACTTTTTGAGCTTTAGCTTTATTCTGAGCATATTCTGGTTCTAGCGGTATTCTCATTATCGGTGTTGAAGGTGTTTTACGAGCATCAACAATCTCTATTAATCTAGGTAGACCTAGCAGTATACTCTGCTCTCTAACTCCAGCGAAGTGGAATGTTCTGAGTGTTAGCTGAGTGCTAGGCTCTCCTATAGATTGAGCTGTAACAATACCGACAGCTTCACCTGGCTCAACCCTATTCCCTAAATACTCTTTATATACTTCTCTCGCAAATCTTTCTGCCTCATCTCTAGTTAATCGTTTATCTAAGATAAACTTCTTCATCTTTTCTATCACTAGTTTAGGAAGTTTGTTTCTATATCTTGAGGCTATTTCTTCTATTTCTTCTGATTTCATTTTTTCTCCTTCTCCTCTTGGTTTAAGTCCAAGTCTATTCATTATTATCTCCATGTTTACTGCTTCTCCATGATAGCTCTTAGCAGGGTCTATTCCATCTTCACCGTACAAGAATTGTACTATTCTTCTATCATCCATTATTCTTACGGTTCCATCGTATTCTACGTATAGTGGTTCTAGGGCATTCACAAGTCTTCTCTGCATGTAACCACTCTGCTGTGTTCTTACAGCAGTATCTACTAGACCGTCTCTCCCTCCAGCCATATGGAAGAAGAACTCTATTGGGTCTAATCCTTTAAGGAATGAGTGGTATACGAAGCCTCTAGCTTTAGGCGATAAATCTCCAGGCTTAAAGAAGGTTAATACTCTGTCTGTGAATCCTCTCTTTATCCTCTCTCTTCTAACTGCTTGTTGTCCAACTACACCAACCATTTGATCTATGTTTAGTAGAGAACCTCTAGCACCAGTCCTCGTCATTATAACTGCGCTACTATTAGGTGATATGTATTTTCTCACAATCTGTCCAGCTGAATCTCTTGCTTCTTTCTCTATTTGGAGAATATTTGATTCGAATGCTTGTTCAAGTGTTTCTCCAGGTCTTACTTCTATCCTACCCTTCTCATAATCTGTTTTCAGAGCGTTGAATGCTTCATCCATCTTCTTGAATATTTCTTCTATTTCTTTGTAGGCTTCTTCTGGGACATGGAGATCGTCTATGCCGAAGCTGAAGCCTCTGAGGTTTAGGTAGGCGTTGGCTATTCTGACAAGCTTGTTGAGGAAGTCTTTCGCCTTCTCTGGACCGTGCTCCATCATTATCCTGTGTAAGATGCTGTTCGCTTTCTCTACACCTACAGCATTCTTATCTATAACACCTTTAACCAGCCTACCATTCTCAATAACTACTTCTATTTCAGGTGAAAATGCAGCTTTGAATCTATGGTTAAAGTCTTTTGGTAAGAGCATGCTGAAAAGCTGTTTCCCACTCCACTTTGGTTCAGGTTCTTTTATCTCTGGTTCTGGAAGCTCTCCCTCATAACCTATCTGAGCCAGTAGGTATGAGAATTCTTTCTTGGATAGGTATGTTCCATCTTTTGTAAGTAGGTATAGGGATGTTAGGAAATCTCTTATCGCACCTATTATCGGTGCACCATATCTAGGTGATAGTATGTTGTTCTGTACTATTAGGAGTAGGCGTGCTTCTGCTTGTGCTTCTTCACTTTGAGGTACATGTAGATTCATCTCATCTCCATCGAAGTCAGCGTTATACGGAGTACATACACAGAGATTTAATCGGAACGTTTTCCCAGGCAATATCTTAACTCTATGGGCCATTATTGACATTCTATGTAAGCTTGGTTGACGATTGAAGAGAACTATGTCTCCGTCTATTAGGTGGCGTTCAACTATGAAGCCTGGTTCAAGAGCGTTCGCTATCTCATCTAAATCTTGTGCAAACTTTAATCTAATCCTCTTACCGTCTGGTCTAATGACATATTTTGCTCCTGGATACTTGTCCGGACCATTCCTAACATGCTGTCTAAGCCTCTCTATATTCCATTCAGTAACTCTCTCAGGCACTGTTAACTGCATCGCCACTTCTATTGGCACACCAACCTGGTCTATATCGATATTCGGGTCTGGGGAGATTACTGTTCTAGCTGAAAAGTCTACTCTCTTACCACTTAGATTTAATCTAAATCTGCCTTCCTTACCTTTAAGACGTTGAGCAAGTGTCTTTAAGGGTCTACCACTTCTATGGGTCGCTGGAGCTATTCCTGGAACCTCATTATTGAAGTATGTTGTTACATGGTATTGGAGGAGGTCTGCGAGTTCTGCTATGACAGGTGAGGGTGAACCCGCATTTATGTTCTCTCTAAGTCTCTGGACTACTCTAAGTATGTCTACGAGTTTGTGGGTTAAGTCGTCTTCACTTCTAAATCCTGATTCAAGTGTTATGCTTGGTCTAACATATACTGGTGGAACAGGCAATACTGTTAAAACCATCCATTCGGGTCTAGCCATCTTGGGATCCACATCTAGCAGCTCGAGATCACTATCAGGTATCCTTTCAAGTCTAGCTCTAACAACATGTGGCGCCAGCCTTCTCGGTCCACCTTCAGTGATCTCTATGAATGTTGTAGGTTTCTCGAGTTCTATCTTTAATTGACGTTCACCACAGTGTGGACACGTTGTTGTAGACATCGCTTTCTGGAGAATCTTATAGTATACTTCTTTACTTATTCGACCTGAGGCTTTCATCTCTTCTATCTTACTTTTATACATAGCTATGTCTGAGTCTGTTAGGAGTATTCTACCACAACTTCTACAAGTTGCTTTTAGTAGATTGTGTATGTGTTTCACGAATCCTACGTGTATTACTGGTACAGGAAGTTCTATGTGACCGAAGTGACCTGGACAGTTTAGGTAAGTGTTTCCACATGTTTTACATCTCTGTCCTGGTTCTAGTGTTCCAAGTCTCGGATCCATTACTCCTCCAGGTATTGGTAAACCATCTTCATCGTAGGTGTCTGGGTTCTGGATCTCTGCTACGCTCATCTCTCTTATCATTTCAGGTGAAAGTATTCCGAATTTTATTGCTGAAACAGATCCTATATACGACATTTTCTAGATCACCTTCTCCTCAAATATTAACTTAGGATAGATTATCATGCTCATCATCTCTTCTAGAAGTAGATAGAATGCATAAGACAGCGTTACAGGTCTAGTTTTAACATCTTTCCCATGTATTGGACATATAAATCTTTCTTGTTTAAGATCATAGTATGCTGGTAAACCACAAATTTCGCAGAAGTATGCTGTATGTTTATCGCTCTGTTCTAGGAGGCGGTCGAGGAGGAGAAAGCTTGCACCATGAGCAATCAAGCAATCCCTCTCCATCTCTCCGAACTTTAATCCACCACCTCTACTTCTACCTTCGGTCGGCTGTCTAGTGAGTATCTGTACCTGTCCACGTGATCTAGCATGAATCTTATCTCTAACTAAGTGATGTAACCTCTGATAATAAACTATGCCTATGAATATCTCCACTTCATAACGTTTGCCAGTCAATCCATCGTACATCACTTCTTTACCACTACTCTTGAATCCAAGTTGTTCTAGTTCTCTTCTAAGTTCTTCTAGAGGTTTACCCATGAATGGTGTGCCATCTATAAATTCTCCTTTTAATGCTGCTACTTTTCCAGCTATGCTTTCTATTAGCTGCCCTATCGTCATTCTACTTGGGAATGCATGTGGATTAATGATTAGATCTGGAACTATACCGCTCTCAGTGTAAGGCATGTCTTCTTGTGGTAACACCATTCCAACTACACCTTTCTGCCCATGTCTAGAAGAAAACTTGTCTCCGATCTCAGCTACACACAGTGTTCTAACTCTAGCTTTTATAAGCTTGTTTCCTTCTTCCGTCTTAGTTATGAAGATACTGTCAACTACACCTATCTCAGACGGTCTAACAGTTTCAGATGCATCTCTCCAAACCATTTCTCTAGCAGGTGCTCTCTGATACTCCTCCATGAATCTCGGTGGACTCTTCACACCAATTATGACTGTTCCACCCGTAACCTCTGATTCAATATGTGCTAAACCATCTTCATCTAGAACCCTGTATGCATGTTCGCCCCTGTAACCTCTCACGGAAGGATCAGGTATCTCTATCCTATCTTTCTGACCACCTATATATGTTCTAGCTTCAACTTCATAAGTTCTGTAGCTTAGAGATACGCCTAGCCCTCTCTCTATAGATGATTTATTCAAGACTACTGCATCTTCCATATTATATCCTTGACCTGTTAGTATTGCAACCACCATATTTTGACCTATAGGTCTCTGATTTATTCCAATTAGATCTATGGCTTTGGTTACTACTATAGGTTTCTGTGGATAGAGTAGAACATGCATTCTAGAATCTACTCTCAAGTTATAGTTTATCGCAAATATTCCGAGTGCTTGTTTACCCATTGCTCCCTGGTAAACGTTTCTCGGAGACTGGTTATGTTCAGCGTAAGGTATTGTTGCAGCAACTACGCCTAGAATAGCGTAGGGACAGATTTCAAGATGAGTCGTCTCACTCGTTATCTTATCTGGCGTAAGTGCTACCAAAGCATTTTCTTCTTCTTCAGCATCTAGAAACTCTATTTTTCCTTGAGAAATGAGATCTCTGAAGCGTAGAGTCTTGTTTCTTAAAGCTTCGACGTCTGTTTTCGTTAATAATGGTTTACCGTTCTCGACTATTATTAGCGGACGTCTGACCCTGCCTTCATCTGTATTTATCCAGACTTCCTGTATATGTGGATATGTGTAGAGAGCGAAGTTGACCTGACTACTTATCTCACCATTCCTCCTAAGTTCTCTGAGAGCTTTTACGAGTTCTTTACCATTTGTATGGAATCCTATGAGTAAACCATCAACGAAAACTTTTGTAGAATATGTCTTCTTTCTAGAAAGCATCTCTGTTAAAGGTACAACACCTACAGAATACAGTTTCTCCAGCAATTCCCTCTTCTTTGCTTGTGTAGTTATTTCTGCACCTAATGCTAGATTCTTAACTAGCCCACAGTTTGATCCTTCAGGCGTCTCTGCTGGACATATCCTACCCCAGTGGGTTCCATGTAGATCTCTAGCTTCGAAGTGAGGTTGACTCCTACTTAGTGGCGACTGGACACGTCTTAGATGGCTTATAGTTGCAAGATAGTTTGTCCTGTTTAAGAGTTGTGTTACACCTACACGTCCTCCAGGCCAGTTGCCTGTTGCAAAAGCATGTTTAACAAAGTCCGTCACTATTCCCGGTCTAATGAATGTGGAGATGTTTATGGAGTATCTTATCGATGTTATCTTCTCTAGCTGGTATCTTATATCTCTCAGAAGCTTCATGAAAGCTACTCTGTAAAGCTCCATTAAGAGTGGTCCTGCAAGTTTCACTCTTTTATTTGCGTAGTGGTCTCTATCACTTGGCTTTCTAATCTTTAAACTTGTTTCTAGAAGCCTACCAATCATTTCGCAAAGGAATAATGCTTTCTGATATCTAGCAGCTTTGTTTGACCCTATGTGTGGTAGGAATATTGTATCGATCAGCTGTTCTGCTCTCTGTAATCTGTATTCTTCAGCGTAACCGAAAGCCACTCTATTTCCTATGTATTTTAATGCATCTAGCTCTGTATCTATTCCTTCAGCTTCTTGGAATGATGGTATGAGAAGCTCTTGTACTTCTTTCAGAGGTGAGATCATACTAACTATCTCTTTATCATTAACCATTCCAAGCGCTCTAAGCATTATTATGGCTGGTATGCCTTTATAGATTCTAGAGAAGAAAACCTTCAGCGGGCTTCCTGGTTTGTATGTTACTTCTACTCTTGATTGTCTACCATGAATAGTGGATAAGACTACCGCACTTAACTGCCCTGATTCTGAATCTTTTTCTGTTATGATTATCCTGTTAGGTGCGAGATCTTCTATAGCAACTATAACTCTCTCAGAACCATTTATAATAAAGTATCCTCCTGGATCCTTAGGGTCTTCTCCTATCTCCATAAGCTCGTCTTCAGTCATTTTCGAGAGTGGACAGATTTCCGATTTAACCATTATAGGTATTATCCCAACCTCCACCCTCTCGCTTGAGAGTAGATTTCCATTAATGTAGAGAGATAGTTTGACGTATAGTGGTGCAGCATATGTTAAGTTTCTTAACCTACACTCCATAGGTGTAACATTCTCTGTTACTGTTCCATCTATCTCAACGATCTTCGGTGTACCTATCTCAGGATTACTCAACTTTACGATTAAAGTACCATACTTAGTTTTTACTTCAAGATTCCCTAAAGATTGAACCAATTCTTTTAAGCCTTCTCTGATAAAGTAATTGTAAGATCTTTTCTGATGTTCTACTAATCCTTCTTCAAGATAAGCTCTCATAACCTCCCATAAATCTTCACTAGTTAAGTCCACCTGCTTAACTTCCTGTCTAGACATTCTTCAAACCCTCCATATTTTCAAATACCCTGAAAAGTAACTTATCCACAACCCTATAAAGATTCATAATCTCCAAGTCTTCAAAACAATTATCAACTACCTCAACTTTAAGCTTTTCCCTTTTTAGCTCAATTCTAAATAGAAACCTAGCTTTAAAGATTAAAGAGAGCTCTAAAGTTCTCAGGAGAAATATCGAATATCCTTGTTTTCTTAAATTTTACTTAGAAAAGCTATGCTGGTAGGTTAAGTAATAGTAGAAGATCTATTAACCATTGTGGTTTAACTGGAAACCAAACTATAAACCATGCTATCTGTAATGCTGTAAGCACGTACAATATTAACTTAGAGAATTTGTCTTCTGAGAGTATATATGTTATTCCTACTGCTATAATGGGTACTGTTTGATAGAAGTAGAATGGGTAAACCCATCTATGCATAAGGTAGGCTAGGGGGAAGTATATAAAGTATGTAAAACTTATCCAGGAAAGTGTGAAGATCTCTATCTCCGGGAATACTCTATTCTCAAGATTTATGTATGAAAGGTATAGCATGAATGCTACTATTAACCATGTCATCCACCAGAGTGGGGTCTGCATACTATAATAGGCTACAGGATGATATGTCTTACCATTTTCTGTTACTGTAACCACATAATAGGATTCACGTGGATACTGTAGGAATGGATTCGTCCAGCTTAGAGGCATATGAACAGTATCTCCTTCTTTAAAAGTTAGTATTGTATGGTAATTTAGTATGTAGTCGATATGACCGAAAGGTGTAGAAAAAACGTTATAAGCATAATCGTATACAGCCAATCCCGCTACGAGTACTAGTACCGAGATTATTAGAGATTTCTCTAAAACCACCATAAAATTTCTTAAAGCATCTATAAGCTTAGGTTTAAGATAGGCTTCTCTAATTAGTTGGAAGAAGAGTAATGCTAATAGTATGAAGATGCTGGAGATTTTTGATAGAAGTGCGAGCCCCATAAATACTCCTGAGTAGACGTATCGTTTCTTTAAGAAGAGTATTGCTGAGAACATGCTTAAAGCTAATGCCGGCGGGTCTAGTATCGCCATAGAACTAAGATTAAAGGAGGTTATATCGAATGCGAATAGGGTTGCTGAGATGAAAGCTAGATTCTGGTTTCCCAATAGCAAGTAAGATAGCTTTCCTACTAGATAGACTGAGATAGCTCCAGATAAAACCATGAATATCCTCCATCCTACTGGATTATCTCCAAAAATCAGTATACCTAAAATAATCAATACTTTAGATAGAGGTGGATGTTCATTATTTACAGCCATACCTTCCATCATTTTACGTGCTGCTGGAACGTAGTGAGCTTCATCAAATATGAAAGCACATTCTGTAGGAAATGGTGGATCTCTACAATCTTTAGGCTCAAGTTTAGGCCATGGTTCAGAGATTATAGCAAGCTTCAATAAGAAAACTATCAGTGAGAGAACTATAAGCCACGTATCTAGACTCTTTAACATTTTCTTGATACGAGACAACTTCATGAAACCTCCTGTAAACTATTAGTTCTCCAAACCATTTTCTTACCAGCTTTATTGTAATATACTTGGAGTAGTAGATAGAATAAGGCAGCCGCTCTTATTAAAGCTAGGTTTTGGGGAATTGATCCAGCAGCCAACGGATCTTCTTCCATGAACCAAGTTAAGATTATCCCTACATTAGCTACCTCTAGTATGGTGTAGGCGATGTAGAATGTGGTTGAGATAGGGTTCATGAGCGCCATGAATGGTAGTAGCCAGATAACCATTTGAGGTGTAAAAACATAGCTTGTGAGAAGAAAAGCTGAGAATATCATGAAAGAATACTCGTATACGTTTCCATCACCATCAATTATCTTTAGGTAGATCTTTGAGAGAGCGTACAACATTAGTAGAAAACTAAAGATTTTTGCTGTATCCCACCAATCACGTTGTGGAAAAAGATATACAAACCACGCATTCTCCAAACCCCATCTAACATGATAAAAATATGTCTCATCTATAAAATTATGGTTCAGAAACTGTAATATTAGATTGACAGAAATTATGGGGACGAGAACGTAAAATAGACATGTTAATCTATCTTTCTTGTTATTTATGTGGAATAGTAATAGTGGTAGGAGGAGTATGCTTGTCAGTTTCATTAAGATTGATGCTGAGAACAATAATGCTGACGATTTAAGCTTGCCTTTCTCAAATAATGCTAGAGATGTTATGAGTAAAGCAATATAGATTGTGTCAAAGTTATAGTTAGAATACATTATAAGTGAAGGTGAAAGAGCGGAGAAGATCAATACAATTGTTGTCGGAATGTTTTTCTCAACGGCTAATCTGTAAACCACTGTGATGAGTAGTATGTGGGAGAGAAAAACTATTGCAGAGAAAACGTTGTAGTAGGGTATTAGCTGACCACCACCTATTAACGCAGAGACATATGTTACTAAACCTGCAAGAGGCGGATATTCAAATTCATAGTTTACGTATGGTATTAGAACATCTCTAACAAGCGGTCTATACCAGAACGACATTATGTCAGAATATATGTTTCCAGGAACCTTAGGATGATGTATGATATAAGATGTTATGAATGAAAGTGTAGCTGCCACTAAAGCAAACTTCAAATCAAGCTTAATCTTAGGGATTCTCAATTAATTTAACCTCTTGCTTACGTATGGACCATCCAGACTATATCCTTTTTTATAGTAGTATTCCCTAACACCTATCCCGCTTATAACCGTTATCTTTTTTGTACCTATTTCTTCACGCGCTATTTCTTCTGCTTTTGAGAGAAGGGACGCTCCATAACCTTTATGCTGCCATGAACCCTCTATTCTACGTCCTGTAGGAGACATCCTACCATAAATGTGTAGTTCTCTAACTATTGATGCATCTTCAAGTTCTGGTCTGAGTACTTTAGATGGATACCTTAATCTTATAAAGCCCACCAATACGTCAGCATCTCTATCTTCAAGTGATATGAAGTACTCCAATCCTTCTGATGCTTCATACTTCATAACGTAGAGTTTTATGTTTTCTTCTGATACCTGTACGCCCTCCCTCATTCTCCTCCCAACTTCTCTACATCTTATACATCTACATCTAAGCCCCTGCTTCTTTAGAAAATCTTCAACTACTTCTCTTAGATTACCTATCTTTACACCATCCACTATCTCAGGTATCGGGATTTCTCTCTGGATTCTCTGTATCCTAACGTATGGTGGTGTCTCGAGAAGCCATTGAGCGAGAAGTTTGATCAACATATCTTCTGGGTACGGTTTATACAAACCTTTCTTCCACATTTCATAAAGTTCTGTTCCCTCTAGTACTAGCGTTGGATATATCTTTACGAGGTCTGGTCTAAACATGCTGTCTCTCCATATCCTACGGTACATTTCTAAATCTTTCTCAAAACTGGATCCAGGCAGATTTGGCATAAGATGGTATCCTACTTTAAATCCGAGATCTTTCAAGTTGCGTGTAGCTTCTATTACATCTTCTACTGTATGGCCTCTTTTCACAATACTATAGATTTCATCATTCACTGCTTGTACACCTAGTTCTACCCGAGTTACACCCATCTCTAGAAGCCTATTCAGCTGATCTACTCTAGCCCAGTCCGGCCTAGTCTCAACAGTTATACCAGACAATCTTATAGAAGCTTTCTCAGCTTTCTTTACTGCTTCTTCTAAACTCTTAGATGTAGAATTGTTTAAGGCATCTAGACATCTCTTTACAAACCATTTCTGAGCTCCGTGAGGCATAGCGTTAAAAGTCCCACCTATGAATATCAATTCAACTTTATCTACAGTATGACCCATTCTATGCAACTTCTCAATTTGATTCAAGACTTGAATATATGGATCGTACCCAACTTTCTCCGCATTCTCTACAGATTCCTCTTTCCCAGTATAACTTCTAGGAGAACTCACGCCACCTGGACAGTAAATACATCTACCATGAGGACACTCGAATATAGGTGCAACAACAGTTATCACAGTTACCCCGGAGAGGATACGTGTAGGCTTCTTAGACAATTTACTCTTAACAAGCTCCAAAAACTCTTTTGGGGTATTCTCTAGTATCTCTAAGTTTGATGGAACTTTAGGTAGCTTGTATTTCTCGGAAACTCTAAGTTTTAATGATTCTAAATCTCTACGACTATGTATCCTCCCCGACACTATTTCTTCTGCTATCTCTCTACATGCCTGCCTCAATAAATCTAAGTGGATTATTTGAGGAAACGTCATCCTCTTTTATCACATTATCTTAGCAATACCATAATCTTTACCTTTTCTCCAAACCCTCCAGAAATCTCCCTAATTCTTAAATTCTCAAGTTTACTAGACATGCCCTCTCAACCAAGTTCTACTATCCCCCTATAAATATTATTGACCTTGAATTAAAAAGAATCTATCACTTTCTTGAATATTAAAGCTAGAATTATTATTCTATTGCTAGATTAAGTAATGTTTTAAAGTTGGGAGTAATAGTTTAGATAGAGATGCTGTTGGATGCGATATGTTCTGTGGCTGGGGGTTAAGATGTTAGATGGCTTATAAGGAAGGTTTAAGGATGGATTACTTATCAAGAATGCTTACACTGATACTATTCATAATGCTTTTG
>JALNLN010000005.1 GCA_023267855.1 Candidatus Geocrenenecus dongiae | reverse complement strand
TACCTTCAATAGACTTCTTAGAACCGTCTCCAGAACTCTCACAGGTGATAGGTGTTGTTGCTGGTGATGGATGGGCAGTCAAGAAGAAGAATGGTAGACATATAGTAGGAGCTGGGGCAAAGGACAAGGACTTCATAGAAGAATTCTCTAGATGCTTGGGAAAAGTTCTTAGAAGAGATCCGCCGAAACCCAGACAAGAGAAAGACGGGAGGCTCGCAGTAGAAGTCGAATCTAAAGCTCTATATGAGCTACTCAAGAAACCATTAGACATAAATAAAATAGCACCTTACGTTGAGCATTGCGAAGAGTGTATGCGGAGTTTTGTTAGAGGATTTTTTGATAGTGAAGGAGGCATAGGTAAAGATGGAAGGATTTACTGCTATAACACAGATGTACAGCTTCTCCAATATGTCAAGAAAATTCTAAATCTTCTTGGAATAAGAACGACTGAACCAAAGATGTGTGTGAAGAAGGGGACTACGATCCTCGATAGAAGAAATGGAAAGACATATGCAGCAAGAAAGAATGAATACCGTATTTATATTAGAATGCCGGATTTACCAAGATTCCATAAACTGATTGGATTCACTATTCAGAAAAAGCAAAGACGACTCGAAGAATATCTCAAGAAACATAAACTACTATAATGCCCCCACAACCCCACTCTATTTTTTAACCTATTCATTCTTACCATAAATGTAGAGTAATGTAGAGCCCCGGGCGGGCTTTGAACCCGCGACCTGCGGCTTTCTCCAACACAACCTAAAGATACGAGGCCGCCGCTCTACCCGCTGAGCTACCGGGGCCACCAAACCATGAATAAACACTCCCTCCTATTATGCTTTAAACAAACATAACTCTTAGTCTTCAACATTAAATGGAGAAAGAGTTATAATAGAAAACCTGGATAACGTAACGTAGAGATGGGGCCGTGGTCTAGCTTGGTTATGATACGCGGCTCGGGCCCGCGTGGTCCTGGGTTCAAATCCCAGCGGCCCCACACCAAAAACCACAAACAGTAACCATTACACAATACCTATCTACCAACTTCCAAGTTCTAGAATCAGGGGTAGCGGGCCCGAGGGGACTTGAACCCCCGACTACCGGCTCTCTCCAACAAGAAATTTTTCTGAGCCTTGTTCCGGAGGCCGGCGCCCTATCCATTCTAGGCAACGGGCCCTCTATAGTTACTTTTGTTTAGCTAGGTTTTAACATTAACGTTGTAGTTTTCTAGAGTTAAGTAATTTCTAAAGAAGAATATTGGTAGGATGAGAGATTTTGGAAAAGTTTTATTGATCTGTTTTTAGTTTAATTGTAATTGTAGTAATGTCATATAGAATAGCTTTTGATAAATGTTCAACTTATTTTTCTGGTATTCTTGATAAAGTATATCACTGTTATCACGTTGTTTGAAATCATTAGAAAGTTTTCTAAATATATGTGGATGGTTTTTCTTATGTAGATGTTTTACTTTAAATAAGAGTTTATCTTAGTTTAGATAGGTTGAGAGTGGTTTACGTAGTTTTTCTTAGAAGGTTTGGTGGAGGTAGGGTGTGGAGACGTGAAGCAAAAGCCACCTAAAGATAGGAAGTTTGGTAAAGGTGTAGTTAAGTGTAGGAGATGTGGAACAACGGTAGGTGTTATAAGAAAATACAAACTATATATATGTAGAAGATGTGCTAACGAAATCCTGCCCAGCCTCGGTTTTAAAGTCTATGAATAAACCTTACGGTAGAGAAGAAGTAGTATGGAGATGTATGTTAAGTTAAGATTTTTCATTCATTTATCTAGTTTTCTTTTTTATTGAAACTTAAATAGCGGGTTTGATAGGTGTCGGCATTAGGGGAGAGCTAGAAGGCTGATGAAAGATGCCTCACTGGGATTATTCAGTTAAAGATCTCGATCCAGCTAGAACCGTTAAAGCCAGTCTCAGAGAGATTGATGTTTCTCCAAAGTTTTCTAGAGAAGTTTGTAGAGCTATCGTAGGTTTAACAATACCTGAAGCAAAGAAACTTATGGAAGATGTTATCGCTATGAAGAAGATGATACCCTACAGGAGATATAGGAAGAAGAGAGCACACCATGCACAAACTAGGGGTCCAGGAGGTTATCCAGTAAAAATAGCTAAACATATGTTAAAGCTTCTTGAAAGTCTTGAAGCTAATGCTGAATTCAAAGGTCTCGATCCAGATAGTGTTATAATAAGGTATGCTGTAGCTCATAAGGGAAGAGTTATCAAGAAGTTTATTGAGAGAGCTTTTGGTAGAGCTACACCATATAACAAAACATTAACACATATAGAGGTAATAGGTGAGGTGAAAGAATAATTGTCAGCTGTAAGACAACTACTTGAAAAGAGAAAGAAGAAAGCAGAGATAGAAGAATATCTTAGAGAGAAGTTGAAGGATGCTGGATTCGGCGGCGTAGATATAATATTTACACCAATAGGAACCAGGGTAACGATATACGCTATGCATCCAGGCAGGGTCATAGGACCGAGAGGCAAAACGATAAAAGAAATATCAGAGACTTTGATGAACAAGTTCGGTATAGAGAATCCGAATGTTACTGTAACTGAGATAGAAGTCCCGGAACTAAATCCATATGTTATGGCTCAAAGAATAGTTCAAGCATTGGAGAGAGGCATTAGACATAGAAGAGTAGCCTTCTGGGCTTTGAGAAGAATAATGGATGCTGGAGCTAGAGGTGTAGAGATAGAGATAAGTGGAAAACTCACATCGGCTAGAGCTAGAACAGAAAAATATACAGCTGGCTTAATGCCTAAATCAGGAGACTACGCTCTACAATATGTAAAAGTTGGAAAAGCATCCGTACTCTTAAAGACAGGCATATTCGGAGTAAAAGTAAAAATATATCCACCAGACGCTCCGCTCCCCGAAGAAATAAAGCTAGATATTGAGAAGTTATCTAACCTCAAGTTATCTGATGTAAAAGTAGAGGTGGTTGAAGATAATGGTCAAGGAGGTAAAGGAGCTAAAGAAGAAGAGTAACGAAGAATTACTAGATGAGTTAGATAGGCTTAGAGCTGAACTCATACTACTTAAAAGCAAACCTCATGGAACACTAGAGAAACCTTCACTCATAAGAAACACTAAGAAAAGAATTGCTAGAATACTAACGATACTTGGAGAGAGGGGTATACGTGTATAAAACACTTACAGCTAAAAACATATTGAAACACGAGTTATTAGGACTAAGAGTTAAAGCTAGGAATATGAGAAATGGTACTGTACATGAAGGAGAGGTTGTGGGAGAAACCATGAAGACTTTAAAGATACTTAAAGATAATGGGAGAATAGTTACATTACCTAAAGACATATATTCCTTCGAGTTCACTTTACCGAATAATGAAAAAGTACTTGTAGAAGGTGGTGTACTAATTGGTAGACCAGAAGATAGATTAAAGAAAAAGGTGAGAAGATGGTGACGAAGAATATAGGGATACCTGTAAACCCACCCCAGAGAGAATGTAACGACCCGAACTGCCCGTTTCATGGATACTTAAAAGTTAGAGGAATAATCTTAACAGGAACAGTCTACAAGAAGAGAATGGATAAGACAGTAATAGTTAGACGTGAATACCTACACTATGTTAAAAAGTATAAGAGATATGAAAGGAGGAGAAGCAATATACCTGCACATCTTCCCCCATGTATAGATGTGAAGGAAGGAGACACAGTAAAAATAGCTGAATGTAGACCTATAAGCAAGACTGTAAGCTTCGTTGTAATCTCTAAAGAAGACTAGTAAAACAGTACTATCCACCCACTTTTCTCTGAGAATTAAAACATGGAAAATATTCAAGCACTGTACTATATTCTGACTGAGTATAAATCTCTTAGTGACAATAGTTCTAAACGTTTTTCTTAAATTGTTAACTTATTTCTACAATAATTTATATAGACGTTTCGTCTAGAATTAGATTACGGGTAGAGTACATGTCTAAGAAGAGTAGAGCTGTTTCCGCTGTCGGTATACTTGAAAGAAGACCGAACATACCTAGAACCATAAATGTAGGTTCAGAAGTTATATGTGCAGATAATTCTGGAGCACAAGTATTAAAGATAATACAGGTACACGGTATGAAGACCAGGCATCGTCAACATCCATGTGCAGGTGTAGGTGATCTCGTTTCAGTAACAGTTAAGAAGGGGCCGGCAGATTTAAGGAAGAAGGTTATGCATGCAGTAATAATTAGGCAGAGGAAGCCTTATAGGAGACCTGATGGAACATGGATAGCTTTTGAAGATACTGCTGCAGTATTAATAACGCCTGAAGGTGATGTTAAAGCAACAGAGATCAAAGGACCTGTAGCCAAAGAAGCGGCTGAGAGATGGCCTAGAATAGCTAATATAGCTAGTATGATTATCTAGCCTTCTGAGTACTTATTTTCTTAAGATTTTCTGGTAGTCTTTCATTCTAGATTGTAGTATGTATGCTAGGTCTATGCTTCCCTCAACTTTCACTTTACCGAGAAAGAATGCTTTAACGGGATCAAGTTCTCCTCTCAGCATCTTTATGAGTACATCTTTTTTAGCTATGATTTTTGAATCAGGCTGTTCTTTAAATTCCTCTAAGATTCTTAAACCTTCTTCACTTACTTCGATAAAAATTGATTCATCTTCCTCAACTTTCAACTCGACGGTAATGGATTCTCTTGGAAGATTCTTCTTAATAGCGTAATCAGAATTAACGATGTTTACAATTCTTTCTACTTCTCTAAGCAGTTCTAGATCCATTTCAAAAATAATATGTCCCCTACCTCTTTATTAAAGATTAGGTTTTGTATAGAAATCTATCACGATGTGATTTCTTGTTTTTGAGTAGGATTTAACTATCCTCCAATTCTTTACATCTATCATGAATCCTTGTTCTTCAATTTTTTTCTTGAATTCTTCAATGTATTCTTTTTCGCTTCCTCTTCTAACGAGTTCATGGAAATGTATTATGCCTCCTTCATTTTTTACTGCTTGTAGAGCTTGAGGTATAGCTTCAATTGTTCCTCCAAAATACCCCATGATAACTCTATCTGCAATCTTCTTTATCTCTTTTCCAACAATTTCTCTACAATCTCCAAGTATTGGTTCAACTATATCTTCAACCCTATTCAGTCTTATATTCTCTTCTAGGTACTTGTATGCTTCAGAGTTTATTTCTATGGCGTAGATTTTTCTAGGTTTGCTTATCGTAGCTATAGGTATCGTAAATTGGCCTATACCTGCAAACATGTCTACAACTACTTCATGTTTCTTAACCATCCTAGCTAGCCTAAGCCTCTCAAAACTATTCCCAAGACATATCATTAGCTTCTCGATATCGAGTTTCAAAACCCATCCATACTCTCTATGCTCAACGATGTTTATCCGTTCTCCCGCCAAATGTTTTATGATCGGCAGTCTTTCAATCCCCGTCACTCCATACCACCTATAAACGCACCTAACTCTACGATAGTACTCAAGTGTAAGTTTACCTATCTCTTCAGCCCAGGGATCAAGTTCTTCAGGAATTCTTATCAAAGCAACTTTATCAACGATCCTAGCTCTAGATGGTAGTAGATGTCTTGGAACATCTGGAAGATTGCTGGAAAGAAACTCTTTAAAACTAGGCATACTACAAGTTTCTCCACTACCTACATACATATTCAAGAATTTATGCTTGAAGTATATAGTTCAATTCAAATAGTCTGTTTACTTTCCGATACTACTCTATCGAGATTTAGGTAATGTTTAGGTATTTAGAGGTCTATGACTTGTCCTGGGATTCTTGGGAATGGTTGTACTTCTCCAATATGCTTTAATCCACAAACATATTTTACGAATCTTTCTACTCCAAGTCCTGCTCCGGCTGAAGGCCTCAGTAAACCTCTTCTAGCCAGCTCTAAGATTGCTTTAAAATCTTCTATATTTAGATTGTCTCGTCTGATTTTCGCCAGCATCTTCTCATATTCATATTCTCTCTCTCCTCCGGAAAGTACTTCACCATGTCCTTCTGGAAGTATTAGATCATAGTTTCTCCATTCTCCAGTTTCTAGATCTTCATAATCATAGAATTGTCTAGGTATGTCTGTAACCCAAACTGGATCTACCGATTCTATTGAAATTATTTCTTCCCAGTTCGCTCCATATTTTTCTTCAAGTTCTCCTCTCTTGTATACTCTGAACGGCGTGCTAGGTATCTTCAAATCTCTCTCTAGGAGCTCGAGATCTTCACGTCTCTCCTTCTTTACATCTTCTACTGCCTTCTTTATCATTTCTTCAAATAACCTGAATATGTCATTCATCTTTGCGTAAGCTACTTCTAGATCGAGTTGTGTAAATTCGTATAGATGTCTTCCAGTAGCATGTCTATCTCTGTTTTCTATTCTTATGTTTGGTGATAGTATAAATATTTTCTCCGGACCAAGTGAAACTAGAACTCTCTTATGGACGATCATGCTCTGCATAGTTTTAACCTTAACACCGTATATCTCAACCTCTACTCTCTTCTCAATACTGTAACTTGGATCAGGCCATAATGGGTCAGTAGATTTAGCCAACATTATAGGAAGTATCCAAACGAAACCTCTAGATAAAAGATAATCAACCATACTCTTCAATAAGCATGTCTGTATCCTAAGTATGCTCATCATCTTAGAATTACCTAGTCTATCAGTCAAATTTACTACCTGCATATCCATGAACCTGCACCTTCCAACCCAATTTAACAGAGACAATAAGGTTTATCCACTATATGTATTTTTGCCAATAAAAAACTAAAAAATAGGGAAATATGCCAAAAAAACTTAAATATACCTTGACAAAAGAACCTTTTTTATAAGAGATACACAATTAGAAAATATGTACAAGATCTTTTTCACGATCTATTTATAAGCTAGTTTCATTTATATGATGATGGCGGTTTTAGATGGGCGGCGCTAAAAAACCTAGTATTAGCCAACTTGAAAAGAAGTTATTGAAGAGTAAGGAAGAAGAAAAACAGCAGACAAAAGAGAAGATGTCGGGTGGGGTAATTCCACCTAGTATAGATGAAGTAGTGAGCTTTATAAAAACTCAGAAATATCTTACACCGACAGTAGTAGCTGAAAAGTTCGGTATAAAATTATCCATAGCTAAACAGGTTCTCAATAGATTAGCAGAAATGAAGTTAGTAAAGTTGGTAGCTGGAGATAGTGATTTTAAGATCTACGCACCTGTAGAGATAGCTGCAGCTGTTGAAAAACATGCTGCGAAAGAAGAAGTTAAAGAAAAAACACCAGCACCGAAAACATCTAAGAAAAAGAAGAAAGAATAATAGAGAGTAGTTACTCAATAGCAACTGTTATACGAATTTTTGATCCATGTTTAATCTTAAACATTTCTTCAACGCCTTCTTTCATTTCACCTATCTTAACTATCTGAGCTGGAGGCAGGCTTTCTCTAAAAGCTAAAACAATGTATGGACCAGGAGGCCAGTAAAGTATATCTCCTGGAGAGATCTTAGAAATAATCTTCTCCGCACCTCTCTTAAGATTTACTTGAAAATAAACTGCGTAATCCCATTTAGCTGCAAAACCTTCCAGAGGCATTAATTTAAGTAGTTCTCTAATTGTTGATGGTGCATGGAATCTTATGAACTCGCCTCTAAATTCTCCAACATCTTCTAAGTATACTTTTACAGGTATTCTTGTAAGTGAGTGCGGTACCTTAACATCCATATTCTCCTAAACCTTTCCCCACACTATATGTAGTTTTCTTTAAGAGAAAAATCTTTATGGAGACTAGCATCCAAGAATCCAGAGGCTTATGGGGTTAATTGATCTAGATCTCTTAGTTTCATATTTTTCTTCACTTGGCTTTACTGGGCTCGTAATAATCTCTTTTCTTGAAGCATTTATCTTTCCAATTCCTCCAGATGTTTTCTTGATTCCTCTGGTTTTAGTGGATCCAGCCAACTCTCTGCTCTATGGTTTCTCTGCAACTCTTTCTTCATCTTTCGGAGCACTAGTAGGGTATGTAATTGGATTGAAGCTAGGTAGACCTATAGCTGAAAAATTACTAAAGCCGAGTAGCATAATGAAAGCAGAGCAGGTGTATCGTAAGTATGGTTTGATAGCTGTATTCGTAGCTGCATTCTCACCGATACCTTTTAAAGCATTCACGATAACTTCTGGACTACTTAGGCTAAGCAATCTAGCAGGATACTTTATAGTATGCCTGGCTGGAAGAGGTGTTAGACTTATATCTGAAGCGGTGCTAATAGGGATGTGGGGAAGGGAAGCAGTAAAACTCGTTGAAGAGAACTTTACATTAATATCATGGATCTCCGTATCCTTGATAATAATCGCCACCGTCATCTATATGCTCTACAAGAGATATGTTCACTCACCAAAGAGTGGGACTTTATCCATATAGTTCATCAGTATTCTCATTAGATCTATACCTCTAATCCTACCTAAACCTCCTCTCGCACACGCTAATTCATCATATCTCTCTACCCAGTCTCTTCTAACAGCAGGCCCCATGATCGCTAACGGTACAGGATCACCTCTATGATCTCCTATCTCTGAAGGTGTTGTATGATCTGCAGTTAAGACTAGGTAGTATTCCTTCTCCCTGACTATTTCTAAGAGTGGGTGAAGTTCTCTAGAAATCCATTCTATAACTTCTTTCTTTTTAAGAGGATCTTTATCATGGCTGACCGTATCTGTTGCTTTAATATGGAGAAATACAAGATCATAATTTTTTAAAGCATTTATAGTGTATTCAACTTTTCCTTTCAAATTTGTGTTCACCGTTCCAGTAGCCCCTGGAACATTAATAATATCGAAACCTAAAGCTTTCGCAACTCCTTTGTAGAGTGCTCCTCCAGCTATAGCCGCTGCTTTAATATTCCACATTTCTCCTATGGGCTTAATGTTTGGTAGTGTTCCTGCACCACGTGGGAGAATGATGTTTGCAGGTTTTAATCCTCTAGAAGCTCTCTCTATGTTTAGTGGATGTTCTTCTAGAATCTTTCTAGCCTTCTCTATAAACTCTTTTAGTATTCTTGCTGTACGTCTAGCTTCTTCACTATCTTCAAGTGGTCGAGGTTCAGGAATTTTTACTCCAAGTTCATGGGTATCTACATCTGAGACCATCCTAGAAAGTTTCTCTCCTCTTAATACAAGAACACCTCTATGTTCTACTGTTGAGAGGAATATTGTTTCAGCGTCTTCAAGTTTTATATCTTTAAGTGCTTCAGCAAGTATCCTTGCTTCTTCTGTTGATATTCTACCCGCTCTTCTATCTACTACTACTCCTTCCTGATTTACTGTAGCAAAATTACATCTAAAAGCTACATCTCCATTTTTCAGATCTACACCAGCTCCCAGAGCTTCGTATGCTCCTCTCCCAGAGTAGTAGATATGGGGGTCGTATCCAAATAATGCGAGATGAGCTGTATCACTTCCAGGAGGCTGACCAGGTGAAATCACATCTATTATACCACATTCTCCAAGTCTAGCAATTTCATTGAATACTTCTGCTTCTGCAGCTTGTAGTGGTGTAAGACCTTTCAGAATCCTCGATGGTCTATCCCCCATGCCATCACATACCACGATAACAGCTTTCATACTTCAAATACCAATAAACGAAGTAGCCCATATATATTGTTATAAAACATACATCAAGGAGAATACTAAATCTAAATACGTATTAATACATATTTTACGGTAAGCTTTAATGGGAAGTGGTCTTAGAACTTGGCTGAGTTTGAGAGAAGTTATTGAGAAGAATTTGTTTAAAATCGGTCTTACTGGAGAAGCTCTCTTCTATAGTCTATACCTAGTCATGTCTAGGAACCTCTTTGTACTCTACTTAACCTCACTTGGATTTCCAGTTACATTAATTTCAGGTATAGTTTTCTTATCAACCATCATTTCTACATTAACCTCGATGCTTATCTACAAGTACTTTAAGTTTATTTCTAGAATTTCTAGAAATGAGTTTTTACTCTTCTACGTTTTTGAGAAACTCTTCTTTATACCGATAGGCTTTTCTTCTGATCCATTAACAATAATTCTCTGTTACACGATCGTAATGGTTTCATCTATCTTCTCCAGCCTCTACACGAACTTCCTAATCTATGGTTTACTCGGTGAAGAAGATATTAGAGATATTACGGCAAAAAGAACAGCAGTCTCAAATATTGTAAACATTTTAGGTTATATTCTCGTAATATTCATATTCTACTCTTTCAAAGATGTAGCAAAGTTCAAAATACTCTTCACACTTGGAGGCCTGCTTGGATCGGTCTCAATAATATTCTTAGTATCTATTAAAACAGAGTCTCAAAGCATCTTAATGAGCGTTGTCGGAGAAGATAAGAAGCCGGAGCGTACATTCTCAATCACATCCTTTTTTACAGCTCTACTACTATCTTCTAACATATTTAACCTTGCGTGGACACCTTACTTGATGAGGGTTCTGAATACACCTGATTACCTTGTCACTATAATCAATTTTGCTGGAAGTTTAGCAAGTGTGTTTTCAGCTATCTTATGGTCTAAAGCATCTTTCAAGAAACTTAGGATTTCTCTTTTCCTAACCAGTCTTACACCTATACTTGCAGTTTTATCACCTCTACCGATACTACACGTAGGTGTATCTTTCTTCGGAAGCTTCACATTCATGGGAGCTAATTTTCTAGGATTATTCTTATTTGCTAGACAGCGAAGCTTGATAGGTATAGTTAGAATAAGCTTACTTTTAACATTGATAACGAATCTATCTCAATTTTTATCAGCTATTTTCGGGATAATGTTTAGAGAAGACTACGTTGTGTTATTCATGTCTTCTCTAGCTGTTAGATTGATCTCCATACTCATCGCCTACTTCACTATAACTGAAGTCGCAGTAGTTCCAGAAGAGTATGCGAGAACATTCTCTCAAATTCTTTACAGTAATACTCTTCTCGGCTATACTTTCATAATAGATACCGTTAGAAGATCAATAATAGTAAGTTTAAAGATTTTATCTATATCTGCTGTTTTACTCCTTCTCTACATAGTCTATAGATTCCTCTTCTTCATACTCCATGTATTGGACGTCTATCATATATTATAGGATATAAGAGACTGTATCTAAAATTGTTGTAGAAAAGGAAATCAGTATAAGACAGGCTGTAGCTGAAGATCCTGAATTGTTTCCTGAACCTAAACTTATCCTAGTCTTAGAGAAACCATTATATTATTATATGGAGAAGTAATAAGATGTAACTAAAGATTGTCTAAAAATATATTAAAGAAAAAAGAGGTTTATGTAAGAATGAAATAAAGCTTATTTATAGCATAACTAATCATCTACCTTTCTTTTTCGGTAATGTCTCTAGTAAAAATAAGATTGTAGTCATTAATGGATACCTCATCTTTCTCCATGAACTTTAGTTTAGCTTAATCCTCCTCCAACATCTCAAGTTTTTCAGGTTTCACTATTTCACATATTCTTTCGACAGCTTCATCACTAAATTCTTCTATTAATAGTCTTCTACAAAACTCAATAAAATTGAAGATTTCTTCACTTGACAGTACATAGATGTTTGGGCGGATCTTCCCATATTTCTCTACTTCCTCAATAATTTCTTTAATAACCTCATCATCGCAAAATCCATTCCACTCTTTATCTCCACATCTACTATAATCTATATAGTAGATGTATCTTCTAACTTTGGATGGAGGGGCTGTGGGCTGGCCCCTGACTGGGGGAGAGGTCTATGATAAGGCTTCAATGAACCCGGAGAAGCCTGAGACCAGTGAACCTCAAGGGGGCATCAGCAACATACACTAATCGACTCCAGCGACAGAAGCCCCCACAGCCCATCTTTAAATCTTCAATAGACTAAGGAGAGTATAGTTGTGGAAGTAAAGATACTGCCGGTCAGCAGAGAAGACTTGGAAACAATATATGAGATAGAGTTAGAATGTTTTGGAGAAGACGCTTACCCAAAATACTTATTTGAATATGTGTTGGAGAAGAAGAATACAGTGTTTCTGAAAGCTGTGGTAGATAACGTGATAGCTGGTTTTATTCTAGCTACTTATCACAGTAGAGAATGCACCATACTCACGATAAATGTACGTAAAGCTTACAGAAATATGGGGATTGGATCTAACTTACTAAAAACATTAGAGAAAGAAGTGGAGAAGATGAATATAGAGAAGATAATACTACAGGTTGAGGTAAGTAATAAGACGGCCGTAGAATTCTACCTAAAGAGGGGGTACAGAATCTCGAGATTGATTAAAAACTACTACGGTTTAGGTAGGGATGCTTATGAAGCTTTTAAGAAACTTTAACAAATATATCTACGATCTTCTATACTATACTTCGGGATGGTCTACAAGATAGAGAGCTACGGTTTCGGATACATAGTCGTTAATGGCGTAACATATAGTAGAGATCTAATAATACTTCCAGATAAATTAATAACGAATTGGTGGAGAAGAGAGGGGCATAAAATTGAACTAGCAGATTTAGTGGAGGTACTTGAAGAAGACATAGACTACCTAGTACTAGGAACAGGGTACTTTGGACGTATAGATGTTTCTAGAGAGGTTATCGATAAGTTCGAGGAAAAGAATGTGAAGGTAATTGTAGAGAACACAAGAAATGCGTGGAGAAAATATAATGAACTATTAGAGAAGGGATTTAGAGTTTGTGGAGCATTCCACTTAACATGCTGAAGAGCAAAATATGGGTTGAAGATACATGCTGAGAAGAGTAATCAAAGTAGATAAAGAATCTTGTAGAGAATGTGGATTCTGTATAAGCGTTAATAGATGTATGAACCAAGATCAATGTGTAGGTTGTTTTTCATGTTACTGGGCCTGCCCATACAATGCAAGGAAAATGAGAATAATAGATGTTGAAGAAAAATATGTAAAGATACGTGTGGAAGGTGTAACGTATAGTGTAATCTATCCTTCAACTGTGAAAGAAGTTTTAGAGAGGTTAGGGGTGGTGTTCGGTAAACCTGGTTCACGTAATCTATCCTCACCATGTAATATAGGAGGATGCTGGGCTTGTAGTGTTATTATTAATGGAAGACTTGAAAGAACATGTATAACAGCTGTGAAGGAAGGTATGGAGATAGAAATTTGTACCGAGAAGACTGAACCTCTGAGAATAGTTCACGGTCCACAGCCACATAGGGTTGGTGGTAAAGGCACACCCTGGTGGGAGGTAGGAGTAGGATATATTGAAGCGGCTATATGGGTTGCTGGATGTAATCTTAGATGCCCGCAATGCCAGAACTACCACGTAACCTACGATAACTCTTCAGAACCAATGACTCCTAGAGAGGCAGCCAGGATAGTTACACTATGTTCTAGAAAGTATGATACGAGAGGTGTAGCTGTGAGTGGTGGTGAGCCGACACTTAATAGGAGATGGCTCATAGAATTCTTCAAGGAGGCTAGGAGGCTGAATCCAGATAAGAGGCTTCATCTTGATAGTAATGGAACAATACTTACAGAAGACTATGTAGATGAGTTGGTTGAGGCTGGCTGTAACAATATTGGTGTAGAGCCTAAAGCATCTAGGCTAGAAACTTATATGAAGATTACAGGAATAATAGATAGGGAGCTCGCTAGAAGCTATCTTGAAAATTCTTGGAACATCATAAAATACATTCTAGATAATTATCATGGGGAAGTCTATCTAGGAGTAGGGTTCGCATACAATAGAGAATGGATGACTTTAGAAGAAATAGAAGAGATCGGAGATAGAGTTGCATCAATAGATAGAGATCTCCAAGTTACAGTTCTAGATTACTTTCCATCTTTTAGAAGGAGAGATCTCAAAAGGCCGACAGTAGAAGAGATGCTCAACGTGAAGAAGAAGCTTGAAGATAGAGGGTTAAGGAGTGTTATAGTTCAGACGAGTATAGGTCATTTTGGACCAGATAGAGGATCAAGAATACACTAAGTTGGAAATCCATAGAGTATGGTTGTATATGTTCTACATGTTACATTAGGTCGCCACATTCACATATCGCTTCATGTATTAGTGTGTAGAGATCGCTCATTCCTTCTCCCGTCTTCGCCGACACTTTAACTACTCTAAAGTTTTTAGAGAACTCATCAATTATCTCTATGCACCTCATCGACAAATCTACTATTATTCCAAGATCTTTCGTAGCTAGATCTTTTCTAAGAAAATCCGTGTCCATCAAATACTTCTCCATCTGTTCTACTTCCCTTAGATCAGACTTATTTACTACGGAGACTACTGGGATCTTAAGTCTAAATCTTGTTATTAGAGGAAGCATTAGAGAGACTACCAGATCTATTGGGGAAGATGATAGAACAGGATCCATAATGTAGATTGCAACTGTAGTTGAGTTTCTTCCAATTTCTTCTACGAATCTAGGTCCCATAGATCTGAATAAGAAGAGCTCCATCTGTCCAGGAGTATCTATAAGCTTAAAATCTGATTGTATAGAATTGACTTTCCACACGATCTCGCTTAATCTTTCTTCAATTATCTCTGCTGCTCTAATCATCGCTCCATTCGGTCCAAACCCTTTTTGTAGAAGTTCATCTACAGTTACTATCTCTCTAACATCGTATGAGGTTATGTATTGTAGTTGATGTACGCCTGGATCTAGATTTATGTAGGAGACTCTAGCATCTAGTTCTTCTCTCAACCATTCCCCGAAAGTGTATGTTAGAGAAGTTTTACCGCATCCAGCTGTACCTATGAAGATTAAGTTCAATCCTATGAATATTGCTCTCTCCTGGAATTTAAGTTAATGTTTTTTGCTGGATACATTTATTTCTAGGGAAGCTTCTATTTGTTTTTGGTGATGAATGCGGCCGTATCTGACGTTGAGGATGAAGATGGCAGGGTTTATCTGATAATCAAGATAACATGATCGTAACTTGAAACAATATATTTTATTCTCTCCTAAGAGCTTCTACCGGCGTATATTTTGCTGCTCTCCATGCAGGTATTATTCCCGCAAGTATACCAACCATGAAAGCTATCACTATCGCTGTTAAGATTAGTTCTGGCGTTATCTTTGGTACATAGTATATTCCTAGTGCTGAGAATCCTAGCTGACCTCTTATATGCGTTACCCCAGCTTCAGGAGCCTCGATTGTTGGTGAAGGTTGAGCGAGTATATATGCTCCAAGAGCACCTACGAGAACTCCTATAACTCCTCCTATCAACCCGATTAACCCCGCCTCCATTAAGAACATCATTAATACATGTCTTGTCTTGAAGCCTAAAGCTTTGAGTAAACCTATCTCTCTTATCCTCTCTGTTACAGCTGTAAACATTGTGGCCATTATTGCTAGGAAAGCAACTATCAATGACATGGAAGACATAGATGCTAGAAAGAAGGAGAGCAGTGTAGCTACAGATTGAACTGTTTGTAAAACAGTTTTAGTAGAAATTACTATCACATCTCCACCATACCTTTCTTTAATCTTGTTCTCTACATAATCTACTATAGACCGGTCTTCAGCTACAACGAATATCCCTGCATAACTTTTTCCACCAACAAGTCTTTTTCCAGCTTCTCTAGAAATAAAGATTAGTAGATCGGGGTTATAGAAGAATGATTGTCCATAGTAGTCTAGTATTCCTACTACTATAGTTGAGGAACTTTTAGTGTGACCTGAGGGATCATATTTAATTATTGTTATCGCATCTCCTAAGTTTATTCTTGGTAGATCACTTGAATCAGGTTCGGAGACTTTTGACCCTATCACCGCTACGTTATCTCCAGCTGGAGGGACTGTACCTTCTCTCAATTTTATGTTTGGAAATATCTTATCTATGTCTTTAAAATCCATTGCTAATACTGAGTATGTTTCAGCTGGATTAAGATCTACAGTTTTCCCTTTAGCTTTCACTTGACCTGCACTTATAGCATAGAAGGGTATAGCATATTTTACACCTTCTATTCTAGATATGTCCTGAACCATCTTATCTGTGATATCTAATGTTCCTCTAGCACTCCTCCATACGAATATTTTTTCTGCACCTAAACCTCTTAAGCTATCAATTATAGATTCGCTTATCCCTTCCGTTGAAGATATAACTGCAACATATGCCGCTGGACCAACAACCATTCCAAGTATTGTGAGTATTGTTCTAAGCTTTCTATCTTTTAGAGCTGAAAAAGAAAGAATTATTATGTCAAGTAGCTTCAATCTTCTTCCTCCTCCTAGAACGTCTAATGAGAACTACTACTAACACTATCGCCACCAGAGAAATAGTTGTTAGTATAAGCATGTCTGAGAAGGACAGTAGTAATTTTTGAGAACCTCCAGAAGTTATACTGGTTTGAACTGGTTTCTCTACAACTTCAACTACTATCGGTTGTTTCACTTCCACCTTCTCTCCAAACGTATTTTCACATTCAGCCACCAACGTTATCATGTACCTTCCAGGTTTAGCGTTCTCAGATATCCCGAAGGATAATGTGAATGATGATGTAGAGTATGGTGATATATCTCCAATATAGTATCTTGAGAACTGTGTTTCGAAGAATGGTTCTTGGAGCTCAAGCCGTACATCTGTAAGTCTCGCTGTTATTGTTCCAGCATTAAGTATTTCTCCAAGAACGTCTACAATTGATCCCGGATAAACTGTTGAAGCACCTATCTGAACTTGCTTAAATGATATTCTTAGAAGACCTTTTATCACTAAAGGTACTGAGAGGGTCTCAGTCTTAATTTGACCGTACGGGTCTCTATAGGTTACAGTTAAAGTACCTTCATAAACAGATTCTTCTGCTCTAGGAGATACTAGTAAGACAAGGTTTATTGGCGCTTCTCCATTAGCTTTTAATTCTGGGAAATAGGACGTCTGTTCTCCTTCAATTATTGTTATAGGCAGCCCCTTAAGTGTAATAAGAGTTTTAACATCAGTTATACTGGAATCATAGAGATTCTTCAAGACCACCGTTATCCTACTCTTCTTGGACGCTACTAATTCTTCTCCTTTTACATATGTAGTTAAACTCATCGCTGGAGGAGACCTAACATATATCCCTACACCTCTAGTCTCAGATCTTTTTACTCCCGAAGAATCTATGTAGCTTACTGTTATTGTTGTTGAGTATGAGCTTTCAGGAATTGTAGGAGGAGCGAAGACAACTGGTCTAAATGTAAATGATTCTCCAGGATAAAGTACATCAACATCTTTCGTTATTTCAGAGATTACTATTACTCCTCCCTCCGAGATTGCTCTAGCCTTTATATCGTATATTGG
The DNA here is from genome assembly GCA_023267855.1 of Candidatus Geocrenenecus dongiae. Classification (GTDB taxonomy): domain Archaea; phylum Thermoproteota; class Nitrososphaeria_A; order Caldarchaeales; family Wolframiiraptoraceae; genus Geocrenenecus; species Geocrenenecus dongiae. The sequence goes on along the minus strand of JALNLN010000005.1, from coordinate 68,296 downwards.
AGCTGAGCCTTTATTCTTGATAACTATATCTAGAAGCTGAGTTGAACCAGCGTTCATGACGAAACCTCTTAAGTCTATATCAATTTCGCCTCGTCCAGTGATCTTTACTGGAACATTGATCTCTTGTCTTATCTGACTAAACCATTTATCATAGTAAGTTAATACAAGTTTTAGTGTATGTGTACCTGTAGGTGTGTTTGGAGATATGTTTAATCCGAATCGTATTGTGAATGTACCCCCACCCTGTATCTGTCCTGAAAGAAATTCCTCGACAACGTTTCCACCTGTAAGATTCATAAAGTACTCTGAGAGATAGAGTGTAGCTTTGGGATTGAGTACCGCATAGTATCTAGGTACATAAAATGTTAAGGTAAGAAACTTAGCATTATCTCCAGGACCAGCATATGTTGGAGACCCATCTTGCTCAGTCCACTTAGAATCTATTATGTCTATTCTAGGTAGATCCCATACCTTCAATTTCAATCTGGTGCGATGTGAAAGTATAGGATAGTCTGGATCTTCACAATCCATATACTCAAAATATACATTAACGTCATATGTTCCAGGAGACGCTTCTGGAACTACTGAAACATCGAATTCTATCGACCTTGCTTCTCCGACACGTATGTATCCTTCATAGTAGCTCTTGATGACACGTTCACCATGTTTATCGTAGAATGGGTATGGTACATCTCTGCCCACTTCATAGATGTATGCTTTTAAACCACAGATAGTTGTATCTTCTTTGTTAAGAATTACTAATGTAAGCTTTGCGTCTATGTCTCCTGGAACTACTGCCCATCTCTCTCCTAGACGACCCCAGTAATAGTCTAATATCTCTATACCGCTTCCATCGGCATGGATTGTGGTTATGTATGTGGGAAGCAGTAGAGACGCAACCAGTATTAACGCTATCATATAGAGCGTCCTGTTCATGTATTCACCTCTTCTTCTCTCTCTATAAGTCCGTCCCTCAAATATATTATCCTCTTTGAATATCTGGCGAGCTCCATGTTATGTGTAACCATGATTATTGTTCTACCCTTCTCGTTAAGCCTCCTAAAGATTTCGACTACTATTCTAGCGTTAGCTGAATCGAGGTTCCCTGTAGGTTCATCAGCTAAGATTATTTTCGGATCTGTAACTAATGCTCTAGCTATAGCTACACGTTGCTGTTCTCCTCCACTAAGCTGTGTAGGCTTCTTGTAAGCAGCATCTCTCAATCCAACTTCTTCTAGCGCCTTCAAGGCCATGATCCTTCTTTCAGATGCTTGGATTCCACGTACTATCAACGGTAATTCTACATTTCTTAGAACTGTTATTCTTGAGAGTAGGTTGTATGCTTGGAACACGAAACCTATCTTCCTATTTCTAAGTTCAGCTAACTCATCGTCTGATAGCTTAGATATATCTACACCATCTATCAAGACTTTTCCCTCTGTCGGTCTATCCAGAGCTCCAATCATATTTAGTAGTGTTGATTTACCACTGCCTGACGGGCCAACAATTGATGTAAACTCTCCTTCAAGTATCTTTAGATTTATTCCTCTAAGTGCAGGTGTAGGAATGCTGTTTGAGTAATATACCTTCTTTAAGTTTATGAGTTCTATGACAGGTTTAGGAATGCTCATGAGAACATTACCTCCACTATTTCTTTCTTAAGATCGTTGAGAAGATGTTCTTCAATTGGTTTTGGATAAAAGAAACTGTAATGGATTAACCCATTTAGAGTTATCATGAAAAGCACTGCTCTCACTTCTGAATTAACAACTCTAGCTTTCCTAAACAAGCTGGCAAGAAGATCTTTCAACTTCTTATAATATTCTTCTATAAAACTGTAACGACCATTCTCGAAAAGTTCTCTACATATCTCTGAGATAAAATCTAGAGAACGCATATTATTTTTACCGAGCTCTACCTTCTCTATAGCTAAATCTATCAACCTCTTAAGTTTCTCATGATCATCTATAGGTATCGAGAAAACATCCCTAACACTTTTCTCTATTTCTTCAAGTATCTTCTTCATAACTGCTTCAGCGAGATCAAGCTTAGTTGGAAAATAGTGAAATAACGCACCTTTCGAGATATTAGCCTTATCAGCAACATCTTTCAAAGATACTTTATAGTAAGAATGTTGAGAAAATAGTTCCAACGCCGCTTTAATTATATTTTCTTTTGTTGAGTGGGTCATTCTATATACCGACTGGTCGGTCTAATATTTAAAGATAAAACTTCTATATAAAAAGCATGTATTTACTTTAACATAAACATAGTATCCTAAAATAGGTAGAGCCTAATTTGAAATACAGATAAACTACGGTCTGAAGAAAAATACTCATACCTTCACTAGCTATCAGTAAAGATAAAACAAAAATATTTCATCAAAATGGAAGAAAGAATATTGTTAAGCGAAGACATAGTACATGTAACATGTGTTTAAGAAAGTTTCTGCAGGAATCTTAATCTTAGTTGATGGTTATTTTCATTAATCTTAGATGTGTCATAGATTCTATTATGAAAAACAGTTGCAGAGATTAAGATGTCTTATCAGTTAATCCTAAGTTCTTTAAAGTTTCTTCTTTAGGAGTGCCTTTCTCATCCCACCCTCTTCTCTGATAATATTCATTAATAGCTTGCCGTAATTCTTTTTCATTTACTGTAACCAATCTATCATTAACTTTTACTGCTTCAGTCATAAATCTTTTAGATACTGTGTCCTCTGAACATTTACTTCCACATTTTAGATTAAATAATCTGGATAAGGCTTGTATTCTTTGAGAAACTTCTTTTAGTTTATTTATATCATAGTTGAATCCTGTAAGACCTTTAACCATCTTCACTAGCTTATCCCATGTAAAAACTTGTCTACTAAATCTACATAAGACCATACAATCAAACACGTTGTATCTATCTTCATTGTCTATGTATATTGAGACCTTCTCTGAAGATATAGCAAATCTCTCAACTTTCCCAGACATATCAACAGCATACATTACAGATCTTAGATGACATGCACCTCTATCACTTAAAGCGTAAGCTAACGCCATTCCCGGTAAGCTTCTTGGATCGTATCCTGCGGGTTCAAGCCCTCTACTCTCGATAGCTAAATCAGTGAGACCTAGAGTATCTGCCACATATCTGACACCTTCAGCAAGAAGATCTCCTACTCCTTCTCTTTTCACGACTTTTTCAATTAACTGGATTACACCTTCTGGGTCAGAATAATCTACACCTTTCTCTAATTTTAATTTTCCAAGTTTATAAGCTTCTATTGCAAAAGATGCAACGTTTCCCATAGTCATGGTATCGATACCGTATAGATCACATAGCTCATTTATCTTAGCGATAGCTTCAATACTATCTATTTTACAAAGTCCACCAAAAGCATAAATAGTTTCATATTCAGGTCCTTCTACTCTAGTTCCAGCATAAGGTCCTTCTTTTATCTCAATTAGTTTACCACATGCAAATGGACAATTCCAACATGTTCTATTACTGACAATATATTTAGCCATTGCTTCTGGTCCTATTTTCTTGTATTTTTCAAAGTATACGTCACGCCAGTATCCAGTTGGGAAGAAGTGGAGCTCATTGGCTATCTCAACCATTCTAGGGGTCCCATACTTTCTATAATTCTCTGCTAATGTTCCCACAGGATCTTCTCTAATATGTTTATGAATCTCCTCAACAAGTTCATGCACTGTTTGGGGATTATCTACCGCTACCTCTTTCCTATCACTAACAACTGCTATAGCTTTTAATTTCTTGCTTCCCATGACTGCTCCAGGTCCTGTTCTTCCTGCTTGTCTCCAAGCATTTGCATGACAAATACATGCGAATTTCACAAGATTTTCTCCTGCAGGCCCTATTTCTAAAACCGCTGCTTTCTGCTCCAGCTCCTTCATTAATATTTCTTCAGTCTCTTGTGTAGTCTTCCCCCATAGATAATCTGCATTTCTTATTTCACCACCATTCTCATCTATATACAAGTATACGGGATTCTCTGATCTACCACGTACTATCACGATATCGTAACCAGCCCATTTTAATTTTGGTGCAAAATATCCACCCATCTGCGATACGCCATAACATCCAGTTAGAGGAGACTTAAAGTTGAAATTAACTTTAGATGTGAAAGGAATAATTGTTCCAGCGCCGGGCCCAATACTCATAATGAGTAGATTATCGGGAGATAAAGGATCAGCTTTTTCTATTCTTGCATCATATAGAAGCTTTGTACCGAATCCTTTACCCCCTACAAACATTTTACAAAGCTTCTCATCAAGTTCTTTCTTTTCAACAAGTTTATTAGTTAAGTCTACATTGAGAATAAAACCACCATAAGATGGGACCATACTTCTATCTTCCATTACCTAATTGATTAATAAATATTAACGATTCTGTATAAACATTTGTGAGATGCGAGTAGTCTAGGGCCCTAGCGAAGCATTAACTATAGCAGATCCCTACTACAAGCTTGGCTTAAGTGTGTTAGCAGTAGCTAGGAGGAAAGCCTTCTTCTACGTCAACGGAGCCTCAGCTTACGCTAGAACATACGTGGAAAAACCTATATCAGCATGCAACTTGTTAATAACGATGACCATTCACTAAGTAGGTAGGAGCAAAAATTTATTATTTTTCATTATATGCTCATACAGTAAACTTTGTAGAAACCGTTGTAGGTGTAATCATCGCTAGCATGGTAATGGCGGCCCTTGTCACACTAAAATGAAGAACATATTTCTTCAGATAAGAATTATAGTGTAAGATGGTTACTCTAAATCTTCTATTTATTTTCCAATAAATTTAAATTTATGTCTAAGATTTCTCAGTATCTCAATTACTCCTTCACCATCTTCTCCTGAAGAAAGATAGTCTACTATTTCTTTGACAGCTTGGTCTGCATTCGAGGGGGCAGCTTTGAAATCAGCGTTCTTAAGAATCTCAATATCTATTTCCGAGTCCCCGATCACAACCAGATATCCATGAAAATCCATTAATCTTAGTAATTCATTTAACCCTGTATATTTATCAGTATTGGTAGGAAGTAGTAATAGTGAACCCTTATTATTCAGCACCTTATAGTGTACACCGATCCTAGAAGCGATCTCGTTGATTTCTCCTATACATTCTTTGGATAACAGGTTCACTGTATTTTCTTTGAAGACTACGCATTTTACTTTCCTTTTTACTTCACTGATAAATTGAAGCCACCGTTCATCAACCAATATCCTGTAATCGTTTGTTGAGGGAATGTATATTGAGATGCCTGCTTCACAAACCCATCCATCAAATAGGTTTCTTAAATCATCTCTAGACTCAAGATACTTCTTATCTCTCCCAGTAGCCAATATTAGTAGCCATCCATCTCTCTTAAATTGCTCGAGCATGCTCCTCAGCTCTGGAGCCACCCTCTCTTCCCCGCCTTTCGTCAGTGTTCCATCAAGGTCTAACACTATGGCCCTACTCGATCTCAATCTCAACACCTCTTCTATGAAGCTCGCTGGAGAGTTTGTTTATCACCCATTTTATCTTCCGCTGGTTCACTATGTGGAGTAGTACAATAATCTCGACTCTACCATTTCTCTGGTTGATCGAGATTATCCTGGGATCTTCGAAGAGCTCGGGTCTGATCTCGTTTAATGCTTCAGTTATGGCCTCTTCAGCTTTATCGATCTCCAACCCCTTGAAAACTACTTTCATCTCTATGGATGTAGGTATTGTTGATGACTTATTTATTACTGGATGTCTAAGGAAGAACTGATTCGGGATTATTATTCTTTCTCCCTCAGGAGATACGACCTCTACATCTTGACTATTTATCGATAATACTCTACCAGAGAATCTTCCAATTCTTATGAAGTCTCCTTCACTAAATGGTCTCCTGACTCTCAGATAGATTTCTCCAGCATAATTTGAAAGTATATCTCTAATGCTTATCAATATAACTATGAATATCCCGATGGATATACCTGTCAGTACTACTACGTCTAGACTTAGTATGCTGAATGCTATGACCGTCCCTAAAATTATAAGAAAGTATCTTAACACCTCGGCAAATTTTGAGGCAAACGATTGACCAAACTTGCTTAGATTCCTCGTTATTATCCCTCTTAATTTTAAGCCTAGGAATATCGAAAGAATTATGGAGAGCCCTGCGAAGATTATTCTTATCATGAGGGAATATTCTTCCGGGGTCATTTTCCACCTTCCACAATCTTTTCTAGAAGGTCTCTAATATTTTTATCTACACATACGACGTATACTACATCTCCGATCTCTATATTCTTTATAGAGCTAGCTCTCACTTTACCATCAACAGATATTGTAAAGAATGGAAGATTCTTCTTCAGTATAAAACTCTGGACTTTACGTAGAATTCTTGTATCCTCAATTTTTAGAGCATAGATTCCTCCATTGATTCTAGAAAACTCGTACACGGTATTGACTGAAAACTTGTTTACTATCTCCTTGACTTTAGACGTGATCATCTTATAAGGGTTGATTAAACATCTTATGTTTTCTTTTATGAATATAGGTTCATTGAGGGGGTTGTTCAAGACAGCGATTACCATCGGTATCTCATTCTTAATCGAGTGTTTAGCATATCTTAGATTGAGGGCATCTGAGTCTGTAGCGGATACAAGGACGTCTATAAGAGAACGATTTTCAGCAATATATTCTTCCACTCTGTCTACACTTTGTTGTATGGCTTCCGCGTATGGGAAAGTCTTCTTAAGCATCTCGATTTTCTCAGACGTAAACTCTATGATTATTATTCTTCCCTTAGGATCTATCTCTCTCAGAGTTGTAATTACGAAGTATGCTGAATGACCACCTCCTATAACTATAGATCTCATGCGTATCCCTTTCCTTCCATACCTAAGTCTATCTCACCTACAGTTGAGAGGTATCTCTTCGCCCAGCTTTCATCTATTTTCCTATCTCTGATAGCCCTCTTCAATATTGCTTCAGCTACTTGATAAGCCATATCTGTAAGAGCGTGAAGAGGCTTCATTTCATGTTCTTTAAATCCTAGATCTTCTTCAATGATCTTTACGCCTTTATTGTATAAGTCTATTAGTAGGCCTACATCTACACCCCACCCATTCTCAAATTCTACCTGGTAGAAGATTTTCCTCAAACCAGCAATCTCTCCACTCAATGGTTGTTTAAACTTAGCTAACTCAGGATAAAACATTCTTAGAAGAGGTTTAGCTACGAGTTCTGTGACCCTGCCTGCAGCTCTCTCAAAACATCCTTTAACAAATTCTGCTTCCCCCCTCATTATCGGCATGTACAGTTTCTCTATGAATTGTGATGTAAGATTAGCGATATCGATGTCTACGAAGACTACTATGTCTCCAGATGAAAGATAAGCTCCATCCCTCATAGCTACACCCTTACCAGGATAAACCAGATTACTTTGAATAATTACCTTGGCTCCTTCTTTTAAAGCAATATTTACCGTATTGTCAGAACTCCCACCATCAACAATTATAACTTCATGAACATGCTTAGCCTTAAAAGCTGTACGTACAGCTCTGGCAACATACTTCTCCCGATTTCTGGAAGGAAAAACGACGGTAACATCCATGAAAATTCTAAACCCGTGTAATAATGAAATCATCTGAGTTAATAAATTTAAGTTTATGTTGAAGATATAAGTAAAAACATGAGTTCTAATTTTATGTTTTCACAGTTTAAAAATTAAAATATTGTACCGCTTATTTCACAAAAAGATACTGCTTTCAATTCTCTACATGTTTAAGGAAAATTCTTGGAAGAATGCCAGCGAGGTCGAGGCTACGTAAAAACGGTATGTTCTAGTAAGTGTCAGATCGAAAACTTTGTACGAGGTTCTTAAGAAGTCAATAAACATAGATAAAATAGTATTTTTCGTGAAACATTACGAAGAATGTATGAGGAGTTTCCTTAGAAGAGACTTTGATGGCGAAGGATGCATTACTAAAGACGTGTATTCATTGCTATAATACAAATATAGAATTCCCTCAATATGTTGAGAAGAAGATCTTAAATATTCTTAAATTGAAAACAGCTGAACCAAGGATATATGTAAAAAAGAGTCTTTTTAATGAATTGACAGAAAGGCGTATACGAGGAGAAAGGATGCATACTACGTTTCTATCGGAACGTTTGAGTAGCATGATTCTACAAACTCATTTAGATTTACAATAGAGAGAAAGCAAAAACGGTTAGAGGAATATCTCAGGAAGCGTAAAATGCTATCAGCATGATCTTCCACCTCACTTTTTTATCTATCATCTCATCTGTATTATGACATTTAGTTATATTTCTTGTTCCAGCTTAAGCTTTAAGGAAGCCTCTTCTAAGAAATACGGTAGAAGAAGATTGGAGAAAAACTATTGGGAGAAATTAAGAGTTGGTGGGAGACGATCCTACTCAAAGAAAGATTACTTAATCGTCCCCAATCACAATCCCTAACTCCTATATCTTTTGCACATATAATGTAGACTCTAATAACATGAGTAAGAATATTAACCGTGAAAAACTTGGTCAAGATGCTTCATGCCACATGAGAACCATTACAAGTCAGCTAACACTTCAATCATTTTACAAAACATTTGATGGCTAGGCCACAAAAAATGTTGATATTCGTAAAGTATTTTGGGGCGTGCGGCGGTAGCCCTCCTTCTGTATTTAGGCGGGATTCGTCTTGTCGGTTTCCAGGGGTCTCTCCGAAGGCAGGATCATAGAACCCCCAGCCTTTCCCCACGTGGGCCGCCCGTTTCAACCACTCTCCACCCACTCTTTCAACAGTTTGCACAGCTGTCTCATCTTCATTGTAAGTGGAGGGGTTTCGTTTCTGATGCGTTGCCTGGGGTCTCCCCCAGCACCTCACGGTGCCACGTGCCTTCTAATGGGGGAGGAACTTCCTCGGGAGTGCCCCGTGACCCGCCCCGCCGCTCGCCCTAATCTAATATTCATGGTTTCTATATATAAAGTTCTAGTTCGCTGGACTTGATTTATTTTCTTTTGAATATTGTTCTGTATTGTTCTACTACATCTTTTATGAAGTCGTTTATACCTTCTATTGTTTTGTAGTGTATTAGCATTTCTTTTAAGATGTAGAAGGGGATTGTGACTATGTCTACTCCTATCTCTGCTACTTCTCTAACCTGTCTAGCGTTTCTTATGCTTGAAGCAATTATCTGTGTTTTGAAGTTATAGTTTCTAAAGATTGTGACTATCGATTTTACTAAGTCTACTCCACTGTAAACTCCATTATCATTTAACAGCGAGGTATATTTTCCAACTTCTTCATCTAGGTAGACTTCTTTCACAGAGCTGAGATCTTTCGACGAAAGTATTTTATCGGTAATCATATTTTCTAGTTTTTTCATTAGATTAAAGTTGTAGTAGTCTTGCTTCTGGTAGTCTTTCCCCCTCTTCATCCCCACTCTATCTCTCAGATAGTCATCTATCCTACCTGCAAATGGGCTAACATATGTAGCTCCTGCCTTAGCTGCAAGTAGTGCTTGTTCAGGAGACATTACGAGAGTAGCATTTACTGGAATTCCCCTTCTAGACAATTCTCTAATAGTTCTTAAGCCATCGTAAATATTATTTACACCGTCTAAGCTTGAACATACAGGTATCTTTATAACTGGTTGTCCATACTTCTTAAATTTCTCGTATATGGTTACCGCTTCTTCAACCATCTTTTCATAAGTGATACTGATAACCTCGAGGCTGACGGGGCCGGGAGTTACTTCAAGTATCTCTCTAATATAGTCTTCCATATCTACTACGTTACCTCTCTTCTCAACAGCATGTTTTATTAGAGAAGGGTTTGTAGTTACACCATCGATGACGCCTAGAGATACAGCACTTCTTATCTCATCTATTTCAGCAGTATCTAAGAAGATCTTCATAATGTTAATTGGCTTCAGCTACTATTTAAAAATACAGAGAAGAATAAATTTTCAGAAGAATATTACTTACTCTCTAGTGATCTTACATTCTAATTCTTCACCGTCTCTAACATTCTTCAAATATTCCAAACCTTGAACTATCTTTCCAAGAGGTTTTACTTCTGAGTAAGCTACAGGTTTATCGTCTGTACTTACTGGTGTTGGTCCAAAGAATAAACATAGAGCGTTTCCTTCAGGCCAGTATGCTACTTCTCCTATCTCCATCACTTTCCTCTCACCTTTCAGCTTTAATTTTACTGGTAGCTTAAAGTATACTTCATCCCCCCAAAGTCTGGCAGTTGATTTGAAAGATGATTTACTGATAAGTTTCTCTAATTCAGCTTCATCTCTCAGTAGACATAAGACTTCTAAACCACTACTGAATTTTATTAATAGTCTGTACGGCATACTCTTAGTCTACAAAGAAAGATAAACTATTAAAGATAAACTTTCACGTGTCTGTTTTAAATGTTTTTGCAGACTAAGAAATATTTTTTCCTCTTAATTGGAGGTTATAGTGTTCAGATATTTTTTCAATTATCTTTTCTGCTGTGAATCCAAAATCTTTCATTAAATCTTGGTAGGGTGCTGATTTACCGAATCTCTCTATACTTATGACTAAACCATCTTCTCCAACATACTTATACCAGCATAGACCTCGACCTGCTTCTATAGCTACTTTCCTAACATTTTTCGGAATAACCTTCCTTCTATACTCTTCATCCTGTAGTTCGAAGATTTCGAATGAGGCCATATTGACTACACGTATCTTTACACCCATCTTCTCTAAGAGTGATCTTACTTCTAATGCGAGATGTACTTCTGATCCAGAAGCGATTATCAATATGTCTGGATCACCCTCTGTATCTGCAAGCACATATGCACCACGTTTAATATTCTCTGCAGGAGGGTACTTGCTCCTATCTAGTACGGGGACTTTCTGTCTCGTTAATATTATTGCCGTTGGACCATCTTTCCTCTCTATAGCTATCTCCCACGCAACTGATACTTCGTTAGGATCGCATGGACGTATAACCCAGAGGTTTGGTATGAGGCGGAGAGAAGATAGTTGCTCAACAGGTTGATGTGTTGGACCATCTTCTCCAATCCATAGAGAATCATGGCTGAAAACGTAGACTACTTGTAGACCTGACATGGCCGCTAATCTTATCGCCGGTCTCATGTAATCTGAGAAAACTAGGAATGTTCCCCCATAGGGCAGTACACCTCCATGATAAGCCATACCGTTCATTATAGCGCCCATCGCATGTTCTCTTACACCGTAGTGAATATTTCTTCCCAGAGGGTTCTCCGCAAGAAAGTCTCCCATACCATGTAGATAAGTATTCGTTGATTCTGAGAGATCTGCTGAACCCCCTATCATTGTTGGAAGATATTTAGCTATAGCGTTTAGGACTTTACCGCTCGCTGCCCGTGTGGCCATAGCTTCACTGAAAACTGGTAGATGCTTCTTGTACTCATCACCCCACTCACGATTAAAACATTTCAACAATAATTCTGCAAGTTCTGGATAATGCTCTCTATACTTTGAGAATGTTTTCAACCATTCTTCTTCCTTCTTTCTTCCTTCAACTATCTTCTCTTCTCTATATTTCAATACTTCTTCTGGAACATAGAAGATTTCTAGAGACCAATTAAATTTCTTCTTCATTTCTTCTACAATCTCTTTTCCAAGTGGTGCACCATGTGCTCGACTATCATCTTGTAGTCTACTCCCATATGCTAAATGGGTTCTAATAGCTATGAATGATGGTCTCTTCTTCTGTTCTTTAGCTCTCTTAACAGCATTTTCTATCTTAGATAAATCATAACCATCCTCAATGTCCTGCACATACCAGCCGAGAGCATCGAATCTCTCTAAAACATTCTCAGACCATGATAGAAGTGTAGGACCATCTATCGTAACTTTATTGTTATCCCAGATAACTATGAGTTTATGAAGTTTGAAATGTCCTGCTAGAGCTGCGCTCTCTGTTGAGATACCTTCCATTAAGTCTCCGTCACTCGCCAACACATACGTGTAGTGGTCTATTATGTTGAGCCCATCTCTATTGAAGTAGCTTGAAAGATATTTTTCAGCTATAGCCATACCAACACTATTCCCAAACCCTTGACCGAGTGGACCAGACGTAACTTCTACTCCAGGAGTTAAGCCATATTCGGGATGACCTGGAGTTATGCTATCTAACTGTCTAAACTTCTTTAAATCATCTATAGTTATATCGTAGCCGTTCACAAAGAGGAGAGCATAAAGCATAGCACTTGCATGACCTGCCGAAAGTACGAATCTATCACGGTCTATCCATCTCGGATTCTTTGGATTGAATTTTAAGAATCTATCGAATATTAGATAGGCTATGTGAGATGCACCTAGAGGCATGCCAGGATGACCAGACTTCGCAGCCTCGATCTGATCGAGACTAAGAAATCTTATCGTATTTATGATAAGTTCATCTCTTCCATCCATGACGCATCTTCTCCTACAACTTCGTAAACCAGTATTTTAAACTAAATGATATAGAGTGCTGAGAATAGTTACCGAGAAAATACAGTGATTTTAATAAGAGACAGTGTTCATGACAGTTTAAATATGATAATGTTTCCAGAAAATATTGGTGCGAGTTTGCTGAACGTTGATAGAGTCTTGTTAGATAAAATCATGGAGGATGTCGTGTATATTTCTAAGACTCTTTTTGAAGAAAGACTTGTTAAAGGTACTTTCGGAGTAGTTAGTGAACGTATTCCAGGTACGGAATATGTTGTTATAACTCCAACTGGTTTTAAGAAAGGAAAGATTGTAAAAGAAAACCTCGTAATAGTTGATCTTGGAGGAAGAGTTGTCTCCGGAAACTTGAAACCTTCTACTGAAACACCTATGCACGTCTTTATACACAAGAACATTAAAGAAGCAAACTGTGTTGTTCATACACACTCACCTATGGCAACTGTTTTCTCAATACTTGGAAGAGAAATTCCCTGCGTAACTCCCGAACAAGTATTCAACTTCGGCGGAAAGATACCTATAGTAAAAAAGTATTCCTATCCTGGAACAACAAATATAGAAGAACTAGAAAGCATAGTAGAAGCATTAAAGATTAGTAGAGCAGCATTACTGCCAAAACATGGTGTGATTGTTTATGGAGAGACGGCTGAAGAAGCTTTAGACAACGCGATACTGGTAGAAGATATTGCAACCTCAACAGTCTTCGCCTTAATACTTGGTCAACCTGAAGAATTCACAGAAGAAGAAATAAGATATCTTCAAAAATTTAAGGAGTTGAGATATGGTCAGAAGAAGCCATAAAATCTATTTACTGTAAGTCTTCTACCATACTTACATGTCTCAAGAATAATTGTCGAAGTAGGTCTGGTAGACTGATGTGTCTTCTCACATCATAAATCCTTAAGAAGAGTGTGGCTTCCAATATCTTGGTAGTAGGTGTTTGCTCTTTATTTCTCTCTCCACGTAGATTTTCTCACAACTATTGTTAATAGCACTGTTGTCCAGGCCAGGAGTGTTAGTATGTTAAATGTTCTCTCCACAGTTGTAAGTTTAGTTATCTCTACTGCTTCTTTTACTAGTAGTGCTACATGTGTTGTTGGAATTGCGTACGCTATCTTCTGAAGCCATTCTGGTAGAATCCATATTGGGTAGTAGACTGGTGGAAGCATGCTTATCAATACTGAGAGCAGGCTATTCAACGCCCATACGTGCCTCATATCTGTTATACGTATTGATAGATAGAAGCCGAGAGAAACTGCTAAAACCCAGCATAAGAATAATGAGAAAAACAACATCGGAATACTCTCTAATCTAATTAATCCTCTTAGAGTTATTAACACTATTAAGAAAACTATTGCTGGAGAACTGTATGCTAGTTCTGAGAGTGCTAGTCCAAGCATGTAGGATACAGGTGAAACTGAGGAGGCTACAACCATGTCCTGAAACTTCAACTCCACTCTTAGCCAAACTACATCTCCTTGAAGAGCGAGCCCACTCATAACTATCATGGAGATTAAAGCTCCTACAAGTGCTTCTGATACAGCTTCTCCTGAAGCATACAGTGAGATAAAGAATACTAATGTTAAGGGAAATGATAATTGTACAATTAGCCAGAGCGGGCTCCGTACTATAGGTTTAAAACCGTTCATCATTACAAGAGCTTCTATGGCTCTAAGTTGCTTCACAAGCTTCATTTCTCTTCACCATTTCTATGAAGACATCTTCTAAACTTATTTTTGAGAAGAATACGGGTATGTTCTTTGAGAGACAATAGTTATACAGTTCCCTAGATTTTTCATCATCTTCAACGTATATCCAAAGCTTATTTCCAACTTTCACTGTTTTACCGTAATTCTTGAAAACATCTTCATTCCGCATGTTTTCTAGAGGGATCTCTACTCTCATCTTGTATGGTAAGCTTTCTCTCAAATACTCTATAGTTCCAGAAATTATTAGTTTTCCTAGATTGATTAATGCTACTTCATCTGAGATTTTTTCTGCTTCATCCATGTAGTGTGTTGTCAAGAATACTGTTTGACCTTTCTTCGATGCTTTTCTTATAATATCCCATACTTGTCTCCTCGATACAGGGTCTAGACCTGTCGTCGGTTCATCTAAGAATAATACTTCAGCTTCAGTAGCCATAGCCATAGCTACTAAGACTTTCCTCTTCAACCCTCCAGACAACTTCATACACAAAGTATCTTGATATTCTTCTAATCCTAGTTCTTGGATTATTTCTATAGTCTTTCTAGAAGCTTCCCATTTTGGGAAACCTCTCATCATCAAGAAGTACTTTATGTGTTCTTTAACTGTGAGTAGATACATCGGTCTAGCTTCCTGGGGGATTATAGCGATGAGTTCTCTAACCTTCTCTGCTTCAGAAACAACATCGTATCCTAGTACATAGCCTCTACCACTAGTAGGCATAAGCTGGGTAGCCATAATTCTGAGGAAAGTAGTTTTCCCCGCACCATTCCTTCCAAGTAAACTAAAGATAACTCCAGACCTAACCTTAAGAAAAACATTGCTGAGAGCTTTAACACCATTTCCATAAATCTTACTCAGATCTTCAGCAACAACAGCCTCCACAAAATAAGAATAGAAGAATCAAGCTATTTCTACATTTCTACCTACTCTGATTTCATTTCAAAGAGATAATGTAGGTAAGAAGTATATGAGAAGCATCTACAGGAATAGAAGATACTTTCGCCCAGATAGTAAGACCACCTAGGCCCCTCGGGCTATTGGGAGTGGCAGGCTGAGGGCGTCCGGCACAAAGCCTCCGCCCTTACACCTCCACCCCATCAAACCCATCTTCTATGGGCGCCCTCGTCGGAGACCGAGACCTGTTGCCAGGTCCCATGGTCTCCGAGTGGCCGCCTGATCTCGGGAGCGGCTTCGGGCTTAGATGCTTTCAGCCCTTATCCGCAGGGGCGCGGGTGCCCGGCTACCCCCTGTAGGAGGACCGGTACCCCGTTGGCCCCGGCGCTCCGTTCCTCTCGTACTAGGAGCACCCTCCCCTCAGGCGGCCGACGCCCCCAGCAGGTAGAATCCGACCTGCCTCACGGCGGTCTAAACCCAGCTCACGTTCCCCTTTAATCGCCGAACAGGCGCACCCTTGGCCGCTGCTACACGGCCAGGGTGGGAAGAGCCGACATCGAGGTACCAAGCCGCGGGGTCGATGGGGACTCTCGCCCGCGACGAGCCTGTTATCCCTGGGGTAACTTTTCTGTCACCACCGTCCCCCATCGGTGGGAGACGATGGATCGCTAGGCCCGGGTTTCCCCCCTGCGCCCCTTACTGTCAAGGGCGCAGTCAGGCCGGCTTTTGCCCTTGCACTCTACGGTGGGTTTCTGTCCCACCTGAGCCGACCTTTGGGCCCCCTCGATACCTTTTCGAGGGGGTGCCGCCCCAGCCAAACTGCCCACCTGCCGTTGTCCCAGGGCACAGGCCCCGGTTAGCGGCGCAGCCAGAAGTGGCCGGTGTTACATCGGCGCCTCCCCCAGCCCCCGGAGAGGCTGGGATCGACGGCTCCCGGCTACGCTCTGCACCTCCAGCCACGCCGCAGCGACAGGCTGCAGTAAAGCTCCACAGGGTCTTCTCTCCCCGCTGGGGGCTCCTGGACTGTTCATCCAGGTTAAGTGGGTTCACGGGGCTCCGGACGGGGACAGCGGGGCCCTCGTTGATCCATTCATGCACGTCGGAACTTACCCGACAAGGCATTTGGCTACCTTAAGAGAGTCAGAGTTACTCCCGGCGTTTAGGGGCCCTTATCCCGGTTGGACCCGGGGTTCAGGTACCCCTGCTGGCCAGGATTGAGGAGCCGTTCAAAACCTTTCGGTCTCGCGGCTCCCTATGTTTTTATTAAACAGTCGGGACCCCCTTGTCACTGCGACCTGCGGTCCCAGGCCTAAGCCCAAGACCGCAGGCACCCCTTCTACCGAAGGTACGGGGCTAATTTGCCGAGTTCCCTCGCCCGGAGTGACCCCACACACCTGAGGCTTCTCACCTAGGGGCACCTGTGTCGGTTCTTGGCACGGTCGTGGAGGATCGTTCCCGCTCCCCTTTTCACCGGCTCCAGGGATCAGCCGAAGCTCCCATACGGGAGCCCCATCCCGCTTTCACCTGGTTCTCACCTTTACGGTCCTCCCCAGGCTTATACGGTTGGACCGGGCTACGGCCCGGCTCGGCCTACCCTGAAGCGTCAGAGAGCGGGCTTGCGTCGCCGCAATCCTACCTCCACGGCACCGGAATATTAACCGGTTTCCCTTTCGGCCTACCCGGTTAAGGTCGGCCTTAGGACCGGCTTACTCCCGGCTGACGACGCATTGCCGGGAGACCCTTGCCCCTTCGGTGGCGGGGATTCCCACCCCGCTTTGCTGTTACTACCACCGGGATCTACATTGGCGGCCGGTCCAGAGGACCTTACGGCCCTCCTTCTACCCAGCCGCCACGCCCCCCTACCACCACCAAGCTGTTAGCTTGGTGGTCCAGGGTTTCGGCGGCCCGCTTAGACCCGTCAATTTTCGGGGCCCCCAGCCTCGGCGGGTGAGCTGTTACGCACTCCTTAGAGGATAGCTGCTTCTAAGCTTACCTCCCCGCTGTCTTAGGCTGGAGACGCCCTTTGGTTTGTTCACTTAGCGGGCACTTAGGGGCCTTAACCCTGGGTCTGGGTTGTTCCCCTCTCGGAGTAGGAGCTTACCCCCTACCCCCCACTCCCAGGGTCTACGGCGCCCGCGGATTCGGAGTTCGAAAGGAAGGCGGGCCCTTTCGAGCCCTTACCCCCCTATCGGTGCTCTACCCCGCGGGCTACCTCGCCTGAGGCTGTCCTGCGAGACACTTCGGGGGGAACTAGCTATCACCGGGCTAGATTGGTTTTTAGCCCCTAGCCCCAGGTCAGGGGACCGAATTGCACGTCAGGACCCCTTACGGGCCTCGACCGGGGTTTCCCCCGGCTTCACCCTGCCCAGGGCTAGATCGCCCGGTTTCTAGTCGCATGGCCGTGGCTTCAGGCCCTTATGGGACCCCGCCCCTCGGAGAGGTTTAAACCTCTCCTGCGGGCAAGTTGGTTTCCCTACGCCTACGGGTCTTGGCGAACCCTTAGACTCGCCACGACCATGCACTCCCCGGCCCGTGGTTCAAGACGGAGCATGCGACCCTGGTATCCCTCCTCGACCTCCATGTAGAGGTCTTCGGAGGGATTACCCTTTCGGGCCGCACACGTCTGTTACCGGCCGGTTTCAGGCGCTTTTCACCCCCCTCTCGGGGTACTTTTCACCTTTCGCTCACGCTACTGGTGCGCTATCGGTCTCGGGACGTATTTAGCCTTGGAGGCCGATGGCCCCCAACTTCCCACACCATATCCAAGGTGTGGTACTCGGGGACCCGGGCATCACCCCTCCCACCTTCCCCTACGGGGCTATCACCCTCTATGGCGGCCCATTCCAGGGCACTTCGGGTCAGTGGGCTGGGGTGGGCCCCGGGCCCATCACCCCACATCCCCTCAGAGTTATCCCCTGAGGGTTTGGTTTGGGCTCCTCCCCTTTCCCTCGCCGGTACTCGGGGAATCCCATTTTGGTTTCTTCTCCTCCCCCTACTTGGATGTTTCCGTTCGGGGGGTTCCCACTCCCAGGCTTATACCCGGGAGCGAAACCCGACAGTTTGAAGGTGTCGGGTTCCAGGAAGTCCCATTCGGAGATCCCCGGATCTAAGCCTGCATGCGGCTACCCGGGGCTTTTCGCAGCTTGCCACGTCCTTCTTCGGCGCCCGAGCCGAGGCATCCACCGGCCGGCGTACTCGGGCCTAGGTGTGTTTCTTACTATCTGGTTTGCGGTATCTTCTATTCCTGTAGATGCTTCATGTGAGCTTCCGCCCATCAGCATCCAGCCTCCAATCTTCTTCTTGTTGGAGGCTTTCATCTATATTGCTATTAATGCCAAGTTTATTATGTTTTGGGCTGGATATAAATGTTTTCTATAGTTTCTATTAAAGATGATTCTATGTGTTTTTTATCGTTATATTCATGGTTTATGGTTTTTGTAGAGAGGCGGTTTGGTTGCATGTTGTTGTTACTGGTGGGTGTGGTTTTATTGGTGGTAGGCTTGTTGAAAGATTAATTGGAGAAGGTTTTAGGGTTACCGTGTTAGATAATTTGTCTAGAGCTTCTCCTAGAGTTTTAGAAAGATTGAAGAATCTTAATCGAGTTGAAGTTAAGATTGTTGATGTTAGATGTTTTGAGAAAGTTTTAAGTTATCTTCAAGGTGAAGGCGTTTTTCATTTAGCCGCATTGACGGATGCTGAAGAATCTCAACACTTTAAAGATCTCTATTGGAGTGTAAATGTAGATGGTACTGTAAATGTGCTGGAAGCTGCATCAAGAAAAGGTATGAAGATGTTATTTACAAGCTCTGCGGCCGTGTATGGTGAGCTAGAAAGATATGCGAGAGAAGATGATCCAGTAAATCCAGCTAATTTCTACGGTGTTACGAAACTTGAAGCTGAGAAGAAATGTCTAAAGTATTCAGATAAGATTGAAGTAACGATCCTAAGATTATTCAACGTGTATGGTGAAGATGCTAGAAGTGGAGTTATCAAGAATTTTCTAGAAGCTGTGTACTCTGGAAGACCGCTCACAGTCTATGGTGATGGAATGTATGTTAGAGATTTTATCTATGTTGATGATGTTGTAGAAGGAATAATACGAGCCTACTATACTTCTTCAAAGAATCCTAGAATTCTTAATATAGGTTCTGGTAAACCTGTTGTTATAAGAGATTTAGCAGAGTTTATAGATAGCAGGGTCGGGGTTGGGATAGTTCATAGAGAGCCTAGAAATGTTGATGTTAGGTATAGTGTAGCAGACATATCTCGTGCCTTACATGAGTTAGGCTGGAAGCCTAGAGTAGATTTATATGATTGGATACTCGACAAACTTGAAGTAATAAGATAAACTCATCGTTTAATCTTTCTATACTACATCTCAGTCTTCTCCAATTTTCTGTAGTTTTGAATATTCTTGAAGCGCTATCGTTTTTAGTTTCTTTACTGCTTCAGGTATACTAGTATGTTTGAAGATTGTTGTTCCAGCTATGAGCATGTTTGCTCCAGACTTGATCAATCGACCGACATTCTCAAAGTCTACACCACCATCTACCGCTATGGTGAGAGGTATCTCCATGCTGGAGAGCTTTATTCTTAAATCATTTATCTTCTTATACATTCTCTCAATTAGTTTTTGACCTCCGAAGCCAGGGCTTACCGTCATAATCAATACACCATCTACTTCTTCTAGAATATAATCTAGCGTCGTGAGAGGAGTAGAAGGATTGAGGGCTACTCCTACTTTTACACTTCTAGATTTAATTCTATCTATAATTCTCCATGCATGTGGTGAGACTTCTATGTGAAAGAAGATAATATCTGCTCCAGCATCTACAACAGGATCAATGAATCTCTCTGGATCTTCAACCATTAAATGTACTACAAATGGAAGTGAAGATTCATCTCTCAATGCTTTTACAACCATTGGTCCGAAACTTATGTTCGGCACAAAATGACCGTCCATGATGTCGAAATGTATCATATCCGCACCTGCTTCTTCAACCTGTCTCACAGCTTCTCCAAGCTTCTTAAAGTCTGCGGAGAGTATAGAGGGAACTATTAATGGTGGTGGAATAATAATCTTACTTCTCGAATTCTTTGAAGAAAAAAATTCTACGTCCATCTAAATACACATTACTATTTCACTAAATTAACTTTACTTTGTTTATGAATAAAATGAACTTGGAAATTAAAAGTAGGCTGAAGTTCCTAGTTGAAGTGTTATTCAGTAATTCATGTTTCTCAGTTTAATGCTTTGTAGGTATTCTTAACCGAGTAACTCATGGTATGCTATATAGTTAAGTATTTTCCAATCTTTGTTTAAATTGTGTGGATTTGCTCTCTGTTTAGAGTGTTTTTGTTTTTCCTTCTGTTGTTGTTTGATCGGTTAGGTCTCTTATTGTTTCTGGTAGTTGTGGGAATTGGCTATTCATTCTCTGAGCAGCTATTTCTGCAGCTTCTTCTAGTATCTTCTGTGCTTCACTATCTGATATCATCACTGATACTTGTGCTCCCGTTACATTTCCAGCTTCTATTATTACTGTCTCAAGCATTTCGTCAATGGTTCTTAGAGCATTTGATACTTCTGGAACTAGTCCTGAAAGCTCGTACTGTACTTGTTTGATTATCTTTGTTGCAGGTGCTAAAGCTCTCATAACATCTCCAAATTCTTGAACTGTTTCAAGTCTCAGAATCACTTTCTCTAAAGATATTTGACTCTTAAGTACTGTTCTACTCATCTTTCTCAGCTGAGCAATCTCGTTTGCATAGATTATGGCCCTATCCCGGTCGAGTTCTTGTTCTGCTCTTACACATGCTTCGAATAGAGATCTATCTCTAGCTAGTAGTCTCTGATAAGTTCTCTTCAACTTTTCAGACTGAATCTTTAACTGGGTTAGAACTTCCATAAGCCTATTGTTCATTAGTAGTGAGAGTGGTCTAGGCTGGGGTTGCGGATTCTGTTTCTCAGATTTTAATCCGAATGGAAACTTCACTTAATGGATCACCGAGACGACTTTCTCTCATAATAGTATATTAACGCTACTTAGAGATTGTTACAGAATTAAGACGATGAAAATACTGTAGAGGATAACTTGGGATTCTTTTTACATATCTTCTTCCTGAGGAAAATACTTATCTCAGAGATTCTAGATAAACTTATCGTGGTGTAGGTTTAGATGAAGAGTTCTCGGTGGGTTTGGTTATTAATAGGCTTAGTTATAGGAGTTTCAGCTACCTCGATACTCTTCATAGGATTTATTTCTAAACCTTTCGAGGTTAAATTAGATTACGTAGCTGTTGTTGAGTTATCTGGTACGATAGCTTATTCAGAATCTCCTCTAGCGCTAGTATCTGGAGAGACAATTACACCTAGAGAGGTAGAAGAATTGTTGGGGAAAGTTGAAAACGATCCTTATGCTAAAGCTGTTGTCTTGGTCATCAATAGTCCTGGAGGAAGTGCATCTGCATCAGAAGAAATCTACAATATTATTAAGAATGTAGCCGGAAAGAAGATATTAGTCTCATATATCACAGAGTATGGTGCTTCTGGAGGATACTACATAGCTCTACCTTCAAGAGAGATTATAGCTTCTCCACACTCTCTCACAGGATCTATTGGAGCAATCTCAATAGTAATGAGTATTGAAGAACTTGCTAAAAAATTAGGAATAGAAGTTGAAGTCTTCAAGAGTGGAGAATTTAAAGATATTGGAAGTGGATGGAGGAAGATGAATGAAGAAGAGAGAAAGATACTTCAATCCATGATAGAAGATATTGCAGAAGTTTTTGTAAATAGGGTGAGAGAACATAGAGGTGGGAAGATAAAAGACTGGGATGAAGTTTTGTCCGCCCGACCATACACTGGAACACAAGCATTGAAAGCTGGTCTAGTAGATAGCATCGGGTCTCTGGAAGATGCTATTAATAAAGCTAGAGAACTAGCTGGACTTCCACAGAATTCTCCTGTAAAATGGGTGAGACCTAAAACAAAGAGCTTACTAGAATTATTATTTGGTGGAAGTGCTACTAATAGTGGAATGAAGATAAGTTATGAAGTGCTTTTAATGTGGCCTCCACCTATAACACTCCACGAAAAACTCGGCATGGTAATCTTAACTGAACAATGCCCAGCAATCATACCATCATAAAGCGGGAACCCTAGAACATGAATCTAAAACTCATGGAATACGATTAGTCATAGTTTAATATTTAAATTTCATTTTGAATATGGTTAGTTAGAGTTAAGTTGAAGGATTCGGCCGTAGTTATTTTCGCAGATATGAAAGGGTTTAAAGGTTATGAAAGAGGTTTAGTTCCTATTGCCGGTAAACCTATGATAGAATATGTTTTGGAGGGTGTTCCTGACGATGTTTCAGACATATTTATAGCTGTTGATGATGAAAAGAAAGCTCATGCATATAATGAGATTGCAGAAGAACATTGGGCTAAGGTGGTAGTTTCTGAGAATATTTCTCATTCTACGAGGGAGAAGATAGAGTTCGCTATCTCAACAGCTTCAAGTAGTAGTGTTCTAGTCTTACCTTGCGATATACCTCTAGTTACAAGAGAATTTACAAGCTTCTTGATAGAAGCTTCTGTAAAGTTTCCAGCAGTAATTCCAAGAAACCAGATGAGAGAATCAATGTACCTAATTGCAGCATATCAAACCAAACCATTCATAGAAGTTTTCTTAAGAAACCCTAAAGACGATATGGATTCAATCGTAAAAAAGGTTTGTGGAATATTGTACCTATCAAGTAATAGTTTGAAGATCTTTGATGAAAAACTCTTAATGTTCATGAGAGTTTCCAGTCCAGTAGATGTAAAGAGAGTAGAAAACATATTGAAGAGAAAGAAAATCAGTAGAGAATAGGAAAAGATTAAAATCTATAAACCTAACATCTAGAAGAACCAGAAACGTGGCGAGATATTTCTAGAGAGATTATCTTAAATAAAGAAATTCTTTTATGAATTTTGGGAGTGTGTTAATGCTTAGGTTTGGGAAAGTTGGTAGAGACGTACTTGAGGAAATTGTTTATAAGAGACTTGGTAGGAAGAGGCGGGATGTCGTTCTAGGCCCTGCCTTCGGTGAAGATGCAGGCATAGTTAAGATCGGGTCGAAGCATATTGTGATAGCATGTGATCCGATTACAGGCGCTGTTGAGAAGATCGGCTGGCTATCCGTCTACATAAATGCAAACGACGTAGCTGTATGTGGAGGAGAACCTAGATGGTTTTCACCAATCATACTCCTCCCCGAAAGATACAATAAGACTCATCTAGAAAAAATAATGGATGATATGCATAAGGCATGTCTCAAGCTTAAAGTATCTATAGTTACAGGACATACTGAGGTAACACCTGGAATTTCCCACCCAATAGTAGCAGGTCAAATGGCCGGCCCCTTAGTATCTATGAGACCTATAAAGAGTGGTGGAGGTAGAGTTGGAGATTTGATAGTTATGTCTAAGACGGCGGGCATAGAAGGTACAGCTATACTTGCTACAGATTTTAGAGATAAGATTAAGGATAAGATTCCACTAGAAGTTTTAGATAAGGCTGCAAGATACTATGAAATGGTCAGTGTTGTTGAAGAGGCCATGAGCTTGGCTAAGAGAAACATACCTACGGCTATGCATGATCCAACGGAGGGAGGAGTTCTAGGAGGAGTTTACGAAATAGCTGAAGCAAGCAGAACCTCGTTCATAGTCTATGAAGAGAAGATACCTGTAGCAAAAGAGACAGAAATAATATGCAATACGTTGAAATGTGATCCTCTAAAACTTATTAGTTCAGGTGTGCTGCTCGCTACAGTGCCAAGAGAGAATATAAAGAGACTTACTAAACTTGAGTTCAAAATAATTGGAGAGCTGAGAAAGAAGAAGTATAGCAATATACTCATTAGGAAAGATGGAAGTGAAGAAGTTGTAGGTGAGATGGTTCAGGATGAATTATGGAGATTACTGACAGAGCTGAGGTAGCTGGACTAAACAATATACTCTGCCAGAATTATCTTTAATACAACCTAATCTACTACATATCTATAGCACCATTCCAGGAAAAGTTCATCGATGAGGTGGATTCTATGCCTCTTGCATCAAAGATATTTGATGTTAAGCCCAACACACCTCTTGAAGAGTTAGCTGAAAAACTTAAAGATTACAAGATTGTTGAAGAGAGAGAAGAGGAGGGGTTGAGGTTTGAGCTTATTACAGAGGTCAGAGATTTAGAATTACACGGCAATATTCTTGAAGGTGTGTTCAGTAAAGATAAACTTATTCTGATACCTCAGAGAGGAAGACTTGTACCTATAGTTAAGACTACAGATGCTAGGATAATCTTTAGAAGAGAACGGGAAACAACTTTACTAACAGTTGTACAGGAGAAACATTTTGCGAATGCCGTTGCATCTATCCTTTCCCACCACTTATTCTTAAGTTACCGTGCGATAGTAGAAGCAAGAATATCTCCAGAAGTCATGAGAGAGTTTCATGAAAGAAATCCTGAAAACACAAAGGTAATATACTTTGATGATCTAGACATACCAGATATAGATAAGCTAGCACTCTACGGTGAAAGTGTTAAAGATTCAAGTCTATATGAAGAATATCTTAGACATGGGAAGATCTGGTACCTTGTCTACCAGATCCCTGGAACACATTATGTTATGGGTTTAACGAGAAACTGTGTAGTTACAGCTTTCACACGAATGGATCTAAAAGAATTCATAGACTACATACATAGAGTCATCCATCCACTCATATACCTGAGTAAAGAGAAAGAAAAATGAAAACGACTTAAGTAAAGATTCTCCCATCTTTCTAGAAGAAAAAATTATCTATAACTCATTTACTCTATTGAATTAGATTGAAGGTTAGGTCTGCTTCTTCTCCTGGAAAGATTATACTCTTTGGAGAACACTTCGTAGTTTACGGCAAGCCTGCCATAGTTTCAGCGATAGATCTTAGAGCTAAAGTAAAAATCCAGCCAACTTCTGAGCCTCAGGTTAAACTATCTAATGGAAGTACACATAATCCAGCAGTGAAAGCAGCTGAATACATCCTTCAAGAACTGAAGATTAACTTAGGCTTAATAATAGATATCGAGTCCACTATACCTCCAAGTGCCGGGCTAGGTTCATCCGCATCTATCTCTGTAGCTTCTGCTGCAGCTACATCACTTCTACTCCTAGATAGAATAGACTTAGATCTTGTTAGAGAAGCTGCATTCGTAGGTGAGAAGCTCGTACATTTTAATCCATCTGGAATAGATACATCTATAGCACTTTACGGTGGTAGTGGACTCTACACACGTGCAGAAAGCTTGAAACCTATCAATATATCCATAGATAGACTGCTGGTAATAGATACTGGGAAGACACGGAAGACTGGTGAGATGGTTAAAAAAGTTAGAGAGTTCTATGAAGAGAATAAAGAGAAGTTTAAAGAAATTCTAGAAGAATATGACGAGATACTGAATTCTGTTCTAGATTCTTTTAAGAACAGGAATCTTGAAGATATTGGAAAACTCATGTTGAGAAACCAGGAATTGTTAAGAGAGATCGGAGTATCTTGTGAAGAGATAGAGAAAGCTATCAAGACTGCTCTAGATGCTGGTGCTTACGGTGCTAAGCTTACAGGTGCAGGTGGAGGTGGATGTGTAGTAGCCTTGATAGATGAAGATAGATTAGAGAAAGCAGTATCCATGATTTCAGAAAAGTTTAAAGTTTATACTCCACGTTTATCTGCTGAAGGTGTTAGAGAGGAGAAGACATGAAAAAACTGGTCGTTGTTAAACTTGGAGGCTCATTAATAACAGATAAAAGTAAACCATACACTTTGAGAAGAAACGTATTAGAGAGAATCGGTAGAGAACTTTCAGATCTGGACAGACCTATAATATTAGTTCACGGAGGTGGATCTTACGCTCATCCAGTAGCCAAACAGTATAGAGTTTACGAAGGAAATATTACTCCAGAACATATGAAGGGGTTTATAGAAACTTCTAAAATAGTTAGAAGATTGAATCTTGAGGTTGTCGAAGCACTCTCATCTTCTGGTTTGAAGTGTATAGGGATACCTGCCTCAACGATAATGATTACAAAAGATAAAAGAATAGAAACATGTAATCTCGATTCAATATTGATGGCTCTGAATTCTAACATTGTTCCAGTAACATGCGGTGATGTTGTTTTCGATAGAAAACTTGGATTCACAGTATTATCTGGAGATACGATTTCATCCTACCTGTCAATTAGACTTAAAGCAGAAAAACTCATTTACGCTATAGACGTTGATGGAGTATACGTTAGAGATAGGCAGACAGGAGAAGTGAAGATTGCGGAATACTTTACTCCAGGTATGTGGGTAGAGAATCTAGGTGCGGCAAACGAGGATGTAACTGGAGGTATAGTTGGGAAGATTGAAGAAGGATTTCAGGCTGCTGAAAGAGGTGTTGAAGTCATATTAGTGAACGGGCTTATAGAAGAAAGATTGAGGACAGCTGTACTTGGAGGAGAAGTTCTATGCACTAAGTTGAAGATCTCCTAAATATTTTCCTAACATCTAATATTATACATTCTTTTAATTACTAGGTGATGAATTCTTCTGGTTTTATATTGTTTGCAAGTTCTTCTGTTATTACACCTCTCTCTATCAAAACTCTACGAGCTAGATACCAGAAAGCATATGGTAAAGCCATTCTACCTCTATTATTCATAGGTATTACTAAGTCTATGTCTTTTGGAGTGTTATCTGTACTACACATAGCGATTACAGGTATTCTCGCAATTCTTGCTTCAAATACAGCTTGATTATCATATCTCGGATCTGAGACCAGTATTAATTCTGGCTCTATGTATGTTGGCAGAGATGGATTTGTAAATGTGCCTGGTTCAAATCTTTCTGTTATCGGTATACATCCTGTAAGCTCACAGAATCTCTTCACAGGCTTAACACCATATACATGTGTAGATATGACTACAACTTTATCTGGCGGATAATATGAGATGAACTTCGCAGCTATATTTAATCTCTCGATAGTTTTATCTATATCTATTAGGTAGACTCCATCTGGTCTAAGTTTGAATATGAATTTCTCCATATGTTTTACTTTAATCTGGGAACCTATGTGTAGACTACCTTTCACTAAGAGTTCCTTGATCTCTTCTGGTCTTAATGGTCTAGTTTCAAGCGACATGTTCTACAACCTCGCTATCTTCTCAAATCCTATCTCTTCCCCTATTCTTAACAATTCATTTATCTTTGCTACTCTTTCTCCACCTACTATCCCTGCTTTAAGTATTTTCCCACCCCACGCTACGGCGAGATGCGTTAGATATCCTTCTGGAGGTTCTCCAGATCTATGGGAAACTACTGGAACTATGTTTTCTCTACGGGATATCTCCGCTGCCTCTATAGCTCTTGTTAAGAAGCCTACCTGATTAGGTTTTATTATTAACCCAGTTATAGATTTCTTCTTGATAGCTTCTCTAAGTATTGCCGGGTTTGTAGCAATTAGATCATCACCACATACTATAGCTTTCTCTTTTAGAGATTCTACAATCTCAGAGAAACCATCAAAATCATCTTCTTCTAATGGATCTTCAACGTAACATAGATTAAATCTATCAACATACTCTAAGACACGTTCTATTTGTTGTTCTCTCGTAAGCTTTCTGCCTTCCGTCGAGTATACATACATCTTCTCTCTCGGATCCCAGAGGCTTGAGGCAGCTACGTCTACACCTAAACCTATCTTAAATCCAAGTTCATCAGAAACTTTGTCTACAGCTTCTCTAAGTATCTCTAAACCTTTCTCAGTAGTAGTTGTAGGTGCATATGCACCCTCATCACCCTTTCCTAAAGTGAATCCTCCAAGATGTTTGTCTAGAAGTTTGCCAGTATACTCATGTACTTTAAAATTTGCTTTTACGGCTAGCTTTATGTTTGGTGCTTCTAGAGGTATGGAGAGAAGTTCCTGCCAGTCTGGTGCACCTCTACCTGCATGTTTACCTCCTCCTATAACATTTCCTAAAGGTAATGGTAGCTTAAAATCATCAGTTATCTTGAGATACTTGTATAATGGAATACCGATTTCTTTTGAGGCAGCTATAGATGTGGCTAGAGAGATTGCGAAGACTGTGTTCCCACCTATTTTTCTACAATCTATACTTTCATCATATCTTCTAAGTGCATCTTCTACATTTACAATATTAGAAGCATCAACACCTTTCAAGATTCTTGATAAATTATCGTTAACAATTTTTACAGCTTCTTCTACACCACCTTCTGGATAGTAAAAAACTTCTTTTCCACCTTTACTCTTCCCAGCTGGTGCTGCAGCTCTCCCAAGACTCCGCCCAACTATAACATCAACTTCAATCGTCTCCTCCCCTCTACTATTGTATACGAGGCGTGCTTTAACGTCTCTAATAATCGTCTCTGACATCTAGGAATTACTTTTATTATTGAATTAAAATACTTAACGATGTGGTTTCACAGTTATTTAGAAGTTGGTAAAATACTTATTTGAAGAACATGGAGGATATGGAAAAGTATTTTCAAAATGTATGGAAGATTTTTTGTGAAGAAAGTTTTGTGGATTTAGTTTTGTTGGTTTATTCTGATTGTTCTTTGTATCCGTATAGTGTGTGAAATGATACGATCTCGTCATAATATTCGTAATGTGTAAGGAACATTCTTCTACAACAGTATCTCTTTATACCAAGTGAGTCAAGAACTTTTCCAGGTTCTTCCCCCATTTCAACCTTCTTAACGTACTCCTCCCATTTATCAGCAATTAAAGCTCCGCAGGTAAAACAACGTATAGGAAACATCATGACTAGATCCAGAGAGTCAGATTTCTAACACTATATATAAGGATTCCTCTTAAGTTGATCTCCTAGTTTACAAGTTTATTGTTAAATAGTGAAAAGTTAAATAGAAATTATTACGCCGTTATATTAAGGTGGTCTACTTTTGTGTCATTACCTAAATCTGAAGAAGCCACCAATTCATGGAAGCTCTGTTTTCTTCCAATAGAAGTTCTTAGAATGCATGAAGAGATATCAAATGAACATCTCGATCTACTGTATAGAGAGATCCTAAGAGATGGAGTTCTCAAGAAACCTTTACTTGTAGAAAACAAGTATCTAATAATTCTAGACGGACATCATAGGTATGTTGTTTTAAGAAAGATTGGAGCGAGGATTGCTCCTGTCTTCCTCGTAGATTATAGTTCACCTGACGTAGAAGTTTATTCTTGGAGAGAAGATTGGAGAGTAACTAAAGAAATGGTTATTGAAGCTGGATTAAAAGAGAAGAAGCTTCCATTCAAAACTAGTAGACATATTGTTAGAAGATATAACATACCTGAAATCAACATTCCGCTCAGCAATTTGGTAGAGGGGTGGATAAATAATGGAGTTAATGGAGATTGAAGATCTTAAAAGTCCTCCTAGACCACCTTTAGAGAGATTGTTGAGAGAAGCTGCCATCTTCCTAAGAACAATGAAGATACATGAAACGATACAGATAGATAGGGATTTTAATGTTAGCTTGAAGGATTCTGAAAGATATCATGCTTTGAAGATTATCGGTGTAAGCAAGGTGCCTGTAACCGTTGATGGTAATGAAAAGATAGATTTAACTTTAGACGAGCTCGGGTTTAGAGATAATTTTCCCAGAAATATTTTTAGAGTCTGTAGAGATCATAGTGAGCTGATTACTTCATGTTGGCCTACCCCATTATTCTTCCTCAGATCTTTCTCTGGAGAATTAAATGAGGTTTGGGCTAAGTTAGAATATCTAAATCCCTTTAGTAATAGTATAAAAGATAGGATCGGCTGGTACATGCTTATCGATATATTGAAGAATGATCCACGTGGGAAAGATACTAAATATGTGTATGAGGCATCTTCAACAAACACTGGTATAGCTTTAACTTGCATAGCTAAAAACTTTGGTTTAAGAACGAAGATCTATTTTCCAAGCAGTGTTCAGAAATCCAGCGATTTATACATGAAGATACTTGGATCCGAAGTTGTTAGAGTTCCAGAATTTTTAACAACTGAAACGATAGATCGTGTGAAAAGAGATTCTGAAAAAGATCAAGCACTACACATCAACCAATTTGAAAATGATGCAAACTTCATAACCCACCTTAAGTTTACTGCAAAAGAAATAGATTTACAGTTGGAGAAAATAGGGAAGATTCCTAGTAGGATAATTTGTGCTCTAGGTACTTCTGGTCATGCTAGTGCGATCGCATTCTACTTTAAGAATAGGTATCCAGGTAGAGTAGAAGTTGTCGGTGTTCAGCCTGCTAAGGATGAAGTTATTCCAGGCATGAGAAGGGTTGAGACAGGTATGAAATGGATACATATGGTTGAGATAGATAGAATAGTAGATGTAACTAGAGTAGAAGCCTTCAAAGGTTTAGTTAAAGTAGCTAGGAATGAAGGATTACCAGTTGGGTTTAGTTCTGGAGCTGTCGTCGCAGCTTTAGAGAAACTTCCAAAGATAGAAGGCGTAACAGTTCTAGTTATGCCAGACCACGTATACAAGTACTATGAACAATTAGAGAAACTACTTTCTACAAACTCTAATTAAAATTTCTGGATATCTTCTCATCTATAAGATTTCTGTTTAAATCTTCTAGCTGAGTATCTGTTTGGTTTTTTCGGTTCAGTTTGTCTCGGGTCTCCAGCTAGAAGGACTCTATTGTATTCTTTTATCATTTGTGCTACTGTCTCACTTCTGGATGCTAAAGCTTTACTAATGGCGAAAGATACGGCATCCGCTATGGCCATTACTCCACCACCACTAACTTTTACATAGAAATCGTGACTCTTCCAGAACTTCTCATCAAAGTAGAGAGGCGTGAGTATTTTACTTCTGATGATGTCGTTTCCAAAACATTCTAAAGGTTGATCGTTTATGTATATGTTTCCTTTTCCTGGTCTGATGTATAATTGAGCTATAGCTGTTTTCCTTCTCCCTACGAATGGTCCCATAATCTTCGTCATACTGTTGATCGACCTCCAGATATCAACCTCGAAATCTCGCCTATAGTCATATACCTTATCCTCCTACCAGACCTACTCATACCTTCACCTAAACATGCTTCCTTGAAGTTTATCTTCTCCACCTTCTCGTACTCTTTCGGTACACCTACATAAACTTTTAACTTTTTTACAGCTTCCCTACCTCTAGGCTTATCTCTTGGAAGCATTCTTATGATAGAGTAGAAGACAAGTCTATCTGGTTTCCTTGGATACCAGACCTTTACAACTTTATGGGATGTTAACTGCCTCCTCCTAATTAGTTTTAGATATTTTTCTAGTATTGCTTGTTTGCTTCCAGTTACGATTGCTTTTTCTGCATTTACTACGACTACCTCTACGCCTGAAAGTAAGAGTTTAGCGATTCTAGAAGCCATTCTACCAAGACGCTGATTCGTAGCATCAACCACTATTCTTCCACTCACAGCTTGAGAGATCATAGTATTCTTCTTCAGCCAAGATCCATATCTAGCGCTATATAACTATTCAACAAGAAAAACATGTATACAGGGTTATCCGATAAGCTTCACGTTACTTCCAGTTGGATATTTCTCTATAAATTCTCTTGTTGTTAGTACTGTTCCACCTGCTTTCAATATCTTCTCGTATGCAGTTTTACTGAAAGAAAAAGCTGAGATAGTTATCGGATGGTTTATCTCTCCGCTACCTAGAACTTTACCTGGAACATATACCACGTCCCCTGGTTTTGTAAGTCTACTTATTTTGTATAGATTTACTACTCTTCTACTTCTCTTAGATCTTTCAGCTTCTTCTATAATTCTCTTCCAGAACCTAGTCTTCCTAACGGTTCTGGGGATCTGTGAGAGTATCATGTTCTTGAAGCCTGGTTTAACAGTCTTCTTCCTACTAACCATCCACATCACCCTCCAAGTTCTCCCATGATCTTCTCTTTCAATTCTTCAATCTTCTTCTTGAAGATTTTCACTGCTTCTAGAAGTATTCTTCTAGGTGGAAGGAATCCTATAGATTCTATGAAGAGTATCTTCTTACCTGGTTCTCCATCTTTATCATAGAGTGTAGCTATAGATGCTTGCCATTTTGCATGCTTTTTCCCTGTTCCTACTCTTACGTACAGTTCCATCTCTATTCTCTGTTTTGGAGCAAGTTTGATTATTGGTATATTCGGGCTGACAGGTTTAACTATTGTATTCGGATCTTCCGGTATTAAGTCTCTTGAGTAGACTGTTATAGGCTCATCTTTAGCTTCAGCTCTAAGAACATATCTTACTACACATCTATCGCATCCAAGCTTACTACCACATGTACATTCTTCTGGCTGAACATATCTATCTATATCTGATATGAAGGGTATCAGTGAGATTCTATGGGCTAAAACCTCGTTAGGCATAGCTGAAGTATTCTCTATTATGAGAATCTCTTCTACAGCCATTGTTGGAACTTCACTTATCGCTAATCTCCTTATAGCATTAGCTATAGAGAGATGGAGGTCTCGAATCTCCACCTTCAGACTCTTCTCATCTTCTTCAACTATCTTTAAATCAACCATTCTTCCACCACTCAGCTAGATCTTCTCTAGGACCTTGATCCCACACATCTAAAATTCTAGGATTAAATATAGTTATTCCCCGGCTTAATAAGGGTTTATATAGGAATTTTAACAGCGGGTAGGATGATTTTTCTATTAAATTCTGGTAAATGAAACGTAGTTTCTATCTGGGTTTTGGTTTTTTGTTATTTTTTCATTAATTGTTTGAAGTTTATAGTGGTTGCAGAAGTTTTTGATTGGGCAGATGGTACATTTTGGTTTAGGTTTTTTACATATTTCTTTTCCAAAGGCTACGAGTAGGTGGTTTACTATGTTTCTCTTGTGGATGGGTGTTAATTCTTCTAGCTTCTTCTTTACATCCATGTATTTATCACGTTCATGAGCTATTCCAAGTCTCTTAGCTATGGTTTCAACATGTGTGTCTACGGCGATCTCGGGGAGACCGTAACCAACCGATAAGACTATGTCTGCAGTCTTGTCTCCAACCCCTGGAAGTTTTAACAATTCTTCTCTATCTTTAGGGACACGGCGATCATATTTCTCCAAGATTATTCTTGCTACCTGTTTTATTCTCTTAGCCTTAATTCTATAGAACCCTACTGGTTTTATTAGTTTCTCAATCTCTCTGATGGATGCGTTTGCGAGAGATTCTATTGTCGGGAATTTTTCAAATAACCGTTTGTAGGCACTATCCGTTATCTCATCTTTCGTTCTCTGTGAGAGTATGGTCCCTACAAGTATTCTGAAGGGGTCTTCAGAAATATGCGATGGGATCTCTAATCTATACCTAGACTCGAGGATTCTTAAAATCTCCGAGAACTCTTCAACTGTTACCATTAACTATCCGCTACCTTTCTAGTTGGCTAAAGATAAGATTATCCGAAACGGTATATTACTCCAAAACCGCCTGGTGGATAATCCCATCTTACCACATTTAATGGGCACACTATTCTACATGTTCCACATTCTAGGCATCCTTCATACGTAAATTTTATGTTGCCTGTTTCATCAATTTGGTAGAGCCCTGCAGGACAAGAGTAGACACATGGCTTTA
Organism: Candidatus Geocrenenecus dongiae; assembly: GCA_023267855.1. Lineage (GTDB taxonomy): Archaea > Thermoproteota > Nitrososphaeria_A > Caldarchaeales > Wolframiiraptoraceae > Geocrenenecus > Geocrenenecus dongiae. The sequence goes on along the minus strand of JALNLN010000005.1, from coordinate 34,567 downwards.
TGCTACATTTTCTACACTTCTCGACATCTATTTTTATGTGAGGATCACCATAAACCTCGAATTTTGTTAATGCTATTCTCTCTTCAACACTCAGCTTTCTGTAACTCATAGTGAAGACACCGCCCTCACGAGTTCTAGGAAGATCTTAATTAATGAGGTTAAGCCTCCTACAGATTCATGAATAGATTCCCTTAGAGTGTATAGCTCTTCTTCAACCGTGTAAGTTTTACTAAAGATTTTACATAGGATTTCCGGATAATATGTATAGAGCCTATTGTTGGAGAGTATGTTTGGAGTTTTCTTGAATTTTTCTAGTTTTGAGATTACGTGATTTTCTTCTAAGAGTTTTCTATATATTGATAGATCGTCCGGTGTGCCTGCTTTCTCTATTGCTTCCGCCGCTATTCTACCTGATTCTATCGCTATATCTACACCTCTAACTGTGAAACCTGTATTGATTAGTAATCCAGCTGCATCTCCAACGACTAGGTATCCTACTCCATAAGGCTTCTCCATGAAATCTCTGTATCCAGCTTCTCTAATCATGTGGGCTGAATACTCTACGAGTACACCATCTCTCACAAGTTTCAGGATCTGTGGATGTGTACGTAGTTCTTCTATGACGTCTCTAGCTTCTATATTCAGAGAAAATGAGGGTCTGTATACGACTCCTATAGATACGTATTCTCTCATCGTATAAATGAATCCTCCACCTCCAAGTCTTGGGTAGAGTATAAAGTAGGCTACACCTTCATCGTCTTCTAGAGAAAATCTTTCATCTATAGTTTCTTTCTTAAGTTTTATGACTTCTTTTACACCGACAGATATGTCTTCTGGTTTAGGCCTACATCTTAATCCATGTTTCTCGAGTAGTAGCGTGTTCGCTCCCTCAGCTATCACCACATAATCCGATCTAAGAATCTCTCCACCTGCTTCTACACCTACAGCTCTCCCTCCCTCAAATATCAATTTATCAACTTTGACTCTAGTAGCTATTGTGCCTCCAGCTTCTTCAACCTTGTAAGAAAACCATTTCAGGAATTCTGTTAAGAAAGTTGTAAAACTATCGTATCCATCGCTAGATCTATTGATGATATATTGTAGGTTTATGGAAGAACCGTCATGACACAGTATTGATAAACCTTCTCTTCTAACCCATCTTTCTATAGGTGCATCCATTCTCCAGCCTGGCATATTCTTATCCAGTACGTAACTGTACACTCTACCTCCAAAAACATTCTTAGAACCTGGTTCAGATCCTCTCTCTAAAACTACTACACTGAACCCCTTCTTAGCTAGGAAATATGCTGTAGATAGACCTGCCGGTCCCGCTCCCACCACTATTACATCAAACTCACCACTCATGTAAACCACCTGACAGTGATGTTAAATTTGTGTAAAAGTTGATGTTTGAATTATTCCTTATGTTGATGATGTTTTAGTTGTTTTTATTTTTTCAATCAGTTTTGGTAGTATTTTGTAGAGATCTCCTACGATGAAGTAGTCTGCTTCTTGGGATATCGGTGCGTTTGGATCTTTGTTTATAGCTATTATTATTTTAGAGTTTCTTGCTCCGACCATGTGTAGTGGTTGTCCTGAGACTCCTACTGCAAGATATATTCTTGGATTTACGGTTACTCCGGATATTCCTATCCAGTTGTCAGCCCAACCATATTCTGCTGCTAAAGGTCTAGTAACACTCCAAGCAGAATTAACGGTTAAAGATACTAGTTCTCTCACCATTTCTAGATCTTCTCTATTCTTGAAGCCTCTACCAGCAGCTACAACCAAGTCAGATTTCTCTAAAGGTGGACCACCACCCACTCTAGGATTCAGGGAAACCGTTATCCTGTTTTCTAAGCTTATTCTCAATTCTTCTATAGATCCTTTCCTGGAGGTTTCTGGAGGTTTCTGTGTTCCAGGTGTTATGCATAGTGTTGCTGGTAGTGTAGATTTAATGGTCGCTATACATGATCCACCATATACTAGTCTCTTCAATTTGAGAACGCTGTCTTCATGATCTACGTCTACGATGTCTGTTATGATTGATTCGTCTCTAGCACCTGCATATAGTCCTGCAATTGTTCTTCCCTTGATTGTTGATGGAAAGAGGGAGACGTCTGGAAAAATTCTTCCGGCTACTTCAAGTATTGCTCTACAGTATTTACTAGGTTCATATACTCCACCATTGAAGAAGTAGGTTTCCTCAAAGTATTTTGAGGATTCTTCTGCCAGTTCTCTAGAAGGTGTAACGCAGTACGGGTATCCACCAAGTTTATCTATAATTATTCTTGAGTATTTTATCCACTCACTATTCTCACCATAACATAGTATCTTCACTTAACTAATCCCTCCATCTTCAGAATACTGTATATCGTTTCTACCGCTTTCTCCAAATCTTCACCAGCATCTATGATTATCTTCTTCCTCTCCACGAAATACTTTCTAACATCTTCTATAGTTACATATCTCGGCTTTACTCCCAGTTCTTCAAGTCTTAGTTTTTTCACTTCCATTTTTTTAGATTTAAGTATTGTTTTAAGTGTTGGAATGCGTGGTTCGTTTGCTTCTGTAGTTAGAGTGATTACGAGTGGGGGCGGAGCTTGGAAAACGTATACACCGTCCTCCATTACAGATTCAGCCTTCACTATAGATCCATTATAGCTTAATGAGTCTACTGAAGATATTATAGGGATTCCTATTTTAGATGAGATTATTGAGCCTAGTGTGTAGGAGTGTGTGTCAAGTGATCCTGCTCCGAGAAGTATTAAATCGTATGGTCCAGTCTTCTCTACGAAGGCTTTTACGATGTCGCCTATAGTTGTAGCTTGGAGTTTCTGGTATTCTTCTACTTCTATAATGTATCCTTCATCTACACCCATAGCATATGCATCTCTAATAATTCTTTCGTGATCTCTAGTCGCACCCACCGTTAAAACGGTTACACTTGCACCGTAACGTTCCTTCAATCTGATAGCTTCTTCTACAGCACATTTATCTGAATCTCCCATCTTATTTGGAGCTATCTCTACTAGAGGACTACCATCTTTCTCATATTTTAATTGAGATACATCTACAGTTAGCTTTATGAGTGTGAGTATCTTCACTTTATGTTCTCACCTGTACATTATCCTTTAACGTATTCTGATCCTATTATGTCTCTAGCAATTATCAACCTCATTATATTCTGTGCTCCCTCCGCACCTATCGTATATGAGAATGTTCCAAGCCATCCTCTGAACGCATTACAATCTTTCGTATACGCATACGCTCCATACCATTTCATTAATTCTTCATATATCTTTGAAGTTGCTTCTGGAGCTTTAAGTTTACATAATGCTACAGGCACGTTCAGATCTCTTTCCCTCCACCTAGAATCTTTCTCTACGTATATCTTGTCTGCAAGCCACGCAGCTCTATATGTTAGTAGTCTCGCAGCTTCAAGCTCACTGTAAAGTTCTGAGAACTTAAAGCTCACTCCTTGGAAAGACGCTATAGATCTTCCTTCAAAGAGTCTTCTATTCCTAATCCATTCTACTGCTTGGTCTAGAGCCCACCTACCGCTTCCAATTGTTGCAGCTGCTACAAGTATTCTTGCAACATTGAATCCTTCCATTAAGTAGTAGAATCCTTTGTTTTCTTCTCCGATTCTGTATTTGTCTTCCACTTCGAAATCCTCTAGTGTGAAGGATCCAGTGCTTATCCCTCTTCTACCTATCTCTTCAAAGATTGTTGGTTTCCATCCAGCTTTAACTTTACCATTCCATTTAACGATTAAGTTGAAGGCTGTGATATTTCTGTGCCCATATTCTGGTTTACCTGTTTTCGCTACTAGAAAGTATCCCCCACCTTCTGGTAGTTCTTGTATCTCTCTTATACCGCTTATATACGTTTTCTCACCGTTCAGAATCCATGTACTATTCTTCTTTACGGCTGTTGTTTTTATTCCAGCTACATCTGAACCTCCGTGAGATTCTGTTGAAGCTATGCCGTAGAATGCATCTCCCTTTGCAACCTTTGGTAGAATTTCTTGTTTCGCTTCTTCGCCACTATACTTCTCCATTAAGAAAGGCCAACCATTATTCAAAAGAACGTAAACCGCTGTTGCTACAGAAGGATCATGATATCCTATTTCTTCAGCAGCTATAGCGGCCATAGTTATCGTTCCACCCATGCCTCCATATTCTTCAGAAACAGGTATAGCCAGTAAACCTTGTTCACCCATCTTCTTGATCAAGTCTACAGGTATCCTGCCTCTCTCATCTATCTCAACCCACTTCGGCTCAATATACCTCTTACAAAATTCCCGAACACTCTCTCTAAATCTCAATTCATCCTCCGAAAACTCAAAATCCATACAAAAAACATGTAAAACCTTATTTTTAAAGAATTCTCAAATAGATACGTTACTTGAATTAAGTGTTCTAACAATTTTATCATAACGAACTCTACGTAATGTCTACATGCTTTATCAATCTTTGATCTAAAATTTAAAGGATTAAAACTATGGTTAAAGTTTTTAATTTTGGAAGAGATCTTCATTACTAGGTATGTTGAAGATTGGTGAGACAGTTATTGAGCTTATTAAAGGAGATATTACAGATCTAGAAGTAGATGTTATTGTTAATGCTGCTAATTCAAGTTTAAAGATGGGTGGAGGAGTAGCAGGCGCAATCTTAAGGAAGGGTGGTAGAGTGATTCAAGAAGAATGTGATAAGATTGGTTACTGTCCTGTAGGTGGTGCCGTAATTACATCTGCTGGAAACTTGAAAGCAAGATACGTTATCCACGCTGTAGGACCTAGAATGGGTGAAGGAGATGAAGATAGGAAACTCCGTTCAGCAACTTTAAGCGCTCTCGAACTTGCAGATAAACATAGAGTTGAATCTATAGCTTTTCCAGCAATATCTACCGGAATATTTGGCTATCCGAAAGATAAATGTGCAGAAGTAATGCTCACAGCAATAATAGATTACCTGAAATCTAAGAAGACTGGCTTAAAAAAGATAATACTCTGCCTTTACGATGATGAAACTTACAGAATTTTTGAAGAAACACTTAAACGGAAATCTCCTTAAAGTTCGTATAGTTTTGAGGGTTTTTATGACGGCGTTATAAGAATTTCCAAATGAAAAGAATTTAAAGATCTAATACTTAGAATGTAAAGTTTTAAATTCTGGTTGTATTTTTGTACATTCTTGATCAAATATGGGGTCCAGTGATCTGAATAATGATCTTCCACCACCGCCACCACCAGGATTCCTATCATATCTAAAAGCTCTTGGACCAGGGGTTATAATGGCTTCGCTAGCAATAGGTTCAGGTGAATGGATTCTCTTTCCAGCTGCTGTAGCTGCTTACGGTCCACAACTTCTATGGCTTGCAGCATTTTCATGTCTACTTCAAGCAGTGCTCGGTGTAGAATCTATGAAGTATCCTGTATACTGTGGGCAGCCCGTTCATAAAGCATACCAAAAGCTTCCACCCGGCCCTTTTGGATGGGCTTGGATATGGACTTTACTGTTATTCATTCCCGTTATGTGGCCTTCTTGGGCTATTGCTTCAGCTACAGCTATAACGGCTCTCCAACTTGGTAGACTTCCGGGACCGCAGGATTCTATGTTACTATTGGCTTGGGGTATAGTTGCATTAGTTATAGGTATTCTCGTACTACATATTGGATGGAAGATTCAGAGAACCTTGGAGATTATTAGTTGGCCTCTGATAATTTTGTTGTTTACGACTGTTCTCATAGGTGTCGTAGTTGCTGCTAAACCTTCTGACTGGATTGATGTTCTTAGTGGTTTAGGTGGTTTTCTATCAGAGAGAGGAGGTCTACCGCCTCCAGGTAAAATAGACTGGATAGCTATTTCCGGAGCCATAGCATATATTCCAGCTGGATTTGGATTTAATCTAATGTTATCTAGTTATGCTAGAGATAAGGGCTGGGGAATGGCTTCAAAAATAGGATACATATCAGCGGTAATCGGTGGGAGGAAGGTTGAATTAAAGGCTGAAGAAGTGCCTTTCAGAATAAATGAAGAGAATATGAAGAAGTGGAAAAGATGGTTAATGATATTGAGGATAGATAGCTGGATCGTCTTCAGCTTGATAACATTCATAACCCTCATCATGACTACCACTATGGCTCACGCTCTTCTAACACCCGAGCAAGCAGCATCACTTAGAGGGTTTGGCATAGCTGCTGCTCAAGCACAAGCACTTGCTACATATCTAGGTGTAGCTGCATGGTTCGTAGTTCTGCTCTCAGGTTTCTGGATCTTATTTGATACACAGTGGGGTCTGATGGATTCTACGACCAGAGTTATCGTCGATAACTTCTGGCTAGCTAGTGAAAATGTTAGGAAGTTTGCTAAAGGCGATCCTAGAAGAATCTACTATCTAATACTGTACATTATGTTCTTCGTATCATTGATAATAATGATTGGGTCACTAGTTTATGGTTGGGCTTCTCCCTACATGCTTACATTGATAGGTGCAAATCTAGGATTACTTGCTTTAACGATCGCCTACCCACTACAAATAATAGTAAACTATAAGTACATGCCTAAAGAACTGAGACCATCACCTATAACAACATTAATACTGGCATGTGGAGCAATATTCTATGGATTCTTCTTAGCGGCCGTTATCTTGCAGACAATCTTCGGTGTAAAAATATAGAAATACATCTCATACGTAATATTTTTTGATGATGAAGTTGAGGTACCCTGAAGAGATGATGAAGGCTGCAGTAACTGAAGTATTATGCATATTTTTCTTCTAAATATTTTCTCCTAGTTCTCTTCTGTATACTTCTCTCCAGTATTCTTCTATTTCTCCTTGGATTGTCTGTATTATCTCAGCATTCTTTACTGGGTAGAATAAGTGTCTGAATCTTGCTTGTGTCTTAAGATATTCTTCAACTGGCTTCAGTTTTCTCGGTATATATGTGTGTTTAACTTCACCATATATGGCTTCTTTAAGTGGCCATATGCCTGTCTCTACAGCTAGTCTAGCCATTCTAACAGTCTCCATGGTTTCAAAACCCCATCCAGGTGGACATGGAGAGATAGCTATGAAGAGTTTAGGTCCTCTATATTTTTCAGCTTTCTCTATCTTCCTAGCTATGTCTAGTGGATGTGATGGAGATATTGTTGCTAGGTATGGTGGTTTGTGGGCTCTCCATATCTCGAATAAATCTTTCTTCTTTTTCTTATATCCTTCTGGGTTTAGTGGTGTTGGTGGAGATGTAGCAGTTCTAGAACCTAGAGGTGTTGCAGAAGAAAACTGGAAACCAGTATTCCCATATGCTTCATTATCATAACATAGATAATAGAAGTCTAGTCCACGATATATTGCTCCAGAACTACTCTGTAAACCTATATCATATGCTGCACCATCACCTGTAATAACAGCGACCTTCAAGTCCTGGTCTACTGGAATCCTACCCTTCTCCATAAGTATATCTAACGCATCTCTTATCCCTTGTGCTCCAGCAGGTGCGCAAGCCATCGCAGTATACATCCATGAAGATTTGAGTGGTGTGAAGGGGTAGTTCACCATGAGTGTAACACATCCAGCGGCATTCACCCACACAACATTTCCACCTAAAATTTTGTGGAAGATTCTCAGCGTCAGTATGGCGCCGCATCCAGAGCAGAGGGGTGTTCCAGCTACAACATAATCTTCACTTAGTAGATCTTTGATAGATCTATACCTAGAGTTGGAAGACATCTCCACCAAACCCCACCTTTAATAGAGATTTGACTTCCTCAAGTTCATCTTCTCTAAACAATAGTATTGGCCGAGGCTCTTTTCCAGATCTTTCACAGTCAAGCAGGTATTCGAATACATATCTTATCTCATCTATGGTTAATGTTTTTCCACCTACTCCACCTATTACTGATAAGATTAATGGAGGCCTATCTCTAAAACCATATAATGCTGAGCATATCTCACCGTACAGTATTCCACCGAAACCTGGCGATATGTTTTGGTCTATCACTATAACTCCTTTCTTATTCTTTAGTGCTTCTCTAATGTCTTCTTTTGGGAAGGGTCGGACCATTCTTATCTTAAGTAAACCTACGCTGAATCCTTCTTCTCTAAATATTCTTACAGCTTTCTTACCTATCGTTGAGAAAGACCCCATCATTACTATAGCGTATTCTGCATCATCAAGCATGTACTTCTCGACTACATCGTATCTTCTAGCAAAGTGTTCTTCAAACTCGCTACAAGCTTCTTTAAACACTTTTACAGCGTTAAGAGATGAGAAATGCATCTGGTATTTGTAGAAACTGTATAGTGGTGGTCTAAGCACTGTAACACCTTTAGCTGAATGTTTTCCTGCTCTAAACGGATTCACGTAATTGTATCTAGGTAGGAATCTTCTAACTTCTTCAATCTCTGGAAGGATTACCGGTTCACGTGTGAAAGAAATGTGGAAACCATCCATGTTAACTATGCTTGGAAGGAGGACTCTATAATCTTCTGAAACCCTGTAGGCTATCAGGATTAAGTCTAATACTTCTTGACATGTTTCTGCATGTAGGAGTATGAAACCAGAGTCTCTTGTTGAGAGGAAATCATTGTGATCTGGCTCCAAGGTTATAGGTGCGGCAACAGCTCTACTAACATTTACTAAGACTATTGGAGCTCTCCACCCAGCTACGTTATACAACATTTCATAAGCATACAATAGTCCTTGGCTAGATGTTGCTGTAAAAACTCTTGCACCTGAAAGCGCTCCTGTCCCAGCAGCTGTCAACATAGAATGTTCTGATTCCAGTATCGTTAATTTCGCCTTCATCTCCCCATTCGCTATCCATTCTGCCAATTTTTCTATGATCTCTGTTTGAGGTGTTATTGGATAAGCTGGAATATAATCTACTTCTGCTAGTCTAGCAGCCCACGCAGCTGCTGTGTTACCTGTCATCATTACTGCACGTTTAACTGGTGGTACCAGATACCTCTTAAATCCAAGTTCTAATATAAGTTTAGTTCTTATCATACTGCTTCAGCCTCCCTCACATAACTTATAGCTTTAACAGGGCATTCATTGAAACATATCAAGCAACCTTTACAGTTATCATAATCTACCACTAGACTGTTATCAACCATTTCTATTACTCCTTCTGGACAGTAGATTACGCATAAACTACATCTAGTACATTTCTCAAGATTTATCAATGGTTTGAATACTCTCCAACTTCCCGTCTTCCTTATCTTAGTATTTCCAATATTCCATATCTCGGGTATATTGTAGGGTGGATGGGTCCAGTTTAATTCAACTATCTTGTATTTCTTTTGTTGTGATGGGGGTGGTAGCGGTGCGGGGTAAACGAGCTCGAAACATGTTTTCGCTAAGAGTATGTTCTTTTCTAGAAGCTCTCCTTTTATACCTATTTCTTGAAGTTCTTCTTTAACGGCTTCTTCAAGTGAGTTCCATCTAATCATACCTGTGAGTTTAGTAGCGATAGCACCTATCCCAGTACTTAAAACAACTCTGCCAACATACCTAAGAGATAGCCCTGTAACATCTCCTACAACGATGTTTATGTTATCGTGTTTTATCTGTAGATGATCTATGTTCTTGGTAGTGTTTATGAATGCTGTTCCACCTGTCTGTATCCCTGATAATGGGTTTGCTATAGGATCAGATAATAGTGATTCATCTGAGACTAGCACTAGATTCGGATTAAAGATGTAACCCCTATCAAGTAGTTTTAACGGATCATCAGAAATCTTAGTGAACGCTGTTACTGGCGCTCCTCTCCTCTCTGCACCATATATCGGAAAGTCTTGTACATGGAATCCTTCTAGATGTGCAGATGTACCGAGAATTCTACTCGCAGTTTTTACGCCATGCCCCCCACGACCGTGGAAACGAGCATATATAAGCAAAAGATGTTCCCATAGATAATAATCGCAAGGTAATTAAAAACCACTACTTTCAACTACATATTTATAGGGTTTTTATCCCCCCTTTTCCAAATAGTTACTGTTTCATTATCTATTTCTACCCAGTCTCCTGTTTCTATGAGGTTTATGTCTATCTTGTCTACGGTCGGTATATCTGAGATTACGGCTCCTACAGCTATTATTGGTTCACAGAATTCGTTTATTATTCCTGAAGGTGCTAAGCCTTTCTTCTTCAATCTATAAAGTATGTATGAGCTTACGGTAGATCCTTTACCTCTCGGGAAGACAAGTATTTTTCCAGCTATAGATCTACCTTCAAGCTCATGTCCTTTCTCTATAACTATCCCTGTTTCCGGGTCTACTCCACCTAGGAAGCTTATAGGCTGAGTTGATCTTAATGCTTCTCCACGTACTTTACCCTTCTTTATCACTCTACCTTTAACTTTGATCAATATTCTTTCACCGCTTCTTCTACAAGTTCATCCATCCTAGCGATCTTAACTTTAAGCTTATTCAAGTTTCTAGAGTACCATGCACCTTTAGCAGAGTTTGTAGCTATCGACCGTACCCCCACTTGTTCTATCGGAGCTATCACTGGACATGTATCTGCCAGTATCTTTACACCTAGTTCTTCAAGCTTCTTCTTCACACCTAGCTCAACACATAGATTCTTAATACTTCTAGATGTACATATCCAGGTCTCTTTTCTAACCTGTCTACCATTAAGCTTCTCCATAAACATTATTATCTCTTCCAGTGAAGCGTGTGGACAGCCTATGAATACTAGATCTACTGGAGAATCATCGTTAAGTTCATCTCTAGCTTCTCTCAAATCTCTTTCTTCTACTTCTATCCTCTCCATCTTCTCTATAGGTTTTAATGTGTATTCTGGTGTTAATCCTTCTATATGGAAGATTGCTAGATCTCCACTACTTGCTAATGCTGCTCCAAGTGCTTTAAGTTCCACGTTGTCCACAGACTTCACACCTTTAAACAAAGGTATCTTTCCTCTACACATCTTTCCGATAAAATATCCTAAGAGTGCGTAATCGTATTCATCTCTCAATTCTGGTACATGGACTTCTATTGATGGGGCCCTGTTCTCTGTTACGTGTAATCCATAGTATGGTGTTCTACCAGTTAATGCTGATGCTAGAGCGCTCGGCCCACCTTCTCTATTCGTTCTAGCACCTATAACAGAGTTTACATAGATTATCGCTGAACTCTCACTCCAAGCTACATTATCTCCTAGCTGTGGCTTATTCCCGACATAGTATGGCGTGCAGGTGAGTGTTGGCTGCACACCCATTTTAACATAGGTTTCTACAATCTTTTTCTGAGTTGAGACAAATTCTTCATCTACCCCCATCTTACCCCAGTCTTCCAGATCTACTCCAGCAGGGTTTAATGTTGATAATACTTCTACTCTACCATCTCTAGCTATTTCTTCAAGCCATTCTAAACCCGCTTCTCCAAGATTCTTATATGATACTCCAGATATCTGTGTACTCTTTACTGGTATCATTTTTTCAGCATTATATATCTTTCCAAGAGCCACCAAGATCTCCATAGCGATCTGCTTAGCATACCCCATCTCTCCATTAAGCATCTTCTCTTCTTCCTTAGTCAAATACATCTACAACCATCACCATGAACGAGGTTATCTATCCTACATCTAGCCAAAATGTTAGGATAAACTTTACGGGTTCGTTAGGTAAATTGTGTTTAAGATAAGTTTATAGTGAGGTGGAGTGAATACATTATTCTAAGAATTGTTTTAAGTCTACGTCTGGTATCTTGGCTTTCATGAATTTTGATCTATCTCTATTGAGTGGAATTGTGGCGTCTAGACCTGCTTTACATGTTTCTCTGGTAATCTGATCTGCCGAAGGGTCTAGGGATGAACCTTTCTCACCGAGCTTAACTATTAAATCTTTATCAAGCTGAGTTCTAGTAGCTATTGCCCACTCTACCTCCAGCGGATTATCTATATCTACATCTTCATCTACAACGATAACATACTTCAAGCTTTCATGTGCTTTGAATGCTGCTTCTATAGCTTTCCTTGGATCATCTTCATTCTTCTTCTTTATCTTTATTACTGCGTTAAGCCAAGAGGCACCTCCAGGAGTTAATCTAACATCTAGACATTCACATATCTTGGATACTTCTTTAAAGATCGCTACTTCCCTCGGATAGCCCATGAGATTCTTATGCTCTAATCCTGATGGAAGTATGTACTGGAAGATTGGATTACGTCTCATAGTTATACAAGTTATCTCTATTATCCTCTCCTTTCTTACAGCATCATATGTTCCGAGGATGTCTATGAATGGCCCCTCATCTACAAATTCATCCGTTATCCTTCCTTCTAAGACTACTTCAGAATCTGCTGGAACCAGTAGGTTGTTTGTTAAGGTTTTAGCGTATTTAATTGGAGCTAGTTTTGATGCTATTTGAAGCTCGCTTCTCCCGATCTCCGTTGTGATAGCTGACGCTAACATGAACGCTGGATGGTTTCCAATAGTTATCGCTACATCTCTTACCCCTCTCTCAATATACTTGTATAGATGGCGGGGAACTATCCTAGCTGCAACTCTCTCCTTATCTAGAAACATTAATCTATGGAAGCTAGCATTATAACCATATTCTCTATCGTATGCTATTATTATGCTTGCAGATATGTATGGAGCTTTATCATTTAATCCAGTCCATATGAATGGTAGTCTTCTAAGGTCGGGTTCATCTATTACGATTTCCTGGCATGGTGGATTCTCTATTATGTTTATCTCTCCAGGATTCTCGATAGCATCTATAATCTTATCTCTTAAACTATTTGCAGAAGTGTTTAGTGATCTCGAGACTATGTTTCTATCAGCGCAGATATTACCAACTAGTCTAAATTCACTATGCTCGACGATGTTGTGGAAGAGTACTGGTCTAGGTTCAAGCTTCTTCAATATTGCAGGTATCTGAAATCTACAAGAAACAGGTTTCCATATATTTACGAGGACACCTTCTCTATCTAATTCTTCTAAAAAAGATCTTAGTGAAAAACTATCAGATTGCACGTAATTATCTCTACCAGCTAGAAGATATACCTTGACTATCTAGATGTCTATGGAAGTCTAATATAGCTTATATCCTCCTACCATGTTTTATACTGTTTTAGATGTGTCCTGAGAGAAAATTGGTGAAGATTTCTAGAAACGTCTACTATATTCCCGGCAGGACTGTTGTCGGTGTTATCGTGAGAGATGATTGGTGCATGATTGTAGATACTGGTATAGATGAAGATTATGGTAGGAGGATTGCTAATATTGTCGGTGAAGCTGGATTAAAAATTAGATACATATTCAATACACATTCTCACGCAGATCACATTGGAGGAAATACTATGATTATTAAGAAGACTGGAGCCATGCTTCTAGCACCTCAAATCGAGTCAAGTTTAATAGAGAACCCAGTACTTGAACCAATACTCTTATATGGTTCACATCCTCATAGAAAACTCCATAGCAAGTTTGTTATGGCCCATCCCTCCAGAGTAGATAAAACATTAACCGAGGGGTTCGATCGAGAATTGAATTTGGGTTATGTCCAGCTTCCTGGACATTCCTTTAACATGTTTGGATTAACTGTAGAAGATGTTTTCTTCACTGCCGACTCTGTGTTCCCAGAAAATCTTGTATCAAAGTTTAAGATAATCTACCACTTCAATGTTAGAGAGTCTGTGAAAACTCTTGAGAAGATAAAGAATAGTAGTTACTCGATCTATGTTCCATCACATTCAGAGCCTGTATCTAGTATATCCAGTATGGTTGAATCAAATCTTAAGTCTATCTACAGTGTTAGGAAGATTATTGAAGAAATTTCTGAAAAAGCTATATCGCTAGAAGACTTGATCTCAACAGTATTATCTGAACTCGGAGTCATAGTTGAGACTTCTTACATGTATTTCCTTTATTCTTCTGCATTGAAATCTTATATTTCCTGGCTTGTAGATGAAGGTTTCTTGAAAGAATATTTAGAGGATGGTAAGGTTATGTATGTTAGGGTAGGTTGATATGCCGATATTCGTTGTACATGAACATCATGCTAAGAAAGCTGGACTCCACTACGATCTCAGATTGGAGATAGATAATGTGTTGAAATCCTGGGCTTTGAGGAAAGAACCTCCAACAACACATAACGTTAAGAGGCTTTGTATACCTCAACCTGACCACGAGCTTTCATACGCTAATTTTGAAGGTGAGATCCCGGAAGGACAGTATGGTGCAGGAACAGTTAAGATCTGGGATAAAGGTGAATACAAGATTCTAGAATATGATCCAGATAAGAAGATGGTCGTCTACATGATGGGAGAAAAACTGAGGGGAAAATACATACTAATCAACACCAGTAGAGGTTGGTTATTCTTTAAGGGAAAATAGCTAATTATAGGATACTGTTAATTACTGAAGATTAACTGGATCTCGAAGCATCTCCGTTTAGATTTAACTGGAAACGTTAAAAATTTACGTTTCTAGAATCTTTTTTCAGTTTCTCTGGAAAATTTATTACTGGTTTCTTTATTTACCAGAAAATTTGGTTGAATGTTTTTGAGATGGTGAAGATAATTTTGTTTTGGTTTGTTGTTAGAAGAAGTTTCTATTAGGATTGCTGGATTAACTGGGCTGGGAGTAGAGTTTACCACAGAGGTTATTGTAGATGCTTGTGCAAAGAGGGGGTTGCATGTCTACACTTATAGATTCTTTCCAACTATTGTTAGGGGAGGATATACGTTTTCAGATATAAGGATCTCTTGTAGGAAGACCAGTTCTCCACCCGATGAAATAAACATACTGGGTGCTTTGAGTAAAGAAGGGTTAAGAGATGTAGATAAGATTCTTTCAAAAGATGCTTTGATAATAATTGATGAAGAAGTTGATGTAAGTCAATCTGTATGTAAACACGTTATTCAAATACCTATAGGCAAGCTTTCTAGAGAATTGAAGACTAGGATGAACATGATACTTCTTGGATTCCTTTCAGGATTACTCAACCTAGATTTTGAGGTTGTTACGGAGATATTGAGAAAGAAGAAGATTAGTGAATTTGAATCTAATTTACGTGGATTGAAAAAAGGAATCAGAATTTTCGAGGAGAGCGGTCTAGAGAAAATTGTTGTTAAAAGTTATGGTGGCGTCAAGAGTGTTATAAGGGGATCTGATCTAGTTGCGTTAGGAGCACTCTATGCTGGCTGTAAATTTTTTGCAGGATACCCAATTACCCCCGCTACAAGCATAATGGAGGCGCTGATGAATTGGATTCCTGAATTAGGTGGAGTAGCTGTACAAGTTGAAGATGAGCTAGCCGCTATAAACATGGTTATAGGTGCAAGTTATGCTGGAGCTAGAGCTATGACCGTAACATCTGGTCCAGGATTCTCCTTGATGGCGGAGGGAATAGGTTTTGCAGGTATGGCTGGGATACCAGTTGTGATCGTGGACGTTCAGAGAGTTGGACCGAGCACAGGCTTACCTACAGCTCATGAACAAAGTGATATAGATATAGCTACACATCCTTCTCATGGAGATATTCCGAGAATAGTTTTAGCACCATCAACAATAGAAGAATACTATACGTTTACTGTGAAGTCTTTCCAGTTATCAGAAAAGTATAGAGCCCCAGTGATACTCTTACTAGACCAGTCATATACATTAAACTATCAGACTATTGATAAAATAAGAAACCCGGAAGTTTATAGTTACAGAGTTTCCATCGAGTCTAGCGGAGATTCTATTGAAGTTTATCCTTACTATGATAGTGAGTGGGTTCCATCTCCTCCATCTAAAAGATTACTCATAGTTGCTAGTAGTGTTGAACATGATTATAGAGGATTCTCAGTTCAAGATGGAGAGATACATGCATCTATGTCTGATAAACGGTTAGGTAAGCTTAGAGAATTAGAAGAAAATCCAGTAGACTGGGAAGTTGTAGGAGATGTAGATGGAAGAGAAGTCTTCATAACAATTGGTTGTTGTAGAGCTGCGGTAGAAGAAGCATGTAGTAGATTAAGTAAAAATGGAAGAAGGTTTAAACACATTCCATTAAAACAGCTTTGGCCTATACCGAGAAAACTGAGAGAAGAACTTAGAGAAGCTGAAGTAGTTTACGTTGTAGAGCAGAATGCTTCTGGACAAGTTTTAAGATTAATCTCTAAAGAAATTCCTGAAAACTGTATTGTTAAGAGTGTGAGGAGATACGATGGTCAACCTCTTAGATCTAGAGATATTGTTGAGGTGTTGAGAGATGGGTCAGGCTAGCAGCGTCTTTGATAGAAGTAAGCCTAAATGGTGTCCTGGATGTGGAAACTTCGTAGTGTATAGCTGCTTGAAGGATGCGCTGGAAGAACTTGGATATAGACCTGAAGAAATAGTGGTTGTCTGCGGTATAGGTTGTGCAACATTTATATGGAGTTATCTTAATACGAATTCTCTTAAAGCTCTACATGGACGTGTCCTCCCAGCTGCTACAGGTGTAAAGCTTGTAAAACCTAGTTTGAAAGTACTAGCTGTTTCAGGAGATGGAGATGCATACAGTATTGGTTGCGGTCATCTTACACACACGGCACGTAGGAACATAGATTTAACATACATAGTCATAGATAATGGAATCTTTGGGAATACTCGTGGGCAACCTTCACCAACCACTCCCTACCTCTCACCTACAAAGATTAGCCCTAGGGGTTGGCCTGAAAAACCAGTAGACCCATTACTACTCGTAGCTGTTTCAGGAGCAACATTTATAGCTCAAGGATATGTTGGAAACCCATCATCCTTAAGAGAAATCTTTAAGAAAGCTCTGAAACACCGTGGCTTCTCTCTGGTGAATATTGTTAGCGTCTGCCCAACCTTCAACCCTAAGAGAACTATCACCACTATTAAAGAAAAGATCTTGGATGTAGGTTTAGATTCTCAGAGAGATTTGGATGAAGCAGTTAAACTCTTACTTGAAGCTAGGAAAGCTGGAAGGATCCCTGTCGGAGTAATCTATAGTAGAGATGAGCCAACATACAATGACTTACTCAATGCAAATTCAGATCAAAAATCTATTGTTCCAGATCTTAGAGTGCTAGAGATTGCTTTAAGAGAGTTCGGTTTAGAGATAGAGTGTTAAAGTAGGTTTTCTCATAGTTTTAGAGAGCTCCATGACTTTTAACATGTATCCAGTATACTTCTTCGTAAGGTGTTGAGAATCCACAGAATGGGCAGAAGAATAGTGGTATCTCTACACGTTCATCTCCAGATTCACAGTCATCTATGAAGATACAATCATTCTTCACATATATTCTCCTATATCTTAATCCAATACTCTCTAGACTTTTCCTCACATATCCTAATGCTTCCTCGATACTTAGAGATGTTTCTGAAGAAGTATCATCAAGCACTATTTCACACACTCTTATTAATGGTATTATAGATGTTG
Source organism: Candidatus Geocrenenecus dongiae (assembly GCA_023267855.1). Taxonomy (GTDB): domain Archaea; phylum Thermoproteota; class Nitrososphaeria_A; order Caldarchaeales; family Wolframiiraptoraceae; genus Geocrenenecus; species Geocrenenecus dongiae. The sequence continues at coordinate 17,170 of JALNLN010000005.1, read as the reverse complement.
GGGCCAGTTCTTCAGCTAGCTTAACTGCTAGCTTCTCTACGTTTGCCTGGAAATTCATCTTTATCTTTATCACTTTTAATCACTTCCCTTAACCTTCTCTTATAATATGTCATTGGGTTCTTGACATTCCCACATAAACGTCCATTCTCTATACATAAACCGTTGGTTCTGATCTTACTACAGCTAGGTGTTATGTATTTCGTCCTACTCCCCCTCATGCCAGCTATATGTTCAACTTGGTATCTAGCTATTCTAACATTGAAGTCGCTTCTCTGAGAATATATAGAAACTATGTCTTCTATGGATACACCTGTATTTAACAGAAAGGAGGCCATCATGAAGTTTGCGAAATGGCTTACACTTTCACCTGAGACAAGCTTAGCGTAAATCGTCTTTATGCATGGGGGCCATGCTTCAGGTCTAGAAACCATCTGGATAGATTCTTCTTCAATCTTCCTCTCAGGTAGATTATTCTTTATTATTCTCACAGCTTCTTCTAGGGTTTTGGGAAGCACGGTAACTTCTTTCTCAGCTTCCTCTATATTTTTGATTACATGTTCCTCAAGCTTGTCTCTAATCAAACGTATCAGCTCTCTATCTTCTACATAGACTCTGCCCTTAACAACTATTCTATTTACAAGTTTCCAGGCAGGATCATTAAATTTTGAAGCTAGCTTCAAGTAATCTACTAAACCGATCGTGAAGGTGTATGGTGGAGGTAGCTCGCCGTACTCTACATCCATCTTGAAAAAATTTTTAGCTATTTCTAGTATGAGCTTCACTCTATCTTCTTCTCTTTCATTCATTAATCTCTTCTGTATCATTGAAACTTCTGTTAATGCAAACCTTTTTTTGAGAAAATTGTCTCCAACCTTTGCCACTAGAACGACTGCAAGCGGGAATGAAGCTATCTCTGTAAAATCATCTTCACTAATCTTCCATGGATCTAAATTCTCTCCAAACTTTATTGCATTTATCACTCTCTCTACTGCCCTATCTACAATTGGTTTTAGAGATGGGTCATCAAAATCTTTTAGTGTGAAGCCTCTGGAACGGTATTCTTCTCTTGCTTCAGGTAGGAAGGGATACTTAACCTTCACTGGAATGCTGCTAGCAGTAGCCATCTCTCCAACAGTACATCATTACAACTCTAGATATATATTCTCATCTCTTTAACATTCTCTTTAAGACTTCTAGAAGTTCTCTGTCTTCTTCAAGATAGTTTTTAGCTGAATCATATATCTCTATCAGCCTACTATCTAAACGTTCCTCCATGTATTTACATGCTTGTAAACCCATCTCAAGCTTATCTACAAGTTTAACGAGTCTAGCTTCTGGGGTAGAGTTTTCAGAAAACTTCCTCCAAGCAGATACATATTTCTCATAAACTTCTCTAGGCGCATCTTTAAACAATCTTCTTATTGCTTCTTCTTCAATTTTTTCTACTTCTTTTATCTTCGTCTGTTTCTCACGTGGTGTTAAATCTCCCGTAACGGCTTCTGGTAGATCATGCAGTATGGCCATTCTGACAACTTCAGCCACATCCAAACCTCTAAGATCAGCAAGTACAGCAGCTAAGAAGACTACGCCGAAACTATGATCAGCAATAGATTCAGGATCTCTCACACTACTCTCAACCCATCCAGTTCTCCGAATAGACTTCAACTTAGAGATACAATCAAATAAGCTCAAAATGAATTCTAGAGAATTATTCATATCAGTCATCCAATCTTCTAAAACAAAATACTAATAGATATACTTCTACCCGTCCAGGAAAACTTTAAGAGATTGATGAAAGTGTAGATTAGTTTCTACTGTGTTTTAATTTGTTTTGAGATAATTTTCTGGATACCTGAACTGTATTGAGCCGCCTTCTTCTCTCTCCATACAAGTTTTTCAGGTAATCCTAATACTTCACCAACTTTCCTTAAAACATACTTTCTTACAATACCGTTGCTTTTTAAAATCTTTTGTTTAAGTGGTGTTCTTAATGCGGTATCGTAGACTTTTCTTGAAAGATATGGTTGAACAAACCGTTTACCTAGTAGCATGCATGAAACGTAGTCTCTCTCAATATTTGTTTTATGGAGATCTAGAATGTCTTTCATCATAATGCCTTGCAAAGCTTTTTCACCTTTCTCCTGGAGATTCTTAGCATACTTATAGTATCCTCCGAAGAGTTCGTCTGCACCCTGACCTGAAACAACGATATCTCCAACACAATTCAAAGCAACAATATAGATCAAAGTTGCGAGAGAGAGATCCATCAAAGATATTCTGGGAATGAAATCTATGAAATGCTTAACACATTCTTCAATCATCTCTCTGTTCACGATTACTTTCTTTAGATTCAGCCCGAGAAGTTCTGCAGCTTCTTCTGACCATTCTAAGTCTAATGAGCCCTCAACACCCACAGATACACAGAGAATATTCTTCCCTATTCTAGAAGCTATATAAGCTATTAGAACGCTATCAAGTCCACCTGAGAAAGCTACTGTACATTTTTCTGGAATATATCTTGAAACTGATTCTACGAGAACGTTCTTCAAAAAATCTACATCTCCTCCACGATCTATCTTAGTCTTATACCACTTTTCAATCTTAAATGAATTTTTAAAGATCTCCATTATTCTTCCAGGCGGTATACTCATACTGTTTCTCAAGATTCTTGAAAACGTAGAAGATTTAAAAGATTTGTTTGATAACATATAATTTGCGGGAATACATCCAACATGATCTCTAAAGAATAGAATCCTCTCTTTTTCTATTATGAATCCTGTAAAAAATCCATCAATATCTTCTAAGACTTGTTTGAGGGATTCTACAGATATGTCTCGACTTATTTCTTGAAATACTTCTACGAGATCAGGTGGATAACAATCAGCATAGAAAAACCTATCACTACTCTGCTCGATTATATTTTCTCTAGAAGCATACACAGAGCATCTATAATTTCTGGAATCGAGTGTTACTTCTTCTAGACTTGTCTCCAATATTGAACAAATAAGTTTAGATGGTGGTTCTTCCGTAAACTTTTCTTCACAACCTCTCCAACTTAAATCTATGTAGTATATGCCAGGCCTAGTTTTCATAAGCTAGAATTGTTGTCCATGTTTTTATACGCCTAGATAGAGATCTCTCTCTTCTATACCAACCATGTGGAATATTTCTTCTTCAACTTTTACTGGTTCAGCTCCCACCTTCATCTTTAATTCCCTATACTTTCTATAGAATGCTTGTCTGACTTCTTCAACTTGTTTAAATAATTCTTCTCCGTTTTTGTATGTTGAGGTTTTCTTGGTGATCTTGATTCCTTTGTCAGTCTTCATTGAGAGATAGTATGTTACTTTCCCACCTACTTCCATCAAATTTTCTATCGTACGTTTCTTAGGTTTGGCTTCAACTTCAACAAGTACTGAATATAGCTTCTTTGAGCCTGCTTCTTCAACCATGATATCGATTGAGAAACCGCATCTACCGTGTTTCATGTAGATAGCTTTCTCGTGAGGTAGATGTCTATGTGTAGCCAACCCAACAACATTATCTCTAGAAATCAATTGAACAATTTCATTAGTTATCTGAGACAACTCAACCTGCATACAATATTAAACATCATGACTGAATAAAAAGATTACCACATGCAGTAAGTATAAATTATTATTAATCTCAGGTAATACATATTAAATTGGAGAATCATAGATAGTACGTGAAAGCAACTTGCTTGATGATCTAGACTATAAGATACTTGAAGAATTATCTAGAGATTGTAGAGTAAGTTTTAGGAAGATTTCTGAGAAACTCGGCGTTTCGGTTTCAACAGTAATATCTAGGGTAGAGGTTCTTGAGAAGAATGGCATTATAAAAGGATACACAGTTCTCATAGATCCATCGAAGATAGGTTACAGCTTGACGGCAGTTATCCATGTAAGGATAAGACATGGAAAGCTACTGGAAGTTCAGAGAAGTATAGCTTCAAACCCAAATGTTTTCGCTGTCTATGATGTTACAGGAGAATCAGACTCAATAGTAATAGCCAGATTTAGAGATCGTGAAGAATTAAGCAAATTCATCAAGAACTTACTCTCAAACGAATATATTGAACGTACAATTACCTATCTAGTACTTGATACGATAAAAGAAGAGTGGAGACCCACAGAGCTACTGGCAACATCTAGGAAGGTTGAACGTAAACTTGAAGAAAGTAATTGAAGAAATACTTAAGAAAAGAGAATTCGATAAACTTAAACATTTTGATAATGTGAGGAGAGTTCTATCCAGCCTAATATCATTTCTTTATGGAGAAGAATTATTCGTATTTCGTTCCAGTGAAGCTATAGGATTCATCGCAGGATGGCTAGAAGATAGAGAACCTGAAACAGTTATAGAGATAATTAGGAGAATGTTCTGGTATATGAATGAAGAGAATGGAGGATACTGTCCAGCCGCACCTCTAGTCATAGGAGAAATTGGGAGAAATGTTAAAGAAGTCTTTAAAGATTTCATAAATCCGACGATATCTCTATTAGACAATCCCGAGATCGAGAAAACATACGCACTCTATGCGATCGGAAGAATAGGTGTGAAGATAATGAATACAAACATAGATATAGCTAGCAAACTATCAATATATCTAAAATCGCCTAACCCTCAAGTAAGAGGACATACTGCATGGACGGTGGGGCAGCTCAAATTAAAGAACTTAACTAAACAACTCTACAAACTACTACAAGACGATGACAAGTTTAGAATATATCTAGATGGAGATTTCAGAGAACTGGCCATAAGAGAGATAGCAAGTAAATCTATTGAAGAAATCTTAAAAGCTACCTAAGAAGAGTTATGGAAATATCTTTAACCTCTCTGAAACTTACCTCAACACCATTGCCTTCCATCTCAACAATCTTCAATAATAAATGATCTATTATCCTCTATCCTGAAAGTCGTTTTATCTAGATTCTCCGAGAATTCTTAACGTCAACATAACTTTAAGCTCTCTTGTTAAACACTTAATTCTCCCCTAGATCCACATTAATTTCTATAGATTTCTTTCAAAGAGATTTGATGTATGCTATCGTATGTAGATACGTTTTTATTGTAGGGTTTTAGATGGATGGTTTAGAAGGAAGGCTTATGGGTCATAGGAAGTATTCTTCACCGAGGAGAGGGTCGCTAGCATTTCTGCCGAGGGGTAGAGCTAGCCGTATCGTTCCTAGAGTAAAGTATTGGCCTCCATACGATGGTAAGCCCCGTCTCCTTGGATTCATAGGGTATAAAGCGGGTCAAACTACAGTATACTACATAGATACTACGCCAAACTCGCCTACACGAGGATTAGAAGTAGCAAAAACAGCAACGATCCTAGCAACACCTCCAGTAATAATTGCAGGCATAGTTGTTTATGGAGAAGAAAATGGACAATTAAAAGAACTTACACGAGTATGGAGTAAGAATCTCCCAGAAGAAATTATGAGAAAGATACCTACTTGGAAACCTAATGAAAATAAGGGAATCGAAAAACTGAGAGAACTAGTAGACAAGATAAGAGAAGTAAGAGTAATCGTTATGGGTAGACCTAAGCTTGCAGGTTTACCGAGAAAGAAGCCAGACCTACTTGAAGTCAAGGTTGGCGGTCAGGTAAGAGAAGCATTAGAGTACGCTATAAGTAAACTTGGAAAAGAAGTTAAGATCACAGAAGTATTCGATGTAGGACAGTTCATAGATGTTATAGCTGTTACGAAGGGCAAAGGGTTTGAAGGTGTAGTAGGTAGATTTAAGATAAAGATCCAGCCTAGAAAGAAGAGGAAGACTAGGAGAGAAGTTGGAGCAATAGGTGGTAGAAGCCCAGCATACGTAACATACACTGTACCTAGAGCTGGACAACACGGCTTCCATCGTAGAACAGAATTCAATAAGAGAATACTAGCATTTACAGAAAATGGTTTAGAGTATACACCTAAGGGAGGGTTCCCGCACTTCGGGATTGTGAAGACTGAAGCAGTACTGGTAGAAGGAAGTGTGCCAGGCGCGCCGAAGAGAACAATCGTTTTAAGAATACCTGCCAGACCGCCTAGAGAAATTGAAGCACCTAAAATAATTACGGTGGGGATACCTAGATGAGCATACTTGTAGATCTCTTAAAAAATTCTGAGAATACTGTAAGAAAGATTCCAGTAATAAATATAGAGGGATCTAAAATTTCTGAAACAATTCTACCAAAAGTATTCTATGCACCTTTAAGAGAAGATCTCGTCTGGAGAGCATACATACATTTACAAACCCATACACTTCAACCTAAAGGAGCATCTAAAATCTCTGGACACAAGTACTCTGTAGAATCATGGGGTGCAGGATACGGTATGGCTAGAATTTCTAGAATCAAAGCTTCAGGTACAGGAAAAGCTCAAGCGGGAGGTATGGTACCTTCAGCAGTAGGAGGTAGACCTACACATCCACCAAAACCAGAGAAGAAAATCTACAAAGAATTAAATAAGAAAGAAAAGAAAGTAGCTCTCTTAGTAGCTGTGGCATTTACTGGTTGCAGAGAAGCCGTCGTTAAACGTGGACATAGAATTTCAGAAAACCTTGAACTACCAATAGTAATCGAAGACAGCATAGAATCTGTAAGTAGAACTAAGGAATTAAGAGAAATACTTGAGAAGATTGGGTTAAAGGAAGAATTGGAGAGATGTAAAGAAAAGAAGATACGTGCAGGTAAAGGTAAGAGGAGAGGTAGAAGATACAAGAAAAAAGTAGGACCACTCATAGTTGTACTTGAAGATAGAGGAGTAGGTAAAGCAGCTAAAAACATTCCAGGAGTAGACATAGTAGAACTCAAAGATCTAAGCGTACTCCACCTAGCACCTGGAGCTAAACCTGGAAGACTCACAATCTATAGTCAAAGTGCATTCAATAAAATAGATGAAGTACTTCTTAGAGGTGTAGCGAAATGAAGTCTACTGAAGTAATAAAGAAAGTTGTAATAACACAGAAAGCAGTATCAATGATCGAGAAAGAGAATAAGATAACGTTCATCGTAGATTTGAGAGCAACGAAAGACGATGTAAAAAGAGCTGTAGAAGAACTCTACGGAGTAAAAGTAGTAAAAGTAAACACGATGATAACGCCTCTAGGAGAGAAGAAAGCATACGTAAAACTAGCACCAGAAACACCTGCCTCAGAGCTAGCAATAAAACTAGGAATACTCTGACATATCCAATTAACGGATATCCTTCACAAAACCATTTAATAGGATTTTGATCTGAAAAGATTTCATCTTGGATGCTTCTTTCACAACTATATCTGAAACAAGCTTACGTTGACGCCACTATCAAAAACATTTTATAAGTAAACCCGCTACCCTATTCCTAGAACTTAAAAGACTTGAAAAGATGAATTAACAGACTTTAAGCTGTTGGTATTATCTTAGTGCATGTTGTGATATTTCTCGAAGATTTTGGGAATTTATTTATAGGGGAAACTATTTCAGAGAGAATTACCTTTCATTTCTAGATATGAAGAGTGTCTGGGCTATCTTATTATCGGCTGCCTTCTTCTTATTAGTGTTTACTGTTTATGCTGAAGAACAAGCTCCAGGTGCCGATTTTGAGACCGCTCTACCTCTCGATCTCTCCGCCGGATATGTTTGGGTTAATAATTCTCTAGTAAAGCCTTTCGAAGATAATCATTACTATATACTTAGGGGTTTGAGGAGCGGGGTTGAGGTTAGAGTTGAGGGAGTCTTAGTAGGTGTTGAGTCTGGTTTGACCACTGTCTCACTTTACTCTAACGATCAAGCCAGATTGATTGGTATGGACCAAGTTCTCGGCAAGAATACTAGAAAGAGAGTTGAGTTGAAGTATATGCTTGGCTATGATCCTAGATCTCCAGAAGAGTTAGCCGTATATCTGAGAATTGGTAAGAGTAGTGGTGCTGCATTAAACTACTCTCTCAAGATCTACACAGTAGAATATTCTGATGCGGGTAGCGGTAGGGATGCAGGTGGAAGTTATGATACAGCCCTCCCACTCTCAATCACCACTAAAGATGTTGTTACACGTTTCACAGGATATTTATCAGAAAAAGATTACGGAAACGATTTCATCGATTACTATAAGCTTCCAGTAGAACTTGCTCGAGGACAAGAATTATTAATAGAGATAAAACCTTCACCTGAACTCATGGTTAGGGCTTCAATACTAAATGCTACAGATCGGTTTACTTTAAAGAGTAATAGATCTGAAGCTAAAGGTGAACCCCTCACTTTAAGGATTAGAGGTGATTGGAGAACTGGTTTAAACAATTTCTATCTTGTTGTTGAGAATATGGGTGGCACTGGTGGAGGAGGTCAGTACAGTGTAACTGTACAGATCGTTACGCCGACAACTACAGAAACAACCACAGCTACAACTATTAGTACATCTCCTTGGCCGTCCATAGACCAGGAAACACTTAGAAACCTGATAATCATAATAGCTATCGCAACTGTTGTTATAGCTGTAGTCGTAATGATCGTGATGAGAAGAAGAGCCGTGCGTGTTGAAGAAGAGTGGGGTGGATGGGGTACAGAAAGCTGGTAAACAACTAGAAAAGAAAAGATAATAGTTTAAATTACTATCGGGACTTGTATGTAGTGATGAGTGGGGGCTTTAGATTTCTAGAAGAACATACTAGCGACGTATACATCGAGGCTTATGGTGATGATTTAGAAGAAGCTTTCGAGAATGCTGCTCTCGCATTTTACAATACACTTACATCTACGGAGAATGTTTCTGGTAGTATTGTAAAAGATGTTGAAGTTTCTGGAGAAGATCTTGAAGCTCTCCTAGTTGAGTGGTTACAGCAACTCATAGTTTTATTTGATGTTGACAGGTTTGTAGCTAGTAGAATTGAAGTACACTCTATATCCAAGGTTAATGATAAGTATTTTTTGAAAGCCAAACTATATGGTGAAGAGTTTGACCCATCTAAACATAAGAGAGGTGTTTACGTAAAGGGGGCAACTTACTGGCGTATGGAGATTTTTAAGAAAAACTCTAAAGTGTTTTTAAGATTCGTCTTAGATATATGAGTATCGTTATCTCTATGGAGTGATGAGGTTTAGTATTGAGAGCGTATATGCGATGGCTTCTTCTGTTCTTATAGTCTTTACTCCTTGATTTGGAAAAGTGTTTAAAATATAGTTGAATGTTTTCTCGAGATCTATTCCATGAAGTTTAGCTATTTCATATAGACCTCTCTTAGATGCTCCGAATACTATGCAGACCCTACTACATCTACCTAAATCTTCTTCCAACTTCTTCCAGACACTTCTCACATCTAACCCAAGCCTAGATGTAGCTATCTTCAAATCATAGCTTCTCACAATTTCATCAAGTTTCTCTAAAACAATTGTTGTCTTGAATCCTGAGTAGACTTCAGCTTTCCTCCTAGAATATACCCTGAATCTGGGTTTGCCGTTTACAGGTTCAACTTCTACTATAACCTTAGATCTCTTCTTGAGTTTTTTACTTATCTTTATCTGTTTACTTAAACCCGCTTCTATAATTGAATATGTGTCTGACCGTACCACTAATCCTTCTCTAAAATGATGTACGTTTATTGTTGGTTCTTCTGGATGGGTTGGAATGTTGAGTGGGGGGAGAATACCCACGTATCTTAATTTACGTGAAAATGGGAATAGCTTTTTCCTAAGGTATGGCGCTGTATTAAGGTAATCCATTATAAGCTTAATGTATTCTGCATTTTCGTACATGGGGTTCTCTAATTCTTCAGGATAAATTATCAACGTCTCAATTCTAAAAGCTGCTAGATATCTAGCAACCATACCTATCCTTAAAGTTTTCTCTCTAATGTGGGGTGTTTCAGCTGAGAATGAAGAAGGGATCAGCACATCAACTCTAACATTTCTCTTATTAACCATTTTCCCAAAATTATTCTTAGAGTCTCATAGATTACTTTTCCCCAAATAGAATTCTTTAAAATATGGGTCAGGGTCAATCTTAATATTGTTGGTTGTAGCTGGGTAAGGAGAGTGAACTTAAGATGGGTAGGAGGATAAGAGCGCAGAGGATTGGGAGAGGTTCACCAACATTCAAAGCATCGCTTAAGAGGAAGTTTAAGGTTGGCTACCCCTCCATGCTCATTAGAGAGAAAAAGCTACTTCTAGGATACGTGAAAGAGCTACATCATGATCCTGGTAGAGGAGTTCCTATAGCAGAAATAGCTCTAGAAGATGGAACAACATTTACTATACCAGCAGTAGAAGGCATGCATGTAGGTCAGATAATAGAGATGGGTGAAGAAGCCTCTATAAAACCTGGAAACATAGTATTGTTGGAAAAAACTCCTGAAGGTACTCTGGTATCTATGATAGAACGTAAACCAGGAGATTGCGGTAAACTTGTAAGAGCTGCAGGAACATATGCTGTAGTAATGTCGCAATCACGTGGAAAGACTATATTGATGATGCCTTCGAAAAAAATGGTTGAAGTAAGTTCTAAAGCTCTAGCAGTCATAGGAACGATAGCGGGTGGAGGATTACATGATAAACCATTCCTGAAAGCTGGTAAGAAATTCCACTGGATGAAAGCAAAACATAGACCATATCCGAGAACACGTGGAGTAGCTATGGTTCCAGCCCTCCACCCATTCGGCGGAACTAGAAAGAAGACTGGAAGACCAGAAACTGTCTCTAGATTTGCTCCACCTGGAAGAAAAGTTGGATTAATAGCTGCTAAAAGAACAGGTAGAAAGAAGAGGTAAATAAAAATAGAAGCCTATCCAATCTCAATTACCGGTTAAAGCTCTCTAACATTATAAGAATGCTTATACGTTACTGATCACTGCATTCTTCGGGGAACTATGAGTTTGCTTGTATTATCTCTAATTTTATCTCAAATGGGTATACGGTTAAGTAGATCTGAAGTACAAGATTTGTATTATGAGTTGTTAATGCATTTCGGACTTGTTGGTGGAGTAAATGAATGCCAAGCACTCGAATATGCTTGGAGAGATCCATATAATAAACGCATGATAGAAGAATTCATAAAATCTTGGTTGGAGAGAAGGAGGAAGAAAGAAGCAATAGCTGGATACTATATCTAGATTCTGAAGACCTGGCTTAGAAAACTATATACTTAAATCTTGGATAGAATATGCGTATAGTATGCCTAGAGAATTTACCTACAGAGGGTACACGCTAGACCAACTACAGCAGATGAGTATGGATCAGGTGATTAAGCTGCTTCCAAGTAGAGCGAGGAGAAGTCTGGAAAGAGGATTAACACCAGCACAGCTTAAACTACTAGAAAAAATTAAAGAATACAAAATGATGTTGAAGAAGGGGCAGACACCTAGAAAACCATTAAAAACACATGCAAGAGACATGGTCATACTACCAGAAATGGTTGGACTAACAATACACGTCTACAATGGTAAAGAGTTCATACCAGTAGAGATAAGACCAGAAATGATAGGACATAGACTAGGAGAATTCGCAATAACATGTAAACAAGTAAAACATGGAAGAGCAGGGGTCGGGGCGACCCGAAACACATCCTTATACGAGGATGTGCGGGAAGTTCTATGTATGTCCCGTTAAAGTAACCCCTGCTCTTATCTACTAGTCGATAATTACAATTGACTTCAATGTTAATGGTTTCAGCATTACTTTCAAAAGAACTGAGATGCAACATTGATGGCGGATTGTCGTAAAGAGTTAGCATATACTATCTTCATGTGAAATAGGGTTTTTCAATAGAAGTTACGAGACTATAGCATTCCTCGTATTCCATTTTTATCGTGATCTTTGATGTCTCAGCTCCTAAAAGCACAATGTTTTGATTGCTGCTAAATGTTTTTATGGGTTAAGTGAACCTTCTCATAACACAAACAATTAAAATATTCTCCCAGCAATTAAGGAGTAAACCTGGATTTCAAATATTCATGATGTGCGAACTTAATGATAATAACTGGTTAATGATAAGATTAAGAAATACCCATGTTGAAAACATCAAACCAATCGTTTACAAAGAAATATCGCACTCTACTTAAAAATATTATCATAGGGATGACCATCACATACCTCAAACATCGTTGGATCCTAACATTTTAAGAAAGTCTAAACCCTAGACTATCATAATAGACTTCTTGTGAGGCACCTAGTAATCCATATCTCCTCGAGCTTCTTCTGGAATTTATTGTATTCTACTTCTATTTCTTTCCTGATTTCTTCAACTTTTTGCCTAACTTGACTCCATTTTAATCTTTCTTCTACCACCTTTATTGCAAGTTTCTGTTTTAGCCGTTTTTCTTTATGTTTTAATGATAGGCTTCTTAGCAGTTTCAGTGCACTTTGCTTCTCTCTTACAACTAGACGGTAGAATGGATCTCCTCTAAGTGTCTTCGATTTTCTGATGAAACTCATGATACCTCTTGAGATAAGTTCTTCTTTGATCCTAGTTAGTAGTTCAAGATTTTTATTGCTTATGTCAATTGTTACATTTACGTGGTCTTTTTCTATGCTTGTTTTCGCCAAGCTAATGCAACCTTCAGCATCAATTATACCTGATGTAAAAGCATAGAAGTCTTTATCTGAAAGTTTTTCCTCAGGGAATCTGAAAGGAATTAAAAAGTCAAAAGATGGGCGATGCAATATAACTCTGTATGATATCTCATAAATATCATATTTATTATGTTTGTAGACATGTTTATCTATAGGCCCATATCTGCTAAATACTTCTTCAATTATCTCCTCCATTGCTGGTCTTGAGGAGGAGACGCTCGCCATTATCCTGTAGTCAGATATTGTTCTTATATACAAGTCTCCAAGTCTAAATCCCACCATATAGTATTTTTCTTCTGTTGTTCCATTGAAGGATTTTAGCTCATGTTTAGCTGCTAAGTGTAAGCTTTCCTTATTTGTTCTGACTTTGGTATATTTCTTAATATAGTTGATCAGCTGTCTCGGGTTTATGTTTATACAATAGTTCTCTAGTATTTTCCTTGATAATCGGTAGGCGCCTATCTTCTCCTTTTCGTAGATTTTTGCTGCCTCTCGTGTTATTTTCTCTAGTTCTGGTGGGATCCTGCATATTCCCTGTTTTGCATGAACCCATCTTATCAACGTCGTCTTTGTGATTGAATATCCTTGTTCTTCCATGTATTGTAGTGCGGCCTTTGTCCCATTTTCTATGGCTATCTTTGCGACATCATCTTTGAGGCTGAAGGGTATCTTTTTCTCGTTAGGTGCCGGTCTCATTTTTAACCCTGCCTTTTTCAACATTTTCCTAATCTGGTCTGCTGAGTAATGTCGGCCTACTTCAAATGATATTACCTTAGCTATTTGATAGCATCCCAACCCTTCATTGTATAGTTTTACGGCTACTCTTGCTAATTCTTCTTTTACTGACCTACTACTTAACTTCTTTACCTGCATCTTCTCAACTTCCTGAACAAACGCTCAGTTAATGCTATGCTCATAATATCTTATGTTTTCTCTTTAGATTTTCTCACGGTTTCAACCATTAATCTCTTTGTATTCAAAAAATCCTTAAGGCCCTTAAAAACTCATCATAATCTGATTTTTCATAGTTAGGGAAATATTTGATGGTTAGCGCTTTTATCAATATGTTGGTATGATGAAAGGATAAAAAGTACGATTTGATAAATAGCCTCAGCTCAGAAAGATCAATATTGACTTCATACTTCATATCATCTTACCTACTTTTTGTACCAAATTCTGTTTAACCGTCAGATAAATATTTTTAACTTACATTATGAAATAGTCCATGAAAAATATTTTATAGAAGACTGACTGCATACTAAACCATTTTCAGTATTAATAACAATGTTCATATTGTTTGAGCCGACGTAACATCTATTAGAGCTCTATTCTAACTCCTTTTTCTAAAGCTTCTGTAATCACTGTTTTCCTTCCTTTGTATTTTTCTATCTGTTCAGGAGTATATGGGAATGCTTCGAGCGTGAAAGATCCATTCCATAATCTGCTTAGAGCTTCCATATTCTCTATGAAGGAATGCTTACTAAATTCTTCAGATACAACGAGTATATCTAGATCGCTATCTCTTAGAGGTACTCCATAAACTCTTGAGCCGAATAAGTAGACTTCTCTTACCTTTAATTCTTTCTTGAGATGCTTTAAGAAGGATATTAGCTCTCTCTTCTGCCTACTTGATAATCTTACTTTTTCAAGCTCATTCTTCAAGGCAGCCCACCCACCGACCTAACCCACTGCATAACCTTCTCAACAGCCCGTATACATCTTTCAGCCATTTCTCTGCTATATAGCTCGCTTGGAATAGTGTTTGCAGCATTTGGATACATCGATATGGTGTAGTGTGGATTGAGTATCTTCAATTCATCTATTATCTCTCCAGCATCTAATAACCTGCCTAGTTTTACTAGGTCGTGGCCCCTGGGAGGTAGACGCATCTTCATGACTATGTATAGAGCTTTTAATGCTTTCTCAGCAGCTTGATGGCAGAGGAAAGCTGACACACTATACTCTTCAATCTCAAAGTTTTTTCTAGCTTGCCTAAGATTATGCTGCGCCTCCCTCCACCAATCCAATGCCTCCTCTCTAACTTCTCCACTCGGCACCTCTTATCAAATATATCTACATCTTCTAATTAAGATTTCATAAACATTCTAGACACTGTATCCTTAAAAGATTGATAACTAGCTACTCTGGAGAATTCTAAGTTGAGTAGAGATGGATGATAATTTACTGTTTCTACCTCTATTTTCGTTAAGATTTTTAGGTGAACTCTTCTCGGTATCTGAAGGTTTAAGACTTTATAGTATCTCTATCCAATATTAGACCGTATTGCAGTGTCTCAGCTTCGAAACCAGAGTTGACAAACGCTGAGCTCACTACCTCCTTACCGCTTCTCAAAGACCTTATCTTCAACTTCACCTTCACTACCATGAGAAGCGCCCTGCCTCAGAAGACATATATGATCGATTCTCCTCCTAATAATGTATATATGACCGAACTTATTTCTCAATATATTTGAACTTAAAGAGTTTCTAAAACATCTTACTACCTACTAGTTAATTAGAGCTTAAACAAGTTTATTGAACATTATTCCTCACAATTTCTTGAGAGCGCTGTCTTCTACTGCTATAGTGGAAGTGTTATGAAAAATTTTTCTTTGATTAAGGAGTTACTGTCTTTGTTGCTCACTTCTCCGACTTTTCGGTGGAGCATAGGGTGCGGGTATGTATTCAACGCTCGGTCTGAGGGCGGCTGGCTGAGGATAGAGCTCCATTAGCTGATAAACTTCGATAGGTATCTCGGTCTTAACCGGTATCCCGAGGCTTCTAGCTTCTTCAACTGTTATCGGGTAATCGTGAGTCCATCTCCCCTCAACCATAATCTTCGCCAACTCTCTCGCTTTCTCCCCCATCTTATCCTCTAACAGCTTATAGACAAGATTCTCCATCTGCTTCACCGCTTTCTCCGCTATGTCGGCGAGAATCAAGTATTCTTCTCGAACCTTATCTCTCCCCTTCTCCTTCACGACTCTTAAGAGTGAGGATGCTGGAATCGCGCCATACCTCGGATCGCTTAACTGTGGATCAACAGGGCCGAGAACAGCGTTCTCATCCATCCATATCTCGTCTGCCGCGAGAGCTATAAGTGTTCCACCGCTCATAGCGTAATGCGGTATAATGGCTATCGTCTTTGCTTTATGCTCTTTTAGAGCGAGAGATATCTGGGCTGCTGCAAGAACAAGACCTCCAGGTGTATGGATTACGATCGCTATCGGCATATCGGGAGGAGTGGTTCTAATCGCTCTAAGCACATGTTCCGAGTCTTCTATGTCTATGTATCGGTAGAAAGGTATCCCGAAGAGACCTATCCTCTCCTGTCGGTGAATTAGCGTAATGACCCTGCATCCAAGCTTTCCCTCGAGCTTCCTGATAAGACTGAGCCTAGCGCCTTGAAGAGCCTTAAGCCTATACTGAGGCCAAATAAAGATCAACAATAAGAGGAAGAGCCAAAAGAGAAAACCTACATCAAAACCATCCATACATTAATTAAGTTAAATATAACGAAATATATTTTTCGCTATCTTTCAGCGAATCAGAATAATATTATTATGAAGGGTAGTGAAGAAGTGACTTGCAATATAGCATGTTTCAGATCTCCATGATCGCCTCTAATAGTTTGGGTTCTGAATTAAGTAGGGATAGTGGTGATTCATTACCTCTACTTAACCCTTCCCTCTCGATTAGCTCATTGAGGACTCTTTGGGGGGAACCCTTCTCTCCACATCTGAAGGTTTATCACAGCTACAACGTCTCTATCCATTATGAAAACGCATTCTTTAAGTCTTCCACAGTTTGAGAGTCGAATTAAATTTTAAATAATGTTCCATAACTGATGGCTCGGGCTTGAAAAATAATATATGTAACATTGACTAAAAATTCCGAAAGAGGGGCCTAGAGGAATGTCTGAAAGAAATCTAAAGCTATAAAACTTGTAGAAGAGGTATCTAGCTCTACTTCTAGATATTTATAAGTTAGCTTGAACAATAGTTTAGTGAAATCAAAGATGACTCTAGATATTAAGAAAGAGATTCTGAGAATACTGAAAGAAGATGAAGAGTTCAGGTATACTGTAGCAGGACTAATAGGTATAGAAGATCTTAGGAGAGGTCAAGAAGAGTTAAGACATGGGTTAGCGAAGCTTGAAGAAGCTGTAGCTAGACTTGAAGACACTGTTGCTAAGCTTGGAGAAGCTGTGGCAAGGCTAGCTGAAGAGCAAAAGCGTACATCCAGAACTCTTAGATACATAGTTAAATATATTGATGAGGTTAGTATAACTTTAGAAGAAGAAGCTAGGTCTATTATTGAGAAGAGGCTTAGAGAGAAGGGAATAACTGTGAGTTTAGGGATGCTTGTGAAACCATATGTTGAACTAGATATCTATGGTTCCAGCGACTCCATTACCGTAATCGGTGAGACGAAGACTAGGCTAGCTCCAAAACATGTAAGACTTCTCGAGAGAAAAATAGAGAAAATAAAGAGCCAGGAACCAGAGTTGTTGAAAGGAAAGATAGTAAAAACGATATATGCATTATGGGTTCATCCAGAAGCATATGATGAATGTAAAGCAAAAAATATATGGTTGAATACACCTGAT
>JALNLN010000004.1 GCA_023267855.1 Candidatus Geocrenenecus dongiae | reverse complement strand
TCTTCAGCTTAGTTCCATGTACTGGACATCTCTCATATATTACTGGGTATGAGAGACCGCATTTAACACAGTATCCCAAACCATTACCATATCTAGACATCTTGGATATTAGTGGTTTGAATGTAGAATGTGTTGAAGTTATCATCTATAAGTCTGGTTTTATCTATCTTCAAGAAACTCTAAACATATTTTATCTTATCGGATTTTTGTAGATTCGATCCTCCATTTTCAGCTTAGTCTAAAATTCTTTTATCCATGGATTATAGTATATTGTTGTAGATGGACCCCCTATATCTTGATGGGTCTGCGAGTAGGGGTCCCATAGAAGAACTCGCAGACGACACAGGATCATAAACTAAGAAAGCCAACCCTCAACAATTCAATAAACTAGAGAAAAATAAAAACCAGTAAACAATAGATAAAAAGAGAACAACACACCACATATCCCAAATTTATTAGATGGTAATGTAGGGTCTCCGAGCCCCCTAGACGTGCCTGAAAAACGGCACCCCCTGGGCAATAATATTTTTTGCTCCCAGGGGGTGGGCTGTGGGGGCTGACGACGATACCGCGTGCTGGAGGCCCCTGGGGAGTAGGCCGCCAGGGCGCGACCTACTCGCCCAACCCACCTAGGCGTGGGTTGGACCTCCAGCATACCCTGGGGTACGCCTAGGCGCGTACCTTTCAGGGGAAGACCGTTCTAGGAGTTCTGCCTAGGTGCGTCTCCTAGACGGTCAGCGTCGAAGAATGCGGACAGTCATGAATTCAGGAATACAGATATCTTCCAGTATGAATGCCGACTCTAAACGATCATTGCAGGAGCGTGACGTGGATTAGCTGGTCTCGAAATCCCAGCTAACACAGAACATTATGCTGATCTCAGCTACGCTACTGGTATAATGTTGCTGGTCTTCTCCTAGGCGTAGGGCTTGGAGCTAGCCCTACTGGGAGACCCCATACTCCGTGAAGAACGGAGACCCCCCACCAACACGGGGGGTATAATGTTTAAGAATGTAGTCCTCCCAGTAGGGCCTAGCCCCAGGCCTGGTAAAAGAACCAGCCTTTTATGGCTGGAGGGGTCCTCGTTGCCAGGAACCTCCAGGTACACGCCCGCCTGGGAGAAGACTGGCAACGTTGTATCGAGGGCGCTTGGATATTCAGAGGTGGTAGAAGTTGATGATGCAGAGAAAGTTGCTATTGGAGGTTAAGGAGAAGCTTCTGGAAACGTTGAGAACAGGAGTAGCGAAGGGATATGGATACGACAAAATATGGAGGATGCTGAAGGAGAATGGTGTTGAAGTATCGAGGTCTACTGTCAGAAAATATTATTACAAAATTTTTCGAGAGAGGTTGAAGAAGAGAGGACCGTACTTGCAGAGAGAGTTGAGGATTAAGCTGTACGATGAAGTTAGAAGGCTGAGGAAGAGGGGACTATCATACAGTATGATCATTGATGAGGTATACAAGTCTCATGGTGTACGACTGAAGAAGTCGGTGATCAGCTATTGGTGCAGGGATATCCATAGTCCATACAATGGATGTAGAGTGTCTTCAGTAGAATTTCTAGAACCATCTCCTGAGCTCTCACAGGTGATAGGAGTTGTTGCTGGAGACGGGTCCGCGACCAAGAAGAAGGGTTACAAGTACGATATAAAACTCGATGCTAAAGACAGAGAGTTCGTTGAAGAGTTTGCTAAGTGTTTGGGAAAAGTTCTTAAAAGGCATCCACCGAAGGTAAGAAAGCAGAAGACTGGGGAGTTCAGAGTAGAAGTTAGGGCTAAAGTCTTATACGAACTCCTCAAAAAGCCGATAGACATTAATAGAATAGCGCCCTTCGTTGAGCACTGCGAAGAGTGTATGAGGAGGTTTGCAAGAAGTTTCTTTGACAGTGAAGGATACGTAGATAAGTATGGAAGGATTTACTGCTATAACAGTGATCTACAACTTCTCCAATATGTTAGGAAGATTCTAAATATTCTTGGGATAAGAACGACCGAACCAAAGATATGTACGAAAAAAGGGACAGCATTCTTCAACAGAATAAGAGGGAATACATATACTGCAAAGAAGGATGTATACTACATTCGTGTTATAACGTCAGACATATTAAGGTTCTATCGACTGGTTGGATTCACTGTACAGAGAAAACAGAAAAGACTCGAAGAATACCTCAGAAAACGTGGATTACTATAACATGCCCCCACAACCCCACCATATTTTTTTAATCACAGAATACTTTTTCTGCGATCGCAGAAAAAAATTTATATAATAGTCCCGCGGGCAGGATTTGAACCTGCGACCATCCGGTTTCTGTCAGCCTGGTACCTGTGACCACACCAGCTAGGTGTGGCTACAGCCGGACGCTCTACCAGGCTGAGCTACCGCGGGATTTATTCTTCTAATACTTAGCATATTTATGCTTGTATTTAGAGTTTCTTTTGAAAATTATTTTTCCAAGAGTTCTCTAGTTTAGTTCTATTATCATTAACTTATCTGGCTTAGTGTTTTTCTAGATGTTGAAAGGAGGATAGAGAGACATTATTTTTATAATCAGCATAAAATGGTGTTGTTGGGATTATAGTTTTTGTTTAGTCATTTCACTTAATAGTTTTCTTCCTTTTTCTGTTATCCTATAAATTTTTTGAGAGTTGATGCATTGTTCTCTAGTTAAGCATAGTATACAGTTGCTGGTTTTCTTGATTTCTTCTAGGTATCCATGCAGTTTGAGTATTGTTAGAGATAAGTCTAGTTCCTGCTGGTTTAATCCTGTTTCTTTTTTGAGTGATTCTTTATCCCAGCATTTTAATTCTAGTGTTGTGAGTATTTTAAATAATTTTCCATGCGTCCTACTATCTATTCTCAAGTATTCTGTGTCTCTCTGGTTGCTTATATGGTCAGAATCCATGATGTATAACCCCAGCTAATACGATGAGCGAGCTTGCTGTTAAGTATGCTATCATCAACTCATATACAATTATCATGAATGCGTATTTTAATCCTACTTCACTTCTTATTGTTGCTACTGTAGCCATGCACGGTGTGTAGAGTAGTGTAAAGATCATGAGAGAGTATGCGGAGAGAGGATTAAAATAGTTTGAAAGTTCTATCATTAAGTTCTCTTCACCTACACTGTAAATTACAGCCATAGAAGATATTATGACTTCTTTTGCTATAAATCCTAACATGAGAGACGCTATTACTCTCCAATCCCACCCAAAATGCTTAAACAATGGTTCTAGAGTTTTACTGAAGGTCGCTAGCCAGCTATTAGAAATTTTTTCAGGATCTGTTAGAGATTCTATACCTAAATATCCTTCTGGACCTGTAATAGATAAGACCCAGATCAATACACTTATCCCTACTATTATGCTTCCAGCTCTAATTAGAAATGATTTTATGTAAGTCCAGCTTTTAGATAACATGTTTTGTATTGATGGTAAAAGATACGGCGGCATCTCTATTATATAGCTGGGTTGAGTCTCATGGAAGATGGTTTTACTGAAAAGTATAGCCGTCATCAATGCTACTGTTACTCCTACTAGATATATGCTTAAGATTATCGGTATCTCGATACCTTTAAAGAAGATTGATGTGAAGAGTATGTAGATGGGGAGCCTCGCACCACAAGACATAAAAGGTATAATAGCTATGGATAGTTTTCTTTCTTTATCGCTTCCGAGAACTCTCGTAGATAATATTGCGGGAACATTACATCCGAAACCAACAAGTAGAGGTAGAACGGCTCTTCCACTCAAACCAAACTTACTCGTATACCTATCGAATAAGAATGCAACTCTTGGAAGATATCCCACATCTTCTAGAAAAGAGATTTCAAGAAATAGGAAGAAGAGTATTGGGATGAATGTTAAGATTATCCCAACACCTTTAAGAACACCGTCAGCTAAAAGTGAAGAGAAGAATTCATTTTGAATACCATATCTTAAAACTGGATATAAGTAGGTGGATAATGCTTCACTAACCAGTTCAGAAATAGGAGCGCCAACATTAAATGAGAGTAAGAACATAGAGTACACGACAACAATGAATACCGTGAATCCTATTAATGGATGCGTTAGTATTCTGTCGATTAGATTTGTTAATTTCTCCCTACGTATACTTCTCTCAACATATTTCTGAGATAGTTCAAGTATGTTTTGATAACGATTCTCAATAATCATAAACTCTACATCTGTTTTCAGCTTCTCTTTTAATTCTCTCCTGACTTCTAGAGCTTTCTCTACAATATTTTCAAACCCATTTTCTTTTAAGATTCTAGTAACTTCATGATCGTCTTCGAGTAGTCTTACAGCAACCCACCTATAATTTAATCCAAGTTTTCTCTCTACACCCAGCTTAGATAGTTCTTCAATTATCATTTCTATCGCTTTCTCGATCTCTGGATCGTATCTTACTTTAAATTTCATAGATGGTGTACTTTCTTCCGAATACTCTATTGTTCTCCGTATTAATTCTCTTACGCCTACGTTTTTTATCGCAATCGTTGGTATTATAGGTGTGTGAAGTTCTTTTTCCAATCCTTCTACGTTTATCTTGATTCCTTCTTTTTCTGCTAAATCCATCATGTTTAACGCGATGATTAGTTTGGTATCCATTTCTAAGAGTTGTAAGGTGAGATACATGTTTCTCTCTAGATTTGTTGCATTAACAACTTGGATAACTATGTCAGGCTTCTCTTCAAGTATGAATCTCCTGGCTATCAGCTCATCAATGCTATTAGCTGTTAAACTATATACTCCAGGTAGATCTGTAATCTCTATCACTACATTATTGAATTTTATCTTCCCAACTTTCTTCTCAACTGTAACTCCTGGCCAGTTTCCAACCCAAGCTTTTCCACGTGTAATTTTATTGAATAATACAGATTTCCCCACGTTCGGGTTACCAATAATAGCTACCTTTACAATTTTCTTCTCTAAATCTATCTCTACATAGTTGTTTCTTTTTTTGTGAAAACGCATTAAACTACCTCCACAATTATCTTCGAAGCCATACCATAACCTATACAAATAGAGCCGATAGTTTCATTCTTTATTATTACTGGACCTGGAAAGTTGTTCTTTACAACTTCTATCTCTGTACCTGGAAGTATACCAATCTCCATTAATCTTCTAGTCAAACCTCTTCCTCCAGTAATCTCAACCACTCTTACCCTACTTCCTTCTTTAACATTTGACAATGGAAAAGAATGATGTTTCGAGGTCATAACACTGTTAACCTCATACCTTTACTTTTCAAAACTAAATTTGAGGTATCTCATATTTAAATATTATTATTTTAGGATTTTTATTTTTAACGATGTAAAATTCTTAACACAATTAAATCTTTTTAACTTTGTGGTACATATTTCTTTTGAACTGAATGACCGTTCGTTTAGAACGTCTCTTACCAGCTTTAAGAGCTGAGATTATTAGGTTGCTTATCGAGAAGTATGGTTTCACGAAGATTCAAGCCTCCCGTATACTTAACATTAGTCCTGCTGCCGTAACACATTATCTTGGTAAGAGAAGAGGTAAATTATTTAATTTGAAAGAGAATGTGAATATTTCTAATATGATAGACGAGTTTGTAGAAAAGATTGTAACTAGAAATAAAAGTATTTCTGAATCAGAGTTGTATGATCTTGCTTTACGTTTTTCATCTCTTCTCGAAGAATCAAGTAAGAAGATAGAATATTCTGGGGAGAGTAGTAAGAATAAGTTGATTAAAGTTTTACGGGAAAGAGCTCAAGCAGAACATGAAGCTGCTGAAGAATTTATGGAGACTGCCACAAGGTTAAACAATGAAGTGACGAAAATGATTTTTAGGCAGATTGCAAGCGATAGTATAAAACATGCGGACATACTTATGTCAACCATAAACCTTCTTGAACGTGAGCAAGGACAGAAGATAGAAGTTCCGAGAAAACATGAACTACTCTCCCTACTTAAGAAAGAAGAAGAAATCCATATACATAGTTTGGATAAGGTTAAAGATTTTCTTCCACATAAATTGTTGAAAGTTATAGTTGAATCTGTTGAAGCTGATGAAAAGAAACATGCAAAGATACTTAGAAGTCTACTTGAGCTAGCTGAAGAATAATCCTAGAATTACTGTAACCACAGATAACGTTATTAAGAAAAATTGAGGTTTGAGTTTATCTGCAAGCTTAAATAAAACTGATATTAACAGTATGGATGTGATGAGAGCTGTTGAGAATGCTATTATTAACATTTCAAAGTCTAGAGTTTCTAGGATTCTAGGAGATACCAAGTACATATAAAGACTTCCACCAAAGGTTACAGGTATACTCATCAAGAATGAGAGCGTTAATGAATCTCTTGGTTTAAACCCCATAATTGTTAATGCTAGAATAGTTACTCCACTTCTACTCACACCAGGTATAGTTGAGAATGATTGAGCTAAACCAGCTATAAAAGCTTCTCTTAAACCCGCTTCCTCCATGGTCTTAAACCTATTCTTAATCTTGAATCGCATCCAGTTGAGTAATGCAGTTATGGAGAATAGTGCTCCAATAAAGATAATGTACATCTTGCTACTAAGAGATGATAGAAACTCAATCAGTAGTAGAGAGATCGGAACACCAAATAAACCCGTAATCAGAGTAGACACTATGAGAAATTTCAAGATAACAAAACCTTCAATATCATTTCTATAGAATATTGTTCTTAAAATTCTAAGTATTTCTCTACGGAAATACAATACTGCAGCTAGAACTGTAGAACCATTGAGGAATATGCTGAGAATATAGGAGGTCGTTGTAGTTGAACTCCAAGCATATAGCAAGAACATAAGAATGGTCTTACTACTTACTGGAAGCCATTCAAAAACACCTTGAATCAAACCTAGCAAGAATGCTAAAACCTTCTCATCCAATCTAGTGAATCTTAAAGCTTTAAGCAGAATAAAATATTTTCAGTTATCTAAAAGATAAAACTTAAATCTCTGCATCCACCTGAAATAGGCGAGAAGTGATGGAAGGGGGTTATCAAACAGATCTCTAGAAACTCTCTTCTCCTAGAAAGTATATACCGTCATCTAGATTCTGGAAGCTTTCAAGATAAGTTCATGGAGGCTGGTTGTAGATGAGAGTCTTATTAGCAGGTTTCGGAGTTGTAGGTAGGAGTCTCGCTGAAATAGTAATAGAACATGGAGATTACCTGAGGAAGCTAAATGGTTTAAACATAAGGTTCACTGCAATAGTGGATAGTGGAGGATCAGTAGTAGATGAGAGAGGTCTAAATCTAAACGAAGTACTAAATGTAAAGAAGAATTCTGGGAGTGTGTCTTTTCATCCACAGTTTGGTAGGAAAAATGCTTCCGTACTCGAGTTACTAGATGAACTAGAAGTAGATATTTTGATAGACGCAACACCGACGAATCTAGTAGATGGTGAACCAAGCTACACATACATTAAGAAAGCATTAACACTTGGAGTAAACGTAGTTACAGTTAATAAGGGACCGCTTGCATACGCTCTTCCAGCATTAAAAGAACTTGCATCCTATAAAGGTGTTCTCTTAAGATTTAGTGGGACTGTAGGTGGAGGTATGCCTGTAATAGACTTCGCTAAACAATGTGCCAAAGGAGATAGGGTAGTTAAAATAGAAGGTGTACTAAATGGTACGAGCAATTACATTATATCTAGAATGGAGGATGGACTCGAATTTGAAGATTCTTTAAGAGAAGCTCAGGAGAAAGGATATGCTGAACGTGATCCAAGCCTAGACATAAAAGGTTACGATACAGCTGCGAAACTCGTTATCCTAGCAAACGAAGTTCTAGGAATGGCCGTTACAATAAAAGACGTATCGATAAAAGGAATAGAAAATCTTACACTTAAAGATGTTCAGGAGGTTCTTAAGCAAAGAAAGACATACAGGCTTATAGGGAAAGTTGATGGAGGACTAAAAGTTGAGCCAACATTAGTGGATCTCGCAGACCCTCTTGCAGTAAGATACGCTATGAACGCAGTATCTTTTACAACTTCTCTTAGCGGTAGACATACAATAAGTGGAAAGGGAGCTGGTGGAAGAGAAACAGCAATAGCTATAATTAGAGATCTCATAGAGATTAAGAAGAAGTTGGGTGAGGCCTAGATGAGGATTGTCATGAAGTTTGGTGGTACATCTCTAGGAGATGGAGAGAAGATAAAGAATGCAGCAAAGATAATTAGGGATCACTTAGAAAAGAATGAAGTGATAGTCGTATGCTCAGCCATGGCTGGAATAACAGATAAACTATTCTCTCTAGTTGAGAAAGGTGTTAGAGGTAGAGTTAAAGATGTAGAGACAACACTCAACGAGATATCCGATACACATCTAAAAGCTCTAGATGCAGCTTTAAGCAATGAAAATTTAAAGAAGGAGGTTAAACAACTTCTAGAAGATCTATTCAACGAGCTTAGAAGAGCTGTTATGAGTGTTCTATATCTTAGAGAAGTAACCCCGAGATCTAGAGACTACATAGTATCCTTCGGTGAGAGACTCTCGACAAGAATAATGTGGGGTGCTTTAACAGAACTTGGAGTAAACTGTAAGTATCTGGATGGTGGAGATGCAGGCATAGTTACAGACTCTAATTTTGGTGAGGCTTCTCCACTCATGGAGATAACAAGACTTGAAGTTAGGAGGAGGCTTGGATCTCTACTCGATAGAGGAATAACACCCATAGTTACGGGATACATAGCTGTTAACGAGGAAGGTGTTACGACAACCTTAGGTAGAGGTGGAAGCGACTATACAGCAACAATACTAGGATACTGCCTAGATGTAGATGAAGTATGGTTGTGGAGTGATGTAGACGGACTTATGACAGCTGACCCAAAAATAGTTAAGAATGCAAAAGTAATCCCGACAGTATCTTTCAGCGAAGCAATAGAGATGGCCTTATTCGGAGCAAAGAATCTCCACCCCAGAGCACTTGAACCAGCACTACAAGCAGGGATAAAAGTTAGAATAAAGAATACTTTTAATCCATCAGCTCCGGGAACATTGATAACAACTACAAGTGAAAAAAGTGGGAGTGTTGTGAAAGCTGTATTGCTGGTGAAAGATGTAGCTATGCTTACGATACGTGGAGCAAGCATGGTTGGGCGTCCTGGAACAGTTGCGAAAATACTTGAAACCCTTGCAAGAGAAAACATAAACATAATGATGATCTCGCAGAGTGTCTCAGAGTCAAGTGTCTCTATAGTGATTAAGAAGCAGTTTCTAGCTAAGGCACTAAGTAAGCTAGAGACAGCGCTACTAGGGTCAAAACTTGTAGAAGATATAGAAGCAGAAGAAGATGTATGTGTAGTAGCAGTAGTCGGAGAAGGAATGAGGGGAACACCTGGAGTAGCGAGCAGAGTGTTCGGCGCAGTTGCAAAGAAAGGAATAAACATAAGAATGATAGCACAAGGTTCTTCTGAGCTTAACATATCTTTCGTAGTCAAAGATGAAGATGGACCGGAAGCAGTTAGAGCAATACACGAAGAATACAATCTATAAATCAGATTACTGAGCTTTCATCATACTTTCAGCAGCTCTAATTCATCATCAATAAATAACAGTGAATACCGCAATTTATACGTAGATATCTGGACCTCATAATCTAGTGGGCTAGATAAAAGATTGGTTGGAAATATTCGTTCCTGTTTACCTAGTAGGTAGATATATATTGGTTTATACTAGATTATACGTATAGGTTAGAATGCTCCGTAGATGGAGCTACATCTCCTATAGTGAAAAAGAATGTAAAGTATGTAAGGCTAGGTCAAGTTTTATCTCTGAATCTATAGGTGTTTGTGTAGAGTGTTTGAGGAACAGGTTTGATGAAGCTTTAGAGTATGTTGAATCTAAACATAGGAAGATTAGATTAGAGTTTGGTCTTCCTCCAGAGCCGCCTAAAACTCCTAACGGTATTCCTTGTAAACTCTGTATGAATAATTGTGTAATGGGTGAAGGTGAGAGAGGGTACTGTGGTTTGAGAATGAACAAATATAACAAGCTTGTACAAATAGTTGATGAGAAGACAGCGTTACTCCACTACTATCTCGACCCTCATGTTACTAATTGTTGTTCATCATGGTTCTGTCCAGCCGGAACTGGATGCGGCTACCCCAATTATGCTGTTAAAAACACGGCAGAGATAGGATACTACAATCTCGCACTCTTCTTCTACGGATGTAGCTTCAATTGTTTATTCTGCCAAAACTGGACACATAAATTCTTAGAGAACGCTGAGAAAACAACGATAGACGAGCTAGTTAATGTAACTCTCAAAAACAGTAGGATTACCTGTTGGTGCTGGTTTGGTGGCTCACCGGAACCTCAAGCCCCCTTCGCCATAAAAGCTTCTAAAAGAATCTTAGAAGAGAAACCTGCTAACAGAATTGTTAGAATATGTTTTGAATGGAATGGCAGCGGTAATCCAGCTCTAGTTAAGAGAGTTGGAGAATTAGCTTTAGAATCTGGTGGAAACATAAAATTCGATCTTAAAGCATACACTCCATCCGTACATAAAGCATTAACTGGGAGGAGCAATGAAGACGTATTGAAAAATTTTGAACTTATCTATAGAGAGTTTTACGAGAAGAGGAGAAGTATGCCAGTGCTTACAGCTACCACACTTCTAGTACCATATTATGTCGATGAAGTTGAGGTTGGAGAGATCGCTAAGTTCATCGCAAGTCTTGATCCAGAGATACCTTACTGTCTACTAATCTTCCACCCAGACTTCATGATGAAAGACCTACCAGTAACACCTGAAAAACAATTCCATAGATGTTTAGAAACCGCAAAGAAATACTTGAAGAACGTAAATGCAGCAAACCTACACTTACTCGGATATCCTTCGAGTAATCTAACTTGGGGGCTAACAACTACACAACATAAATGAAGACTTCCCTACATTTTTTTCTCTATAAGCTGAGGAGTATCTATCTACTGATTAATTATCTTCTCTTTAATTGTGGCTAGTCTAGGAACACTGGTATGAATCTTGATGTTCTATAGTCTGGTGGAGGTTTACCGTGTATAGCTATCTTGTATCCACAGAATTTACATCTATTTTCTTCGTCTAGATGCCATCCAAGTATATCGAACCCTCTTCTTTCTACAACTATTTTACCGCATTCTGGGCAGAAAGTATTCTCGTAGCGATGTCCTGGAACGTTTCCAATGTAGACATATCTTAATCCTTCATTTTTAGCGATAGCGTAATGTTTCTCTAAAACTTCTACAGGTGTTAAAGGTAAGTGTAGGAGTCTATAGTCTGGGTGGAATCTTAGGAAATGTATTGGCGTATCTTCTCCCAGGTTCTCATACACCCATCTAGCTAGTTTTCTAGCAGCATCTAGACTATCACCTATCTTCGGTACGACTAGATCTGTTATCTCTATGTGGACACGGGTCTTCTCTTTAAGTTCAAGAAGTGTTTGGAATATCGGTTCAGGATCGGGGATCCCAACGTATTTTCTCAAGAACTCTGCTTCTCCATTTCCCTTGAAGTCTACTGTTGCTGCGTCGAGAAAATCTTTTGCTTCTTCTACTCCATCTGGCCAATAACCATTTGTTACAAATACATTGAATAATCCTTCCCTCCTAGCTAGTACTCCGATGTCGTGAGCAAACTCCATGTAGATTGATGGCTCATTATATGTATATGCTATTCCATGGCTACCATACTTTTTAGCCATCTTAACAATCTTTTCAGGGCTAACATCTACACCTTCGACTTTCCTCCTCTGGCTGATATCAAAGTTTAAACAGTATTGGCACATCCATGAGCATCCTGTGGTCGCTATTGAGAATACTTTTGTTCCAGGAGCATAATGTGAGACAGGCTTCTTCTCTATAGGGTCCACATGAGCAGATACTATCTTCCCGTAAGCAAGTAGGTACAGCACACCATCTACATTCTTTCTTATTCCACAGAAACCTGTTTGACCAGGTTTAAGCCTACAGTAACGTGCACATGCTGTACACATCACTCTAACATCATCTATGTTCTTATACAGTCTAGCAGGTTTACCTAAGACTTCTCCCAGCATCCATCAACAAATACTATACACCAATCTTAAAAGTTTATCACAATGACTACAACAATCTTAAAGAGAGACGTCTAGAATCTCTGCACCGCATACTCTAATCAATTCATCTACTTCTATCTTCATTAACGTATCTTCTGACCCTCCAGACGTGTATACATACTTGTAGCGTTTTAGAGACTGGTCTATAACTGTCTTCAAAGGCTTTATGTGTCCAAATGGCGGAACTCCTCCAACAGAATAACCTGTTTCTTCTAAAACTTCTTCTGGAGAAGCTAGCCTAAATTTTTCAGAAAATATTTTTGAAATTTTCTGTAAATCAATTTTCTTATCACCTGAGATCACTATGAGTAGCCTGCTCCCACTACTACCAATCAATAGTATGTTCTTCGCTATCTGACCAAGACTACACTTAACAGCTCTAGCAGCACTAGAAGAGGTTCTCGCTTCACCAGACTTAAGATATATGATCTCTCCAACAATCTTCTTCTCATCCATATACTTCTTCAAATCTTCACTGCCAAGCATGTAAAGAGGATATCCAGCAGCTATAGATAAAGTTTCATGTGAATGTAGTATTGGGAGGTGTAGAGTATATAGGGCTCCTGGAAGCTTTACTATTTGTAGAATTTGAAGGGGGTCTACATACTGTTGGTGGAGGTTATAGATGAAGTTACATTAAGGGTTGGTCATCTTGGAGAAGTTTCATTTAAACCAGGTCTATACGTGTATGTAGGTTCAGCACAGAATAACTTAGAAAAGAGGGTATCTAGACACTTCTCCAAAGAAAAGAAGATTAGATGGCATATAGACTACCTGTTATCATCTAGATCTTGTAAACCTCTAAAAGCAATCGCCTATTCACTCAAGAGAGAATATGAATGCATTATCTCTAATCTACTTTTAGAAATCGGAGGTAATCCAGTAAGAAGATTTGGATCAACAGATTGCAAATGTTTCTCACATCTCTATAAAATAGAAGAATTCGAAGAAATCAAGAAGAAGATTGAAGAAAGTCTTAAAGTTAAACCAATATTCACACATTCCTAACAAGAAGATAAAATTCACATAGCTAGAATTCTCCTGTAAATCTAAATTAGTTAATAAAAAGGTATATTTCTTTCTTCTTACTCTAAACTATTAGTGAGATCTTGGTCGATAAAATTTCTACAGATATAGTTATTGTCGGCTCTGGGCTGGCTGGTTTAAGAGCTGCTATAGAAGCTGCAGGCAGGGGGCCAAACCTCCAGATAGCTGTTTTAAGTAAGGTTCACGCTATGAGAAGCCATTCTGTTGCATATGCAGGAGGTACTGCAGCTGCACTTTACCCAGAAGAAGGAGACAGCTTTGAACTACATGCATTCGATACAATTAAAGGTTCAGACTATCTCGCAGATCAAGATACTGTAGAATTATTTGTAAAACTTGCTCCTAGAGAGATTCTTAGACTTGAACACTGGGGCATGCCTTGGAGTAGGAAGCCGGATGGTAGGATAGATCAGAGACCTTTCGGTGGACACAGTTTTGATAGAGCATGTTATGCAGCTGATAAGACAGGTCTACACGCTATGCAGACACTATACAACACCTGTCTCAAATATGATAACATAACTTTCTATCATGAATGGTTTGCAACTTCAATATTGGTGGAAGATGGAGAATTTAAAGGATTTACAGCTATAGAAATAAAAAGTGGAGAATTACATGTCTTTAAGGCTAAGGCAGGTATACTTGCAACAGGTGGTGCTGGAAGACTTTATTCTTTCACAACTTATGGACACTCTGCAACAGCTGAAGGAATGGCCAT
Organism: Candidatus Geocrenenecus dongiae; assembly: GCA_023267855.1. GTDB lineage: Archaea > Thermoproteota > Nitrososphaeria_A > Caldarchaeales > Wolframiiraptoraceae > Geocrenenecus > Geocrenenecus dongiae. The sequence goes on along the minus strand of JALNLN010000004.1, from coordinate 73,787 downwards.
GGCCTATAGAGTAGGAATTCCATTAAAAGATATGGAGTTTATACAATTCCATCCTACAGGCCTTGTCCCTTCTGGAATACTAATCTCAGAAGCTGCTAGAGGTGAAGGAGGATACTTAAGAAATAAGCATGGAGAGAGGTTCATGTCTAGATATGCGCCGGAGAAGATGGAGCTTGCGCCGAGAGACATAGTTTCCAGAGCTATGATGAAAGAGATAATGGAAGGCAGAGGATTCGAGGGACCAGACGGTCTAGACTACGTTCACTTAGACTTAACACATCTAGGTGAAAAAGTAATAGATGAGAAGCTAACAGAGATAAAGATGATAGCTATGAAGTTTGCTGGAATAAATCCTGTAAACGAGCCTATACCTGTAAGACCTGCAGCCCACTATACTATGGGAGGGGTCCACGTAGACATATATGGACAAACACCTGTAAGAGGTCTCTGGGCAGCTGGAGAAGTAAACTGTAGCAGTGTACATGGAGCTAATAGACTTGGATGTAACTCATCTATAGATTGTCTAGTCTACGGATTCTTAACAGGAAAACAAGCGGCAGAATATGCATCAAAGAAAAATAATCCAGGATCCTTCCCAACCCAACTTGTAGTAAGTGAGGAGAAGAGGGTCTTCGATCAAATATTTCATGGAGGGTATGGTGAAGACCCATATCTAATTAAGAGAGAGTTGCAGAATACTATGAGTGAGAAGGCATATGTGTTTAGAGATGGTAAGGGGCTGGAAGAAGGATTGAGAAAGATACGAGAACTTAGGAAGAGGTTTGGAACAGGCAAGGTAAATGATAAAAGCAAGGAGTATAATCAGAACTTCATAAACGTTCTAGAACTAGATGGTATGCTTGAAGTAGCTGAAGTTGTAGTAGTCTCAGCAATAGCTAGAACGGAGAGTAGAGGTGCACACTACCGTCTAGACTATCCTAAAAGAGATGATGTAAACTGGCTTAAACATACACTAGCATACAGAACACCAGAAGGACCGAGATTAGAATACATACCCGTAAGAATCACTAAGTGGATGCCTACTGAAAGAAAATATTAGGAGGAGAGAATATGAGTAACGTAGGAGCTAGAAAATCTAGAGGACGTGTAACTGGTTGGCTTAAAATTAGAGGATATTCTATTGAAAAGGTTATGTATCTTGTTCAGAGGATCTCGGGATTAATGATAGTAGGCTTCCTTCTATGGCACTTACTAGATACAAACCAAGCATATCTTCTAATCACAGAACTACAAATACTGTTTGGAGTAATAATAATATTTCACGCATTAAATGGTGTGAGGCTTGTCCTAGCTGAATACGGATTTATTGTCGGTAAACCTATAAGAGCCGTGTATCCATACAAGTTTACAACTTTAAGAGGATTACAACGATTATCTGTAGCTTTAGTCATAGTTGTATTTATAATTCTAACAGCTATTTGGATCTTGAATATAGTAGGTGTAATAGGGTGATCTAGAATGAGGGAATCCGTTAAGATGCTCCTCCACTACATAACAGGCGTATTGATACTTATAACAGGAGCAATACATGTACTATCAGGACACTTTGAAGCATATGGATTAATTAAATCAGCTGAACTATACTCTATAAATAAACTAATATTCCTGGCCTCGATACTTTACCATGCATTGAATGGTGTAAGAGTTGTACTAATAGAATTTGTACCTAAACGATGGTTTACAGATAGCATAACACTAGTGCTGATAATTATCGGACTAGCATTCTTCATCTATACTTCATTGTTAATCTTCTAGTTTGAATGTGCGGGGAGGGAAGTTTATGAAAGTTACGTTTAAAATCTTTAGATTTAACCCAGCCGTAGACAGTTCTCCAAGATGGAGTGTGTATGAAGTTGAAGTAGATAAATCGGCCACTATTCTAGATGCATTACTGAAGATAAAAGAGAACATAGACCCAACTCTCACATTAAGATACTCATGTCGTCAAGCAGTTTGTGGATCTTGCGGTATGGTCATAAATGGTAAAGAGAGACTTGCATGTTTTACACGAGTACTAGAACTAAACTCAAACATGATCACAATTGAACCATTAAAGAATTTCCCAGTAATTAAAGACCTAGTAACAGATTTCACAGAATTATTTGTTAAAGAAAAGACTATCAAACCCTACATAATTAGAAGAGATTTAGAAGAAATGATGAAACCAGTTGGCATGTATCTGCAGAAAGAAGAAGAAACACTAAGCTATTTACAGTTTGCAGAATGTATAGAATGTGGACTATGTGTTTCCGCATGCCCAACTGTCTCTATAGATAGATTGTTCCTTACACCAATGGTGTTGAATAAAGCATATAGATTTTCAATCGATCCAAGAGATGAAGGTTTTGAAGAAAGACTGTCTATTATAGACTCAGAACATGGTTGCTGGAGATGTCATTTTGCTCTAGCATGTAGTAATGTCTGTCCTAAGGGGATAGATCCAGGGAAATCTATACAATATCTAAAGAATATGATTACATCTCACTCTCTCTTAGAACTATTTTTAGGAAGGACGAAGAAAAAGAAAAAAACTGAGTTACTGGAAAGGCCGCACATTAGTAGTGAACCAGAGATCTAACAATCTTTCTATAACCCACCTCTTACCTTCCTTCCTTTTTTCCTACCACTATAACCTGTCTTCTCTATTATCATCCTCTTCTTAGAGGTATCTACAATTATTCGAAGTTCGTCTCCATCTTTAAATGGGAATTGACTATCATGAGCAAGCTTTGCAGGTATGTGAATATAATAATATTCATTCCCACTTACATGAATCTTCTTTCTTAAGAAACTTCTAGCCTGCAACATTTCTTGCTACCAAACCCATAGAAAAGCAGTTGGTATATAAAAATTCACCCTATTTTTATATATAAATTTATCCCTATTAATTACCTTTTTCTTATTCTGGGTTAAGAACATTACTGTAAATCACTCACCTTATAATATTACGTAGGTTACGTATTATGGTCTAGATTTAGGGTTTCCCCACCCTCTATTTAGCTAGAATATTTTCTCTAATGTAGTCATTCCAGAGTTGATGTGTGAAGAGTCTTCTTAAATTTAGTTGATGTACTCCCCACTCTGTAAATTCATGTATAAGTACTACATTAATTTCTCTCATGAACTCTCTTATCAACTCTTCATTCAGATCTACATAATCTTTGATACTATATTTTCTTAAGATTCTTCTCCAAGCTATCATAGCTACCGCCGAGATAGAGATCAGTATCTTGTTCCCTATTCTACTGTAGTAGGCAACCATGATAAAAGGAGATGTTGACGGAAGCGCGTATTTATGGGAAACAACGTATCTCTCAATACACAATTCTACTTTTGGATTTTTTCTTGATCTTAAACTTCCAAGCATTGTTAGTATAAGCACTATCGAGACCAATATTACTATGAAAGCAATAGTTACCTGAAACTCCAATCTCAAAAAATCTTAATCCTAACTTGTTTATGAAGTTTATTTCTATATCCAAGCTTAAAACAATAATTCGAAGTAATCTGACGTAACATCTTCATAATCTCGATAAGACTAGTAGATATATTCAAATACTAATTTTGTACTGTATTGTTGAGCGTGTTTTAAGATATGATGGAGGGTGGTGATTTAATTAGAAATGGTGTTGTAGAGGTTGCTAAGTTAATGGCTATCTCAGCTATAACAGCTCCTAAGGCTAGAGGTAAAGAGAATATAGTGGTAAAGATACTGGATAAACCTGAAGAACTTGAAGCTCTTGCTAGAAAAATGGATGAGTTAGCAGAAACTTATGGAGATTTCTTTAAGAGAGATGCAGAGAATGTTAGGAAGAGCCACGCAGTAATCTTGATTGGATGCAAGATTCTAAACCTAGAACTTAAGTCTCCCAAGAACTGGAAGATAGATGCAGATACCGTATGTAGTTTAGTAAACTTAGGAATAGCGATAGGATCTGCTGTAAAAACAGCATCTATACACAACGTAGATAATAGAATAATGTTTAGTATAGGTGTTGCAGCTCAGGAAGGGAAGATGATGGATGCAGACTATGTGTTTGGAATACCTCTAACTGCGTCTTCTAAGAATCCCTACTTTGATAGAATATGGCCTCCAAAGAAATAAGAATACTCAAGGACAACTATTCTCCAGTATGTAGTTGTTAAGAGAGCATGTCTAATCCATCTAGCCAGACCTCTCTACCCATTACCGTCTCTTCTCCATGACCTGGATAAATCCTCGTTTCTGGAGGAATACTTCTAGACAACATCTTAAGACTAATAACAATTTTCTGCATATCTTGTGGACTACGTATCTTCCCGAAGCCATCTTTAAGAAGAGTATCGCCTGTAAATAATGCTTTCAGACTTCTGATTTCGAAGCAGACTGAGCCTTCTGTATGACCTGGGGTATGGTAGACTGTTATCTCGATAGGAGTTATTTTGACATCTTGCATATGTTTTAATTTTAGATCTGGTTCTATGTCTGGAAACACCTTGACGAAATCTGTAACTTCATTTTTATGAATACATATCTTACAGTTTATGCTTGATCTAAATTCTCTGAGATACTGTATGTGCCTCATATGGGCGTGTGTTATTAGAATGTACTCGAGTTTAACATTCTTCAAAAACTTCTCAACCATACTTAAGGGTGCGGAGACATCTATCAAACAAGCTCTGTCTCCAGAAATTATCAAGTAAGAATTCGTTCCATTGTAAACTATCTTCTCTATAACCACCATCTTCAAATTACATAATCTAGAGGATAGTAGAACATATTATACTTTAGGATACCAACATTTTTATACTCTTGGATGTGTGGTTTTGTCTGGATGGTAGATATTTCTACTGGAAAAATACTTCCTAGAAGTTTTTATGAAAGAGATCCAGCGTGTGTTGCTAGAGATCTTTTAGGTAATGTTCTAGTTAGGAGGCTTGGAGAAGTAGAGTTGTCTGGAAGAATAGTTGAAGTGGAAGCTTATTATGGTGAAGATGATCCAGCTTCTAAAGCTTATGGTGGTAGGAGGAAGTTTAATGAATTAATGTTCCTTGAAGTTGGTAAGACGTTTATCTACATGGTCCATGGAAACTGGCTTCTCAACATAGTCTCCCATCCACCTAACAAGGTAGGAGCTGTTTTGATAAGAGCTGTAGAACCAGTCAAAGGAATAGAAGTAATGATGAAGAATAGAAAGACAACGAACATTTATTCTCTAACAAATGGTCCAGGAAAACTTACCAAAGCATTCTTAATTGATAAAACACTTAACAATACAGATGTTACAGACCCCTCCAGCCCCATATACATAGTAGAATCTTTTGGAAGAGAATTCAAGATAGAATCTTCCCATAGAATTGGTGTAAAGAAAGATTTACCAGAAAAACTTAGATTCTATATAGGGGGAAGTCAATTTGTATCGAAAAGATAGATGCTCTGCTAAATAGATCTTAAAGACTTTATCGTTGAATATTTTTATTCTCGGTTCTTCTTAGTAGAGAGAGTGTTGAGTGTATGGGTAAGGTTAGAATTCGTAAAGTTAAGGTTCTGGCGAAAGAAATACTGAAAGTTGCAGGTGATAGGATAACAGCTGATTTCGAAACAAACAAACTTATCGTAGGCCAGGTCTTAGCAGGTAGGGTTTCAAAAAAGATGAGGAATAAGATAGCAGGATACCTGGTCTCTCTCGTAAAAATGAAGTTAAAGAAAGAAGTTGAGGAGAAAGAGAAGCGAGCCGAAGTAGAATCTTAGCCAACTAGAAACATAACTAAAATTATGCTAAGAGAAGTGAATATAAGTGTTAGATAATCCTTTAACTTAATTTTTAGTCTCTTTCTCTCTCTTCTCCAATACGGGTCGAAGGATCTTGCCTCAAGAACTATTTCTAATTCTTCTGCTCTCCTATAAGCTATGTAGACTGTTATGTACAGTATCTTATCTATCTTGAGTAAATAGTCAAGCCAGCTTCTAATAATCTTTCTTGAACGTAGTGAGTCTATAGCTTCTCTCAAATCCCTCATCATCTTCTGGTATACTGAGAATGCTATCCCGATTGAGTAACCCAGAGTTCTAGGAAATCTTAAGTATCTTGTTAGAGAGTCAGCCAGCTCCCAAGGATCTACACAATAATACAAGAGCGTTGATATAGAGACTAAAGTCCCGATTCTCATCCACATTATGAATACTGCTTCAAGTAAACTCTTACCGCTGATAAGACCGTAGAATATACCTAGCCCTATACTTAGAGGGGTGAAGAGAAGTATAAACTTAAGGATGCTTAACGTCTTTCTAGAATAAACTGATGAAATAGTGAAAGCTACGATTAGAAGTAAGAAAATTCTAATATGGTTTGTCTCAATTGTTATAGCGGCTAGTATAAGTAGAATTGTTATCTGTGCCGTGAGTGGATTGATCTTGGAGCTTGTTTCTAGGAATAATCTATGCCAGTCAGTTTTTTCATCTCTCTGAGATTTCATGTACGACCCCTTCTTCTAGGAGTAGTATTCTATCAGAGAATGCTTCAGCGAAATCTCTATCATGTGTAGTCATAATCAATGTCACATTCTCATTAGAAATATTGTAAAAGAGTTCTCCAATCATATTGGCTAAACGATGATCTAAACCTACAGTCGGCTCATCTAACACTACCAGAGTAGCTCTTAAACTTAAGGCTGAGAGTAGTGAAATTAAACGTTTCTCTCCTAAGCTCAAACTATGCATTGGTTTATCGAGTAGGTAACCCAGCCCAACATCTTCAATTATCTTTTCAGCCCAACGTGATTCCACGTATCTAAGCTCTTCTCTAGGAGTCCTACCGAATAGAGATATAGAAGGATTTTGCGGAACATATATGCATTTGCCGATCTTAGGAGTTCTGCTCTCTATTCTAACTCTACCAGAACTAGGTTTGTATAATCCAGAGATTATCTTTAACAGTGTTGTTTTTCCAGAACCATTCTTGCCGATGATGGTTAGCCTCTCTCCTCTAAAAGCTTTAAACCAAACACCTCTAAGAATATATCTCTCTCTAGTATATCTAAACCATAAATCTTCAACTTCAAGTAAAACGTCTTTCAAACCTGTTCGTTTAACCATTTTTATCTTGTATTGTTCATCTGTTTCTCCGAGATAGACTACGTGATCTGGCTTCAAGAATTCTTTCATTATCGAGTAACCTGTATAGACTATTGTGTGCCCCTCTTCCAGAAATTCTTTAAAGATGTCTAGGAACTTCTTCTTCATCTCCCAATCTATATTTGAGAAAGCATTATCGAGTAAGACTATTTTTGGAGATGTGCTTAATGCAGATGCTATGACTAGTCTCTGTTTTTCACCTTCACTCAGCGTCCAGACATCTCTGTCCCACAACTCTAGCAGTTGAGTTAATTCTAGAACTTCTAGAGATTTTTCAACAATATTCTTAGACTCGTATCCAAGATTCTCTAAATTGAATGCTACTTCATCTATTACTCTGAAAGTGATTAAATAAGAGTTTAAGTCGTCGGGGACATACGCTATTCTAGATCTAAGTTGCCGTTTATCCATATTTCTAACTTCGCTTCCACTTAACGTTATTGAGCCTTCATAATCTAGTACACCTATTATTGAGAGTAGTATGCTGGATTTTCCAGAACCACTAGGTCCAATTATAGCTACTACTTCACCTTCTCTTACATCTAAATCTACTGTGGGACTAATCCAGCTACCTCTCTTTACTCTTGTTTTCTGAAGCTTTAGCAACTGGCCAACCCCTCAAAGCCCCAGCTTTAACCAATCTATCTACAACGAACTTGACGAGTATACCTGAAAATAATGCTCCACTGATAAGCATCGTGATTATTATAGCTGCATGTAGTAGCGGCGGGTATCCTGGATCTCTACATGCTGGATAGAATGGGCTTACGAGACAATCAAATGGATAAGCAGCTAAGACTGGAAGCATACCTGCAACTATCATCGTACCCCAACCCCAAGATTTATACCTTCTAAACCAGAAAACAATCTCACTCATTACCCCCTGAGCCGGTCCATAATAGTATAGTAGGATTGAGTATGGGCTAACAAGCAATAGTTCTACTAGAGAAGCTATAGTTTCTCCAAAGAATGCAGCTCCCCGCACTCTCATTATATATGCTGGAAGTGTTCCTCCGATAAACCATAAACCATAGATTGTTGCAACCCCTAGATGTCCCCCAACAATAAAAACTAATGGTGCAATCACATGGCTGACGAAAGCGAATACTAAACCTGAAATTACAGAAAAAGAAGCTAAGCCCACAATCTTCTTTATAGTAGAAATCTCAGAAGACATGTCCAGTTACAACGCATTTACCTACAAAAATATAAGCTATGGTATAAGATGCTTATAGATTATTTCGACAACATACAGTTCTATGAAAAAAACTGAGTATCTATGTTATTCTACTTTAATCGATACACCTTTCGGTTTCTTTACTGGAGCTTTTATCACTAATACACCGTCTTTATAAATTGCTCTCGCATCTTTTTCTTCAATCTTTACTGGTAGGGTTACTGACAATCTATATCCTTTAGACTTGAATATAGAATATCTCGGTGCTTGGTTTAATAATTCTTCGGAGAATTTTGCATGTATGTTTACATAATCTTCATTCACATTTATTTCTATGGTCTCCTTGCTGGCTCCAGGCATCTCGATAACTACTGTGACTTCATCATCTGTTGAGTATACTTCTGAGTATGGTCTCCTATAGCCAGCTACTATTTCTACAGCTGTTTTAATTGGAGAGATCGTAGCCTCAACAATTCGAGGTACTTCTCTAGATATGTCTCTAACAATTCTATTAACGATCTGATCTACAATCTTCTCTATCCTCTCGAATCCTTCCCCCCACATCATCAATATTCTATTCTCTAGAATATATAACCGTTAATCATTACCACAGTATCTACTCATTGATAGATTGTTCTTCATCTTGTTTATTGGCTTCTTCTAGAATTTCATATTCATAATCTGTGTGGAGAGTGATGTATACTGACGCTAACGCTACTGGTGCTGCTAATTCTGTTGGTAAAGTTATTCCTGGAGCTAGATCTACTACCATGTCCGCTATCCTGTAAACTCCTTTCGGTATACCTTCTCTAGAGCCTAGTAGAAAGTTTACTCTCTTCGATTTTATGAAGAGTTCTCTAAGCTTTTCTCTACATTCTCTTAACTGTACGCCTTCAGGTTCGAAGACTATTATAGGTTCCCCTCTTCTATCTCTCACAAGCTGATATAAGTCTTGGACTAATACCCTAACCTTCCTAACATCTCTAGCGTAACTCTTCTTCTGTATCACATACCTACTCTCTACTCCTTCTAAGACACCTTCTATGAATCTTGCTAACTCTTCTGCATCTACAGGTTTACTAGGAGCAATTACAAGTTCATTTACTTCGTATGCTTGTACCGCTCTACCTATTCTTGCACCTATTTCTCTTGCACCTTCTAGAGATCCTAGGTAAGGCATTTGGACTATCGATATCTTATTGAAGAATCTTATCGAAGGCTTCTTCCTCCCACTCATCTTCTTCCATCTAAACCCGTCTGTGATGGCGATTCCAGCTTTATCATTTATTATCTCTATCTGGATTATCTTGTCAGGATTCTCTAAATCTACCCTCGCCCCTACCTCCTGCTTTACAACAGCTCCAACAACAACATTTACATCTATGCTGGTGAAATCATGTTTACCTCTTCTAACAGTTCTAACAGCAAAACTTTCTTCAGGGCTAATTCTATCTCTAATAATCTTTCTAACAGCTTCAACTATAGATTTTATATCTCCACTTGCTTCAGCTTCAACAAGAATTACATTCTCAGCTTCAGGTACTTCTCTAAGAATATGTTCTGCTAACCTTCTCTTATCAGAACATTCTTCAACTACTAGTAAACCTGCAAAACCCTTAGGCTTTATCGTTAGAACAACGTAGGGATCAAGTTCAAGTATTCTGCTAGCTACAATATTCTCTAAACCTAAAGGCGTCTTAATAATTAACTCCATCCCAATAGAAAAAAGTATGCCGGAAGCTTAAGTTAAACATTCCTCGCTTCCTAATTTTATCTTTTATCCCACATGCTCTACGAAGACTTAGATCTACATTTATCACATACTCTTTTCCCTTCTACGTAATATAGTTTCTCAGTCTTCCTACCGCAGAGCTGACATCTCGGCATCCTTTCATCCACCATTAGTAAATTATTGTTATAGAGTAGGATAAATCTTTCAGGATATGTTTTAATTTTTCTTCTTTCAGGGAGAAAAGCTTTTTAGAATGGCTTGTTTTAGTATGATTCGGCTGATGTTGAGTTGTTGGGTCTTCTCCAGCTGAATCCTCCTCAAGATACATTTTCTACTCTAATCTATTTTATCTGGCTACTCTTATTCATGGCATTCTTACTCTACCCAGGTTTTAATCAGAGGATCCAGATGTCCTATATGTTGAGAGATTTGGAGAAGAAGTTGAACAAGCTTAAGATGATAGATGAAGATGTTAAGGCTAAAACTATAGAGTCTCTTCAAAGATATGCGGAAGAAGGAAGAGACGTTAAGTCGGAACTAGAGAAGCTACTGGACTCATTCATAATATCTCCAGAATCTATGGATCCATATGGAATAGTCTGGAAGCTAGAACATATTGTTAATACTTGGGAAGATAGATTTGAAGAAGATGTAATGAAGCTTTGTAGTAAGGCTGATAATATGAAAGTTAAGACTTTAACAAATCTTGTAGAAGTAGCACGTGGAATACATTACATATACCGTGTTGTTAGACACTACTACCTACTCGGTAAAAAGACTTCAAACATATACCTCATACTTCAAATGCAGATGCTAATGCCTCAGATAATGGAGATAGCTGAAGCATATCATTATGCAAGCTACGCTTTCTCTCAAGGTCAGCCGATAGGAGATGGTATCGGGGTACTAGCAGTAGCCAAACTAGCATACGGTAAAGAGAAAAAGACATATGAGATAGCTAAAGATACAATAGTACAAGAGATGGATTTCGAGGGTAGGAAGCTCATAATAGTTAGAGCTGTAGGTCCAGGTGGTACTGTCGGTAGACCTGGTGAAGGCGTAAAGAAGGTTGTTGAAGCTGAGGGAGATAAAGTTAAACTGATAATTACGATAGATGCTGGATTAAAGCTTGAAGGTGAAGATTCTGGAAAAGTTATTGAAGGTGTCGGCGTAGCGATAGGAGGTACAGGAGTAGATAAATATAAGATTGAAGAAATAGCTAAGAATAAAGGAATACCTCTCTATGCCATAGTAATTTACGAATCCATAGTTGAAGCAATAACACCTATGAGGGAATCTATAGCGAAATCGGTTGACAAGATCTTAGAGAAAGTTAAACAAACAATTTTAGAGAAAGTTGATAAAGATTACACAGTAATAGTTGCAGGAATAGGAAACTCCGTAGGCATAGGTGTAACGTAGAACATATTCTACAGTAATTCTCTAAGGTATATTAAGCAGTAGATTTCTTATCAGAAATAGAAGATCATGTTCCCGACGAAACCTCCGGCTAACAAATTTGCACAGCCTTTAACATTCTTACTCTGCTTTAATTGTAAAACTGAGAATTCTAGACCTTTCAAAGAAGGAGATTATGTTTTCTTAGAAGTAGAAGAGAAGTGTCCAAAATGTGGTTCAAATAAAATGCTCGTAACTGGAATATACGTTAAAGAGAAACAGGAAAAGAAGAAGGAAGTGTAATCTATAGAGAATATCTAATCACGTAACGATCTTACATCCATCTTCGGTTACTAGTATAGTGTGTTCTGCTTGTGAAACAGGTTTTCTATTCTTCTCTACGAGCACTGGGTAAGAATGTATACGACCCTTCCTAACCATCTTCTCATGTAGATTTTTAACTTTATCAAATTCTTGAATCCATCTAGTCGTATATGGTAGATTATCAAAATTTCTCGAAATCATGTCTACCAACTCTAATTCTTCTTTCTTAAGTTTACTACGATCTATCTTTTCAATACTTAGCCTATAGATAGTTGCTGTTCGTAAAGGTACTACTTCTCCAGCCCCATCTATGGTTGTTGCAAAAGGTTCTATTGCATATATGTGTCCAGTTTTAAGTTTATCAGTCTGAATTGTTTGTACATTAGGAATAGAAAGACCTGCGTGTAGATTGTATCTAGCTATCTCATGTCCTGTGAGATTTCTAATAGGCTTAAATCCCATATCTCTAATAGTCTTCTGTATAGTAGCACCGATAACACTTACAGGCACACCAGGTCTTACAATCTTCAAAGCTTCCATTAATGCTTTATAGACAGCTTCAACCATCAATTCATGGCTAGAATCAAAAGAGATGGTTATAGCTGTGTCAGCAATATATCCGTTGACAGATACGCCTATGTCTATCTTAACTATAGATCTGGATGGAATTATAGTTTGTTCTTCTATGGAGGCTGTATAATGTGCAGCAATCTCGTTAATGCATATGTTACATGGGAACGCTGGTTTTCCACCTAGATCTCTTATAGATTCTTCAAGAATGTTGCATATGTCCAGTATGCTAACTCCCTCTCTAACGATATTGATGGCTTTCTCCCTCACCCTCCTCGCTATCCTACCTGCTTCCATCAAAGAATCAACATCTATAGATTCATCTACCAACAGTATTCACCAAGAATTTTAAAAAGAATTACAAGATAAATAGCTTTCATAGCTCTGCCGACTTGTTGCCACAACATACTCTGTCAAACTTACTTTTCTCTGATGATGATTTTGACTAGCTATAGGTATTGCTTCAGCTCATCTTTACTATGCACTATCAGTATCTCACGTTTATTCACAATCTCTCTATACTGTTCTATCTTTTCTTTAAGTTCTTTCATGTATTCTTTGAGGAAATTGTAGAGATACTCCTTTACTTCACCACTAATCATCTTCCCACTTCCATACTCTTCTGCAATCCTCTTTAGTTCATTATCATCTGGTAATAGAAATCTGAGGAGTTGGAATGGAACATCTATTTCTAGATTTGCTCCTCTCTTTCTCTGTTCTTCAAGTGAAGGTGCTCCTCCAGAGAATGCTCTATATATCTTTCTTCTTAAGAAGTTCTCATCTTCTTCTGGTATGAATATTGCTGAGTATGGATCGCTTTTACTCATCTTTCCCTCTCCTCTTAGAGATGGTATGTCTGTTATGTAGAGACCTATTATTGGTCTAAAATCGTAGTTTCTCGTTCTCTTTATGTAGTCTCTACACAACCTAATATGTGGATCTTGATCTAAACCTACAGGTATTACTCCTAGCATACTTTCTACAAGCTGGGGGAACAATATATCGCCTATCTGGTAGAAAGCTGAAAGTATTCTTCCAGGTGTAATTGTACCATATATTGCCTCAAGCTCCGATAATGTTATCTCTTTAGATGCGTCGAAAGCTATCTTCTGTAGATCTATGTTTTCAGATTGGAAGTAGAATATGGTTTTCTGAGGGTCTAGACCGAGTGCGAGGTATGTTGGTATATGGTAGTTTAGAGCATACTTTCTACCAGTCTCTAAATCTATATTTCTAGTTGCAAGAGATTCTAGATCTGCTACTAGAACTATCGTTAATTTTGCACTTTTTTGAAGACATTTCATAGATTCTATGACTGCGGCAGTTCCTAGATGGATTTTCTCGTGGGAAGGCATTATCCCAGTGAGAGCATAGAACTTATTCTCTCTGTATACTATTGTTTCTAAATCTTCTAATGTACGGCATGCAAAAATTATTCTTCTACGTACATAGTGATGATCTACCCCAAGATTCTTAAAGATATCTGCAGGAAGTTCATCAAGTCCAAACTCTCTTATAAGCTTCTCAGCTCTATTATTAACCACAAAACATGAAGAGATACGCTTATTAATAACTTTACAATTCCCATGTAACACAATTCCACAATTCTATGAAATAAAAAGTAAAATAGTTATATCTTGAAATAAATTGTCTTCAAGATGCTTCATGTATTCTCATGTACATCAGTTTAGTATAAATAACCCCAATGTTTAATCTTACATTCAGGAGGAGGAAGGTGTCTACAGAATTTCAGAAATCTAGATCTATTGACACTCATTTCTTATCTTCAATCTATAAAGCATTGTTGAAAGGTGAGGAAGTAGAGTTTAGACCTAAGATCAGGCAAGGTGTTGGAATAGTTTACGATTTATTTGGTATAGAAGTTTCAATAGATAAGCTTAAGAATTTTTATGATAGAGGGTTAATAGAAGTAGCAGGTGAAATTTCTTTTCCATCTTGTCCTATATGTGGGGATACGTGTTTACACTTGTTTTTAGCATGTCCTGAATGTGGTTCTAGGAATATTGAAAAGAAAGACCTTCTAGTCCACTATGATTGTGGTTACATGGATAGCGTAGAAGCATTTCAAACATCTCGTGAAGGAGTGTATCGTTGTCCTAAATGTGGTGGAGAATTGAAGAGGGTAGGTATAGATTATGGTAGACCAGGTTTTGGATTTATATGTAAAGATTGTAGAACGGTTTTCCAAATACCTTTAGTAGAAGTTGAATGTGAAAGAAACCATAAGATTAGAGTTCAGCAATTGGAGGTTAAGAAGTTCCCAGTATATCGTTTATCGGAAGAATCTAAAAAGATTTCACGTATATTCGAAATAGTTGAAATAATTGCTGTTAAACTTAAAGAACGGGGGATAGATGCTGTAACATTTGCACATGTTCGTGGACTAAGTGGCGTATCCTACACTATACCGATATATGTCAAAGGGAATCCTTCATTGATAATTGAGATAGCTCCAGAAGAAATCATGGACGAAAGATATCCTCTCCTAATGACTATAGAAGCTGTAGACGTCCCAGACTCCATTATGATAATTATTTTACCTTCAAGTTTTAGACCAGAATTGGAAAGCATATTTAATCCGGAGAAGATAAAGATAATTAAAGTAGAAAACATATATAGATCTGTAGATGAAATTGTAGATGAAATTGTAGAGGTCATTGGTAGGAGGATCTATGCCGAAACTTAAACCCGCACTGTTCATAACAACACTCTCCGTAATCATCCTCTCACTAGTACTCTACACAAGAGAAGTACTCTTATTCACAGCGTACAGTTTAACCATACTATACATGGCTTGGGGGATATACCACATAGCTATACTAGTAGCTGGAGTAGAGAAGCCATTCAATCCGGGAACATCTTTAAAACACTATCCAAAAATTTCTCTGATAATTCCAGCTAGAGATGAACCAATACTACAGAGAACAATCGAGGTATGTTTAAACCATGTTGAGTACCCCATAGATCGTAAAGAAATAATAGTGGTAACAGAAGACCCTATAGGTGAGAGAATATCTACATGGTATTCTCAAGTCTATCCTGGAAGAGTAGTTCCACTTGTAAGAAGAGAGTATTTTCCAACAAAGCCTAGTGCGTTAAATGACTCATTTACACTCTGTAAAGGTGATATAATAGGAATAGTTGATGTAGAAGATATTCCAGATAGAGATACTTTCCTTAAAGTTGCATCTGCTTTCGAGAATCATGGTCTCGAATCTGTACAAGCTATACTCAGAATAATTAATGAATCAGAGAATTGGATAACCAAGATATTCTCTATAGAATATGCAGGATGGTTTAGAGTTCTGCTTAACGGTAGATCTAGACTAGGTTTATTCACACCTTTAGGTGGAACTGGAAATTACATAAAGAAATCGGTGATAAGTGAAGTCGGTAGATGGGATCCATTAAATCTCGCTGAAGACGCAGAAATAACGGTTAGATTCTATCTTTCAGGTAGAAAGACAATCGTTATAGATGCTAGACACTGGGAAGAAGCACCAACAACATTTAAAGCTTGGCTAAGACAGAGAACAAGATGGTTCAGAGGCTGGACTCAAAGTCTAGAAAAATATTTTAGGATACTCTTGAGAAAAGACGCAATAAAGAGGTTAGGCTTAATCGGTACTCTATCCATAATCTCTATGCTTATAGCACCTATAATAGTCGTATTAAACTGGCTAGCATATTCTCTAACAATATACTGGCTTCTAGAGTACTTTAACATAGTACCTCTAAATCTTACTGTAAACCTCTTCCCATGGTGGGCGGTGTTTCCACTAGCCTTCAACGTAATCTATTACTATACATGGATTAAAGGAGCTACACTTGAAGGGATAGGCACAGCCAAAACTTTAATCAAATACCTGCCACACATGATATTCTATATGAATTTCATGATGCCTTTAGCAGCAATAAGAGCATTCTACCAAGAAATCTTCAAGGATGTATTCTGGGAAAAGACCAAACATTTTGGAAAAGGTGTTAAATGGACAATGTAAGAAAGACAAGCTAACAAGATTAAACATGGTAACCATTATATAGAGAAAACATGTGTCTTATCTCTCAATAAATTTCTCGGAAAAGAATCTGCTCCCGTTATCGAGATCTTAGAGTTTTGTAGAGAATAATATAATCTTATAAACTGGTCGTAGAGAAGGGGGTTTTAAAGTACGCTTAATGCTTAAATAAAGTCTCAATAGTAGATCTTTTAGAAAAGAGGGTACGTCTTTCATGAGTTCAATCTCATTGAGTTGTAGTTGAAAGGTGGGAGAATAAATTGATTATAAGTACACCAGCTATAAAATATATTGTTGAAGCTAAGATAGAAGTTGATGGAATAGTTGATAGGAATGATATTATAGGAGCGATATTCGGTCAGACTGAAGGGTTGTTTAGTAGCGAGTTTGATTTAAGAGAACTGCAGAAAGCTGGAAGAATAGGGAGGATAGAAGTATCTACAACAACACACGGAGATAAGACTTCTGGTAAGATAACAGTTCCATCTGCTCTCGACAAATACGCTACAGCCCTAATAGCAGCTATGATTGAGAATGTGGATAGAGTTGGACCCTATCCAGCTAAAATCAAAGTAGAGAAGATTGAAGATGTAAGAGCGGAGAAGAGAAAGAAAATAATTGAGAGAGCTAGAGCAATACTGTATGAATGGGAGAAATCGAAGATTCCTGAAGATGATGAACTTCTCAGAGAACTTGAAGAATCTATAGTTAAAGCTAGAGTTATAGAGTATGGTCCAGATAAGCTTGTAGCTGGACCTGACGCAGAATCTAGTGATGAGTTAATTATAGTTGAAGGTAGAGCTGACGTAATAAATCTTCTCAAACATGGTTACAGGAATGTTGTAGCAGTAGAAGGTGTAAAAATACCTAAAAGTATCCAGACCCTAGCGGCCAAGAAGAAGAAAGTAATAGCTTTCCTTGACGGAGATCGTGGAGGAGACATGATACTCAATGAACTAATAAGAATGGATGTTAAGATAGATTATGTAGCGAGAGCACCATACGGTAAAGAAGTTGAAGAACTAACTGGACGAGAAATAATGGATGCACTACAACGTGCAACACCAATGCAAGAAATTCTGAAGAGTCTAAAAGTAAAACCGAAGACAACGGTAGAAGAAGAAATAGAACTTCCATCCGAGATAAGAGAATATGCTAAAGAAGTTGAGGGGAAGCTTTTGGCGATACTTCTCGATAACGAGTTAAGAGAACTTGCGAAGATTCCTGTAAGTGAGCTTGCACAGAAACTTGAAGAACATAAAGATGAAGTAAAGTACGTAGTATTTGATGGAATAATTACGCAGAGGCTTGTCGATATCCTTTCAGACACTGGTAAAGATGTCTACCTAATAGGTGTTAGGGTGGGAGACGTAGTAAATCCTTCGCCGAAGATTCACATGTTACTGTTAAGTAGATTGTAGAGTGGTGGAGAAGCCTACTACAGCCAGCTTACTTGGTCTTCCTTTCTGAAAGTTTTAGTGGATAGTAAAGTGTTGCAACTATTCCTCCTAGTCCAAGTATTTTTTCAGATGCTTCTAGACCATCAAGTATAACTCTTAGATCCAGCCTTCCTCTCTCAGCTTCATCTAATAGTTGTGAGAGTTCTTCATTCACGATGTTTTCCCAGAGATATTTCTCAGAGACAAGTACCTTCTCTACAGCTTTCATCCTCCAAGCTTCTACTACTTCTCTTAAGCTCAAAGCCACTTTCTCAGGATTACTAGACATCTTTTCTATGAATTCCTCAACCTCGATAGAATCTTTAATAGGTTTAAGTTCTTCAGAATATTCTCTTAACTCACCTCTTCTCAAAGCTTCCATGATCCCCATTTCTCCACCTTGAGAAGTATATCCTCTCTTAACAATATTCTCAAACAAGTTCTTAGCATTCTTCCTAAAGTATTCTGTAACCCTCTCGACGTAGATACTTGGACCAAGTATTGTTATCTTTACTTTTTCATCATTCTTCAACATGTTGTTAAGTAATGTTTTAATTTCTTCTAGCTTCTCATATAAAGACTCCTCAGAGGAATATTTTTCTTCAAGGTTTCTAGATATGGGTGTAAAGGTTTTAGAGTAAATTGTCTTTAATCCTTTATTACTGAATTCTGTTAAAGCTATATTTTCATTATCTACTGCTATACATACCAATTTTTCTATACGCTTCTTCTTGAGATAGCTCTGAGCAAAAGAATATAGCTTGTCAAATCTTTCTCTACTCTCTACCTCCAGTTCACGTCCAGGAGATACGTGTATTGTATGGTATTTTCCTAAAAGGTCTAGCTGCTTACTTTCATACACAATCCTACCTGTAAAACCTATTCTCTTTAATAATGGGTCAGCGGTCTTCTTCTCAACTCTTACACCTATCTCCACCACTACTCTCTCACTATCATATCTACCATCTGCACGTTCCTTCTTGATCTCCCTACTAGTTTCAGAATAAATCACATCATCTACATTTATTAAGCGGAAAATGCTTAACAGATCAAAGCTATTCTCTGGTATCAGAGTAACCTTTCTCTTCAGAACATCTAGATTCTTAACAATCAATTCCAACAATCTGTAGTGAAGAACCAGTATAAAACTGATATATCATAATGGAGATATCCTAAGACAATGATAAAATACCGTAATTCTATTTATCTAGATTGGGTTAGAGGTGCGTGTAACTTACGATGAAGATAGATGGCGTCTCCTAAGAAGTCTTAGAAGTAAAGCTCTAAAAATAATGGAGATACTTTCTTCTAAAGGATTCGACTGTATAGTTTATGGAAGCATTTCACGTGGAGACGTGAAACCTACAAGTGATGTAGACGTATTCATACCCTACAAGGTAAGCTCAGAAATACTTCAAGTGTATCTAGAATCCAGTGATCTCAAAATCTACAGGAGAGTGCTAGTCCAAGCGACACCGAAATATGTTCCAAAAGCATACATCTTTCTAGATGAAACTGGACTAACCTCTGTAAGTTTCCCCCTAGCGAAGATGAAGAAAGAAGAATTAGAATTCTATAAACTTGCTGGACAATTAGACTACGAAGGATTAAAAAAGGATCTCAGAGTCCCAGGAATAAATAAAGAACTTAAACTCATAATTCCAGTAGAAGAAGGACATATAGAACTTCCTTTAGAGATGAATATTGAGCTTGCAGCTAAAGTAATAAAAATAGATCCAGATACAATAAGAAAGAGGGTAAGAGTTCTTAAGAAGAGGAGAGAACATGGAAGAACTGGAGTGTATAGAGAGTTAGAATTATCGAGAGAAGAAACATTCGAAGAACTCATAGAATACATACAGGCGAGAGATCCAGCGCTCAGGAGACGTCTCAGAGATATTAGCTAAAAATATTGGAAAACTATGTTAATTAGTACATCTACTAATAGATAGAGGTGTTTGATTTAGATGAATGAAGAGAAAGATTACATGAAGCGTATGACCGATGCTTTAAGAAGTGGTGCAAAGATGCTTTCAGAACATTGTCCTGTATGTGGAAGCCCGATCTTCGAGATAAAAGGTGAGCTTTGGTGTCTAAAATGTAATAAGAGGGTCATAAAGATAAAGTCTGAAGAAGAGATAGGTATGGCAGTCTCAGCTTACAGTTTAATGAATACAATATCTGTTTTATCAACGAAGGTAGAAGAACTAACAGTAATTCTTGCTAGAACAGTGGATCTAGAAGAAATTAGACGTATATCAGAAACCCTAAACATCGTTCTAGGAACAATCGAACAAACAATCAAATTATTAAAGATTATGAAAGAAGAACAATCTAAATAAAATCCAACCATCAACTATAGAATCTCCAATAAGAAATAATTTTAAATAAGCTTTTTCATTTATGAATCTAGAACCGTATGTTATCTGAACAAGATCTCGCCAGGATTAAGAAAGAAGTGGATTCTTTAAGAAATCTGGACGTTGTTAAGTATATCTTCGAAGAAATGCCTTGGATGAGACCTGCAATCTATACTGTAGAACGTTTATCAAGAATACTACAAGAAAAGAACGTTGTCTACGCATTTACAGGAGAATTTTCTATAAATCTTTATGGAATTCCATTCTACTCAACTGACCTACTATTTACAGTTAAAGATGTAGATTTGGAGAAGCTTGAAGAAGAGCTTAAAAAAGTAAACTACATGAAACTTGCAGACCTTACGGAAGGGATGCTTATACGTGATCTACAATTAAATACCTTACTGAAGATTTCTAGAGAACCTAGACCTTTAACTTGGGATTATGAAATGGTGCGTAGACTGAGAGATACAGGCATAAATACCAAGATTCTCTCTCCAGAAGATTACGGAGTAATGTTATTGGGGAAGAAAAGTGTGAAAGACTTAGAGTTAGCAGTAAAAATCTTCTATCTATGGAAAGAAGAAATAGATATAGATTACTTGAAGAAAAGAGCTGAGAAAGAAGATTTACTACAACTTGTTTTAAATTTGTTAAGCAAATTCTAATCTATAATCCTCAGTATACTGACGTTTTGGAGTTTTCTTCCAAACATGCTACTCAATTTTTCCAGAAACTTTTCTTCCCCAGGGTTGAGTTTCACTCTTAAGATTATGTCTAAATCTCCTTGAACTTTCTCAGCAGACTCTATCTCCCGCCAGTTCAAGATTTCTCTAAATACTTCTTCGATATTTTCACGTTCTCTTAGTTTGATGAGAGTGTATGCTTTTTCATAACCAAAATATTCTACGAGTCTCTCTCGACTAACCTCTATACCTTTCTCTCTCAGTAAATGGTAAAGCATGCTTATCGAGAGTTTTCCACCATTATCATATGCTTTCATACCAATGTATTCTGCAAGTTCTTTAATCTGAGCCGAGTTTATGTTACTGTTCTCCAAGATCTTCTCTAACAGCTTTTTACTTATGAATGGCGTGGCTTCAAAAAGAGGTTTTTTGAAATCATGTTCTAGCTTCTTCTGGGGTAAGTATCCTTCTGGAGCTTTCGAGACCATAAATTGATGTACTCCTGCTCTAATTGTTCTAGCTTCATCGCTCAGGGGATGCTTGAAAGGTATCTGTATTCCTGTTAGTTTACTGAAGTTTAGGTAGAGTTCTCTTAAGAGCTCTCTCTTCACGCCTAGATCTAGACCATGTATATCCATTAATGGAGCGACTACTTGGTATAAGTCCGCTATTCCATTTCTATCTCCAATTCCTAGAATACTTACATGTGCTTCATCTACACCTGCCAGTATAGCTTCAACAGTATTTGCAGAAGCATAACCATAATCATCATGGAAATGTACAGATACAGGCATGTCTACACGTTTCCTAATTTCACTGAATAGACTTCTTACAAGTGGGGGTGTTAGTAAACCAGCTGTATCAGGCAAACTCACAATCGTAGCTCCTATTCTTCTCAGAGTCTCCACGAATTCTACAACCTTATCTACACCTTCTTCTAGAAATACTCTTGAAGAATCTTCAACGGTGGTTCTAATATATTTGAAGCCATGTTGTCTAGCGTATTCTACTGATTCAGCTAGCTTATCCAGTAATTCTTCACGATTAGATGTATTGAATTTATGTTGTACGTGAATTTTACTTAAAGCCATGTAGATAGCTATGCCCCAAGCTTCATAACTTCCAGCATTTTCAATATCTTCTTTACATGCTCTACAATGTATCACAGATTCACCATTTAAACTATTTATGAATTTTAGAATTTTCCTTAAATCTTCAATTGAAGTTCTCGGAGGATATGCGAGTGTAAGTTCAATCCTCTTTATACCGATTCTTAACAGATTTTCAGCTACGGCGAGCTTAACTGGTAGTTTAAAGCATCTATAGAGTTCTCCTTCTCTTAATGTTGTATCAAGTAATGTTGTCTTCATTCTTTACCATGATCTTTATCATTCTGGTAATAAATTTATCTCAGAAAATACACTACAATTGTCGATCTCAGAAAAAATATGTAGAAAATATTTACGAAATTCGAAATAAAGATTAGGAATTAGTTAAGAATAATACGGAAAATGTTATTTTAAATTCTTAGTGAAATCTCTTCTTTACTAAAAATAAAAAATTATGAAAATAAGGAAGAAAATTTGCACTATAATGTTGGATAGTTGGTTTGAAGAAACAGATTTAGATTTCATTACGAATATTTATAGAGAATATTTATAATATAGGTTGTAGAAGAAAAATTTGTGAAAGCTTTCGTTTTAAGTATTATTAGTCCTAGAAGTGGGTTAGTTCAGGCTTTGAATGCTGTTAGAAGTTCTAGGATCGTGAGAGAAGCCTACCTAATATATGGGACATACGATATGATCTCTAAAATAGAGGTTGATAATTTTCAGCAAATAGATTCTTTCTTAGAGTTATTGCAGCAGAACGGTCTTCAAGATTCTAATACGTTAATTGTTAAAGAAGGTGGATTAAGTTTTGAGAGAGAAAATTGTGATAAAGTAGAGAAATGTGCATACATCTTTGCTAAAATTAAACGTCCATCTACACCTAAATTCTGGGAGAGACACATAAAATCTATAGATGCGATAATGGAGGTTCACGAGCTCTTCGGGTTATATGATGTTGTTATGAGCGTTGAAGAAAATGCTAGAGTAGATTTCTACAATAAAGTATTCAAACAACTCTGGCTACTAACGGAAGTCAATCTAGCTGCAACACATACAATGTTTACAGTTAAGATATAACATAATCGATAGAGAGAACTTAGATGTAAAAGAAATTTCTACTCTCCACTTGGATACGTTATTCTTTCAAAGCCGGTAACTATATTTTATTTTTATTTACGGCTTAAGGATCTTTATTAATGAGTTAAGATTAAAGATCGTGTTTGGGTATCCATTATTCAGTAACGGTAAACTTCTCTGTAAATCTTCTTAGAGTAACATACGCTTTCTTATACGGCTTCTTCTTTTCAACAATTACTGTTATTTCTCTAGAAACTTTTCTTGAAACATCTTTAGATCAAAGTAAAATTTACACGGCGTCTAGTATAGAATTCTTTTTTGAAAGATAATAATTTTAACAACTAAAAAGATTAATAGTTCAGATTTCTTATGTTTGGGGGGTTTATGGTTGTTTTCTCAAGTTTTTAAAGAGGTTCTATACTTTGAGAAACCTGGGCCGGAAAATACTGATGCTACTTTGGGCTTAGCGTATAAGAGAGCTCAAGAACTAGGTATAAGAGATGTGGTTGTTGCTTCAACTACTGGTGAAACTGGATTAAAAGCTTGTAGAGTTTTTAGAGATTTTAATGTTGTTATTGTTAGACACCATACAGGTTTTAGGAAGCCTGGGCATCAAGAAATGCTAAGAGAATATGAAGATGAAATTACTAAACTCGGTGGAAAGATACTTACAGCGACACATGCTTTATCAGGTGTAGAACGTTCTATAAGGAATAAATTTGGAACCATTGGTTTATTAATGATTATAGCTGAAGCTCTTAGATTGTTTGGTGAAGGTGTAAAAGTTTGTGTAGAGATAACTGTTATGGCGGCTGATGCAGGTTTAATACCTATTGATAGAGATGTAGTAGCGGTAGCTGGGACATCTAGAGGAGCAGATACAGCAATAGTAATAAAACCGTCTAATTCAAATAACTTCTTCGATATGATTATAAGAGAGATTATAGCGAAACCTAGAACGAGATAATAAAAATGTAGAACTAGGGTTAGGAACCAGAGGAAAAAAGAAGATTCTTAAATAGAATGCTAAAAAGTAGGATTACTGTATCTTCATGTTATCAGATTTTTATTTTAAGTGATTATGGTTTTAGCGTTATTCTTCCAAAGTGTTTTCTCTCTCTTATAAGTTTATGAGCTTCTTCTACTTGTTCTAGTGGTAATGTTGTTGTAATCGGCTTCACTTTTCCACTTCTATGTATTTCTAATGCTTCTTGTAGCTCTTTCTTAGTACATGATATAGATCCATGTATACTCACCTCCCTCAAGATTATGTGGCCGAGAGTAAATGGTATCGGCTCAGGTTTTATATTTCCGATATCTATTATTCTCCCACCCCATTTAATAGATTTTAAACTTTCAGTAAAAGTTAGACCTACGCATTCTAGTACCACGTCTACTCCAATTCCTCCTGTTATATTCTTAACTTGATTTGAGAATATGTTGTCTCTAGAGAGTATGACATGGTCTGCGCCAAGCTTATACAATTTATCGATATTCTCTTCTCTACCAGTAACTGCTATAACTTCTAGACCAAGAGTTTTTGCAAGCTGGATAGCGTGTACTCCAACCCCTCCGCTGGCTCCAGTTACAAGAATACTTTCACCCTCCTTAACTCTTCCTACGTTTTTTAATGCATGTATGAGCATGCCTGTAACACATGCAGAGATGGCTGCAGCTTCAGGGGAAACGTCTTCAGGAGTCTTCACTAAACTTTTCTTATCTATCTTCATGTACTCTGCGTAAGATCCATTTAGATCTTCTCCAAACCAAAGCCTATTTCTACAGATATTCTCTCTACCATTTAGACAATCTACACAAACTCCACAGAAAGTATATGTTAAGCCTGAAACTCTATCACCTTTCTTAAATTCTACTACGTCTTCACCCACCTCGACTATTTTACCATATATCTCGTGACCGAGAATTATGGGGAGACGGGTTTTGGGGAAAAACCCATCCACAGTCAAGATGTCACGGTAACATACGCCCGTCATCTCGATCTTAACGAGAACATCATTTCCACCAACATCTTCAATATCCTTCCAATCTACTACATTCAAAGGACTCCGGAAACTCTTTAAAACAACCGCTTTCATAAAACCACATAAAAACAATATAAATACAAAGAAATAAAGAAAACTTCTCCATATTATAAAGAATAGTTGTAGGATAAATATTGTCTTATCTTACTTATCTTAAAATCTAGGAAAGTTGGTCGACATAAATAGTCTTTATACTTAAGTAGTTAAAGTTTTTTGGGCGGCTTGTATACTTGAGTTGATGGATTGGGAGAGGAATCTTTAGATAAAGAGAGCCCGAAGCTTGTGAAAATAGTTTTAGATGTTTTGAAAACTCATACGCCTTCCTTGATAGAGTTCTCTAATGTGATCTCTAGAGTTAGAGGTGTCTCTAAGGTAGAAGCAATCTTAGTAGAAGTTGATGCTGAAACAGATTCCATCAAGCTAGTGATAGAAGGAGATGGAATAGATTATGAAGAACTTGAGAAGACGATTAAACGTCTCGGAGCAGCTATACACAGCATAGATGAAGTTGTAGTGCAGAGGATCAAAGAAAACCAATAGTAGAAATGTTTGAATTACTATACAAGATATTCTCTAAGTTGCTTAAAACAGTTGAATATGCTAAATTTCTAGAATACTTTAGAAGATACTTTGCTATAAATGCGTTTGATGGAACCATAACCATATGGGGGATGATAGTTGGAGTAAGATTTCTGGGAGCTGGAGAACCATCCCATGTAGTAAGCAGTGGAGTTGGAGCAATAATTGCTATGGTTTTCTCAGGGTTAAGTTCAACATACATGATAGAGTTAGCAGAACAGAAGAGAAAGTTGAGAGAAATTGAAGAAGCAATGTTGATGAAGATAGATAATACAGAAATAGAGAAGGCTCATAAAAGAGCTGCGTTAATCTCAGCGTTCATTGATTCTTTTTCTTCTAGTCTCTCCAGCCTACTAGTGCTCTCACCATATGTTATGGCTCTCATAAAAATAATAGACTGCAATACAGCATTCATATACTCAACATTGATAGCGTTCATACTACTCTTCTGGCTGGGAGCATTCTTAGGAAAAATAGCTGAAGAAAGACTTGTACTATCTGGAGTGAAAGCTATATGTATAGGTGGAGGAATAGTTTTAATAACATATTTAATCAACCTATTTACAAAGTTCTCTTAACTCGCTAGGCTTGAAGATTCCCCTCTCTGTAACTATGTATGAGACGAGTTCAGGGGGGGTTATATCGAAAGCAGGGTTAATGGCTTCAACACCTTTTGGAGCAATCCTAACATTATCAATATACAGAACTTCTCTCACATCTCTCTCTTCTATTACAACCTCTTCTAAAACATTTTTAAAATCTATGCTGGAGACTGGAGCAGCAACTATGAATGGTACACCATAATATTTTGCAGCAATAGCGTGGCTTAGTGTTCCTATCTTGTTTATTACATGACCGGTCTTCGCTATAATCCTATCCGCGCCAACTATAACCTTACTTATCTCACCTCTCTGCATAAGGAAAGCAGCCATATTATCTGTAATCAACTTAACTGGAATATGTTCACGTAGAAGCTCCCATACGGTAAGCTTAGCACCCTGAAGTCTAGGCCGTGTCTCTGAAGCGTAGACAGTTATCTTCTTACCTTGCCTATAAGCTGTTCTAATAATGCCTAAAGCTGTCCCGTAACCTACTGTTGCGAGAGCTCCAGCATTACAGTGCGTTAATATTCTATCACCATCTTCTATAAGCTTAGATCCATGTTCACCAATCATCTTATTAACTTCAATATCTTCTTCAGCCATCTTGAGAGCTTCTTCAAGAACCTTCTTCTTCAATTCTTCAACAGATGATGTTTCTCGAGCGACTTCCATCACCCTGTCTATTGCCCAGAAAAGATTTACAGCCGTAGGTCTAGTAGAACGTATAGTATCTGCAGCTTTCTCTAATCTATTCATTAAGATTTCTCTATTATTTGTCTTTAAGTTTACTACGGCCAACGCTAAACCCATGGCCGCAGCTACACCAATAGCTGGGGCACCTCTAATAACCATATTTTTTATTGCTTTTGCAACTTCAACATAACTCTTCAATCTAAGATACTTCAATTTATGTGGTAGGAGACGTTGATCGATAATAATGACTGAACCTCGATCCCACCAGATAGTTCTAAGTTCACTACAAGCTTTAGACACATCAACCACCTCTCAAACACTATTATCAAAATAAACCTACTATAAAAATTCTCTAGAAAAGATCTTCAACATAATTCTTCGATGCTGTTATAAAACAATCTCTCTTAATCTGAAGCATCTTCAACTACAAATTTATTAATCTTTAAAGTCATAGTTTAGAGAGATGTTATTGGAGCCGCCTAGAGGTATGGACGACCTCCTACCCAGAGAATTCTCCTTGAAACAGATGATAGTAGATGTTATTAGGAAAGTTTATGAGATGTATGGTTACATGGAGGTTGAAACTCCTACTGTAGAGTATTATGAACTCTTTGAGTTGAAGAGTGGTGAAGAGATTAGAGAAAGAATGTTTGATTTCTATGATAAATCTGGTAGGAGATGTGTTCTGAGACCTGAAGTAACAGCTTCTATAGCTAGATTGATGGCTACGAAGTTTAAGAACGCTCCTTTACCTCTCAGAATAGGATACATAGCAGATTGCTATAGATACGATGAGCCACAGTGGGGTAGGAAGAGAAGATTCTGGCAAGGAGGATTCGAGTTATTTGGAAGTAGAAGTCCACTCTCAGATGTAGAGATACTGATGGTTAGTTACGAGGTATTCAAGAGAATAGGTCTTAGAGAACAGTTCTTCAAGATCGGTCATGTCGGAATCATGAGAAACATACTAGAATCCTATAAGATAGATGAGAAAACACAAGACAAAATTTTAACATCCATAGATAGGAGGAGAATAGATGAAGCATATACTCTACTAAGAGAACTAGGTATAGATGAAGATGGATTTAAGACTATAAAAGAATTGGTAGAATCTCCACCGATAATATACAAAAAAGACTCTGTAGATAATAAGCAAGTTAAGAAGATAGCAGATATACTTTCTCCCTGGAATAGTGCTGAGAAATCATTCGAAAACTTAATAGAAATAGTTGAGCTAGCAATCTCGGGTGGTGTAGACGTAGAGATACAGGTAATTCCCGGAATGGCTAGAGGGTTAGAATACTATACGGGTTTCATATTTGAACAAGGGCTACCTAACGTAGAGATATCGTTTAATGGTGGAGGTAGATATGATAAACTTGTAGAATTATTTGGAGGAAAACCCACGCCTGCCGTTGGATGTGCAATAGGAATATCTAGGATAATGCAGTACATGATTGAGAAGATGGGTATAGAAGTCTCACCTAAAAGACCTAGAATTATGCTGGCCCACCTACCAGAAGTAGATAAAAAATATGTAGTGAAAATAGCCAGCATGCTTAGATCTATGGGGATACCGCTCGAAATAGATGTAATGGAGAGAAAACTTACATCAATCTTAGAATACGCCTTAAAGAACGAATTCAAGTTTCTAGTAATAATTGGGAAAACAGAAGAAGAAAAACAAATTATAACCTTGAGAGACCTAGATAAGAAGATACAAGTAGAGATACCTTCAAATGAAATACATAGAATCAGGGAAATGATTAAAGAGTGAGAGAAAAATGACTTATACCGACATAACACTACACATAGAAGCAATAATAGTTTTATCAATAATATCTGTAACATCTATCAAGTTTAAATTTGTTGATAAGTCAGGAATAATTTCTTCACTTCTCGTAGGTTATCCAATATATGTTTTCGGAGGAAGAGAATACTTCATATTGCTATTAACATTCTTCTTCATATCTGCAATCATGACGAAGATAAGAATGAGAAAAGTGAAATATGTCTATAATAAAGAGGATGGGGTAAGAAGTTGGAGAAACGTTGTAGCAAATGGTTTAGTAGTAACTGTAACAGCTATTGGAGCTGGATTATCTAACAATGGGAGAACATTCTTTACAGCATATCTAGGAGCACTCTCAACAGCTTTTGCAGACACTCTTGGAACAGAAGTAGGTTTGCTCTACAAAGGGAAACCGAGATTAATCATAAACATGAAGAAAGTTAATCCTGGAACTCCTGGAGCGGTAACATTACTAGGTTATTTGGGCGGAGTCATAGGTTTAACGATACTTACATTGTTAGTTACTTTAACTTGTAACAAAATTAGATTCCACGCCGCCTCACTTATAATTTATTGTTCAGGACTTGTAGGAATGACTATCGATAGTTTTCTGGGTGCACTTGTACAAGCAAAATATAGATGTGGAGTATGTGGTAAGATAACAGAATCATCATTTCACTGTGAATCTAAAGCAGAACAAATACAAGGATTAAAGTACATCAACACACATACAGTAAACTTAATAGCAACAATAATCGGTGGAATAATAGCAGTCGTTCTAACGGATTTGTTTAACCTTCTAGAATAAAAGAACTTCTAATTACATAATCGACGAATTCCAACAACTATTTACAGAATTCTCTTATATGTCTTCCTAACGTATGTAGCTGTAAACCCAGTATAGAATACCTATCCATACTATCTTCACAATTCCCTAAATAAAGAAAATAATGATATCTAAACTTATACAACATTAGGTTAAAAGAAGGTAACGGAAATATCAACCAAGTTAACATTTAAAACAGAAAATAAAATTATAAAAACATAATGGAATGGAAAGAGGTAAACAATATCAGAGATATTAAGAATAGTACGAGGTATAGGAGGTCTCAACTAAATGATGAATGATAAAACCGGGGCTAACTAGAAACGTAGAGGTGAACCCCAAACTCCATTTTAGATAAGATTAAAGCCTTAAGTCTCCTCCACTAATCTTCTTAAGATAACATGATATAAACCTAAAAATAAGTAGAGTAATATTGTATATTGATGCGGGGGTAGCCAAGCCTGGTCAAAGGCGCAGGACTGAGGCTCCTGTCCCGTAGGGGTTCGTGGGTTCAAATCCCACCCCCCGCAACTACACATAAGCTTTCTTCATTTTTTAGTGAAGAATAAACTGAAACTTTTTTACTATTGCTTATTGCAGGCTGTGTTGAAGTTACTTTAAAGTTAGGGGGTTATGAAATATTTGTCTGGAATATAAAGAGGGGGTGAAGGCTAGTATTAAAGACTAATATTAGGCATAGAGGGTTGAGTTGGTAGATATGGTGGCGGCTCCTTTTCTTGTTTCTTATGCTGTTACTAGGAAGTGTAATCTTAAGTGTAAGCACTGTTATAGTGATGCAACAGATTATGCTTCTCCAGATGAGTTAACTCTCGAGGAAGCTAAGAAGTTAATTAATGATCTGGCTAATTGGAATGTTAGACTTTTAGTACTCGATGGTGGTGAACCCTTGTGTAGAGAAGATTTTCTTGAAATAGTGAGATACGCATACAGTAAGGGTTTAAAAGTAGTTGTTGGAAGTAATGGTACACTTATTGACGTAGAGATAGCTAAGAAGATGAGGGAAGCTGGTATAGAATGTGTTCAGATATCTATTGATGGTGCGAGACCTGAAACGCATGATTCATTTAGAGGTGAGGTTGGAGCTTTCCAGAAAGCAATGCAAGGTGTTAATGCATGTAAAGAAGCAGGTTTACCTTTCCAGTTCGGCATGGTTGTGAGGAAGAATACTCTTAGAGAGATTCCAGATATGCTTAAACTCGCTATAGAGAGTGGTGCAGTAGCTGCAGAATTCTTTGATCTAGTTGAAGTTCCCAGAGTTAAGAGGGAGTGTATAAATGAGGTTCTGGATAAATATGAGAGGAAGATGATTATGGAGTGGTTAGCAGAAGCTCAGAGAGAATGCCCTATAATCATACGTGTTCCAGGATGCCCAATGTATACTCTAGTTCTTAAAGAAAAGAATATACAACCTAAACATTTCCCAGCAAGCTTCCTAAAGAGGGTACCATATTATGATAGAGGTTGTGCTGCAGGTATGCCAAATGGTTATGTTACCATACTTCCGAATGGAGACGTTATTCCTTGTATGCTCTTACAGATAAAACTTGGAAACGTTAGGGAGAAGAGTATTATAGATATCTGGGAAGAATCTCAGGTACTTTCAATACTTAGAGATAGAAAACAGCTTAAAGGTCAATGTGGTGAATGTAAGTTTCGAGATGTATGTGCGGGATGCCGTGGAAGAGCTTATGAAGTAACTGGAGACTTTATTGCCACAGATCCAGGATGCTGGTTTATCTAACCCATATATCTATACGTAGAGTAGTGTTTTCCTCTCATTTAGTCTAAGAGATTGTCGAAGCTTTAAAATTGTGAGCGCTCACTTTGCCTCCTAATAAATAGATTTCTTACTGGAATTTTCTCTGTAGTGCTTTCTTCTCTGCTTCTATTATCAGTTCTATTAATCTTATCGTTTCTCTCGGTTCATTCTTCAGTATCTCCACCCTTTCCTTGAGTGTTAATCCTCTTGCTGAAAGTACTATTACTGCAGCTCTTCCATATTTCTCTACGAGTATAGCGTTTCTCTTAAGCTCCATGAGGATTTTTCTTTCTTTTTTGTTTATTGTTTTCCCTCTTCTAGCAATTATTCCGAGTACTTCTTCTAGTTCGTACTTCGTTACCCCTATCTTCGTGGATCCACATACTGGGCACACGATCTTCTCCTTCATATCTTTGACCATTATTTTTCTGTAATGTTCAAAACATTCTACACAGACTTCTACCCACGATTCATAGAGTAGCCTGTTTCTTACAGATGTTATGACAATTCTCTTCATTCCTTCACTTGAAGTTATCTCTCCTTCTTGTTCAAATCTTGATAGTGTTATCTTAGATAGGGGTGAAGGTTCGAGAGATGGATTGATCCATGTTCTCAGTTCAACTCTTCCATACACTATGTCTTCTAGAATCTTCTTCGCTCTCTCTAAATCAAAGTCATGGAAGATAGTATAGTTTAACGCTTCTCTATATACTACTGTTTTTCTCAATGCTTCTACTAATTGGTTAATGTTTACCTCTGTTATGCTTGCCTCACTCTTTATTATACCCATCTTTCTAGCTACGTGGACAAGCCTACGTTTAAACAAACTAGAAGACTCAACAGCTTTGAAGACCTTCTCTTCAAAATCTTCTAAGACTTCTCTTAATGCTTCTAAGACTATTTTATCGGTTATATGCTTGGATCTAAAAACTATCCTGTATGGATTTTGTTGTCCATGTATAGCTGTACCTATCTTTTCAGCCATATGGTATGATAAGGTTTTCTGTATTGTTCTATTTGCTCTAAGTCCTCCATGTATATGTAGGATTACGTATGGTTCAGTATACTCTAAGAGTACCGTCTTGTCTGTAGGTACAGGTATATTCTTTTCTAAATGTTCTTCAATTTCCCTAAAGGCTTTCGAGACTACATCGTATCCAACCATGTATCTCTCAGCTATGTCTCTTATAATTGATTCACGTTCTTCTCCTTTCATTCTTCTCTCAAGATACTCTCTTCTAAGTAATCCAACTTCCTGGGCAACTTCAAATGGTACAGGTATTTCATCCCCAACCCAGCTTGGAACAGCTCCTTCATAATCTTCTAAGGATGCAACGTATATTCTATCACCTTTCACGTCAAGTATCTCCCAAGCTCTACCAGTTAGTATAAATCTTGTTCCAGGTTCACCGTGTTCTGCTACAAATTCTTCATCTAGTATACCGATAGACTCACCGTTGTTCTGATCTATAACTAGGTACTGATGTTCTTCAGGTATCATTGAAAGATTCGTGAAATAGTATTCATATAATTCCATGCTTCTCCTAGGCTTAACGATGGTATCATCATTTCTCACTTCTACTATTCCAAGAGAAATCATGTGTTGGAGAACTTCTTTCACATCTTCTTTAGAAATATCTTTAAAAGTGTAGGTTTTCTTTAAGATTGCTAGTACTTCATCTATTTTTATCTTCCCGTATTCTATTATTAGACCAGCTATCTGGTGCATTAAAACGTCTAGACAGTTTACTGGTATTCTTGCTTCTTCAAGTTCTTCTCTTCTAGATTTCCTAGCGATCACGATGGATTCCAGTGCATCATCAGAATCCATAACTACTACAACGCCTTTAGCAATTTTTTCTAGAGAATGTCCACTCCTGCCAACTCTCTGTATCAGTCTGGTTACCTCTCTCGGAGAATTGTATTGTATACATAGCTCTATTCTCCCAACATCTATCCCAAGTTCTAGAGAAGATGTACATATTATTCCTACGAGTTCACCTGTTTTCAATCCATGTTCAGCCATAACTCTAGTAGTTTTTGAAAGAGATCCGTGATGTATCCCCAGTGGGACCTGCTGATCCCAAAGCCTAAACCTATTTGTAAGTATTTCTGCTAGAGGTCTAGTATTCGTAAAGATGAGTGTAGATTCATGTTCATCTATAAGCTTCTTTATAGTTCTAAGTCTCGCAGCTACTTCTGGGAAGACCCCAATCTTCTCAGCAAGCTCATAGTCTTCTCTAATTGGAGATGGGTAAATCACATCTATCTTTATATCCTTAGGTACGGGCACAGCTATTATCTCACATTCTCTACCAACGCCTACCAAGTATTCTGCAATCTTCTCCGGGCTTCCGATGGTCGCGGATAAACCTATTCTCTGGAAGTCTAATCCAGTTATAAGTCTAAGTCTTTCTAGAGCGACTGCTAATTGAGCTCCCCTCTTATCGGTAGCTAGTTCATGCACCTCGTCTACTATAACCCATCTAACACTTCTTAGATAGTTTCTGAAGACTTTGGCTGTAAGTATTACTTGTAATGTTTCTGGAGTTGTTATCAAGATATCTGGTGGAGATAATGTCTGTATTCTTCTCTCTCTTTGAGCTGTATCTCCATGTCTCACAGCAACTTTGAAATCGAGTTTCTGGGCCCACCAATCAATCCTATCTAGGAGATCTCTGTTAAGTGCTCTGAGAGGTGTTATGTAGAGAAGCTTTACACCTTGCCCAACGTTCTCGATAAGCATTTTACTTAGGATAGGTAGAAGAGCTGCTTCAGTCTTTCCAGAACCAGTCGTAGCTATAAGTAGAACATTCTTCCCAGCAAGTATTTTTGGGATAGCGTAAAGCTGAGGAGCTGTAAGATGTTTAAATCGTTCTCTAAAAGATTCTACAATAGGCTTAGCTAACATTTCAAGAACTTCTTCTTCATCGAGAGTTGTGGCGTCCATCTACCTATAGTAGATTCTACAACCTAAAAGATAAAGATGATCTAAAACAGAACACATAACCAATACTCTCAGATAACCTAAAAAATATTCTCAATCT
Source organism: Candidatus Geocrenenecus dongiae (assembly GCA_023267855.1). Classification (GTDB taxonomy): domain Archaea; phylum Thermoproteota; class Nitrososphaeria_A; order Caldarchaeales; family Wolframiiraptoraceae; genus Geocrenenecus; species Geocrenenecus dongiae. The sequence goes on along the minus strand of JALNLN010000004.1, from coordinate 39,376 downwards.
TTTTCTCTTCTTAAGATAATCTAGCTGTAAGAGAAGAATGTCTGGTAGTACCGTGTTCACGATCTTCTAAGACTGCTCTCTCTCCACAGTACATCTCTCATAGATTCGAGAGGATTTTCAGGTAAACCCATGTAGGATGCAGCTGTATGTATCTCTACGTCTCCACCTACTTCTTCTACAAATTCTCTAATCTTCATTTTCCAATCTCTATCTCTAATTAAGTGATGATCTAGGATAAGTATGCTTAACTCTGTTTTCATAACTATCTTCTTTAGGTTTTTGAGAGCTTTCTCAAGATCCTCCCAACTATATTTATTTCCAAGCATGTATGTCATCGGGCCATCACATATTAATATGTCTGGCTTATTTGAGAGTATGAATTTTACTTGTTCTTCATCTACGGGTCCCTCCACATCGGACGTAAACAATATTTTCTCTCCAGAATCTTCTACTAAGACTTCTAGAACATAGCCAAGCTTAGAGTCGTTCCCATGCTGTACCGGTCTCGAGAACTTTATCTTCGTCCCACCTATATCAATTTCTCTCCCATCTACAGCTTCCACTTTAATATCAAACGTAGATAACATTTCCAGAAATTTCTTAGCTCTCATCTTCTGGCTAAAATTAATCATGTGGTTCGGGTCTTTGATTAAGAGTTTCTTACCAGCCAGCCATGCAACTCCTTCACCAGGTCTAGGGATATGGTCATAATGGTAGTGGGTAACTATTACTAAATCAGACTCTTTAGCAGATTTTACTATAGCTTCCTTATGTTCTTTAAGTTTCTCGTATTCTAGTGGATGCGGTGGGAGACCGTATCTTCTAGGACCTAGGGCTGCGCTAGGATCCACCATTATCTGAACATGCCTAGTCTTAATGATTGTAGCCATACTTCTAGTCCCTAGACTGTCGAAAGCAATGAGCTTGATATCCATCTTTCAATCTAGAATGTCTATTGCGATAGATTAAAACGTTCAATTCCAGCCAGCTAGTAGTTTAGAGTTCTAAACTTACTGATGCCTAATTTAAGAGATGTATTTGCTAGGATGTTTTCATATTTCTTTGTTGTGATTATTTATTCTAGGCTTACGCTAACTCTCTTCCCCTTGATATTTTCCGCAAAGTGGACAATAGATAGAATCTTCTGGAATGTATTCCCCACAATTTTTACACTTTTTCAACGGTATCTTCTCTACAGGCTCAGCCTTTTCTTCCTTTACAACTTCTTCCTCTTCTTTCATAATTTCTTTGAGCATCTCTTCTAATTCTGGGACGAGTTTTTCTTCAGCAGTTCTAAGACTTTCCTCACTTATGGTAGGCATAGTTTCCTGCGTAACCTCAATCTTCTCTTCTTCAGCTTTCTCCTCTTTGGTTATTTCTTCTTTTACTGGTTGTTCTATTATTGTAGTTTCAATTTTTTCTTCTAATTTCTGTACCTCTACCCTTTTTTTCATAAATGTTCTGTATGCTGCAATTGAAGTTGCTGAGGCTGATAATGGTAAAACTATGAAAGTAAGTAAGGTGTACATGCCTTCTACTATAAACAATCCTATCCATGAAAGCTGAGGTATAATTTCCATTAAGATAAGTGGTGTAGATAATCCAAGTAGAGATGCGACTATAGATGCTAGAAGATTGTGTAACATGTCTCTACATAGATACGTTGAAAGTAAACCAACTATGACACCTATAACCACCATCGAGATAATGTTTCTCAAGATGTCTAGAGGTAGTAAAGGTTTGAGAAATACGTATAACGTAGAGGGTAAGATAAATGGTAAAGCATATGCCACTAGGTATCCGACAATCTTAGCCACCTTCAAGACATCCGAATAATATTCTGCTCCTCTTATCTTTAAACGTTTCCATATTTTACGTAGAAATAATCTCAAACAACATCTTTCAAAAATATGCATGTATTAAGAGGAGGATACATATGCAGGGAGACACATACAATATTTTTGTACTTTTTAACCTCTTGATGCAATTATCACTATGTCTCCAACATTAGTTCCAGTAGGTCCTGTAATTACATGGTCTCCAAGTTTCTTAAAGAAATTGTAGGAATCGTTGTTGAGTAGGTACTCGATAGGATTAAGCCCCATCTCAAGAGATTCTCTATATGTTTCATTATCTACTATCGCTCCCGCTGCATCTGTAGGTCCATCAACACCGTCCGTACCTACGCTGACTAAGACACACTTATCTAGTTCTTTCAAGTTTATGGAAGATGAGAGAGCGAGTTCTTGATTTCTTCCTCCAATACCATGCCCTCTAACAGTAACCGTCGTCTCCCCTCCACATATTAATGCAGAAGGCTTCTTCACAAGCATGTCTTTAGCGACTCCAATTAAGAATCTTCCAACTTCTGATGCTTCTCCCTCCATGTGATGTGTAAGTATCTTTACTCGGTATCCTGAAGAAGAAAGTAGTCTACGTGCAGATGAACAAGCATCTAAAACGTTAGCAATTATAACGTTTCGTACTCTATTGAATATTGGGTCTCCGGGTTTAGGATTTTCTTCAATTTTACCCTCCATTCCATCTTCTATTTTCTTCCTAACTTTTTCTGGAACTTTATCCCATAAACCATACCTTCTTAATACTTCGTAGGCATCTCTGTATGTGTATGGGTCTGGGGCGGTTGGGCCGGAGCCTATGACTTCTAGTTTATCTCCAATAACATCTGAGATTATGAGTGTGATGACAGTAGCGTTATTTAGCTTTCTTAATAGTTTTCCACCTTTTATTTCTGAAATATGTCTTCTAACTATATTGATTTCATCTATTGTTGCTCCACTCTTCAATAGTAGTCTGGTTGTTTCTGCTTTGTCTTCTAGAGTTATCGGAGGTGTAGGCATAGGGAGTAGTGCAGACGCTCCACCAGACAGCAGAAAAATTACTAAAGTCTTGGAATCTGTTTTTTCAGCATACTCCAATAATTTTTCAGAAGCTTTTACACCTAGCATGCTTGGAATAGGATGCGTAGATGGTAGAACCTCTATCTTTTTTAAACTAGCTTCATGGATCTTCTCTCTAGGCACAACAACGACTCCTGCATCTATCTTATCCAACATTATTTCTTCAATATGTCTAGCCATACCTAAAACTGCTTTACCAGCTCCTAGAACTATGATCTTCTCATAATTCTTAAGAGAATATTTCTCTTTATCTACCATCAAGCTATCCCCAATTCTTTTAACATGTTTTTTCAGAGTATTCTCAGGTAGAACTGCTTCTATAGCAGCTTCAACAGCTCTTAGAACATCCCTCCTTATTTCTGCTAGCACGTCTCTTCTTCTATTGACGAGTTCTTCAAAATTCTTAACGATTTTAAACATTCTACGCTACTCTAGATTAACTGTTAGATAAATCTAAACTTATCCTTAATTCTCCCAAAGACATTCCAGGAAAGGTTTAATATATTCTGAGACACTCTACTGTAGATGAAATGTATCAAAAGAATTGGATATAAATATCTGGAGAGCTACTTAGATTACTGATGTCTAGATATATTTCAAGTAGAGCTATGGTTTATGGAAAGGTTGTTGAAGATGCAGTAATATATGGTCCATCTATAATCGGTAAAGGATCGTTTATTGATAGATGGGTTCAGATAGGTTATCCTTCTAGGGAGAGATTGCTCAGAGTGGTTGGAGGTGGGCTGGAGGATCTAGATAACGTAAGTTTAGGTGCAAAGATAGGTGAGAGATGTATTATCAGAAGTTTTACAATAATATATGATGATGTTGAGGTAGGTGATGAAGTAGAGTTCGGACACGGTGTACTTGTTAGATCTAGATCTAGAATATCTTCTAGATGCAGAATAGGAAGCTATACACAACTAGATGGAGAAGTAAAAATTGGAGAGAACGTAATCATACAATCACTAGTATATTTACCACACTTAACGGTAGTTGGAGATAACACCTTCATAGGACCAAACGTAGTCGTAACAAACGATAAATACCCAGTAGGAGAAATAGAAGGAGTAAAAATTGGACGGGAAGTAATAATCGGTGCAAACTCTACTATAATCGCAGGAGTAACTATAGGCGATAGAGTAGTTATAGCGGCTGGCTCAACAGTAACTAAAGACGTACCATCTTCAAAAGTAGTGAAAGGTGTTCCTGCAAAAGAATATATGGATAGAGATGAATACGAAGAAAAAAAGAAAAAACACTACTCTAGCGCCCACCATGTTTAAACAAATATTTTTATCAGCAAATACTTATATAACTCCAAGATAATTAGCATTTTGCAGAAAGGAGGTAGGTAATGGTAGAAGTCTGCCCCGTTTGTGGGTTACCCAAAACAATATGTGTATGTAAAACTATAAGTAGAGAGCAGCAAAGAATCAAGATAAAACTTGAAACTAGGAAGTGGGGTAGACCTGTAACTATTATTGAAGGTCTAGATGGAGATAAGAATGAACTGGCACAGTTAGCACGTAGATTAAAGTCTGTGTGTGCATCAGGTGGAACAGTCAAGAATGGTACGATAATGCTTCAAGGAGATCATAGGGATAAAGTTAGAGAAATATTACTAGAGATGGGCCATTCTGAAGAGAACATCGAGATCGTTTAGTAAAGCTAGCTTGTAGATTGATTAGCAACCGCTGGACGGCCTTCGAGAATTTCTTTAAGACCTTTAAACCTATTCCTAACTGTAACTTCTGTTACTCCTGCAGCTCTAGCAATATCTTTCTGAGTTATATTTTGTGTTGTTTCTTGACAAGCCATGTAGAGTGCTGCAGCAGCTATGCCGACAGGATCTTTTCCAACAGTTGCGCCTCTCTTAGTAGCTTCTTGAAGTATTCTTAAAGCTTCTTGAACTGTTCTTTGATCAAGTCCAACTTTTGAAGCAATCTTACTCAAATATATTGCTGGATCAACTACTGGAACTTTCAATCTTAAGTGTTTGAGTAGTAATCTATATCCTTGTGCAATAGTTTTTCTCTTAACTACTGGATACGCTTTTTCTAGTTCTCTTAAATCTCTTGGTGCACCCATAGCTCTACATGCTGCATAAACGGCTGCAGCCATAATGGATCTAATACTCCTACCTCTAACAAGTCCTTCTTTTAATGCTTTCCTATATATGAGCATAGCTTTTTCAGCGATTGCTTGACTTAAGTGAAGTTTATCGACATATATCTGAAGAATATTCACTGCTTGTTGTAGATTTCTAGCTTCAGAAGCATCTACCTGACTTGTTGCATCTAGCTTCTTTAATCTAAGTAGCTTCTCTCTAGTTTCTTTAGGTAGTCTTCTACCTGTAGCATCTTCATCTATCTTGTTAATTACTGTTGATAGTCCGTGATCACGGTACATTATAGAGAGTGGTGCTCCAACTCTACTCCTACTCTCTTCTTCTTCATCTATATTCCTCCATTCAGGACCTCTATCAATATCTCTCTCTAGTACTACGTATCCACAGCTCGGGCATGTTATCTCTCCTGTTCTCGGATCATGGACTAGAACATCGTTACCACATTCAGGACATATCATTCCTTCTTTCCAAACTTTGGCCATCTAGACCACCTCCAGCAAAAACCTTATATCAAATTTTACGAAAAACTTTAACATAAATATTAATCTTGCCTCCTGATTAGATTTATGTTTTTACCTATATTTAAATTTTTCTTTATAACACCTTTATGATATTCTCAGAGAAATGTTTCTTAATATATATTGTCTGGTTAGTTAGTTTTCTTGTTAAGTTATGTGAACCAGTGTACCTTGAGGTGTATCTTCAAGTATTATGCCTATTTCTTTGAGTTTTTGACGTATTTCATCAGCAAGCTCATATTGTTTATTCTTTCTCAACTTCTCTCTGATGCCTACGATTAGTTTTATTAATTCTTTAACTTTCTCATCACTTATCTTTTCTAGGTCTTTCTGTAGTATGCCAAGTATGCTTCCGATCTCTCTAAATACTTTGATCGTTTTTTCTGCTACCTGCATGTTTATTGTTTTTCTTTCTTGACAGTACTTGAAGAATTTTGTTGCATATTCATGGAGTTCTGCTAATGCTCTAGCAGTATCTATATCATTATCTAATGCTTCTAGAATTCTTTCTTTCATTAATTCTAGTTCTTCTTCAATTTTTTTTGAATCTTCATCATATCTTTCATCTCTAGGCATAGATGAAGCATAACGTATAACGTTGTATAGTCTTTCTAATCCTTGTTCAGCTTGTTTTATAGGTGTTTCGAGAAGGTGTTCTGGCTTGATGGGGTTTAGTGGATCTGGATCAAAGGGTAATCTTAAATCCATTCTATGTCTATATCTCGTGAGGAGAACCCAGTATCTTAAGACTTCTGGATCGAAGATTTTTAAAGCATCTCTTACAGTTATATAGTTTCCAAGAGATTTGGACATCTTCTTACCATTTACTGTTAATACATCTGTGTGTACCCAGTATCTCACACACGGCTTCACATCTGTATATGCTTCCGCTTGAGCTATCTCTGCTTCATGATGGGGAAACATTAATTCTTTAGCTCCACCATGAATATCTATCTGATCTCCAAGCATCTCAATAATTATCGTTGTATCTTCAATATGCCACCCAGGTCTACCTAAGCCCCAGGGAGAATTCCAAGCAGGCTCTTTCGGATATCCTTCTCTTATCTTTCTCCATAGAGCCCAGTCTGCATCATTCTTCTTATTTGGATCTGGTTCTATTCTATGTACTCTGTACTCTCTCTCTGGATCTACACCAGATAGTTTTCCATATTCTTTGAATTTTGATGAATCGAAGTATAGTGCTGTTGGTGTATCGTATGCGTAGCCTTTCTCTATAAGTTTTGATGCAAGTTCTACTATCTCATCTATGAACTCGCTCGCTCTCGCAAACATCGTTATAGTGTTAATTCCGAGTTTTTCTAAATCTTCCTTAAAGTATTTTTCAAATTCTCTAGCTAAGCCTATTGGGTCAAGCTTAAGATTATTTGCTTCTATCTCTTCTACAACCTTTACACCTGCAGACGTAATCTTCACTAAACTATCTTCTCTTATCCATCTCTTCAAATTCTCATACATCTCTTCATAACGCTTTCTTTCTTCTTCATCTGCTTGCAGAATATTTCTCTCCAGTCTTATCAATTCATCTCTCATCTCTGGATGTCCATACAATTCTACGTATCCTGATTTTATCAATTCTATAATCCGATCTCTAATATACTCAAATCCTACTTGGAACTCTCCTATAAGTTCTCCAACTTTCTTTTCAGATTTACTTAAACTTACTATTATTCTTCTCTCAATAGCTCTATTGATAATCTTATCATCTACGTCTGTGATATTCATCAAGAAGTATACTGTAAATCCTTTATAGGAGAGGTATCTGGCCAAGACATCATAAAATACATATGTTTTCATGTGGCCTAGATGCATGTAATCGTAGACTGTTGGACCACAAACATACATGAAAATTTTTCTTCCACGTGCTGGACGAAATTCTTCAATCTCTCTTGTAAGTGAATTGTATATCTTCAATGTCTTATTTTCCAACATTCTTCCTTTGATCTACCATAAGAATAAAATATAAAAACCTTAATCTTCAACATCTAAAATACATCCCCTTCAGATAATGCATAGTGTTAATACTAATATTTGCTCTTGATGCTATCTCTATCTGTAAGATGAAAGCTATTATTCTGGCTGGAGGTTTAGGTAAAAGACTAAGACCTTTAACAGAGAAAATCCCTAAGCCTTTACTAGATGTAGCCGGTAAACCTATATTGGAATGGCAGATAATTTGGTTAAGGTATCATGGATTTAGAGATATAGTTTTAGCGGTAGGATATCTATGGGAGAAGATAAGAAATGTATTCGGAGATGGAAGTAGGCTTAACGTTAGCATATCTTATGCTATAGAAGAAGAACCTCTAGGAACTGGGGGAGCTCTGAGGAATACTAAAAATCTACTTGAGGATTCTGAGAAATTCATAGTCTTAAATGGAGATATCTTAACAAACATAGATCTTAGCAATCTTTGTAGAACTGAATTGCAGGATGCTGTTGGAGTCTTATCTTTAGTCCCTCTTCCATCACCTTACGGTATAGTAGAATTTGATAAAGAGAGCATGATTATAAGATCGTTCGTGGAGAAACCTATAATAAGAGATTACTGGATAAATGCTGGAATATACTTCTTCAACAAATCTATCTTCGATTATCTTCCAGAAAAGGGCGATATCGAGAAGACCGCTTTTCCGAAATTAGCTGAAGAGGGTAGACTTAAAGCAGTATTATTCTCTGACTACTTCTGGTCTAGTATAGATAGCCATAAAGATCTAGAAGAAGTCTCTAAGGTTATCAAAACTTATCCTCCATTCTCAAACATAGACTAGGAATTGGGAAAGAGAGAAATATTAGGTAGTAGTCAATTCTTTCCTGAGGATAATTATGGTTGTAGAGAACATAAAGATAGAGACTAGAAGTTTCGAGGAACTAGTACTCATCAGTTCCGTTATGCCAATACCATTAATCAACTTAGATGTTGAGAAGAAGACTGCATTCATATTCCTACAACCTCTAGCATCTACAATTCCAGTAATATACTATTGTAGACTTGAAGAAATTCCGAAAAACAAGTTTGTACATCTAAATAGATTTACAGGGAAAATTAAATTTGGCGACGAACTATCTACGGAACCTAACGATGTAACTATACCATTGATAAAGATTAAAGAAACAAACCTAGATATATAAATCTCCAGTAGCAGTAGTAAAACACTTAACAACTACTGAATGATTGTTATCTGTAGAGATGGTTAGGCAGCTTTGGCTACTAGATATAGCTCTAGAAATTGAAGATGGTAAACCCATAGCATGGCTGTGGTGTAAAGATAGTCTCGGAGAAACATATGTAGTGAAGAAAGAATATTCTCCAAATTTTTACATAGTTGGAGACGTTGTAGAAGAGATCGTAGCATTCTTGAAAACACATGGATATCGAGTTGAAGAAGTATCGAGAAAGATTAGGGGCAGGTCTGTGAAAGCAGTTAAAGTATACGTTAACGTAGAAGATGTTGAGTCAATTGCAAAGAAGATTATTAAGAACATGAAGAATGTTGAAGTCTATGAAGAAGACGTTAGACCTTCTATAAAGTTCTTGCTGGAGAACAGAGTTAAGCCTTCGGGTGATATAATAGTCCATGAAAGTATGTTTAAAGAACAAGGGTCATTGAAGATAATTGAAACAGATAAGGTGGAATATGCTGGCGTATCTACACTTCCGCCTCTTAAGATAATGTCTCTAGATTTTGTATATTATTCTGAAGCTGGTTCTCCTAGACCTGAAAGAGATCCAGTTATACTGATCTCTCTTATAACTTCTTCTGGAGAGAAGATACAGCTTTCAGGAGATGAAAAGAAAATTCTTAGAGAATTTGTAGAGATTGTTGAGAGAGATGATCCAGACGTTTTCGTCAGCTTCTCATCAAATAGATTACATTGGAATTATCTTCAAGAAAGAGCGAGAAGACATGGATTAAGATTAACCATAGGAAGACTATCTTCTGAACCACATACAAGTATTCATGGACATGTCTCTATAAGAGGTAGGATAAACATAGATCTAGAAGACATGGCTAAAGACATACCTGAATTAACGGTAGAAACACTTGAAGAGTTTGTAGACTATCTAGGGCTTAAACTAGAATTAGATACAGTAGAAGAATGGGAAGTAGCGGAGACATGGAAGAAGAATCCTGAAAGAGTTAAGAAATACTCTATGCAGAAGGCTGAAGCCTTACTGAAATGTTTTGAAGTTTTAAAAGAATATATTTTCAGTCTTAGCGAGTTGACGGGGATTCCTGCTGACTATGTTTTAACAGCTTCAACAGGTTTTAGAGTTGAGAATTATTTAATGTATCTAGCTGTAGAACTCGGCGAGCTTATACCTAAGAAACCTGAAATAACACCCACACCGTATGTTGGAGGATTAGTGAAATCTCCAGAACCGGGTCTCCACAAAGATGTTGCCGTAGTAGACTTTAGATCAATGTATCCTAGCCTCATGATAAAATACAATATCTCATTTGATACATTATCAGATGATGGAGAATACGTTTCTCCAAACAACTATAGATTTAAGAAAGAGCCTGAAGGCTTCCTACCACGTGCTCTAAAAACATTGATAGAAGAAAGAAGAAAAATACAGCAGAAGCTCAGAACACTTGATCCTAACTCTACTGAAGCAAGAGTTTTAGATGCTAGACAGAGAGCTATAAAAGTTATCTCTAATGCTATCTACGGGTACACTGGGTGGGCTGGAGCTCGCTGGTATACTAGAGAAGTAGCTGAAGCAACTACGAGTTGGGGTAGACATGTTATAATGGAGTCTATGAAGAAAGCTTCAGAACTAGGTATGAAGGTAATATATTCTGATACAGATTCTCTATTCCTCCAAAACTACACTGGAAAAATCGAGAAGTTCTTAAAATGGATAGAAGAAGACTTAGGACTAGAAGCGAAACTAGAAAAGATCTACAAGATGGTGATCTTTACAGAAGCGAAGAAGAAGTATGCTGGAATAACCTCAGAATCTATAATAGATATAGTTGGACTGGAAGCTGTTAGAGGAGATTGGAGCTACATAGCTAGAGAAGCTCAAAGAGATACAGTGAAGACTCTACTTGAAACAGGCAATGTTCATGAAGCATTGAAAATCTCCAAGAACTACATCAAGAAACTTATTAATAGAGAAGTAGAATTAAGAAAACTCATAATATGGAAACAGATAACTAGGTCTCTAGATGAGTATGAAGCAACCCAACCTCACGTAAACGTTGCACGTCAATTAGTACAGGAGGGATGGAAGATACAACCTGGAGATAAGGTAGGATACATAATAGTGAAAGGTAGTGGGCCGCTCTATAAAAGAGCTAAACCATACTTCAAAGTTCATCCTGAAGAAGTGGACTGGGATTATTATATAGAGAAGCAAGTCGCTCCCGCATGTCTACGTGTACTAGAACCACTTGGAGTAAAGATAGAGGAATTGAAGAGTATTGGGGGAACTTCTCTTATGGATTTCTTCTAACTTACCCATAAACCTTTAATGATTTTTCAAGGAAAGATACGAGATCTCGGTAAACCTTATCTTTAAGTAGAGGGAACCCATGCACATCTTCATAAAGTTTTAGTTCATAGTTTTCTTTACCATGTTTTTTAAATTCCTCCACTAATCTTAAACTATGTTCAACAGGTACAACTATATCTCTCAAACCATGCATTATCAATACATCTTCATCTATCTTATCAGCATTGTAGATAGGAGAAATTTCTTTTAACAATACTGTAAGGTTCAGCTCATTCTCTTCTACATAAGTTATGAGATTATAGTAGTATTTTCCCCATTCTGACCAGGAGGCAGGTTCTCCCCTAGCATATGTAAACATTTCTTCTAAGTCTGTTGGACCATAAGCATCTACTACACATTTAACATCTTCTCTTACAGCAGACATTAATGCTAGATATCCTCCTTTACTACTCCCAACCACACAGATACTTTCTCTATCCACCTTCATTCTATTCTTCACAAATTCTATAGTCTTCACCACCTGCTCTATCTCTTCTACAAGTGTTAAGTTTGCAGGATAATCTAAAGAGACTACTGTTATATTTAGGTCCCCTAGCTTACTATAGAAATTTCTACAATACTCTATAGAAGTTTGTTTTGAAGCTGGTCCCCCATGTATGACTATGACTACAGATTTTGGAGAAGAACTTTGCCCACAGATGATTAACTTGACTCCTTGATAGTTTTCTTCAGAGAATTTTAGATACGTGTGTCCAGTAGTCGTGATTGTGAAGACCGCTATGTACGTGAAGAAAATGATGATAATCACTAATAATGCTGTCAATACCAATCTTTTAGAAACCATATTCTAAAATGTGGATAGTAGGGGTATTATATAAATGGGTATGCTCAAGAATAAACATCGTTGCAATTTGGCTGAGAATCGTTATCTTCTAGAAGAACGATAATTTTCTAGGTGGGGGTTAAGTATGGAAATTTACTCTAAAATACTTAGAGAAGTAGCTGAAGAGATTAAGAATTGGAGTGGGACTGTAGGTATAGTTTTTCACGATGATGCAGATGGACTCTGTGCTGCAGGGATAGCTGTAACAGCATTAAAGAAAACTGGCTTAAACTACAAGTTAATATGTATTGAGAAGATCCATCCAGCCATACTAAAACTTATCCACTCAACAAATCTTGAGAGATATCTCTACCTCGATATTGGTTCTGGAAAAGCAGATCTGATAAAGAATATAGCTGAAGAGTCAGGTTCTAGAGTAGTCATCGTAGACCACCATGATCCAGTGAAGGTGGAGTCAAAGAATGTCGTAAATCTCAATCCAGAACTATATGGCTTCAGAGGTGAACGTGATGTAAGTGGCTCGACGGCAACATACTTACTCATGAAGAATATTGAAGATGTGAGAGAATCAGCTTGGATGGCAGTCGTAGGATCCGCCGAGATTCCAGGAGAACTAGAAAGTCTTAATAAAATTCCTCTCGAAGATGCTGTAAAGATAGGCGATGTTGAAGTTAGAAGAGGCAGGGAAACATCATACTACATAAGTTTCCTTGATAAACCATGGAGCAAGATATCTACAACTCTAACGATAATAGGTAGTGTAGGTTACTATAGGGGAGGACCAAACAAAGCTGTAGAAAACCTCACACAACGTAAGATAGATTTCGTAGAAGCAGAAAAACTTGAAGAAGAAAGAAAATCTAAATTTAACCAAGCTTTAAACTATATCTCTAGAACTAGATTGAAGATTGAAGGCTTCGTCCAATGGTTTCACTTAGAAAACATGTTTAAGGGTTTTGGATCGAAAACTATTGGAACGTTCTGTTCTACGTTATCCTATAAGTCGATCATAGATCAGGAGAAGTATTTGGTGGGATTTATGAATTTTGAGAAGAGCATACCCGGTCTAGGAGAAATTCAAGATGAGTTAGTTAAAGTATCTGTTAGAACACCTAGAAAGCTTAGTGAGTATATAGAGGCTGGTAGGATGCCTCCTGCATCTAAACTTACAATGAAGTCCGCAGAAACAGTTGGAGGCACGGGAGATGGACATAGTTTTGCAGCTTCAGCAATAATACCATCTGGAAAAGAAAGAGATTTCATAAAAATCTTTAACAACATAGTTGAAAATAGACAAACACCTCTACTATAACGAAAACCTATACTTCAGAAACATGTGTTCAGCTGACGCTTTTCTCTAACACAATCTGCTTAGAAGATACATTGCATGTAGAAGTCAAATCCGATACAACTATTCTTTCATTTTGGAAGTAGTCTCTCAGTTCTTTTAAGACATATTCTAAGTCTCTTTCATAAATTAATGTATGGGCAGCTTCTCCCAACATATTCTGTGCATATCCTACAATTGGGAGTCTTCTTAAAACTTCGAACATTTCTTCAACTCTGCTCGTCACAAATCCTGCTTCATATGCAAACTCTTTAGCGCATGTCAGAAAGTTTTGAGGCGTAGGTTTTTTTAGTATTCTTGATAGAAACTTATCTCCAACTTCTTCTATATACTCAATCTTTGAGAAATCACTTATTACTTCAGAAGTTTTCATACTTCTTGCAACTAGAGCTACGAGTTTTATATCTTGAGGTAAAGGTATACTGTCTACGATTGTTTTTGGCGGTGCTCCTTCTCTTAAAACTAAGACTAGTCCACCTGTTATGAATCCTGCCTCGCTATTCAATCCTGTTCTACACTTCAACTCAATTTCATGTGTTATTTTCAGTATTCCTCTCAATGTTAAATCATGTCCAGTCAGTGTAGATAATGCTAATACGGTTCCAGCGATTGATGATGCACTTGAACCAAATCCCGTAGCTAATGGAACATGTATTCTGTGACGTATTTCTATCTTTCCAGTTATGTTAAATCTCCTTCTCATTTCTTCAGCAGCTTCAAGAGATGGTGGGAAATATTTGATAGAATCATTTACCACGACTTCTGTTTCATTTTCTTCATCTTCATCTATCTTAACCCATGTTTCACATCCTTCTACTAGAGAGAATCCTCCACCACGTGCACCTATATTATCAAAATGAGATTCAACTCCATGTACATCAATTCTTATCTTCGGAGAAAATATACTTGAGAGCGCTGAGGGAAAATACGCATAACCAATTTTATAGATTCTACCCATTTTTACACCACCTATTTTGCTAGGACTTCTAATTTCACTTTTTCAGGTAAGGCTCTAGCAACAGCGTAGAGTATAGGTGGTAGAAGGAGTACGAGGAACGGTATTTCTGTAAGATAAGTCCACAGAAACCATGTGAGTGCTGCTATTATAGGTGCGTTAGATACTCCAAATGGTAGCATGGCGAATTGACTGTAAGCCCATAGACCTATACCTATGATAGCACTTCCAACCATTAAGCCTGAAGATGAAGCATAGATTATCTTAGAGTACTGAGGTTTAAGTAGAGCTGAGAGTAAGCCTGCCATGAATACAATAAATGCAACAATAATGAATGTGTACGAGGTTAATTCATCTAAGGCTCTTGTAAGATACTGTAAAACTGCTATGGTTAATGGTATTGCTTGTATTCCAGCTGCTGAGATAGTTTTCAGTTTTGTTGTTCTCCCCCGAGCTAGTAAACCTATAACATAGAATCCTGTATAATTTGCTGTAACGCCTACTGTAATGCTTAGAATAGGGTTGCCGTGTACAACCATATCACTAATAAAGATCCCTACAGCTGCACCAGTAGCTCCTATCTTAGGTGAGAAGAGTATTGAGAAGAGAGCTGGTATGAATACTGAGGGCCAGAATCTAACAGTACCGAAAACAGGTGCAAATATGCCGAAATGTGTAGCTAAACCTACGAGAGCATATAATGCTGCATTCGTAGAGATTAAAGCAATATCGAGACTTAGCTTCTTCTTCTCTAATCGGAACGTCATCAACGCTTCTTCTATTTCCGATTTATATCAATATTTCATCTTGAAAATCCATATTAATACGTATTAATATGTATCTATGGGCTGTCTAATGGATACTAGAAGAGAGATTAGGAGTATAATGAAGTCTGGTGGTTCTCTAGTAGTAAGCTTACCTAGAGATTGGGTAGAGAATCAGAAATTGAAACAAGGAGATGTGCTAGAAGTAGAGATTACGAGAGAAGCATTAATAATGAGAACATCTTCAAAGTCTAGAGTTAAGAAATCTGTACACTTAAAGTATCGAGGTGATGTAACATCGCTAGTGAATAATATTATTGGAGGATATTTACTCGGATACGACATGATGATTGTCGAGATGCCGAGAGAAATCATAGGAGTCTTTGAACAGAAATTCTCAAATATTAAGAATAAGTTAATGGGTTTAGAAATTGTTGAAGAACATGACGATAGACTTGTGTTAAAGATGCTTATGGATCCACTTGAACTTCATCCAGTAGATGTAATTAAAAGAATGTGGCAGATCTCTAGAGAGTCTATAGAAGCTTCTCTAACAGCAATATTAGAAGAAGACGTAGAGCTTGCGGAAAGAGTAATACAGAAAGATGAAGAGGTGGATAAACTCTATTTCTACGGTGTAAGATTGTTGAGAAGCTGTGCTGAAGAACCCATACTACAAACTAAGCTAAACTTAACAAACATCAATTTACTCGACTATAGAGTTTCAGTATATCTTCTAGAGAATATAAATGATAGAGCATCTGAAATAGCTTCAATGGTGGAGAAAGGTTTACTGAGAATGCTTGATAAATTATTTGTTGAGAGGTTGAGTAAAGCTAAGAATCTTTTAGTAGAGAATCATGACGATGTTTATAGAATATTCTTCAACCAAGAATTCAGCTTGCTCAGTAACGTTATAAAAAGATTAGAGAAAATTAAATTGGAGATGCTTTTAGGAAAATTAACGTTTAGGGAATTGAAGATATATGAGCAGATCTCGAGTATGGCTAGGATGCAATATGATCTCGCAGAACTTTCATGGATTCCCATATCCAGCTAGGACAATTACATCTAAATTAGAATATCTCTGATATATCTAAGACTTTTATCTTTTCTTCAAGTCCAGCAACTCTTACAGCGTCCTCAAGCATCATTAAGCAGTATGGACACTCAGTGATGATTACTTCAGCACCTATCTTAACTGCTTCTTCAACTCTCTGCAAACTCTCTCTTACTGTTCTCCTAACTTCACTCCAGTAATTTCCACCACCTCCACCACAACAGAAAGTATCTTCTCTACACCTCTCCATCTCTCTCAATTCTAGAGATTCTAAAATTTTTCTAGGCTCTTTAACTATCTTATTGTATCTGGAGAGATAACATGAATCATGTAATGTTACTACATTTTTCAGAGAAGGCTTGATCTTACCTTCTTCTACCAACATTTTTAAAATTTGTGTGTGGTGGAGTACTTCTATGTTTAATCCGAATTCTCTATACTCATTCTTAAAAACTTGGAAACAGTGTGGACAGTGGACTACCAGTTTTCTGATACTGAATTTTTTGAATGTTTCTATGTTTTTATATGCTTGTTCTTGGAATAATCCTTCTTCTCCAATTCTTCTTGCAGGTTCTCCTGTACATTCTTCTAAACTTCCTAGAATAGCAAAGTTTAGACCTGCTTTACACATCACTTCAACCATCTTCTTAGCTATGCTCCTCACTCTTGTATCATAGACGGCTAAGCAACCTATCCAGTAAACATATTCTGGATCTGGGTTTTCTTGTACCGTTCTAGCACCAATGCTCTTTAATTCTTCTACAAGTTTATCTCTCTCCCTTCTAGGTAAACCGAACGGGTTCCCGGTCTTCATAATATTGTTTAGAGTCTCAGATGCTTTCTTCTCAAGTCTACCTTCCATGACTAGAGATCTTCTAGCTTCTATGAGGTATTCGAGTGGACTTATCATTACCGGACAGACGTAGACGCATGCACCACATGTCGTACATGCATAAACTTCTTCGTAGGTTAGATATCTAGACTGGAAGAGATCTTCATCAACGAGTTTTCTTTTCCAAAGAATTTTGTCAAGTTTCTGTATCATGTTTCTAGGAGACAACGGTGTTCCAGAAATGTATGCGGGACATGAAGCTTCACATCTACCACAATCTGTACATGCTTCAAAACCCATCTTCCTATACCAATCTAAATCACCAATCTTCCTAAAACCTATCTCAACCTCTTCCATCTTTGAAACATCTATTTCTTCCAACCTAAACGGTGTCTTAGCTATAAGAGGTAACCTGGGCTCATCATAAGAAAGTCCAGCATATATTGGTGAAACGATTATGTGTCGGAGATTAGTATAGGGTAAGAATCCGATGAGCATGAAAGCTGTTAATGCATGAGCCCACCAGAAACCTGCATATAGTGTTGCTATCGTATTCTCTGAAGCTTCTATTGAAGAAAAGATTAGAGAAAAAGTTTCTCCTATGAAAGAATAACTAGACCATGAAGGCTTCGTTAAGTAGATTCTCATACCTTCAAGTATGAAGCCTGTTAAACCAATAAATAATAATCCGAATAGATAGCCATAATATTCCAGCCTTGGTTTAAGTCTCTTAACAACACCAGCTCTCCTAATCAATTGAAGTGTAATACCAGCTAAGAACATTAATCCAAATAAGTCAAGTGTAAACTCGAAGACCAGGTATAAAGAACCTTGGAGTAACTTCTGTTTAAATGGTTCGAGTATATCGCTATCTATGAAAACGAGTAAAGTTCCAATAAATAATACGAATATGCTATAGCTAACAAAGATGTGCATAAATCCTGCTGAGACTTCTCTAATAATCTTTAATTGAAGCAAAGAGTATC
Source organism: Candidatus Geocrenenecus dongiae (assembly GCA_023267855.1). Taxonomy (GTDB): domain Archaea; phylum Thermoproteota; class Nitrososphaeria_A; order Caldarchaeales; family Wolframiiraptoraceae; genus Geocrenenecus; species Geocrenenecus dongiae. Next base: position 21,532 of record JALNLN010000004.1, on the reverse strand, counting down.
TAAAAAATTCTCTAAACCATCTTCCAGGATTCCTAGACATCTTAACCAGAGCACTGTAACCATAAACCTTTAAACCCCGACAAACTCCATAGAAAAATATTAATGCGAATGGTATCAGAACGATGTACATTATTAAACTCGTCTCAGCTGGTAGAAGCCCATAATTTTCTCTAAAAGGCATATACTCTATTTGTCCAAACATCACATCAAAGAATAATAAGTGACCAATTATGTATTACGTTTAAATAAACCAGCATTCCCATCCATTTTAACTTCTTTTATATCATCCAGCCTCCACATTATAAAAATTTTTATAGGTTGTTTTGATATATACAGTATAGTGTTCGTATATGTCTCGGGAAACTGAATCTGTTTATAGTAAGAAGCCTTGGTTAAAGTTTTGGCCAGAGGGGGTTCCACAAAGTATAGATTATCCTAAAGTCCCTTTAACAAAGTTTCTTGAAGATTCAGCTAAGAATTATCCTGAGCATGTTGCCATAATATTTTTTGGTAGAAAGATAACTTATAGAGAGTTGAATAGTTTGGTGAATAGGTTTGCTACTGCTCTCTACAATCTAGGTATACGGAAGGGTGATGTTGTTGCCGTATTTCTTCCAAATACACCTCAATTTGTTATTGCTTACTATGCTATATTGAAGCTTGGAGGAATAGTTACAGCTGTAAATCCCCTGTTTACTGAGAGAGAACTAGAATTCCAGTTAAATGATTCTGAAGCTAAAGCAATAATCTTACTAGACATTCTCTATCCAAGATTCAAGAAGATATGGAAGAATACTAAAGTAAAGTTTGCAGTAGTAACTTGGCTTGGAGACTACATGCCGAAGCTAACTGCAACCCTTGGAAAATTATTAAAGAAAATACCTACAGAGAAGATAGCAACTGAACCTAATCTATACTTCTTTAAAGAATTGGTTGAGAGATCGTTAGAACAACCTCCAGCAGTAGAGATAAATCCACTTGAAGATCTAGCTGTTCTACAGTATACTGGTGGAACGACAGGTCTACCTAAAGCAGCAATGCTAACACACTTCAATCTAGTCGCTAATGCTATTGGATGTGCTGCATGGCTTGGAGCTAAACCCGCTCAAGATATTGGTTTATCTGTGTTACCATTCTTCCACATCTATGGAATGACAGTTGCAATGAATTTTAACATATATTCTGCTGGAACAATGGTTCTCTTACCTAGATTTGACGTAGAACAAGTGTTAGAATCAATAGAGAAGTACAAGGTAACATTATTCCCAGGTGTTCCAACTATGTATGCTGTAATAATTAATCATCCAAAAGTCGGTAAATACAACCTCAGATCTATAAAATTCTGTATATCTGGTGCAGCTCCGCTTCCACCTGAAGTTCAGAAAAAGTTTATGGAGATTACGGGAGCAGTCTTGGTTGAAGGATATGGATTAACAGAGGCTTCTCCTGTAACTCACTGCAACCCACTTGATCCAACTATGAAGACGGTAAAAGTAGGTTCTATAGGTATTCCATGGCCTGATACAGAAGCTAAGATAGTGGATATCGAGACGGGTACAAGAGAGATGCCTGTAGGAGAGATTGGAGAACTAGTAGTCAAGGGACCACAGGTTATGATTGGGTATTGGAAGAGACCTGAAGAAACAGCTCAAACTCTTAGAGATGGCTGGCTATATACTGGAGATCTTGGAAAGATGGATGAAGACGGCTACTTCTACATAACAGATAGGAAGAAGGATCTCATCAAGTATAAAGGGTACAGTGTATATCCAAGAGAACTAGAAGACATACTCTATGAGCATCCAGCGGTAAAGTTTGCAGCTGTAGTAGGTAAGCCGGATCCGATTGCTGGAGAGATACCTAAAGCATTCGTAGTATTAAAAGAAGGAGCTACAGCTACTGAAGAAGAATTAATGAAGTTTGTAAACGACCGTGTCGCACCCTACAAAGCGATAAGAGAACTAGAGATAAGGAAAGAGCTGCCGATGAGTATGGTTGGAAAAGTGTTGAGAAGGGTCTTGAGAGAAGAAGAACTCAAGAAACTATCACAAACCTAGAAGCCTAACAGCATTCAAACCCATAACCTTACAAAAATCTTTTTCAGATAGATAGCTATACTTCTCTAAATAACTAATCAGCGAGCTTATACTAGAGTTATAAACTACTGGGTAATCTGATCCGAAGAGAATTCTATCCCATCCAATCTCTCTATGAATAATTTCAGTATAGTTTTTCTCTAGGAGTAGGTAGGGTACAGCCGATACATCAAACCAAACATTACTATACTTCTTTCCAAGTTCAACAGCTTCTCTAAACCATATTCCAGGATATTTTGAACTATATGAACCCATGTGGGCTAAGATGAATTTTACATTTTTATATTCTCTTACGTAACTTTCCAGGTAGATAGGGTTAGCGTTCTCAGAAAACCTGGGAGCTTCCCAAAGATATGGATCACATCCTGTATGATATAAAACTATCTTATCATGTTCTTCACAGAAATCAAAGATTTCCTTGAGCTTCTTCTCTTCTCTCAATGGATTAAAGAATTGGAGTGTAGGAATAAGCTTTACACCTATCAATCCCAGCTTCTTTATCTCTTTCAATTTTTCTTTAACATAGCTAAGACTCTTACAAGGGTTCACAGACCCTATACCTAGAAATCTTCTAGGGTTATCTTTAACAAGCTTCCCAACAACATTATTATCTACATGGCCCATGTTCAACATTCTTCTTACAGTATCTAGAGCTTGAAGACAATCACAGATATTCAATTCAAGACAGTCTTCTAGAAACTTCCTCCTAACACACCAATCTTCTAAGAAACCTGGATCTAAATCTAAAGCTACTAAAACAACTAGATCTAAATTAGCTTTCTCAACTTCTTTCAAAAACTCTTTTTCGTTAACCACGTTCAATAGAGGATGTACATGGAAATCAACCAACTCTACATTTTTCTTCTCCAAAATATTTCCCAAAATCTTTTATAAGCCTAGATATATAAAATGTTTACCACTAAATATCATGGGAGATCCTGAGGTCTAGAAAGTTTATGGTAGAGAGAATTAAATTAAATAAAAACTAAATATACTAGGCTTAGGCATGGTATTCATGTAGTTGTAGCTCTCGGTATGGAGGTTTTCTCATGAATATCGTTGTTTGTGTTAAACATGTTCCAGATGTTTCTGAAATAGAGGTAAAAGTGGATCCCGTTAAGAAAGATATCGATAAATCTGGTTTAGTATTCGATATTAATGAATGGGATGACTATGCTGTTGAGGAAGCTCTTAGAATTAAAGAGAAGTTTGGTGGAACTGTAACTGTAGTAACGATTGGAGATGAGTCTGCAGATAGTACGTTAAGAAAATGTCTAGCAAAAGGAGCAGATAATGCAATAAGAGTTACAGATCCTAGAATAGCTTCATGGGATCCTTTGGTAATTGCTAAGATACTCTACAAGGTCGTTAAAGACATCCATTATGATCTGATATTAACCGGAGTCCAGGCGAGTGATGATGGATACTCTGTAGTTGGGCAGGCTCTAGCAGAAATGCTGGGCATCCCTCATGCAACATTAGTAAAGAAGATTGAGATAGATGGTGGAATTGTTAGAGTCAATAGAGAACTTGAAGGTGGATTAGAAGAGATAATAGAACTCAGTTTGCCAGCTCTCTTAACAATACAGACTGGCATAAACGAGCCTAGATACGTCTCAATAATGGGTGTTAGGAAAGCTATGCGTAAAGAAATAAAAATCCTAAACCTTGATGATCTGGGATTAGCTAGGGAAGCTGTAAAAGAAGCATCACCCATAGAGATGGTAGAACTCTACGTGCCCCCAGTAGAGAGGAAAGCTGAGATAATAACTGGGAGTGTAGATGAGGTGGCTTCAAAGATAGTAGAGATAATAAAGTCTAGGGGGTTGGTATGATGGGTGAGATACAGGTTCTCGTAGAACATCGGTTAGGCGAGCTTAGAGATATAACATTCGAGATGCTTACAAAAGCTTGTGAACTCTCAGAGAAAACTAGCTCAAAAGTAGTCTCAATAATTCTTGGTAAAAATGTTAAGGAGAAAGCTGAAAAGCTTTCAAAATACTCTGATGAAGTGCTGGTCGTAGATGACGATAGACTAGAGTACTATAACTCGGATGTTTACCAGATGACGTTAGAAAAGATTGTGAAGGAGAGGAAGCCGTGGCTACTCATGATCGCACACACATCTTATGGGATAGAGCTTGCGCCAAGTCTCGCTGTTTCTCTGAACGCTCCGATAGTAACAGATTGCATAGATCTCAATGTAGAAGATGGAAAACTCATGGTTATCCGCCAAGTATATGGTGGGAAACTTTACGCAAAAATACACGTCAAGAAGACTGATCCAGCGATCTTAACTATACGTCAAGGAGTTGTACAGCCTAAGGAATTAGAGAAACATGGAAAAATAAATGTACTGAAACCCTCCATAGACTTAGAAGCTGTTAAGAAGAAGTTTATTGAATATGTAGCTCCTGCTGTAGGAGAAGTAGATATAACGTCGGCTGATGTAATAGTGGCTATTGGTAGAGGAATTAAAGATAAATCAAATATACCTCTCGCAGAAGAGCTAGCTAGACTTCTAGGCGGTGTCTTAGCATGTTCTAGACCTATAGTAGATAAAGGCTGGCTACCTCAAGATAGGCAGGTAGGGAGTTCTGGCAAAACAGTTAAACCAAAACTCTATATCGCTTTAGGGATAAGTGGAGCATTTCAACACATTCTCGGTATGAAGAATTCTCAGCTAATAATAGCTATAAATAAAGATCCAAATGCACCGATATTCAACGTATCTCACTATGGTGTAGTAGAAGATCTCTTTAAAGTAGTTCCAACATTAATAGAGAAAATAAAAGAACTAAAGAAACAAGCAACCTAATAGAAAGATTAAGGATAACTGAATACTCTCAGAGAAATCTTATCCAACAAGTTAGGGAAAAATTGTGAAGGTGGTAGAGTTGCTTAAAGAAAATGGCTAGTATTTGTAAAATCCTCTTCCAGCTGCTCTTCCAGTCCACCCATTATTCACGTATTCTACTAGTAGTGGGCAGGGATTATACATCTCCATCTTATATTTTCCATATAGTTGTTTTAGTTTTTCAAGTACTGTGTTTAATCCTTTTCTATCAGCATATTCACATGGTCCTTGAGGCCATCCTGTACCTAGCTTCATCCCAGTGTCTATGCTATCTGGGTCCGCTACTTCTTCATAGACAAGCCATGCTGATTCATTTACAGCTACCGCCCAAGATCTCTCATAATCGTATTCATCAGATAGCTCAAACGGTATTCTAGGTCTACCCTTACTCCAATCATAAAATCCTATACCTGTCTTCTGTCCAAGCTTACCCTCCTTAACTAGAGGTTCGATAACTTCGGGGCAGGGCTTGAACCTCTCACCGTATGCTTGGTAAAGTATCTTTCCCACCTCATACGCTATGTCTAGACCTACGAAGTCGCATAGCTCAAACCATCCCATCGGGAACCCCCCGGAAAACTTAACTGAAGAATCTATTCCTTCTTTACTTGCTTCTCCTCTATAGTATGTCCAGAAAGCTTCATTGAATACTGCTCCGAGAACTCTATTTACTATGAATCCTCTTACATCTTTCTTACAGAGTATCGGGGTCTTCCCGAGATCTCTACTTAGATTCATTATCGTTTCAACGGTCTCATTGCTTGTCTGTTCTCCTCGGACAACTTCTATCAACTGCATTAATTGTGGTGGGTTAAACCAGTGCATCCCAACGGTCTTGTCAGGTCTCTTGGTAACCTTCCCCATCTCAGTAATACTTAGAGTAGAAGTATTCGTCGCTAGAATTGTGTGGGGTGGAGCAATCCCATCTATCTTCATGAAGATCTTCTTCTTCAACTCAAGATTCTCTGGAACAGCCTCTATCGCTAGATCAACATCTTTCACAGCTTCTTCATATATTGTTGTAGTCTTTATTCTTGAGAGTGTTGCTTCTGCATCTTCTTTCCTTAACCTCTTCTTCTCTACAAATTTACTTAAACTCCATTCAATATTCTGTAACGCTTTCTTGAGTATGTCTTCACTTATATCTAGGAGGTTGACGTTGTATCCTTTCATTGCGAAGACTTGTGCGATGCCATGCCCCATAGTTCCAGCACCTATCACAGCCACATTCCTTATCCTAATACCCAAGACTTTACACCTCGATCAAAGTGGTTTAAACTCATATGTAAGTCTATCATCTATGATTTTTGGAACAAGTTTAACCTTCATGCCGATCTTAATGTCTTTTTTCTTTACATCAGTTAGCCACGCTAATGCTTTCACACCTTCTTTTAATTTTGCTATAGCTACAGTGTATGGTGGCTCATTCTGGAAGCTTGCAGGTCTAACTATTATGTGTGTAAATGTTATAAGTTCTCCTTCACCGCTAAGCTCAACCCACTCCATGTCAGATTCTAAACATTCTCCACAATCAGCTAGAGGCGGAAAATAGAGTCTACTACATCTCCTACATCTCGTAGCATATATCTTTCCTTCTTTCAATCCTTCCCAGAATTTCAAAGTCTTAGATATCGGTATATTGTATGAGATTTCTAGTTTACGTGAACGTAGAGTAGGCATGCCACTCATAAATCTTCACCTCTTCAAAATCGTTACATAACAGTAGTGACCAGTTCCTCCAACATTATGAGCAAGTGCGATATAGTTCTTCATAGGCGCCTGCCTACTAGTAGGTTTAACCTCTTCTCTCAACTGCTTAGTCAGTTCAACTATCATGGATACTCCTGTGGCCCCGATTGGGTGCCCCTTAGCCTTTAACCCGCCATCTACATTTACAGGTATTTTTCCACCTATCTCTGTCTGTCCCTCTCTAACTAGTTTATGGCCTTCACCTTTCCCACAGAATCCCAGATCTTCATATGCAAGTATCTCTGCTATTGTGAAGCAGTCATGGACTGTTGCTACATCAATGTCTTTAGGCTCTATGTTAGCCATCTTGTAAGCATTCCTTGAAGCTTTAACTGTTGCATCTAGACCTATGAAATCACTTCTATATGCTAGGGTTCCTGTTCCAGAAGATGCTCCTATACCAGCTATCCAGACAGGTGTGTCAATTTTAAGTTCTCTAACCTTGTCTTCTGAAGCTAAGACGATGGCCGCACTCCCATCACTTATAGGACAACAATCATATAGCTTGAGAGGCCATGCAACTACGTATGAAGACAATACATCTTCAACTGTTATCTCTTTCTGGAAGTGGGCGAGAGGGTTCATAGCACCATATTTATGAGCTTTAACAGCAACTAATGCTAGATCTTCTTCAGTACTACCAAACCTATTCATGTGAGCCGTAGCGTAGAGTGCATAGTATCCTGGAAAAGTTAAGCCAAAGTTTTCGAACTCCCACATATATGATCCAGCTCTACCCATAAGCTCAACAGCTGTGAAAGTATCTACTTCTCTCATCTTCTCAACACCAACAACTAGTGCTAGATCAGTAAAACCGCTTGCAACGGTTGTATAAGCTGAATATACTGCTGCACTTCCAGTTGCACAAGCTGCCTCGACTCTCATTAAGCCAGCTCCAGACAGACCACAATATTCTGCAACAGCAACAGCTGGAAGAGGTTCTTCATACCATACACCGATAGAACCTAAACACATGTACTGTATATCTTTAGGAGTTAAGCCTGCATCGTTCAAAGCTTCCTTAACAGCTTCAAATGCAAGCTCCTTAACATTTACGTCCTGTCTCTCTCCAAACCTACTGTGCCCCACACCTATCACTGCAACTCTACGCGTTCCAGGTCACCACCTACGTCTAATTCTTAGAAATCTAGTCTCCCTTAAACTCAGGTTTGCTTCTAGACATGAATGCTTCTATCCCTCTCTTAACATCGTTTGTGGAGAATAGTAGAGCCATTAGAGATGATTCTAGTCTGAGTCCAACTTCTAGTGGAACTTGCGTACCGAAGTTTAATGCATATTTTGCGTATTTTAAGGCTATTGGAGGGCCTTCTGCGAATTTCTTAGCGAGTGCTTTAGCTTCCTCTCTCAGCTTCTCGAATGGTACAACTTTATCTACTAAGCCTATCTGGAGTGCTTCATCTGCTTTTATCCTCTCTCCCAGCATTACCAATCTCTTAGCATTTCTTAAACCAACTATTCTTACAAGTCTCTGTGTTCCACCCCATCCAGGTATTATTCCAAGATTTATCTCAGGGCTTCCCAGTTCAGCATGTTCTGAAGCTATCCTAAAATCACATGCAAGAGCGAGTTCTAACCCACCACCTAAAGCATAACCATTTATAGCTGCTATAACAGGCTTAGACATTTCTTCTATCATTGTAAAGACTTTCTGACCTTTCCTCGAGAATTCTTCAGCTAGTACAGGTGTAACTTTGGGGAAAGCCGTTATGTCTGCACCTGCACTAAATGCTCTATCACCTTCACCCGTAATTACTACACATCTTACTCCAGGATCTTTCTCCACAGTGATGAGAGCGTCTGCAAGTTCCTCCATCATAACATCATTTAGAGCATTTAATCTGTGAGGTCTATTCAATATTATCCATGCAATATTTTCTTCTCTCTCAATCTTGATTGTTTCATAACCTGTTCTACTCATAGGATAAATATCACCTCCAACTTATTTAAAACTTTCTTAAAAGATACTTCAGTATCGTAAGTTTCTGGATCTCTGATGTTCCTTCATAGATCTCTGTTATCTTCGCATCTCTCAGACATCTTTCTACTTTGTACTCCGCCATATACCCGTATCCACCTAGAGTCTGTATAGCTGCATCAGCTGCCTCAACTGCTACTCTACTCGCATAAAGCTTAGCCATAGATGTCAACATCGGATCCATCTCTCCTTTATCTATTGATAATGCAGCTTTGTATGTTAACAATCTAGCAGCTTCTATCTTTGTCGCTATTTCTGCAAGTCTACATCCAATTTCTTGGAACTGTATTATAGGTTGACCGAATGCTTCTCTCGTTTTAGCGTATTTGAAAGCTATCTCAAATGCTCCTTGAGCCGTTCCAACAGCTTGTGCTGCAACTATAACCCTACTCCTATCAAAGAACTCCATCGAATGATAGAATCCTCTATTGAGTTCTCCAACTATATTCCAGTCTGTTACTTTAACATCTCTAAGAGAAACTTCTCCTGTAGGTGAACATCTTATCCCGAGTTTATTCTTCTGTTTAGTAACTTCAAGTCCAGGTGTTCCCTTATCTACTACGAAGAGTGTTTGTCCACGGTATGTTGGTCTAACCTTTGTATCTGTTTGACATAGAACTATTATGAAGTCTGCGATAGGAGCATTCGTGATAAAAGTCTTGGTACCGTTTATGTACCATTCATCTCCATACTTCACGGCTGTGGTATCCATTTTCGTTAAATCACTTCCACGTGCAGGTTCTGTAAATGCTGCAGCTGAGATGTATTCTCCACTTACTACCTTCGGGATATATTTTTCTTTCTGTTCTTCTGTACCATGTACAAGTATGAGTTCACTACCGAATGCTCCGATCATTATAGCTAAGCCAAGTGATGAGTCAGCTCTACATGCTTCTTCAATTGCAATACACATCTCTAAGTAGCCATAGCCTTGCCCACCATACTCTTCAGGAAAAGCTAAACCTACAAAACCAAGTTTAGCAGCTTTCTTATACAAATCTAGTGGAAATTCTTCTTTAGCATCTAGCTCAAGTGCAAGCTCAGGCTTAAACTCTTTCTCACAAAATTCTCTAACAGCTCTCTTAATCTCTAACTGTTCTTCACTTAACTTAAAATCCATACCTATCCTACACCTCATATACGACATTTATCGAGAATAATATAATATTTGCTCTTGTGCATACATAACATAAGTTTAGTTTCTAGAGTAACGTGGTCTAGTTTACTTCGTCCTGAAGTAGGAAGATTAAAAAGTAGAGAATCTTCTAGAAGGATACCTATTCGTTTTTCAACGTAGCATTTATAACATAAAAACTTTAAATGCAAAATCAATATGTATTATGTTTTAAGTTTTCATATATCGTGATCTAGTTTGTAGAACTCTGTTATATGTGTTTGTGAAGCTTCAATGATGTTGTTCTTGTTTTTATATTGGTTTTAGGTTTGTTTTTCTTGATGGCTGGGCTATCTGTTTTTGAAAAGATTTGGCTTAGGCATGTCGTTTACGAGAGAGAAGATGGTGAAACCCTACTATACGTTGATAGACATTTAACTCATGAAGTTACTTCTCCTTTAGCTTTTGAAGGTCTTAGAGAGAAGGGTAGAAAAGTTAGAAGACCTGATCTAACTTTTTCAGTAACCGATCATAATGTTCCTACTGGAGATAGACTTAAACCAATAGAAGATAAACTATCACTAGAACAGATAAAAGCCTTGGAGAAGAATGCTAGAGACTTCGGGATAACGCTCTTCGATCTCTATAGTCCATATCAGGGGATAGTTCATGTAATAGGGCCTGAACTTGGTTTAACAATTCCAGGAATCACTCTAGTATGTGGTGATAGTCATACATCTACGCATGGAGCTCTAGGAGCATTAGCATTCGGTATAGGTACGAGTGAAGGTGAACATGTACTAGCTACACAAACAATCTGGTTAAAGAAGCCTAAAAACATGTTGATTAAATTAGAAGGTAGATTACAGAATAATGTAACCGCCAAGGATATCGTATTATGGGTTATAAGAAATATAGGTACAGGTGGAGGTATAGGTCATGTCATTGAATATGGTGGCAAAGTGGTTGAAGAAATGGGTGTAGAGGAGAGGATGACTCTCTGCAACATGGCCATAGAAGCAGGAGCAAGAACGGCGATAATATCTCCAGATGAAAAAGTGTACCACTACATTAAGAATACACCATACGCTCCGCAAGAAGATGAATGGGAGCAGGCACTAGAGTACTGGAGAACCTTACCAAGCGATCCAGATGCAGTATATCATAAAACGATAACATTTGAGTTGGATAAACTAGAGCCACAGGTAACTTGGGGGACAAACCCTGCGATGACTATAGGTGTAACTGAAGAGATTCCAGATCCAAGAGATTACGATGATCCAGCTGAAAGACAGGCAGTTGAAAGAGCTTTAAAATACATGGGACTAGAACCTGGAACGAAAATCAGAGATGTGAAAGTAGATGTGGTATTCATAGGCTCATGTACAAATGGTAGGCTCACAGACTTAATAGATGCTGCCAGAGTTTTAGTGAATAATAAGATTGCACATGGTGTTAGAGCATTGGTAGTTCCAGGTTCACAGCTAGTTAAAAGAAGAGCTGAGAGAATGGGTCTACACAGAATCTTCATAGAAGCAGGATTTGAATGGAAGAATGCTGGATGTAGTATGTGCATAGCGATGAATGAAGATAAGCTTAGACCAGGGGAAAGATGTGCAAGCACCTCAAACAGAAACTTTGAGAATAGGCAGGGACCTGGAGGTAGAACACATCTAGTAAGCCCTATAATGGCTGCAGCTGCAGCAGTTTACGGTAGATTTGTAGATGTAAGAGAATCAGATTTAATGAGTAGAGAAGAGGTGTTGGAATATGCAAAGAGGAGTTAATGTAATTGAAGGGAAAGCGGCCCCCTTCAAGTATGAGAATGTTGATACAGATCAGATAATTCCATCAGAATTCTTGAAGATAATGAGTAAGAGGGGGATAGGTAGATACTGTTTTTATCGTTGGAGGTACAGAGAAGACGGTAGCCTAAACCCAGACTTCATATTAAATAATCCAAAATACTCAGATGCATCTATACTAATAGCTGGGAAAAACTTTGGAATAGGTTCTTCTAGAGAGAATGCAGTCTGGGCTCTAAAAGACATGGGCATAAAATGTATAATAGCGCCATCCTTCGGAGACATATTCTACATGAACTCGGTCAAAAACCTATTACTATGCATAAAGCTTCCTGAAGAACATGTAGAGAAGCTCCAAGACATGGCAGAGAAAACAGAACTATACCTCAAGATAGACATCGAAAACTCTACTATAAACTATCCAGGAGGAGAGATGAAATTTGATCTAGATCAAACTGTAAAAGAAAGGTTTCTCAAAGGACTGGATGAAATAGAGACAACCTTAACGTATTATGGAGAAAAAATAAAAGAATATGAAGATAAGATGCCTTCATTTATCATACCGAAGGCCAGAAGATTCCTGCCTGACTAAAGCTTTAGCTGAGAAATAGCGTTCCTAACAGTTTCAAAACTTTTCATGAATGCTTGTTTCTCTTCATCATTTAATGGTAATTCTATTACTTTCTCTACACCTTCTCTTCCTAGAACAGCTGGAACAACTAAACATACATCTGAAACACCGTACTCTCCAGTTAAGTAGACGGAAGTAGGTATAACTCTCTTCTGATCTCTCAGTATGGATTCAACCATTACAGCTACTCCTGCACCTGGAGCATGAGATGCAGACCACCCCTTCAACTTAATAACCTGAGCACCCATCTTCCTAGTCTCTTCAACGAGCTGGCTAATCTTTTCACTAGGTAATAATTCTGTTAATGGTTTACCACATATGTATGTATGTCTTGGGAGAAGTACCATCGTTTCTCCATGTTCTCCTATAATGGGGACATCCATATCCTTATAGGATACTTTAAGTTCTCTCTTTACAAGAGTCTTGAATCTACCTGTATCTAGAGGTCCGCTGAACCCCATAACTCTCTGTTTACCGAAACCAGTTGTCTTGTATGCAATATACGTCATGACGTCAAGAGGGTTTGTAACAACTATCAATTTCGAATTCGGAGCATATTCTTTTATCTTCTCTGATACTTGTTTAACGATTTCACTATTCTTGAATAATAGATCCATCCTAGTCATATCTGCTTTCCTAATGAATCCTGCTGTTAAAACTACTATGTCTGCTCCAGCTATATCTTTATAATCATTTGAACCACGTATATCTATGTCTATGCCTAGTATCCCACACATGTGGAGTAAGTCTAAAGCTTCACCCTGAGGCAGACCTTCAACAACATCTATCAAAGTAATATCATCAAGCTCTTTTAAAGCACAGTGTATTGCGGTTGAAACACCTACACGTCCAGAACCAATTATAGCTATCATTCTTACATCCTTTTAAAATATTCTTAATACAATATAAACTTTCTATATTAAGAAAGAACATGAAGGTAGAAGTGACATGAATTCTTTTTAGCGATTTTTCTCTTATTACCTAGTTTCTGTAAACCGTCTTCATAATTCTTGTCTAGATAAATATTTCCTCATGCCTAGGAAAGATAGTTTAAGAGTTATAAGAAAATGGTAGGGAATCTCTTCTAGCTTAATGTTCATCTTCTCAGAGTATTTTCTTAGTATTTCTTCAAACGCTGCTTCTGGCTCCATGTTTATGGATGATTCAACATTATTCTTCCATTCTTCCAGGATTCTTATCTCTTCTTCAAAATAATTGGATGTTGGTATTTTTTCACCGAAATGGGGTTTTAGAATGATTTTAGGTTTAAGCTTGGAGAGTTTCTTTAGACTGTTGATGGCTTCTATGTGATTGTAGCTTGGAGGCGGGGTTGTTGGGAATCTAGATGGATAATCTGGATGCTCGATTGATAGAGCATCTCCAGTAATTAGTGCTCCTTCTTCTTCTACATATACAGAGATGTGATGCGGAGCATGTCCAGTGGTATGTATAAATCTTAATGTAATGTCTCCGAGATCCAGTTCTTCACCATCTTCAACACTTTTAATATTCTTTTCTGGAATTGGTTCTACTTCTCCAAATAACGTAGCATATTCCCCGTAAATCTCTCTTACACTTGTTTTGAGCTTGCTGGGGTCTACTAAATGTTTGACAGCTTTAGGGTGACAGTAAACCATAATGTTGCTAGATATGGATACGAACTTAGAAGTACTTCCAGAATGATCTAGGTGTAGGTGGGTTGGAACAACATAGTCTATATCCGCAGGCTTCAACCCAACTTCTCTTAAACAATCTGTTACTACATGGAAAGATGAAGCATAGCTAGTATCTATCAATACATTCTTCTCCTCTCCGACAACAAGATAAACGGCGACAAATTTTTCAATACCTAATGCAAGAGAATCGATCATGTATATGTGTTCTGAAATTTCTTTTACACTCATATTAGGAAACCCTGCAGATACAATCTAGAAAGAAACTAATAACTACTAATGTAAATATTCTTCGAATATGTGCTAGTAAGACTTTATTAATAAGATTGTCGAGGAATGTTATGTGTTGCGTATGGGAGAGGTTATTCTAAGAGAAGCTGTAGAGAAAGATCTAGACCAAGTTACTCGGCTAGTTGTAAGACTTAAAAGACTGAATGAAGAGTTCGATCCACTGCTCAAGAACGTCCAGAATATAGAAGAAGCTTGTAGAGAGTATATGAAGAAGGCCATAGAATCTAGAGATTCTTTAGTAATTGTAGCTGAACATGAAGGACGGGTTGTAGGGGTCTTGAAAGCTGGCTTCATTGATAGAGTCTTCTATGATCCTCCACTTGAAGGTCAGATACAGGAATTCTATCTACTTCCACAGTATAGACGTATGGGTATTGGTAAGAAAATGCTGGAGTACGCTATGGAGAAATTAAAAGATAGGGTAAGCTTCATAACTGTAAGCTTTCCATCCTTAAACACTATAGCTGTTTCATTTTACCAGAAGTTTGGGTTCAGACCCATCTTCAGTGTATATGCAAAAGAGACTAAGCCTGCACCTTAACTTAGATTTCTTCCCTTAAGTAGACCTGCAACACCTCCAAAAGCTTTTCTTAAGATTTCTCCTTCTTCATGGCTAGATGAAATTAGCTCTACACGTGCTTGTGCTTTCTCTCCTTCTTCTATCCATACATCTACCATAAGTTTCTGCTGAACAAGTTGTAGAGTATTCTGACCACATTTAGGACATGGTTTAGAAAGAATTTCAGGAACCTTTTGTGTAAGCTCGTCTTCATTAAGAATGTGTGTATAGTTTTCACCACAGTATGTGCACTTTATCTCCACTTGTACTCTATCTAGATCTTCTGAGACTAAGAGTATTTCTACAGTTCTAGATTTAAGAGCTTCCATAACATCTTTCTCACCATAAACTACGCCAGGATTCTCTGAAGATAACTCGCTCATAAACTTCCTTACAAGATCTTGCTCTTCAATCATTCTAAGTTCTTTCAAGATATCTCTAGCTTTCTGTAAAGCTTCTCTAACACCTTCCTCACCTGAATAAGATGTATCAACTATGTGTATTTTGTCTCTAAAAGTATAGTGTAAGTATTCTCCTTCAGCGAAAACTTCCTTCGTGGGTCCTGGACCAGCAAGTATCACTCCTTTTATCTCAGGATATTGAAGGAATATTTCATTTGCATGTTCTCCAACTCTCTTATAATACTCATTCAAACTCATCTCTCTAAGTCTCTCGAATCTGCGTGCAGACTGTCCTCCAGCTCTATGCTTCCCAGGAACACCTGAAGTAAATTTCTTCAATTCAACTATCCTCCTCCCTCTCACCACAGCTACAGCTGCTTCTTCATTATCTATAACGAGTATTCCGTAGACATCTTTTTCTTTTAATAATTCTTTGAGGGGTTCGAGATAGAACTTGCTATCACACCTATAAAGGAATATTTCTATGGGTTCAGGTGGAATTATGTGGTAAACTTCTATCTTTTCTTTTCCAGGACCATTTTGGGGTATCGCACCACTAAATATTACCAATCCTGTCGGTCCAGCTCTATCAAATAATTTCAATCTCTGTATAGCGCTCTCGATAGCATCTTGTACATTCTTCCTAGTGCTCTTAGATTTTATGTTTGAAGCCGTAGAATATTCTTGTCTGAGATATCCTATTACATCAGAGATTGGTTTACCTGGAGGTATGTAGAGAGAAATCAACTCTGTTCCACGTCCCTCTTTAGATTCAAGTTCCTTAATAAATTTCTTAAAACGATACAATGTCACAGAGTCTTTCTTAATAGTCTTCAACTCCATGTATAAATACACCTCCAGCTAGAAACTTTAGTCAAAAGCTCTCAACTATAATTCTCTGAGAAGTAGAGTTTCCATTAAACATGCTAAATCCATCCTTTCTAAAGAAAATATCAACTTCTACTTAATAACCCTTTCAATAAAAATAGAGAATTTAAAACATAGCGTCAACTATGTTGATCGAGTCTATTTGGCTCTATCTTTCCCAGATACCTTCTCTCTAACTTTATTGCTAGAAGTTTATTAATTAGACCTTCTTTAAAAAGTTTGGAAGATATGCCTGCGCCTACTAATGTTAGGATAAAGTTGACGAGTATAGACTTGGAAAAGATTGAGAGAGTGTGCGCTGAGATTAAAGACATAGCTATAAAGACTGGTACTAAGATCTCTGGTCCGATACCGCTACCTAGAAAGAGGCTTATAGTTCCTGTAAGAAAATCTCCGTGTGGTGAAGGAACGAAGACTTGGAGGAAGCATGAACTTAGAATATATAGGAGGCTTATAGATCTACAGATTACAGATCAACGTGTAATGAGAGCTATTATGCGTATCCAGATACCTGAAGATGTCGCCGTAGAAATGATTGTCCGATAAAACCGTATCTTAAAAACGTTTTGTCAATTTGACTATGATATGCTTGCTAAACAACTTTTTCAGACATACTTTTATAGAATTTTAAGGAAAAAAGTTAATATAAAAGGTTATCTTAAAATCTGCTAAAATGAAATCAATAGTTGATGAGATTTCTTTTGGAGGAATAGTAGCTATTAGAGATAAATTACTGAAACTCCAATCTGAAGGTAAGAAAGTTTATAGACTTGAATCTGGAGATCCTTCTTTCGATATCCCTCCACATGTTAGAGATGCTATGATAGATGCCTTAATGAAAGGATACACACATTATACTGAATCTATTGGAATAAGACCTTTAAGAGAAGCAATACACCAGAAAGTTGTTGAAGAAAATAAAATACCTCTCAAAGGATCTGATTATGTCTTGGTAACTAATGGGGCCATGCATGGTTTGTATGTTACCTTTAGAGCTCTACTACTTCCCGGCGATGAAGTTATAATTCCAGATCCCATGTGGACTGAGATTGCAGATAACGTTAAGCTAGCTGGAGGCATTCCTGTAAGATGTGTACTAAAGCCTGAAAACGATTTTGTTTATGATCCAGTAGATGTAGAGAACTTAGTAACATCTAAAACCAAAGCTATCTTCATAAATACTCCACACAACCCGACAGGCGCAGTCTATCCACAGAAGATTCTAGAAGAAATCGTAGAAATAGCTATTAGAAAAAACCTCTATATCGTTAGTGATGAAGCATATGAACACATAATATATGATGGGCTCAGACATGTAAGTATAGGATCTTTAGCAGGTGCAGAAGATAGAACGATAACAATCTTCTCTGCATCAAAAAGTTTCGCTATGAGTGGGTTAAGAATAGGGTACATAGTAACAAATATAGAAAAGATAATTGAGAGAGGAAAGAAGCTTCTAAGATGTACTATAAATGGTGTAAATTCCGTTGCACAGTATGGTGCACTTGCAGCTCTCCGAGGCCCTCGAGACTATATAGAAGAAATGAGGAGAGAGTACCAGCGTAGGAGAGATATGATATACGATGTAACAAGTAAGCTTAAATCTCTTAAACCTTTCAAGCCTAAAGGTGCGTTCTACATATGGTGTAGGATAAGTGATGATTGGAGAGATGAGAATGGTGTTAGAAGTGATTGGGCCATGACAAACTATTTACTGAAATTCGGTATTGGGAGTACGCCTGGATCAGAATTTGGACCGAATTCTAAAGAATATATTAGATTCTCTTTCTCATGTGCTACATCTCATCTAGCTGAAAGCTTAGAAGCTTTGAAACAAGTACTACAGTAATCCTTGAAATCTACGTAAGCTATATCTTTCTATGTTTTCTGGAGATTCTCTACCTACTAGTACGTCTGCGAGTAGGTAGCCAATCGTCATACCTCTCATAAAACCGTACCCTCTCAAACCATCTACAAAAAAGATACTGCTCCCAGGAATCTTATCGATTACTGGATCCAGGTCTGGTGTTACACTACACGGTCCAGTCCATTCTTCAATAAACTCTACATCCATCTTTACTCTTTCTTTCAATAATTTTTCTGCACTTCTCCTAAATTTCTCTGGAGGTTTTTTAAAGAAGTCTCTTGGATCATTTACTATCTCTGCATGATACCCACCGCCAACGATTGTATTGCTGAATCCAGGTCTCCAATAGCTTTCATAGACTTCATCTGCGAATGCTGTTATCTTCTCTTTGACTCTGAATCTATATGCAGGGCAACATAAGGTAACTATGGGTATGAAGATTCCTAGATTTTCTAAGAACTTTCTTGTCCAAGCTCCAAGACATAGTATAACTGTTTGAGAATTTAGGGTGGAGTGATCTTCAAGAACTATCTCTGGAGTTTCATCCAACTTTACTTGTAAAACTTTCGAAATCTTTAATTCTACGTCATTCTCTCTAGCTATCTTCAACAAATACTCTATGAATTTTTCCGCTTCTATAGACATGTCTTCAAAAGTATGTGTAACAATCTCATCTTCAGAGATGTTAAAGTATGGCCAAACCTCTAAAGCTTCTTTAGAAGCTAGTTGTTTAAACCTTACCCCTGCTTTCTCCAGCAAGTTTCTACTTTCTTCTGCATCTTCTAGATTCTCTATAGATATGAACTCTCTTCCAACGATTCCTGCATCTTCCCCTCCGTACTTTTCTAGAAATTCCTCGATTATCTCTATGTTCTTCTTGACTAGTAGTATGTCTTGTATGTTTTCTAACTGGACTGTGATTACTCCTGCTGAAGATGTTGATGCAGATTTGCTTTCTCCAATCAGTATAGTTTTATATCCATGTGAGGAGAGACGGATGCTTACTGCTAATCCAACAACACCCATACCTAGAACAGCATAATCATACAAACATCTTCACTTCCAGAGATAACATAAATTTATAGAAAGGTTCTCATATACATTTCTCGATGCTTATAGACTCCCACTGCCACATCTATGGATACAGTGTAGATGAAGTACAGATGTTTAAAGAAATCTTGATAGTAGGTGTTGCAGAAGACTTGGAAAGCAGTATCAAGAATATTGAAATTTCTAAGAAATTCCAAAACATAATCCCATTCATAGGTATACATCCATGGAATGTGGAAGATCTCAGAGAACATGAATTAGAGCAGATAATTGAAATAATCGATACTGGTGGTGTAAGAGGTTTGGGAGAGGTTGGTTTAGATAAACGTTATAGAAGTAGCTCATTTAAGAAACAACTAGAATTGTTTGAGTTCTTCTGCCAGCTGGCTGTGGAGAAACATATGCCGATGAATATCCACGCTCTGGATAGTTGGGAAGAGTGTTTCAAAATTGTTTTAGAATATAATGTTAAGAACGTCTTATTCCACTGGTATAATGGTCCACTACAACTCCTATCTGAGATAAGGTCTAATGGATACCTCATCTCAATAAATCCATCTATAAAGATACAGCCAAAACATAGAAAGATACTTGAATCTGCAGAACTAGACATAATATTAACGGAAAGTGATGGGCCATATCTTTACAGAGGAATAAATCTAAACCCACTCATGGTTAGAGATCTTGTAAAAGAGATAGCTGACGTGAAAAATGTAGATCCAGAGTATGTTGAGAAGATTGTAGAGAAGAATTTCTCAAGATTTCTTAGATAGACGATTACGCTCTTCATATTCTCTTAGTATCTTGTAGAGTATCTTTACCTCCCTCTCTATATTTGCTCTCCTATGTGAGAGTAAACCTCCACTGAAAGTTTTCGGTATATGTAGAAGCTCGTGAATCAGTACTTTGTCCTTCTCATCCTCTGGAAGTTTATCAAAATTCTCTGATACAAACTCTACTACGTAGTGGGGCTTCATACCAACACCTACTAGAAACGCTCTTGAGACACCGTGAATTCTAGCATATATAGATCTAGAGCTAGATCCGTAACTCCTGACACATCTAACTCTCTCCGGATCTATGTATGAGAGATTTAGGATCTTGACAATTTTCTTTATGCGTTCTTCTAGATCAGGTGCAGGAGAATACTTCACTTTCATCTACGATACAAGATTTAGAGTAGGTTTTGTAATAAGTTTTCTGGGGAAGAAGTTTTACACATATTCTATTATATTCTTCATATAGTCATCTATGTTCTTCTCATATTCTTCTATCTGCCTATCTATGCTCCACGCCAGTTCTTTTATCCTGTTAAGTACCCTATATTCTTTTTCTGTGAATACTGAGATAAGTCTTAAACCTTTAACTGTATCCATGAAGAGGCATACCATTTTTGCTGGAAGGTTTTCTGGAATCTTCTTTAAGATTTCTTCATCTTCTACGGGTATGCTTAGATATCTTCCACTCCTCCAACACGAGATCGTTGTCGTAACACCTCTAGAAACTTCTTCTATAACTGTTTCTACTGGGATTATTTTTGGAACATTCTTCTGGAACATAATGTCGTCTACGATTAACTTCTCTTCTCCAGTCTGCTTACTCAAAACAATTTTAAGATCTACGTAAACCCCTATCTCCAAGCCTTCTGGAAACTCTCTCATATAAACTATCTTAGATTGAATCCCAGGTGTAACAATCCTAACTCTATAGTTTAACAAGCCTCGAATAGTAACAGGCTCAACTGATACTACGTATCCTGAGATAGTAATGTCTTTAGTATCTTTCCCCACGAATACCCCCTAGAACAATTCAGAATCTTAGGATAAAAATCATATTTCACCATCTATCTAGAGTATCTTGATGGAGATGATCGAGGAATACAAAATTCTAGGATGGGCTGACGTAAAGAATATTGTTGAGAAAGAAGCTGAGAAGAGAATCGGAGGTAGAATCAAGAAATCTTGGGTAGATAGTATATGGCTTACACCCTACATAGATGGAGGAAAATGGATTGCAAGACTAAGAATACAGGTAAAGAAAAATATATTCAAAACAAAACTCTACGAAGTTTCTGCAAAAATAAATCCACTCAGTGAAAACATAGAAGAAATAGAGATAAATGAAGTAAGATAATCTTCAAACCTACGCATTTCTGGAGAATGTTCTTCTAGTTATCGGCTGGCTCAGAGAGGGCTTAAATTCTTCACATCTCCGTACTCGGCAAATTCTTCATCGCCAGCCAGATAAATAATCGTCACAACAATTATTTTAATGTTAAATCATTATGGAAGAAACTATAGACACCTATTCTTCAAGTTTTTTCTCGGATAACTTTATTGCAAGATAATTCTTCAGGAGGTTCACGATCCACGTTAATCTACCTGAACTCAGTTTCTCTAGCTCAGCTTCTATAATTTTCAATTCATCGTCACTAAGCTTTAGACCAGCTGCACCAACTATGTCTAGAACATGTTCTACTCGTTTAACTCCAGGTATAGCTACCACGTTAGGCCACCTAGTAACCCAGCTTAAAACTACCTGTACAACACTTTTCC
>JALNLN010000003.1 GCA_023267855.1 Candidatus Geocrenenecus dongiae | reverse complement strand
GTTGAAGGTTCAGGTTCTTGGAAAGGCGTAATGGGGGATTGGAAGTCAATCATCAACGTTTAAAGGAAAATTAGGTTTAGCGAGCTCACATACAGATGGAATCTGCTTAAATCCAACACTAATAGCAGATGGAGAAAAGATAATTAAAGATGGTGAATACATTCATCCAGAATTAATAGAATATGTAAAAAAGCTTCAGATATAAAGTACTACCCTAACGTTCTCCAGAAGTCAGCTTAGAGATAGAAGACTATTCAGAAATTTCGTTATTTAAAATCCTCTAAAACTTAAATTACTTTAAAAGAACTAATAGTTTGAGAAATTTTAGACTATACCTATTAAGAATTAATTCTAAATTCCTAAGAGAACGTAGAGGAAGTAGATGGATCCTAGTAATCTTTTTTAGCAACGTTATTAATAGTAGAAGTGTATTAGCATGGAAAGCTCGTGGATTCCTAAGACGAAAGTTGGTAGAATGGTTAAGTCTGGACAGATAACATCTATAGACGAGATCTTCGCCAACAACCTGAAGATAACGGAACCAGAGATTGTGGATTATCTTCTCCCAGGCTTAGAACAGGAAGTAATAGATATAAAGCTGGTTCAGAAGCAGACAGATGCTGGAGAAAGAAGTAGATTCAAAGCTATAGCAGTAGTTGGGAATAGAGATGGATATGTAGGACTTGGAACAGGAAAATCCGTACACGTTGTCTCAGCAATCGAGAAAGCAATAAGAAACGCTAAAATGAACTTGACACCTGTTGTGAGAGGATGTGGAAGCTGGGAATGTTCTTGCGGTACACCTCATAGCCTACCAGTTAAAGTTGAAGGGAAATGGGGTAGCGTTAAGATACAGCTTCTACCTGGACCGAGAGGTTTAGGAATAGTTGCAGGAGAAACAGCAAGAATAGTTTTAGATCTAGCTGGAGTACAAGATGTTTGGACGAAAACTTTCGGAGAAACTAGAACAACACTCTCATTCGCTGGAGCAACATACATGGCATTAAAAAATACAAATAAGATAATCCTTCCAAGCCTCTGGAAACAAGTATAATACATCACGATTCTAATTTAACTAAATTCATGTCTAGTTCTTTTCCTCTTTAATCAGTCTTTAGAGATACTTATTAGATAGTTTTATTATGGGCTGAGATAGGTTGAAGGGTGGATAATAAATGGAGGCGAGTGATGCTAGATGTTATCTAGTTATAAGAATAAAAGGTGGAGTAAAAGCTAGTCAAGAAGAACTAGATACATTAAAATTTCTAAATCTTCCAAGAACTAATTATGCTGTATTCATTCCTAAGAACTCTAGTTATGAAGGTATGTTGAAGAAGGTAGCCCACTATGTTACTTGGGGTGAGCCGACCATTACTACAATACTCCGCTTACTTAAAAAAGCTGAAATGAACAGTAAAATCAAGCTCAACGATGAAAATGTAAAGAAACTAGGATTCTCAGACTTAAAAGAACTTGCAGAAAAGATATATAGAGGAGAAGTAACTCTAAGTAAACTCAAGGATAAGGGGTTAAAACCGTATATAAGATTACATCCACCTAGAAAAGGGTTTAAGAAAACTATCAAGAAAGCTGTATCTGAAGGTGGAGAATATGGTTATCGTGGTGAACGTATAAATGAGCTTGCTGTAAGAATGTCTTAATCGGTAAATGAAAATCTTAATAGTAGTGTGGTTATCTTGAAGGTGAGCTTAGTTGCCTACTAGGTTTAGGAAAGTTAGGAAGAAAAGAGGTAGTAGAACTCACGGATGGGGTCAAATAGGACAGCATAGAAAGTCTGGTGCTAGAGGAGGGCATGGAGCTACTGGGAAACATAAACATAAATGGACATGGGTATTGAAATATGACCGAGACTACTTTGGGAAACATGGATTCTTTAGGCCAAACAGAAAAGAGATCAAGACTGTAAACCTCCTACAACTATCTACGCTCGTAGAGAACATGGAAGAGAAGAATGAAGTAAAGATGGTTAACGGTAAGATAGTTGTAGATCTCCAATCAATAGGTATAAGAAAAGTTGTTGGAGGAGGAGAAGTGAGTAAACCGTTACTAGTAATAGTTGAGAGATGGACTAAGAGCGCTGAAGAAAAGATAAAACAAGCAGGTGGAGAACTAGTTAAACCTGGAGAGATAAAGGTGTAGGTAGATTGGTTACAGCTAGAGATGTAATTCAGAGTATTGCAAAAAGGTTTCCAGAAATTTCTAAACCTCAGAGAAGACTCAGCTTGGGGGAGAGATTCATCTGGACGGGAATAGTCCTCGTAATCTACGTATTAATGAGTCACACATTTCTATACGGTGTTCCACAAGCAGCTAAGCTAGCACAACAAAACCCGATAATATTGAATATAATATTTGCTCAACGTATGGGTACACTTACAACACTGGGAATAGGTCCTATAGTTACAGCTGGAATAATACTTCAGTTACTAGTTGGTGCACAGATAATAAGACTCGACTTATCTAAGAGTGAAGATAGAGCTTTATTCACAGCTCTAAACAAGATCTTTGCAGTAGTGATAACAATCTTTGAAGCTGCTGTTTTCTCATATTCTGGATGGCTTGGACATATGGATTTCCAGACAGCTACACTAGTCTTCATACAACTACTAGCAGCAACTACACTTATAGTTCTCATGGATGAGCTTGTACAGAAAGGTTGGGGTCTTGGAAGCGGCGTAAGCTTATTTATAGCGGTTGGAGTAGCAGAGAATATAATAGTCAATTTATTCTCACCAATAATTCTACCAGATGGATACTATCAAGGAATAATCTTAGCATTAATACAAGCAGCCTTCACGGGTATGCCTATAACTCCTCTCCTTGTTAGAGGACAGTTTCCAGATATCTTAGGATTAGTAAGTACTTTCTGTCTACTCTTCCTCATAGTTTATCTTGAAGCTGTTAGAGTAGAGGTACCTATACAGTACGCTAGATTCGGAGGGTTTGCAACAAAGTATCCAATAAAGTTCCTATATGTCTCAAACATACCAGTAATCTTCGCATCAACAGTTTTCACGAACATCTACTATCTTTCAAGCATAATTTGGAGTAGATTTAATATAAACAACGACAACATGTTCCTAAACATTCTTGGAATGTTTAATTCTACAGCATACACTCATGATAGAATTTTCCAACCTCTAGGAGGACTAGCATACTACATGACATCTCCATATAACATCTATGGAGTAATACACGATCCTATAAGAGGGGTCGTCTATGCGTTCATAATGATAGGCTTCTGCCTACTCTTCGCAAAATTCTGGGTAGACATAGCTGGACTATCACCAGAAAAAGTAGCAGAACAACTTATCCAAGCAGGTATGCAAGTACCGGGATTTAGAAGAGCCCCACCAATAATAGCCAACATCATTAGAAGATATATTTCAACAGTAACGATCCTAGGAGCGATTATAGTAGCTCTCATAGCTGTCCTCGGAGATTACTTCAATGTATTTGGTGGAGGAATCGGAATACTTCTACTCACAGGCATACTATACCAGTATTATCAACTACTAGTAAGAGAAAGATTGACAGAGATGTATCCAGCCCTCTCAAGACTTCTCGGAGAATAATGTTAAGCATAAAGATTTTATATGACAGTGCATAGATTATTCAAGACGGCTAGTAAATCCAAACCTATACCACTAATTGGAGGTGTATTGTAGATGAATGCTATTATAGAGATAATGCTTATAGCTCTTGTAGTAAGTGTAGCGACAAATCTATTGAGGAGAAAGATGATCTCAAGAGAAGATATGTTAAAGATGGCTGAGTCACAACTCTACAAGAAGAGCCTACTTGAAGCTCGGAGAAAGAATGATGAAAAACTTCTCCAGAAGCTCTTGAAAAAACAAGAATACTACCAGAAGGTAGATGCCCAGATAGCTAAGAAAAATATCATTACACTCATTCTAACATTGATAATATTCTATGTCGCTTACCTGGCTCTTGGTCAATTCTATGGAAGCACGAATATAATTGCAAATCTACCTGGAGATTTAATAATTCCACTAATCTCTATTGAAAATAAGTTAACAGTCTCCGGATGGTTCATAATCTCTCTCATAGCTTTAGGTCTACCAATCTCTAAAATACTTGGGGTATCTCCACCTGAAAAACCTGAAAATTTAGAAAAGAAGATAAAAGAATAATTTTAAAAATTATCTTAAAATTCTAGATAATCTCAGAGTTCTTATAGATTATGAGACGTGCTCTCAGAACACGGAGTAGGAAGAGAAAGTTTGTTAGAACACCTGGAGGTAGAGTAGCTATACATATCGTGGATGAGAAGAAAGATTTCCATCACTGTGCTAGATGTGGAGGAATAATACATGGTATACCTAGAGAGAAAGATTTTAAGCTATCACATAGTGAAAGAACGGTTGAAAGATATTATGGAGGAATGTTATGCCAAAATTGTTTAGAAGAATTGATTAGAGATAAAGTCTACCTAGAATGGGTTCAATCTGGAGCGATAAGTTAACTAGTTGTCAAAATCAATTCCTATTTAATCTTAAAGTATTCTTTAACAGCCTGTGAGACTATTCTGTATACAGATTCCGCATTTAATCTATCTGTATCTAGTATAAGATGGAATGGGGAGTAATCTTTACCTATCTCCACGCCGTAAAGTTTTCTGTATATTTCTGCACTTTCCTCATCTCTCTTCTTGAGAATCTTGTATGCTTCCTCTAGAGATATCCTGCTCCTCTTCATTAAACGTTTAGCTCTGACTTCTTCAGAAGCCTTTAACCATATCTTGAAACCTCCTTCATAAAGCCATGGAAGTATCCAGCTATCTATAACAGCGTTTCCAGCTTGAGCGTATTTTAATAATTCTTGATCTACGAGTTTATCGAACTCTGGGTTAGCCTTCCTTTCTTCTAGAAATTTTATTCCCTCACTACTCTCCCACCAATCTCTCCCACCAATCTTGTAGCCTTTCTTCTTCGCAAGAATCTTTAAAGCATCCCCACCAGAAACATACTTTAGTTTAAACTTCTTCGCAAGCTTTCTTCCAAGAGTACTCTTACCAGTAGCAGCGAAACCACTAATACATATGACTATCTTCCTATCTCTCTCCATACACTACTTTTAGAATATCCACCTTATTAAAATTGAAAACCTGGAGTAACAGAATAAAGAATTCAGTCCCCTTTTAGGAAGAATTCTTCTTCTAGATCAGAAATAAAAATAGAGCTTGTTAAAGATAGTGTAAATTTCTAGATGCTTCATAGGTAGATCTGAGATCAGATCCTCTAAATACATCAATAACGAGGAAAACAAGCGAATGTTGAAAAATTTTCTAATCTCATTTATCAAAGACTCTAAAAACTCCATGCTCATGAAAGAGTTCATATTGGTTGGCGTCTTATTAAGAACGCTTTTATACTTGGATAACTATAGACAACTTAAGGTGAAAAAATGTATAAGAGTTTTCATGGCGTTGGTAAGATCGTCGCTATTGTAAGCATAATAATAGCTTTGATTATAGGCTTAATAGCAGGATATTTTGTTAGCCTATCTCTAGCTCCACCATCACTTTCAACAGTTACAGTTGCTCAAGCAACTGTAACTACAACATCTGTTAAAACAATTACTGTAACATCTACCGTTGGAGTAGCTCCTGAGAGGATAGTGATTGGAGTTACAGAT
This sequence comes from Candidatus Geocrenenecus dongiae, assembly GCA_023267855.1. GTDB lineage: Archaea > Thermoproteota > Nitrososphaeria_A > Caldarchaeales > Wolframiiraptoraceae > Geocrenenecus > Geocrenenecus dongiae. The sequence continues at coordinate 82,321 of JALNLN010000003.1, read as the reverse complement.
AAAGTCAGTGATATAGATCCTGCAAATGCTTACGATTTCTATACATGGGAGGTCCTAACGAATATAATGGGTGGACTAATGAGGTATACTCCGGGTACAACTGAGTTAGAACCCGGTCTAGCCATCAGTTATACAGTCTCACCAGATGGTAAAGAATATACTTTCAAACTAAGACCTAATTTATACTTCGCAGATGGTAAAAAAGTTACCGCACATGACGTTGTCAGATCGATTAAAAGAGTTATGAAGATTAATGGAGACCCTGCATGGCTTGTAACAGATTTTGTAGAAGATGTAGTTGCTCTAGATGATTACACAGTTAAATTCATCTTGATAGAACCAGTATCTTACTTCCCAGCACTCGTTGCAACTCCACCCTACTTCCCAGTTCATCCTGCATATAAGCCTGAAGAGATAGATAGTGATCAAACAGCTGGAGGGGTAGGGCCATATAAGATAGTTAAATGGGTTAGAGATGTAGAACTGGTCTTAGAAGCTAATCCGTATTGGTGGGAGGGAGCCCCTAAGACAAAACAAATAGTCGTCAGGTTCTACAAAGATGCAACTTCTCTGAGACTTGCTCTAGAAGCAGGTGAGATAGACGTTGCTTGGAGAACTCTCAGACCTACAGATATACAAGACTTGAAAGGTAAAGCTGGAATAAAAGTTATAGAAGTTCCTGGCGCATTCATAAGATATATAATCTTCAATACTAGAATACCGCCTTTTGATAATGAACTTGTGAGAAAAGCACTAGCAGCAGCTATAAATAGAAAAGCGATATGTGATAAAATATTCTTGGGAACTGTTGAACCTCTCTATAGCATGATACCTAAAGGTATGTGGAGCCATAAGGAATCATTCTTAGAGAAATATGGTGAGTATAACGTTGAACTCGCAAAAACATTGTTGAGACAAGCTGGATATAGTGAAACTAATAAGCTGAAGATAGAGTTATGGTATACACCAACTCATTACGGTGATACTGAAGTAGATGTAGCTATGCTTATTAAAGAAGCATGGGAAGGAACTGGAATCATCGAAGTAGAGTTAAAGAGCGCAGAGTGGACTACTTATCTCGACTACACTAGAAAGGGTCTTCTCGGAGCATCTCTCTACGGATGGTACCCAGACTATATAGACCCTGATGATTATACGAGCCCCTGGGTAAATACTTCCTGGACAGGATACGCATACTCTAATCCAAGGCTGATGGATATCCTAAGAGAGGCAAGAACCAAGCCTACGATAGAAGAAAGAACAAGACTTTATGAACAAGCTCAAGATATATGGGCTGAAGATGCAGCGATAGTTCCACTCTTTCAAGGAAAGTTAACGATAGCTACTAAAGAGGGAATTGAAGGTGTTATTCTAGATCCTGTAATGTTGTTCAGATACTGGCTGATCTATAAAACCTAAAACTTTAATCTTTCCCATCATTATTTTTTCACTCCTTTAATATTTTTATCTAACTAGATTTCTGTAATGGTGGAATGACTTCACTGAAAGTATTTATAATAGCTAGAGCTATAGCCCTGATACCAACGATACTCATACTTGTAACGCTGGTCTTCTTTATAATGAGAGTTCTTCCAGGAGATCCAGTAATTGCTATAGTTGGAATGAAGGCTCCTATGGAAAGAGTTGTAGAATTGAAGAAGGAGCTCGGATTGATAGATGAGAATGGTAATGAAATACCGCTTATCGTACAGTATGTTAACTACTTGATGAAGCTTGTTCAAGGAGATCTCGGGAGGTCTCTTATCTGGGGTAAGAGACCTGTAGTAGTTGAGATAATGGAGCATCTTCCTGCAACTATTGAGTTAGCTATAGCTGGATTCCTAGTAAGCTTATTGATAGGTATGACTCTAGGAACAATAGGTGCAGGGATAGGAGGTAAAGTAAACTCAGCAGTAAGAGTCTACAGTGCTGTAGCATATGCATTATTTATACCATGGATAGGCATGATGCTACAGCTAGTATTTTCAGTAGGGTTGAAGATATTCCCGGTAGGCGGAAGAATAGGAGTAGGTTTAGAACCTCCAACGTATACTGGGCTATACATCTTAGATAGTTTAATCTCAGGTAAGATTGATAGTTTTATAAGCTCATTAAAACATATAACTCTACCTGCAGTAACCCTTGGATTAGTAATTTCAGGTGTTTTCTCTAGAGTTACACGCGTAAGCGTAGAAGAAATCTTAAAGCAAGATTTTGTGGTTGCGGCTAGAGCTAGAGGTCTACCAGAATACAGAATAATGCTTCATGTACTGAAAAATTCTTTCATCCCTATTCTCACGATGATGGGGCTTCAGCTGGCACTCTTAATGACAGGAGCTGTCCTAACGGAGACAACATTCAGCTGGCCCGGTATGGGTACCTTTCTACTTGAAAGAATACAGTACAGAGATTATACAACAGTTCAGGGAACAGTAATCTTCTTCGCAATAATTGTATCAGTCATGAATCTCATAGTTGACGTGTGCTATGCGTACATAGATCCGAGAATTAGATATTGAGGTGAAATGATGTATACTTTTAGACCTATTCTAAGGAGAATGGTTCTCAAGATGCCTCTAACAACAATAGGGATTGTCGGCCTATCTATGATATTGTTTGTAGTCTTCATGGCTGTTTTTGCAGACTTCTTAGCACCATACGATCCAACTAAATCTGTGGGATTGAGTCTTCAGCCACCTTCTCCAGAACATCTATTCGGCACAAATAAGATAGGACAAGATATGTGGAGCAGGACTGTGTACGGTGCGAGAACAATGTTGATAGTTGTAGCTCTTTCTACAATCTTATCAATGATCATTGGTGTTCCGCTAGGCTTAATATCAGGATACGTTGGAGGATTACTTGATAGAATATCTACAACAATAATGGATTCTATTTACGCTTTTCCAAGCTTAATACTGGCTATAGCGATAGCTGCAGCGTTGGGACCTGGAATTATAAATACGGCGATCTCTATTGCTGTAGTCTATATCCCAACATATTTTAGAATGGTTCGAGCCCAGACACTAAATGTAAAGAATCAACTTTACGTAGAAGCAGCTGTAGCTATAGGTGCAAAGCCTTCATCAATACTCTCTAGATATATTTTTCCCAATGTAATATCCGTTGTAACAGCCGTCTTCACTTTAAGTGTAGCAGACATAGTTTTAACAGAAGCTGCTCTTAGTTTCTTCGGTTTAAGTGTCCCAGCACCTACACCTGATTGGGGATTCGATCTTAGAGCTGGTCAGCCTTACCTAGTCTCTGGGTATTGGTGGCTCGTAACTTTTCCAGGACTAATGATAATAATGCTAGCAGTTGGGTTTACATTTCTAGGTGAGAGTGTAAGTGAGTATCTAGGTTTAAGAGAGGTAGGAATTTGAATGTTCGAGAAGCTTCTCCGAATAATTAATCTAAAAACATATTACTTCTCACGTAAAAATGTGATAAAAGCTGTCGATAACGTTAGTTTAGATATATTTAGAGGGGAGATCGTGGGACTCGTCGGAGAATCAGGATCAGGTAAATCAACTTTAGGTCTATCTATAGTCAAGCTCTTACCACCTCCCGGTAAGATAGTTGGAGGAGAAATAATCTTAGATGGTGAGAACATTCTTAAGAAAACTGATAGAGAACTTAGGAAAATACGTGGTAGAAAAATTGGAATGATATTTCAAGATCCATTAACATGCCTTGATCCATTAAGGAGGATCGGAGACCAGATTATAGAAACTATTACAGTACACCTTAAAATAGATAAAGAACATGCAAGAGAGATGGCTATAAAGTCTCTCGAACGAGTAGGAATACCGCCAGATAGAATAGACGATTATCCACACCAATTGAGTGGGGGTATGAGACAGAGAGCTATGATAGCAATGGCAACAGTCTTGAATCCAGATCTATTGATAGCAGACGAGCCAACAACTGCTTTAGATGTTATAGTTCAGTCAAGGATAATGGATCTATTAGAAGATTTGAGAAATGAGAGAAATATAAGCATTCTACTGATAACACATGACATCGCGTTAGTTATAGAGAGAAGCAATAGGGTTGTAGTAATGTATGCAGGAAAAATTTGTGAAGTTAGAGGAGCTGAACGTATAGCAGTAGAACCATTACACCCCTACACCAAATTGCTGATACAATCGATCCCAGATATAGAGAAAACAGAAATTGAACTTAAACCGATACCTGGTTCTCCGCCCGACATGAGGAATCCACCGCAGGGATGTAGATTCTGGCCTCGATGCCCCCACGCCATGGAGAAGTGTAAAATTGAGGAACCTCAATTATTAAGTCTAGGAGAAGGGGCTGTTGCATGTCATCTCTACGGAGGATAAAGAAGTGGTTGAAATAGTACGTCTAGTTAGATTAAAGAAATGGTTCCCTGTTCAGAAAAGCTTCCTAGAGAGACTTCTTGCGAGACAGAGAATATTCGTGAAGGCTGTAGATGGAGTAGATTTAACAGTTAAGAAAGGTGAAACACTTGGATTGGTGGGAGAAAGTGGGAGCGGAAAAACTACGTTAGGCAGATTGATAATAAGATTGATAGATCCAACAGAAGGAAGAATATATTTCAATGGACAAGATATAACATATCTTAAAGGTGAATCTCTTAGAAAATTGAGACGGAAGATGCAAATAATATATCAAGATCCTTACGCTTCACTCAATCCTAGAATGACTATCGGAAGTATCTTGGAAGATCCTTTAAAGATACACATGATAGTCGATAATAGAGAAAAAGCTAAAGAAATCGTTTTAAACATATTGGAGAAGGTGGGTTTAACTCCTCCAGATGAGTTCTACAAACTTTATCCGAGAAACCTTAGTGGAGGCCAGAGGCAAAGAGTGGCGATCGCTAGAGCCGTAATATTAAAACCAGAATTAATAGTAGCAGATGAACCTGTCTCAATGATAGATGTCTCTCTTAGAGCTTCAATTTTAAACCTTATGATAGAGTTGAAGAATGAGCTTAACCTCACTTACATATTCATTACACATGACCTCGCGGTGGCGAAGTATATTGCGGACACAATCGCAGTAATGTATCTTGGGAAAATTGTGGAGAAAGCACCTACGAAAACATTATTCGAAAATCCTTTACATCCTTATACTCAAGCCTTATTTTCAGCCATCCCCATACCTAAACCTCTACATGAAAGAACTAGAAAACTAGAGATAAGTGGTGAGATCCCCAACCCCATAAATATACCTGCTGGATGTAGATTTCATCCAAGATGCCCTTTCGCTAAAGAAAAATGTTTTAGGGAAGAACCACCATTTATAGACGTAGAAAAAGAACACTATATTGCTTGTTGGCTTGCAAGCAACTACTGAGAACTCGTTAAGATAAGTTATTGTCAGACATGTTTTTCGTTCAAGTTTTAAGTTTTAGGATTATCTTATTGACGTTCAGATCCTCTCCAATCTAATACCCATGATTCTAGCTAAATATCCTAGTTCTTCAGAAATGTCTTTAAATACAACTACATAATGGTTGCCAATCGATTCTTCTACTATCTGAGCAAGTTTACTTTTGTCCTTACTTCTTATTTTTATGTTCAACTGTGTTCTACAAGCTTTCTCTTGGACAGGTTTTTTAATCGTTCTACCTACAACGTACCTGATCACTCTCGATACAGGATCTAGTCTACCTAAGGTGGCTTCACGGTTTTCTGGAACGTAACATCTTACCCCAACCCCTCTCCCAGATTCGAAATGGTTGTCTAATTCAAATTTCTCTGCAATGGTTAATGGGGCTGTGCAGTGTGCTATGGTAATTGTAGTATCTTGGATCCAGTTAATGTTCCCCATAAATGATGGAGCTTCAGCGAGTTTTGAGAAAATTATCATTGTTAGTAAGGCTGGTATATCGCCTTCACATCCAAACATGCTAACTTTACTATTAAGTAGGGATGCGGAGAGACATGCAGTCGTATCGAGGTCTGTAATAATGTTGAAGCATCTAACCGTTACAGCATCTAAACCATACTTCTCGATTATCTTCTTCAGGGATAGATGGATCTTTAATGATTTAGCTACTTCATCTTCTGGAATACGTATGGCTTTAGTCTTCTTTATTAATTCTCGTTTCAGAACATCTACATCAATCTCAGAAATCTTACTAAATTCCTGATAAACCTCGCTAACATCAATTCTCAGTATCTCCAATTCTTCGAACAACACATTTATGTTCTTTTCGACGTCTTCGCCTGAACTGTAAACTAGCCAAGGAGAAGGTTCTCCGATTAACCCTATCTTCATCTTCTTAATCTCACTAATAGTTCTCCAAGCTTTTGCAAATTTCTGGACACGTTTTCCCGGAGGCCATTCAAGAATTATCCAAGATCTTCCAGCATTCTTAATTTTCGAGAATGCTTCTAAGGCTGCTGGAAGACTATTCATTGAAGTATGGGGAACTAGTAAGGTGAATCCACACTTCTCGGATATATGTTGAATTATATGTTCCGTGCCTCCAGTTAATGGAGCGATTATTCCAAGAACATTCTTATCAATCTCAAGTTTCTCTAAATCTTCTCCCTTAATAATTAGAGAAAGAGAGCTATCAATAATCTTATCTAATTTCTTTTGGTATAGATTTAATACTTTTCCCACTAAGAATGGGTTATGTAAGGGTGAAGCTACAGGTATAAGTAAAACTTTGCTCATATAATCAATTTTATTTATTCACGGATATATGGTTTACCTAATGCTTTGGGGAATCTCTTAGATCCCACTATTGCTAAAGCTATTATCGTTACGATATAGGGGATCATGTTAATGAAGTAGTGTGGTATAACTTCTTTTATTGTTGGTGTTATCATTATTGTGAATGCTAATCCTTCAGAGAATCCGAAAATAAATGAAGATACAGCTGCAAGTATTGGATCTAAACCTGAGAAAACTGCTGCAGCTAGAGCTATGAAACCTCTTCCAGCAGTAATTTCTTTAACTAATCCTCCAAACCATCCTAAAGGCATAAACGCTCCACCGATACCTGTTAGACTTCCACATAAAGTACTAGCTAATACTCTAGTTAAGTTAACATTTATTCCTGCTACGTCTAGGGCTTCTGGTCTCTCTCCAGCAGCCTGAATTCTCAACCCAATTAATGTACGGTACAGCAAGATATGTAGAAAGATTGTGATGGCAACTGCGAAGATTGTTATAGGACTAAGTCTAAAGATTTCTTTACCTATCTGGATATTTAAGGTTCCAATCTTTAGGTCCGGATCAAAAATGTGGATTCCTGGAAACGCCCAGAAAGCCATCATCATAAAAGGTACTAAACCTAAGCCTACCAAGTTTAAACCCATACCAGCAATTACTTGCACAGCCTTCCCATAACTACTTATGAAACCGAAAAAGAAACCTATCAACGCTCCTACTAACGCTCCACCTATTAATATCCCACCTAGTCCACTGCCTGTAACTTCAGCGTAGTAAACTCCAGTTACAGCGGTTATTAAGAAGATTCCTTCTAAGCCTATATTTACGACCCCAGACCTCTCATTTATACTCTCACCTACAGCTGCCAACATTAGTGGAGTCATGGCCATGAAAGTAGTTTCAAGTATGTGTATTGGCTCGACACCGAGAACGCTTAATAGACATAAGAACATAATGAACGATGGGAAACCAATTATCAAGAATCTTAGTTTTCTCGAAATCTTCAAGCTACCTCCCTCCTACAATGTGCTTCCTTATTATCGAGTACAATTCAGGTAGCGATAGAGATAAAACTATGATTCCATTGATAGCTACTGTTAGATCCGGGTCTACTCCCAGATACTGCATAAACCTTGAGCCGTACAGGAGTATGCCTAGAAATATTGATGAAAAGATTATTCCAAAAGGGTGATTTCTACCAATTAATGCAACTCCAATACCGTTGAATCCTAGGTTAATCACGTTACCGAGTGTTTTATAGATAGTCCATGCAGGAGGTCTGCCGATAACTTGTGATGCACCAGCTAGACCGGCTGCAAGTCCTCCGATGAAGAAGTTTAGAAAGACTATCTTCACATAGTTTACTCCGACGTATCTTGCAGCTTCCGGATTACTTCCAGTTAGTCTAAGCTCGTATCCTAAAGTGGTTCTCCATAAGATAAAATACGTGAGAACTATAAACCCTATGGCTACGAAGATAAATGTCGTTAGAGAAGCTCCTATCACATCATATCGCGCGGTGGGTAGAGCTGGCAGAGCTCTTTCAGCCCTACCAGGTTCATAGTAGTAGTACTCAATCAAGTATCTTACAAGATATAAAGCAATCCAGTTTAACATTATCGTGGAGACTACTTCATGTACGCCTCTCCAAGCTTTTAATGCAGATACTGGAAGAGACCATAAAGCACCTACAATCATTGCGAAAAGTGTTGTAGCGAGTACATGTATTCCGGGAGGCAAAGATATGCTACCCGCCAACACCACGGCCCCCATAGCGCCAATATATGCCTGCCCCTCAGCACCTACGTTAAAGTATCCAGATCTAACTCCAATTGCAAAAGTTAATCCAGTTAACATTAATGGAACAGCATTTGCAAGACTTTCGAATATACCGTCTACCGACAATAGTGTTCCTTGGAATAATGCTACATAGGCTGTAATCGGATCGTATCTAAAAATGATCATTAATACAGCTCCACCTATAAAACCTATTAGTATGGCTATTAAAGTCTCGAGAATAGGTTTCTTCAACTTGCTAAATGTGCCTAACATTCTATCCTCACCAAATGGGCGTCTCCATACATAAGTCTTATTAAATAAAAAATATATATGATAAAATTTTTGAAAGTTTTTACTGGACTTAGCCAAGTATATTTCTCCAGTAGTCTATTGCATCTTTCGTGAAAGCTAGTGGGACTTCTACTTCTCCTTTCCTTATCTTATCTTCAAGTTCTGCTAGAGCATCCCATATCCATGAAGCGACGGATTCCCGCATCTCTTTTACTTTACTTTTTATCTCCTCAGGACTCATTGGTAAAACTTTCTTTCCAACAAGTTTCTCTGCCTCAATACCCATCTGTATGAATTCGTCTAGATCTTTAAGTGTACTTGCAGATATCCCTTCCATAGGTGTTCCCATTACCGTCGTACCTATCCCAAGAGTTAATACTCCATTATACTGTTTTACGACATCTCTGAACTTTCCTTCTAAGACTAGTTTAGTTGCATAATATACACCCTTATCAACTCTCTTCATCATACTGACTATTACAAAACCTGGGTTGATCCAGTCCTGGTTAGCATCAACGCCTATCCAGAAAGGTGGACCCATCTTTAACCCTCTTGCCTCAGCGATCTCTCTAACTGCTTGATTTATTCCAAGTCCTAGCGGTCCTGCAATATTATAAACTGCTATGGCGCCTTTAGCATACATTGGTTTTGCAGCTTCATAGCCTTTTGTTATATCGCTAAATGTTCCTGTGTACGTCCATAGAACTCTTCCTTTATACCAGCATTGTCCAGGTGTTTCAGGTGGACAGTACATTCCATCTTTCCAATTGGGGCCACTACCATACCTAGAGTCTTCTCCGATTATAGGTGCTTTTCGTCCAAACTTCTTTTCATACCATTTTAGTGCCCAATCACATCCCCACTTGTACCCTATCTCAAACTTCCACAGTACTGGTATCTCTATCCCGAATACTCCTCCAATATATGGATACGATCCACCTTTCTCATTATAGTAAGCTGCAAGCAAACATCCAACAGCTCCAACAAGAGCGCTACCTTTATGTTCTTCAAATTTTATATCCATTAGGTTTGGTAGTGGATACTTATCAGGATATTTTTCTTTAACTATTTCCTGAGAATATGTATCTATTCCTGCGAAGTTCTTATCAGGATATTTTAACGCTACTTGCACTAAAGCATCGCTTAGAAGGAAACCGACTCCAACTATTAACTTAACATCAGGGTCCTTTGCACCAATCTCTAGATTTGGTACATAATCTGCTTCAACTTTACTCACAAGTTCAACCATTTCTATTCCGAAGTCTCTCTCAGCTTCATCTCCTCCTTTAAAAGCCATATCGTTAAATGATAAATCACCTCTTCCACCAATATCTGATACGACGGCGATCTTCACTTTACGAGGAGCAGCAGGACCTATGCTTGTATACCAATAAAGAACCCCGCCAACTACAGCTATAATCAATATAATCGTTATAACTATTACTCCTACCTTTGTAATAGCATTTATTTCTCTCATAGTATACACATATAATATATGTAAATTGAGAAGTATATTAGCGTTTTTTATATGTTCTCATAAGTGTGGTAACGTCTTTTTAGAATATTAGTTCTCGAATCTTTAGAGTTTATAGAATTGCTAGTTCTCCAAGTTCTGGAAAAGCATCTATCAGGTTTCTTAAACTTGGAAAATTTTTCGTACCAAACCACATGCATTTATATGCACCCATAGCGTTTGCTAAGATAGCTACTTTCTTTAAGTCGAGATTTCTTGCCATTCCATATATGAAGCCTGCATTAAAAGCATCTCCTGCACCCGTAGTATCTACGACAGTGACTTTGAAAGATGGTGTATGGAATATTCTCTCTCGAGTTGCTATAATGCATCCTCTATGTCCCATCTTTAAAGCTATGATCTCAGCTTTCATCTTCTCTAGCAATGTCAATCCTATCGTTTCTGGATCTTCTTCTCCAGTAAATCTTCTTGCTTCATTCTCGCCTGCCATTACGTAGTTGAAGAAACCTTTCATCTCTTCGAGTAGCGTTGGTTTATGTTCGGCTACTCCTTCAATATCTATACTAGTTTTTGTTTTCAGACTTCTTACACGCCTCATTAACATATTGATGCTTTCCCAAATATCGTCGTTGAGTAGCGTGTAGCCAGATAAGTGTAGATGTTTTGTTTTCTCGATTATGCTTATATCTTCTTCTTCTATCTTTAGCTTAGTATTGGCTCCTCTATGACCTATCATAGTTCTCTCTCCTTCTTCGTCAACTATTACCAGTATGGTTCCTGTACACATGTGTTTGATAACTCTTACTCTACTTACATTAACTCTATTATCTTTTAGCTCTCTTATTAATTCAGTACCAGACTCATCATCCCCTACTGCACCTATCAATACTGTTCTTAGACCAAGTTTAGATAATGCTATCGCGATATTCCTCCCTACTCCACCGTGATTTTTAATCATCTCTCTAGCATATTCCATAGAACCTCTAGATGGAAAATTTCTAACAGGAAGTATTAGATCTAAGTTGATATCACCTACGACTGCGATATCATATTCGTCATCCATTCTGCTTCAACCGTATTTCCCTAACTTTTTCCATGAATTTTCTAACTCTTTCAGGATCTACCGGATTCTGAGTAACTCCTTTAACTTTGAAGTAGGTTCCAACAATCGCTCCATCACCAATAGAGAGAAGTTCCTCAACATTCTCGATATTAACGCCGCTTCCAATAATCACAGGTGTTTCTCCGACTACTTGCTTAACGCTCTTAACAAGATCTAGATCTGGAGCGTCTCCAGTCATCCTACCAGTTACAATTACAGCATCCGCTAAATAGAAGTCAGTCCAGATCGCATGTATTTCTGGAGTTATTCCTGGAAAAATGACTGCATGCTTCTTATACACGTCTGCGAAGAATCTTATATCCCATGCATCAAGTAATTTTCTAAGTCTCATCAACTCAGCTGCGTTCCCATGATCTAGTTGACCTGTATCCCATAAGAGAGAGCCCGTGTAAAGGCAGACTCTAATAAACTTAGCTCCAGCAGCTTTCGCAATACTTAGAGCCACCCTTCCACCATTATGTATAGAGGTTATGCCTACAGGTACATTCACGGATTTCACCACTTCCCGTGCAGCAACAGCATGGGCTGCAATTTCTTCTGGCGGGATTTCCTTGCCCACATAGTATGGGAGATCCCACATATTCTCAACTATCAGACCATCTACTCCGTTTTCTACCAGGATTTTCGCTTCTTTTACAGCATTCTCTATGATTTCGTCCATGGACCATCCACCGTATGCTGGTGAACCTGGAAGAGGTATAAGGTGAACCATCCCGATTATCGGTTTACTAACCTCAAATAAGTCTTTAAGTCTTCGAAGTCTTCTACCATAAAATTCTTTAGCCCACTCGGGGATTAGATCTTCCAACTTGACAGGCATATATTCCACCCTACTTCATCTTCTAGAAATCTGAAAATATATGTATATTTGTATCCGTATCACTTATAGAAGTCTGTAATTTGATCTTAACATAAAACTTAACACTTTAATTAAGGATCTTGATTAAAATAACTATAGAGTTTAGATGAAGACGGTGGTTAGCTCATTTAGATCATCTCTTCATAAGAAGAGTGAAAACTCCAAAATCGTTAGCTCACGTAGTTTCAGTACGAGTGATCAGAAGCCAAGAAAAGGAGAGATACTACTAAAAGCTGAGAACATAGTTAAAGATTTCCCAGGCATATGGGAGCATCTAGTCTTAGACCATGTAAATTTTGATGTAAGAGCTGGAGAGATTCATGCACTGCTTGGTGAGAATGGTGCTGGTAAGACTGTTTTAGCAAACATTCTCTCAGGATTCTACCTAGCTACTTCAGGAAAAATCTATGTTAGAGGAAGACCCGTAACATTCAATTCACCTAGAGATGCATTAGAACAAGGTATTGCAATGGTTCATCAAGAGTTCACATTAGTACCAACATTATCATTGGTAGAGAACATAGCTCTAGGTTTAAGAGAATACAATCCATTTAAATACCCGATAAGGGAGATCGAAAGAAAACTTGTAGAATTGATGAATAGGTATAATCTGAAAGTAGATTCTAGAGCAATGGTAGAAGATTTATCAGCTGGAGAAAAACAGAGAGCAGAGATATTAAAAGTACTTTACTGGAACCCTGAGATACTCATACTTGATGAACCAACGTCAATGCTCACACCACACGAAGTTAAGGAATTATTTAAAGTATTGAGATCTCTAGCTGATGAGAATAGGGGAGTGGTTTTCATAACACATAGAATCGAGGAAGTCATGGAGATAGCAGATAGAGTTACCGTACTTAGACTTGGAAAACACGTTGGAACAAAATACATTAACGAAACGAATAAGGATGAATTGCTAAGAATGATGATAGGTACGGTAGAACCAGTTAAAAAAGTTAAAAAACCACCTAAAGCAGAAACAGCGATACTTGAGGTTATAGATCTACACGTAGAAGGTAGGCAAGGTGTTGAAGCTGTTAAGGGTGTAAGCTTTACCATTAGAGAAGGAGAGATATTCGGCATTGCAGGAATCGCGGGTAACGGGCAGAGCGAGCTTGTTGAAGCTCTAACAGGTTTGAGGAAAGTCAAGAGCGGTAGAATCATATTTCTAGGAAAAGATGTTACAAATAAATCTCCGAGAGAGCTGACCAAACTTGGAGTTAGACATATTCCTGAAGATAGGAGAGCTATGGGAGTTGCAGAATCTATGACTTTTGGAGAGAACATCATGATGAGAGACTACATTTCACCTCCATTCTCCTGGAAAGGCGTAATAAGCTATAGCTCTATAACAAAACACGCTAAAGAACTCATAAGTAAGTTTGAGATACTCACTCCAGATATATGGAGCACAGAGGTAAGAATATTGTCAGGCGGTAACATACAGAGACTCATCCTCGCCAGAGAACTTTGGGTAAACCCAAAACTAGTCATAGCTTACCATCCAACATACGGTCTAGACCTTAAAGCATTGACACATACCCATAAGATATTCTTAGAGTTGAAAGAAAAGGGTTCAGGAATACTGCTTGTATCAGAAGACTTAGAAGAGATAATGACTTTATGTGATAGGATTGCGGTAATGTTTGATGGAAGATTTATGGGAATACTCGACTCTTCCGAAGCGACAATAACTGAGATCGGCATGATGATGGCTGGCATAAAACCTGAGAAGAAAGCTAGATAAAAATATCCAAGAACCAACGCTTCTATAAACAAAATGGTTAAAACTATTTGATACCTATTCTCATTAGACATGATCGGAAATGTTTTAAGAATGTTTAAAGTGGAAAAACCGATAATTGGAATGGTTCATCTTAAACCTTTACCCGGTTCTCCCAACTCTACCAAGTTTAATGATGTTTTAGATTATGCTTTGAGAGATGCTGAAACTCTGGTGGAGGGAGGTGTAGATGGATTACTTGTAGAGAACTTTATGGATTCACCTTTCTATCCTCGCAGAGTTCCACCACACGTCATAACAGGCATGAGCATCATTATATGGGAGATTAAGAAGAAATTCAATGTTCCAGTAGGTGTGAATGTTTTGAGAAATGATGTTATGGCAGCGATAGCAATAGCATCTATAACAAGTGCAGATTTTGTTAGAGCTAATGTACATATCGGATGCGTAGCGACAGATCAAGGAATAATCGAAGGTGAAGCTTATAGGACAATACGGTATAGAGAGTTTCTTAAGAGTAATGTGAAGATATTTGCAGATATAGCTGTTAAGCATGGTAAACAGTTGTATGATGTACCGATTACACAACTTGCAAGAGAAGCATACTATAGAGGGAGAGCGGATGCCTTGATAATTACTGGACCTGAAACTGGCATAGAGGTAAACATCGATGATTTGAAGAGTGTTAGAGAAGCTGTTCCAGAAGCTCCTATAATTGTTGGTAGTGGAGTAAACCTATCCAACGTAGTCACGTTGTTAAAGTACGCTGATGGAGTCATCGTAGGAACATATTTAAAGAAAGATGGAGTAATCTGGAATCCAGTAGACATCGAAAGAGTAAGAACATTAATGAAAATTGTTAAAGAACTCCGATAAAGAAACATTGGTAAAAATTATAAACAAAGTTCTATGAGAACCTTATGAAATTCACGGCATTAGATGAAATTAGAGATAGAAAGAGAGAAGAGATGTATTTTTGCGCCGGGGGTGGGATTTGAACCCACGAACCCCGTTTCCCCAATCTTGTTTTGGGGCATCGGCTCACTCTTTCTTCTGACCACTCTATTATTATATGAGAGATCTCGAGGCCGACCCTCTACCTGGCTAAGGCACCCCGGCCCAGAAACATGTTTCCCATCGGATTATTTATGTTTATGATTTCTGTTAAATTAACTGGCTTATTATTTCTCTCATGCTTTCTGGAAGCATCTTTTCTATGAAAATGATTAAAGCGTATTCTATTGTTGCCGCTATTAAGAGTAGTAGTGCTGTTAGTGCTATCGATATGATTGTTAGTTTTCCTTCTCTTTTCAATCTTCTACTTATGATGGATTTTGTGAGAAAGATGTTTTCTGAGAATGCTATGCCGTAAGCCAAGAATTCTATTAATCCGTATAATGTGATTATGGTGGAGATTATTAATATCGATGATGGTATTCCATACGTATTTGCGAGAACCCCTATCAGCTTGCCTGTAGTGTATATTGCATATCCGCCTATTATTATACCGATTATCGGTAAGAACATTAATAGAGCTATCATGAAATTATGGATAAAGATATCTAGTACACCGTATTTTTCGCTAAGAATTTTCTTAGCTTCCTCCATCAGTATTTTAGCTTCTTCCTCAGAGATAGGTATAGTAGAAGAAAAATAGAGGAGGATGAAGAGAATAATTGTTATGATTGATGCTGAGATAATCCTACCTCTAATCCTCCGTATAAATGATCCACTACTATAATCCAAGTCTTTCATCTACCCTTTTCAATATCTCTTCATAAATCTTATTAACACTCTTAAACTCTGGTATCCTGTAGAGTTTGAGAGGATCAACTCTTCTAAGGATGGATAAGTAGAGGCTAGAGTAATCTAGTATGAGTAGGAGGCTGAGAATTTCTCCTAAAAGATTTACTGAATCTACTTTTAGATCAATAAACCTATCTTGAAAGATTGTAGATAATGCTTCGTATACTCTAGTTATTTCAGGTGTTTCGTTTGAGACTCTAGGTGTGACTATTACGCATTCTTCTGTTATAGCTTCTACATCATTATGTAATGCTTCTGGTAGTGGAGAGAAGTGGGAGAAGACTTTAGCATTCTCATTAAGCTGACACTTAAATCTATAACCTATTGGTACAGCATTACCATAAGCATAAATTACAGGAATCTTTTCAAAAAGCTTGACAGCAATCTTCTTTGAAATATTCTTATCAAGAGGCATATTAACATCAATATTCTTCTTAACATTCTCCATATCTTTAATTGCTTTCTCGAGATCGTCTTCTCTCAGCAATCCATAACTTTCGGCTATTCCAATCAACCCAGCCAGCATACTTGGTAAAGCATATCTAGGTGGAATACCGTGTTCAAGCTCTATCAACGGTACCCCATATTTCTCTGCAATCTTCTTTAATCTTCCACCAGAAGTAATAAATACGAAGTTATTTTTCTTCTCAAAGTTTGATAATAATGTCGGAAATATTTCTGCTGTTTCTCCCGAATAACTTACGAATATTGCTAGGTCTCTCTCAGTAAGTTTTATCGGGATATAATCTCTATGAATAAGTAACGAAATACTAGATTTTAATAAAGTTGAGAATATGTCTCCAGCTATCGCTGATCCTCCTATTCCAATATACACTATCTTACTTATTGTTGTGAAACGTTCTTTGAGATTACTTCCAAGCTCCATACCTATCTTTAGATATTCAGAAAAAACTCTAGGAGTATTTCCAATAATATTAAATGCTGTTCCATATGGAACTTCTCTAAAAACATTTAAATCATCAAGAGTAAACATAACCATTTATACAAGCAGACACTATTCAATATATCTTTTCCTGTAAACATGATTTACCATTATGTACTCGAAACTAAAAGATATTAACTAGTTTTCCATCTTTCTATTAAGTTTAATTTTATTTTCAAGTATCTGTAATAGATAAAACTTGGCTTCTACTAGAGTTTTCTTATGATGAGAGTTCAGAGACTTGAGAGGGTTGTTGAAGATTTACAGCGTCGTGTTGAGATGCTTGAACTCGCTCTCGACACGATATTGAAGAAGATTCCAGAAGTTAGGATGAATATTGAAGTGCCTAAAGTTATCTTGAAAAAGAAAACTGTACATGTGAAGATCAGTGAAGACGAGATTCATGGAAGAATACTCTCATTGGCCGTAGAAGGATTCTTAAAAGATTGGAGAACTATAGGAGAAATAATATCAGAATTAATTAGAAGAGGTTGGGCTCCAAAAGATTTCAAGAAAGTTAACCTCGCTCTAGAACATCTTACCTCTATGGGTTTGATTGAAAGGAAGATTGTTAAGAAGCATCGATCTAAAAAGAATAGGATGAAATGGATTTACAGAGCTTCACCCGACTTACCAAGTAGGATAGAACTAGAACAATAATCGTTATTGCTGGTTACAGAGTATATTTAATTTTTGAGTATAGCATCTCAAGGATTAATGTTTTCTGGATAATCTGTTTTGCAAATTTCTTTTAATCTCTCAACACCTTTTATCTCTTCAATGTACTTAATTACAGAACTTGGTACATGTTTCCTCCAGTCCTGGTCTTTAACCATCTTCTTACGTATTAGTGTTCCTATGATTTCTTCTCTCTGATACAATTCTATAGGTTTAACTTCGTATCCAGCTTCTCTAAACAATCTTTGGACTAATGGGTTATTCGAGTAAACTACATCAAATCTAGGTGTGAAGGATTTTACCCTTGAAACCCATAGTGAATGTTCACCGATATCTGGTACCGGGACAATTATTACTCTATCTAAAGGTATTCCTTCTTCTCTCAGCATTATTCTAATCATCTCTATCCTCTCTCCAACAGTAAACGGGTTCTCAAATGTATGGCTAAACTGAGCACTACCGATTACAATAACCAGCTCATCACATTCTTTAAAAATATTCTTTATAGCATGAAGATGACCGATGTGTGGTGGCTGAAACCTACCAACAAACAACCCACGTTTCAAAAAGCCCACTCATGTAAACGAAAACAATAATTTAAATTTAAAACTTTCGATATACCTCATCTTTTAGTTACCCATTAGCATTTTCTAAATTCGTGTTTTCTCAAGAATTATGTATAGCTCAGGTATAAGAACTTCAATAAGGAAAATAGCTTGTTTATCTTCTTTTTAATCCAATTCCTTCTATAGTTATTGTTGCAGGTTTTCCCTCAATTCCATCTATCTCTATCTTGGCGTTTGTTAATATTCTGCATAGTTCTAGACTTGTGGTTGTGTGTTTCGTGAGTTTTGTTACTCTGTATTGTGATGTACCTTCAGCTAGGCAAGCCCATATAACTAACTGATCTCCAAGATGTTTATCTACAGGTGCTTCACTAGATAATTCTTCTAAGAGTTCTCTAGAAGCTTCTTCAGCAATTTTCTCAGCAGGTACGCCTTTCTCTCCAAGTTTATCAACGCCGATGACGAAGCCATCACCAAGTTCTGCTAATAATATTATTCCACATCCAGGATCCATAGAACATTTTGAGTCATTTGGTTGGAGTACTTCTCTCCTTATCTCAACATCATAACCATTCTCTCTAAGTATCTTCTCGGAAGTTGAAGCCATCCTTTCAGCAATATGACCTGGAAGTCTACAACTATAACTTAAGCCACGGATCTTCTTAACACCTTTAAACTCAACGATCTTGACAGGTTTCAAGATATCTACCGGATCTGAGCAAGCCTTAACCACCCCACCACCTCTAGGATAAAATCCTCTTTTCAATAATTCCACTCTAAACCTACATCCCATCTTCTCTAAGATCGGCATAAGAACCCATTGTAAATACTCGACAGGCGGAGCCATGGGATTGTTTGTTCCACCTATGAGCTTTACTTCTACAGATTCTGAAGCGAAGGCCATAGTAGGCATAAGACTTTGAAGCATCAGGGTAGTGCTTCCAGCAGTACCTGCATCAAACTCTATCACACCGCCTCTAGGTCTACTTTTTGGATTAAACACTATTTCTAGTGAACCAACTTTAAGTCCAGCGACTTCTGCTGAAGAGAGTGTTGCAACAGCTTTTACAGCTGTTAAATGTTGTGGTCTAAGTCCTGGATTACTTCTCTTAACTCTAATATTCTTGATTTTTATAGGTTTGAGTAGGACTGCGGAGAGAGCAACAGCATTTCTAAGAATCTGACCTCCACCTTCACCCATAGAACCATCGATTTCAACAAACATCCTGATCAAAATTTCTACTTCCTATCTTTTAAACTAGACTTTACAAACAATACTAAAAGATCCCAAAGACCAAGTTACACTTCTTCTTAACTCATAGAGATTCTTCAAAACATCTAAATAGATGTAGAAGTTTTCTCGCTATACTATTCGTAAATTAAAAATGCTTAAAAACTGGATATACGAAAATTGTTATAGAGTTAAGGGGTGATTAGATTATGTCACAGTACCCGTTTCCAGGTGCTACGACTCTAGGCATAAAGGGAAAAGATGCAGTAGTACTCGCAGCAGAAAAGAGATTAACTTATGGATACTTCGTTGTTAGTAAGAGTGTTAGGAAGGTTTTCCAGATAACTCCAAAGATTGGTGCAGCATGTGCAGGTATGGTTGGAGATATGCAGAACTTGATAAGAGATGCTCAAGCAGAAATAAATCTCTATAGATATACTTTCCAGAGAGAGCCAGAAGTTAGAATGGTTGCAAAAGTACTTTCAAACTACTTATTTAGTAGTAGATTTTTCCCCTATTTAACAGAGACTATTGTCGGAGGATTCGATGAAAGTGGAGGACACATACTTGTCTTAGACCCTCTAGGCTCGATACTAGAAGATGATTATGCAGTAGTTGGATCAGGAGCAGAAATAGCAATAGGTATACTAGAATTATCTTATAGAAAAGATATGATGGCAGAAGAACTTAGAGATTTAGCAATAAAAGCTATAAAAGCATCTATAGCGAGAGATGCTGCAAGTGGTAACGGTATAGACTTACTCCTAATAACTAATGATGGAGTTAAATCTATAGAAACTATTCAGCTTTAAAGATTTCTACAAATATCTTTGTACATTCTCGAGTAATTGAGAAAAGCTTATATAGGAATGAATCTAATATAACAGTGAAATGCAAATACTAAATTCAAAAGAGAAACTACTTCTTTTTCTAGCTCAGAATGGAGCTTATACGAAAAGTTTAGCTATATCAACTTCAGCTTTGGCTCAACAGTTAAGAACATCTCAGCAATCAGCATCCAGACTACTAATCCTTTTAGAAAAAGAAGGTTATGTTGAAAAAATAATAATTGGTAAGACGACTCTAGTTAGATTAACGAATAGAGGATTAGAAGCATTAAGAGATTTATATATCCAGCTTAGAGAAATATTTGAAAAACCTATGGAGATAGTTCTTGAAGGTAGAGTATTTTCAGGACTTGGTGAAGGTTTCTACTACATAAGTCTACCTCAATATTTTGAACAGATAAAAGAAAGAGTTGGTTTTACACCATATCCTGGAACGTTGAATATACAGCTCCTCTCTAAAGACTCTATTGAGAATAGAATCTTATTAGAAAAGCTGGCTGATATCCCGATAGATGGTTTCGTAGATGGTCAGAGAACATATGGTAAAGCAAAATGTATTAAAGCATTATTTATGGGTGAACAAGAAGCTGCAATAATATTTGCTGAGAGAACGCATTACGGTAAAGATGTGATAGAGATTATAGCTCCGGTATATCTTAGAGGTAAGTATGGTTTAAGAGACGGTGATAAAGTCTTTGTTAAAGTCATCTTAGAATCTTCTAAACAGGATAAGAATATCATAGAAGCTAGAGTTGAGTGAAACCGTTATTAGGGAAGTGTTTTAAGTTTTCTAATTATGTCTGTTGTACTATTCACCTCTCCAATTTTATATTTCTTAGCTTTGTAAACCTTTATTCTTAGTTTCTCTCTCTCGACAAATTTCATAAATTCATGCATTATTTCATCTTGATCGTATCCGAAGACTACGATGTCTGGTTTCACTTTATCTATTATCTTCTTAAATGAAAATTTCTTGAAGCCGAGTACTGCTTCATCTACAGGTTTGAGATTTGATATTATGTATTTCCGGGCTCTCTCATTTAGTAATGGTTCTCTCTTTTTTCTAGCTCTTATAGTATCATCTCTAGCTAAGACTACAACTAGCTTAGAATTTTTTCCTCCAAGTTTCTTGGCCTCCCAGAGCATTTTTATGTGAGCTGGGTGAATTATCTCAAATGCACCTGAAGTTAAGACTACTCTTCTCCTCATCTCGCTCTCTAGATCTTCAATTAACACTTCTTAATTTAAATATCATGTAAAGCAAACACTTATAGTAAGATACTGGACAGTGTTCTCTATCACCATTTAAAAGATATTTTCCCAACAATTCTAAGGCCGTCTAGTAATCCTTCTGCATAAGCTATCGTTGCTAGAGCGTTGTATATTTCTCCAGAAGACCAGTAGCTGTAAGAATCTTCTACATAGCTCTCAGCTATCTCTAACACATCTTTCACATGCTTGCTATCCTCATTTATCTTTAATTCTTTAAGTACCCGTCTAGTCTTTGTGATGTAATTTAGAGTTCGATCTTTCTCATATCTAGGTGGTCTATATTTTCTAACGATATCTTCTCTAGCTCCATGTATTTTTATAAGTATTTCTATTTCTGTAAAGTGAAGTTCTCCTGGAAAGATTAACATGTGGGGTGGAGGTGGGTATTCTACTGAGAGCAGTTCTCTAATAGTCCCTACCTTGATTAATTGGTTAGACATACCTAGAGAGACGAGAGCTATTGCCAGAGAATCTTCATTTAAAATCTTTCTTCCAAGAGATTCTTCTACAGATAAAAGTTTGATTAATGCTTCTGGTATAGTTAATCCACCGTCAGCTGTATCTAGAAGAATAAGTGTGTGTAATCCTTTCTCCATGTTATCTTGTATAACTCTATAAACTTCTTTTGGATCGCCTTCACGTGGAAGTGTTATCGTTCTCCCAAACTTATAAATATGTAATCCCGTGATGCTTGGAGCGGCTGAGTATGCTGAAACACCGTGTAGTATTTCGTAGTCTACTTTTTTCTCTCTTGCTTTAACGATTATAGAGATATGTGTTGTAGCTATGAATGGGTCTCCTGGAACAAGTATGGCCACGTTTCTATGAACTGCTTTCTCTAAGATCTCGTCTATATTGTCTTCTAAATTCTTCCTAACCGCAATCTTTAATTTTTCTCCTAATTCTTTCTCCAACCATTCTAAGAGCTCTCTAGATATAAAACTTGTATAACTATCTAGATATACTTCACTACACATCTTTAATCTGTTTAATACTCCCAATGTAACATAATCTAGTGATCCGAGACCGAGACCAAGTATATAGAGAGCCATCCCTATGTTAGAATTTTATAGTGAGATTTTAGCTTAAATCCAGGTTTCCATGACTCTAGTATTGGTTTGAAGGTAGTGGTTTTTGCTGCAGGTTTAGGTAAGAGGCTTAGACCTTTAACAAATACTAGACCCAAACACCTCCTACCAGTTATAGGTAAGCCTCTACTCTTATGGATTCTAGAATCTTTAATCTTGAATGGTTTTAGAGAAATCGGCATCCTAGTATCTTATATGAAGGAGAAGGTGATCGAGGAGATCTCGAAGATTGATCTTGGAGGAGAAATCACTTGGATAGATCAAAGAGGAGAAAGAGGGACTGGAGACGCTCTTAAAGCATGTCGAGAATACTTGAAGAATGAAGATTACTTCCTCGTAGTTTATGGAGACGTATTGGTGAATCCAAGCATAATTAAAGATTTAGTAGAGTTCTTTAGAGAGAATGTTTGCGATGGCGTAGTTGAGGGAGTTTATGTTCAAGATACCATACGTTTCGGAAGAATAGAGTATAAAGACATGTTATTAAAGAAGATTGAAGAGAAATCTATTGGAGGGCCCGGCATAGTAAACTCTGGGCTATATGTGCTTCCAGGAATCTCTCTAGATATTGTAGAAGAAGTTAAGCCTTCTCAGAGGGGAGAGTATGAATTGACAGATCTACTAAACATCATGGTTAAGAGAGGTATGAAGATACTTGTACAC
Organism: Candidatus Geocrenenecus dongiae; assembly: GCA_023267855.1. Lineage (GTDB taxonomy): Archaea > Thermoproteota > Nitrososphaeria_A > Caldarchaeales > Wolframiiraptoraceae > Geocrenenecus > Geocrenenecus dongiae. The sequence goes on along the minus strand of JALNLN010000003.1, from coordinate 59,278 downwards.
GTTTCGGAGAAAGATTGGTGGATGGATATAGGCACCCCTTTAGACTACTTGAAAGTAAACATAAAGAAGTTTATTGAAGAGTATGGTTTCAGTATTCTATCTAAATCTGATTTAGATTGTAGATGCGTGTTGAAAGCACCTGTAATGATTTCTAAGAATGTAAGGATTTCTGGAGAAGTTGCACTAGGTCCAAACGCATTTTTAATGGATGACGTCATAGTTGAAGGCAATGTAGTGGTTGAGAATGCAGTAGTATTAGAGAGATGTAGGATTAGGGGCAACTCAATCTTAAAGAACGTTATAGTTGGAGAAGATTCTGAAATTTCTGGTTCTATTCACATAGATGGTGGTAGTAGCGTGCATGTCGTTGCTCCAAATAGTATGATTGATACTGAAAGTTTAAAGAAATTCTAGATTTCTAGCTGGTTTTCTCAAGTAGTATTGAGTGGGCGATCAATTTTGCGAGTCTAAGAGGTTCAGGGATCTTTCCAAACAGGGTATACTTATCTATCAGGTTTGTAGCCGTCTCGATATCAATTCCTACAGCTCTTACGTAAATCTTGAAACCATTCTTATTCCTAATCTCCACTCTTAAGCCATTTTCTTCATAAACTCTGAGTCTTTCTTCCCAACTATCCGGAAAATACTTCATAAAATATTCTCTTAGACCTGTTGATGGATAGTATGTTAAAGCTATTACGGGCAAACCTGTTTCTACGTGTAGCTTATTTAAGTCTACGACATTGAACCAGCTTATAATGCATCCGTTCAACATTATTGTTGAGATGTCTGTTCTATTAAGCATCTTATACATGTTTATTATTGCTTCTGTTGAATCCATTCCTCCAACTGTACATCTCCCCACAACTACACCATCCACTATCAAATCACTCCTCATGACAACACCCACTAACACGGCATACCTGCATACTTCCTTCTTGAAACTCTCAGCTATACCCAGCACCCTAATACCCTTCTTCTCTAAACTAATCTTCAACCTCTAACCAACAATAATTTTTCTTCAAGATATTTACCTTTTATGTTGTGGGGTTCATAGGTTAAATGATGTTCCTGTTTTTAAATTTACCAAGATTACTCTATGCTTATATTTTTCTCTGAATGCTAGTATTGGTTGCCCACCAGCAATTTCTGCAAGTTCTATTAACTTAGACTTCTCTCTAATTCTTAATCTTGAGCCGTACTTACATTCTATTAGAAGAACGTTGCCATTCTTTAATGCTACCAGATCTACAGGTTTACTTCTAGCAGTTCTAAGAACTACCCACCCATTTTCTTCGAAAAGCGTTCTAACCTGCCACTCAAATCTTCTACCCTTACGATAACTCAAATCTCCTACACCAATCCAATTATATTCAGATTACCATAGGATAAGATTAGTTTTTGCTATGTATAGATTTACGTTTTCTGATTATAGTTTTCTGAGAATCCCATAGAGACGTAGGTGTAACTTTCCATTTACCTGCAGTAGTCTTCCTACAATTATGTATTCCGAACCTTTCTTTAAAGGTATCATCTCATCATTCATCTCGCTAGATACTACAGCCCTCCACTTATCATTAACTATAACCACAGCCCTTCCTTGGAGAATCTTCTCTACAAATATCTTATACTTTCTTAAACTATCTTCTCCAGCAAGCCTAGATTTCTCATACTTGAGCTTAACGAATGGAAAGATTAGCCCATGCTCCTTGTGCAGCTTCTTAGCTTTAAGCAATCTTCTCAACACTTTCTTAACATGTTTCTCTTCATACCCACAATTCTTCAATTCTTCTATCAAGAAATCACTGTTAACACCTTTCTCACCATATGTTAGAACAATCTCATATAATTTTTTAGCCAATTTACCTAAACTCACATGTTGATGTTGAATAGATTTCTCTTTTAAAAAACTATCTAGAGATAGTGTTTGACCTCTCCCCCCTATAGATGCATCTCCTTCACATCCCACTTTTCCTTTAACAAAACTTCTCTGCTTATTTTTCTCTAATTCTTTAAGTTCTTCCATGTTATCCTCCATATAGTTGATGATCCTATCATGTTTCAATTCATTGCTCAGTTCCTTTACAGTCCTTCTTAGATTCTTGATTTTTCTAAAAGCTTTTCTCAAATATGCTTCTTCAATCGTTCCTCTCGTAACTAAGATTAAACACCTGCCTGGCTTTATTCTTCCCGTTCTTCCTTTTCTTTGAATGAAACGTATCTCAGATGGTATTGGCTCATAGAATATTACGAGATTACATTGAGGTATATCTATTCCTTCTTCTCCTATAGATGTTGCTATCAATACTTGTATGAATCCTTCTCTAAACATCTTCAATATTTCGAGTTGTTGTTTTTGAGACATGTGGAGCGAGCTGCCACTTCTATGACCAATGAATATGTGTGCTCTCATATTTTTCTCTCTAAGAATTTTCATTAAGTATTCAGTAGTATCCCTATACTGGGTAAAAACTATAATCCTAGATGAAGAATTATTTTTGAGTTCTCTCTCTAATTCGTCTAGAAGTATCTTAAGCTTTGGATGATCTTCTAGGTTTTCTTTGAGAGATTCCAGTAAAATCCTGAATCTCTTATCGTTATTCAGCTTCTTGTAAGCTTGTCTATTTTCTTTATCAATATCTTCTAAGAATCTTTTGAGAGTGTATGTCCCTTGAGACGTGAGTAGCTCTATCATATGGTAGATTATGAGAGAAATACTTTGAAGTATAAGTGCATTCCACAGATATCCTTTATGCTTAGTTTCTCTTGATTTAAGTTTACTCGATATTTCTTCTCCAATCTTTACGAGATCCTTCTTGGATATTTTCTCTATATCTTTCTCTAATCTATAGAACTCACTTAACCTAGAGAGATATTCATGAAGACTTTCTTTGAGGATTCTAAGATATTTCTTGTAGTTTTCTGAGAACTCCACCCACTTAACTTCCATCTCTACACCATGTACATACTCTACGACATCTTCATCATACTCAGAACGATACTCTACATTCTCTATACGTAGTTTTTCAACTATCTCTCTAACCTTCTCCTTGTCTGCACCTGGAGAAGCAGTTAATGCTAGTATCCTCGGTTTACTTGTATGGGAGAAGTAGGCTTGAGCGATCTTTGTGTACGAGTATTCTCCTCTAGCTCTATGAGCTTCATCAAATATTACTAGGCTGAAATCTTCTAAGCTTAACCCTCTCTCTAGATCGTTCTTAACAACTTCAGGTGTAGCGAAGAATATCCTAACATTTCTACTTATCCACAAATTCATTCTATCTTCTGGATTTAGTTCTCCTGTTAAGACCACAGTAGAATTTTTCTCAATTCTCAGAATCGAACTAAACTTTTCTTTCAACTGGTTTACAAGTGGTTTTGTTGGAGCGAGTACAAGTATTTTCTTACCAGGATACATGTAGAGATAGTGGGCTGAAACATAAACAGCTATCATAGTCTTCCCTAAAGCTGTAGGTAGAATCACGAGTGTATTCTTATCTATTGAAGATCTAGCTATATCGATCTGATACTTTCTATACTCAACTCTACTCCAATCAATGAGAGGATTAGAAGATAAAAAATCTTCTACAGAATCTTCTCGAACCCCTCCATCAACTCTGTCCCGAAAGCTATCAACTTCTTCTTTGTCTCTCAAAATTTCTACCATTACAATTAGCTTTCATCATAAAAATATTTTAGAGCAAAGTGAAAATGCAGTCTTCTAAATGTATTACCAGTAGACTACAATTTCGTCTAATTTATGTTTTTGATTGCTCTTTTTTAGATCTTAGTTCTTTCAGTATTTCTTGAGCTCTATCTACTCTTATTGTTTTCTCACGCACCATCTGTTCGGCAACTATATCTATTTCATCTCCCACTGCTCCAGCCATAACAGCTATATTTTTTGCATGTAGTGACATGTGTCCTGCCTGTATACCTTCAGCAGCTAGAGCACGAAGGGCTGCAAGATTCTGAACAAGACCTACTGCTCCAATTATCTCTGCAAGTTCTTGAGCTGTCTTTACACCTAGAATCTTTAATGAGAGTCTTGCTAGTGGATGTGTTTTAGTGGCTCCTCCAACTATCCCTACGGCTATAGGCATTTCTAGAGAACCGTATAGATAGTCTCCATCTGTCTCCCATCTACTTAGAGGTCTATATCTTCCATCACGTGCAGCGTATGCATGTGCACCTGCTTCTACAGCTCTCCAATCATTTCCAGTAGCTATAACGACTGCATCTATACCATTCATAATTCCTTTGTTATGTGTGGCTGCTCTATATGGGTCTGCATCTGCGAAAGCCCAGGCCTCCATTATCCCTTCAGCTATTTCTCTACCTCCAACCGCTTCTACGGGAATCTTTGTCCAAGCTCTTACGATTCTCCTATCGGCCAGATTTGAGATTATTCTTAATCTAAATCTACCTCCAGAAATAGATGCGAGTCTAGGAGCTACAGCTTCAGCCATAGTATTTACAGCATTCGCACCCATCGCATCTCTAACATCTACGAGCAAATGTACTACGAGCATGGTTCCGAGACATGTTTCGATAATTCTTACTTCCAGATCTTTCGCTCCTCCTCCAAGTTTTACGAGAACCGGATCACATTGATTTGCAATCTCCAGTATCTCGTCTTTCCTCCTAAGTATCTCAAATCTAGCTGTGCTCGGGTTGGGAACTTTTACAAGTTGTATCTGTCCTATCATTATCGGTTCCGTGCTTGATGTGTATACTCCTCCACCTTCTCTAGTCATTCTAGCAGCATTAGATGAAGCTGCAACAACAGATGGTTCTTCTATAACCATTGGTATAAGGTAGTCTCGATTATTTATCAGGAAGTTTACAGCTATTCCGAGAGGTAGCTGATACGTAGTGATAACGTTCTCTATCATTTTATCAGCAATCTTTATATCTAAAGCCATATGAGTCTTCAGTAAAGCTACTTCTTCTTCAGACAGATTAGCAAAATCAGCAACAATCTTAACTCTTTCATCTAGAGATAATTTATAGAAGCCTGGAATTCTAGAAGTTTTTCCAGCCATCGGTATCTCCAAGAAAGATTTACTATATGAAGTAATAGAAAAATTTTGTTATCACAGCATATTCAGAAACATTTAAGAAGAAGAAACAAAAAGATATAGGTGTAAGCTAGTCTATGGGGGTATTTTTATTGCAATCTGAAGAAGCTTTAAAGAAAGCGTTTTTACCAGCTCAATTAGCTCTAAAATATCATCCATTCTATAAAGGCAAGGTTCAGATGACTCTAAAGGTTCCGGTCAGAAGTTATGATGATTTTGCTATTTGGTATACTCCAGGTGTAGCTGAACCATGTAAGCTTATACATAAAGACCCTGAGCAAGTTTTTGAACACACTAACCGGGGAAACACTATAGCCGTTATAAGCGATGGTACAAGAATACTTGGGTTAGGAGACATTGGTCCAGAAGCAGGTCTACCAGTTATGGAGGGAAAAGCACTACTTTTTAAGTATCTTGGAGGAGTAGATGCAATACCACTAGTCTTAAATGTTAGAGAAGCCGATGAAATAATTAAAGTTGTTAAAGCATTAGAACCGAGTTTCGGTGGGATAAATCTCGAAGATATAGAGAAGCCTAAATGTTTCTATATACTTGAAACTCTCAGAAAACAGATGAATATACCTGTCTGGCATGATGATCAACAGGGAACAGCCACCGTTACTACTGCTGCTCTCATAAACGCATTAAAAGTAGTTGGTAAAAAGATAAATGATGTTGTAATAGCTATGATTGGTGCTGGTGCTGCGAATATAGCTATAGCCAGATTGATGATAGCTGCAGGTGTAGACCCTGGAAAGATTAGAATGGTTGATTCTAGAGGTATACTTTATGCTGAGAGAGATGACGTAGATAAGTTACAGTTTAGTGATCCGTGGAAATATGAGATGGCCATAAAGACTAATAAAGATAGAGTTACAGGAGGAATACCTGAATCACTTAAAGGCGCTGATGTAGTAATAGCTATGTCTAAACCTGGTCCTGGAGTTATTAAGAAAGAATGGGTTGAACAGATGGCGGATAATGCTATAGTCTTCGCATGCGCTAACCCTATACCTGAGATATGGCCTTGGGAGGCAAAAGAAGCTGGAGCAAGAATAGTAGCGACAGGTAGATCTGATTTTCCAAACCAGGTTAATAACTCTCTAGGATTCCCAGGAATATTTAGAGGAGCTCTAGATGTTAGAGCTAGAACTATTACTGATGAGATGTGTCTTGCTGCAGCTAATGAACTTGCAAAAGTTGCTGAAGAAAAAGGGTTAAGTGAAGATTACATTATCCCTACTATGGAAGATTGGGAAGTATATCCACGTGAAGCTGCAGCTGTTGGTATGAAAGCTATGGAACAAGGTGTAGCCAGAGTAAAATATAGTAGAGATGAATTATTAGAGATGGCTTATGAAAAAATAAGAGCTGCTAGAGAAATGGTTAAACTCCTCATGAAAGAAGGTTTCATACTTCCACCACCAGAATAACGTGAAACCTAAAACCACACTTATACATTTATTTACGAGTTAAATTATCCATTAGTTAGGTATGGATGGGGTGTCTAGAGAGATTATTGAGATAGTTGAGCTGGAACCTATTGTAGGTGAAGATTTTATAGTGATAGAAGGTTTTCCAGACGTTGGACTTGTTGGAACTATAGCTACTTCATATTTAGCGGAAAAATTGGAAATGGTGGAGGTTGGGTATGTAGAATCAGATGAACTACCGCCTATAGTATCTGTAAGGAATGGTAAGATACTTGATCTAATCAGAATATATAGAAAGGGGAACTTAATGGCATTCATCTCAGAGATCCCTATACCTCTAACATTAATTAAACCTCTAAGTCAGAAGATTATAGAATGGGCTATCTCTAAGAAAGCTAGAATGATTGTAAGTTTAACGGGTATGCCTGAACCTGCGAGACTAAACATAGATATACCGAAAGTATATGTGCTTGGAAGTACTAAACGTGTACTTGAAGAAGCTTTGAAAGTAGAAGGAGTAGAAAAGTTTACAGATGGCTATATAGCTGGGATTAAAGGCATGATTGTTAAAGAAAGTTTTAGAAGAAACTTCGATGCGCTACTAGTACTTTCTCAAGCCCACTTCAATTACCCAGACCCTGGATCAGCTGCTCAAGTACTCATCTACCTTTCAAAACTCTTCTCGATAACTCTTGATGTTAGTCCTCTACTCGAGAGTGCAGAAGAATTAAAACTACGTTTAAGAGATTTGATGAGAAGGACGGCTCAAGCTATGCAAGATGTTCAGAAATCTAGAGAACTAGAGCTTCCAGCAGTCTACTTGTAGGAGGTGGTGTGATGTCTTCCAGAAGATCCCTCTGGAAATACATACTAGATGAGTTTAGAAGAATTGAACAAGAATTAAGAAGTATGGAAGAAGAATTCTACATAAAACTTAAAGGAGTGGAGGTCATGAGAGGGTGCATAACTCCACTATACAATGTATATGAATCTGGAGATGAATTGATAATAACTGCAGATATGCCTGGAACTAGTAAAGAAGAAATAGATATAACAGTTGGTGAAGATTACGTAAAGATAGAAGCACCATGCCGCTCACCTGTTAGGAAGATTGGAGAAGGAAAATACATTCTACACATAAGATTGCCTGTCGAGATAGATCAAGAAAATGTTAAAGCTAGATATAAAGAAGGTGTACTAGAAATTATTGCTAGAAAGAAGATGAAAGGTGTAAAAATTAAGGTAGAATAATAAAAGGATAAGCCCTGAATCATCTAGATAGGTTGAGTAGGTTGTAGAGGACTTTAAACCAAGCTTTAACAATATTATCTCTATTGTAACCTCCACCACCCAAAACTAGAAGTCTTCCTTCACACTCTTCTTCAGATAATTTGTGGAGGCTGGATGTAACGATTTCATGAACTTTCTCAGAATATCTTAAACCAGTGAGCGGGTCTTCTTTAAGACCATCTGCACCAGCTTGTAATATAATGAAATCTGGGCTAAACTTATCTATAAATGATAAAGCTTCATCCCAAGCTTCAATGAATTCTCCATCTCCCGCTCCTGGTGGTAAAGGTATGTTAAGCTTGGTTCCTACAGCTTCTCCTCCACCTGTTTCATGTCTAAAACCTGTACCAGGATAAAGTGTTCTACCATCTTGATGTATGTCAACTATTATCACGTTTTTATCATAGTAGAAATCGTAGAAGACCCCATCGCCATGATGAGCATCTATATCAACGTACAGAATCTGCTTAAACTTCACAACTCCGAGCAGATAGCTTATAGCTACACCTATATCATTAAAAATACAGAAACCTGCAGCTCCATCTCTCCTCGCATGATGTAGTCCTCCCACGGGATTAAAACCGTGTATAATCTCTTTAGAAAGTATCTTTTTTATGAGTTTTAGTGTTGATCCAACAACGTATAGTGAAGCTTCATAACATCCTTTGAATGCAGGTGTGTCCCCATAATCTAGGTATCCATAACCACTCTCAGACTTCTTCTTAACATACTCAACATAATCTCTATCATGATATAATAGCAGTTCATCTTCTAGCGGAAACTCAGGTTTAACAAGAACCAACTTCTCTCTATACTCTTCTATAAACTTTCCTAAAACATCTCTATAAAATCTCTCAACCCTATCAGATCTAAATGGATGAGGTGGCGGGAAGGAATATAGTAAGGCTTCCTCACCATAAATTACTCCTACCCTACAGACCATTTTCTCAAAAATCCTATACTAGTAGAAGTTTATAAATTCTGAAGTATGTAGATATACGGTTGGTTAAATCTATGAAGATACTCTTATTCGAAGATGAGTTTACAGAAAACCTCTACCCAATCACATACACAAGAGCATCATTTGAAATCAGGATAGGTTTAAAGAACATGGTTGAAAAAATATACGAGCAACTTAAACCAGAGAAGATTTACATCCTATGTAGAGATTATATTAGAGAAGTAGTCTGTAAAAGGTATCCATACACTATTCCTTGGGATGGATCAACTATAGACGATATTCTAATTATAAATGGATTACTATGCTTGGGGGAAAGAGAATTAAAAGAAATCATGAAAATTATCTCTACTAAAGATTCTGTACTAATCTCAAATGGGAGGATTGTTGCAGCCCATATCTCTGAGAACATCTTAAAGAATAATGTTCTAGAAAAAATACATGACATCAAGAAAATACAGAACCTTCTAGAAACCTTCAGATCAGATAGTGTTAGAATAATATCGTATCCATGGCAGCTAGTAAAATATTCGTTGGAAGTTTTCGTAGAAGAATTTAACTCCTATTCTCAAGATTCATCTAATCTAGGAGATAACGTATATGTGAGAGGTAGTAGAGACAACGTCAAGATAGACGAGAATACGTATATTGAACCTAGCGTTTTAATAGACGTTAGAAAAGGACCAGTATACATCGGTAGAAACGTTGAAGTAGAATATCAATCAAGAATAGCTGGACCAGCATACATTGGTAGAGATTCTGTAATCTATGGAGCTAGAATAGAATCTTCTATAATAGGTGAGGTTTGTAGAATTGGTGGAGAAGTTGTGAACTCTGTAATTTCAAGATACTCAAATAAGAGACACTTTGGATTCCTCGGTCATTCATTTATCGGGGAGTGGGTAAACTTAGGAGCGGGTTTCACAAACAGCAATCTTAAGAATACTTATGGAACTGTAAAGATGAAGATTGGAGATAAGCTTATTGATACAGGCGAAACATTTGTAGGATGTTTTATAGGAGACCACGTAAGGGCAAGCATAGGTACACTTCTCTATACTGGAAAGAAGATTGGAGTAGCCTCCCAGATACATGGTATAGTTGTAAGAGATGTCCCATGCTTTACATTCTATGCTAAGAGTTTAGGTGTCGAGATGATAGAACTAGAATTTGGAGATGTCTTAAAATCTATATCTAGGATGATGGCTAGAAGAAATATTGAGTTAAGTGAGGCTGAAGTTTCTCTACTGAGGAAAGTCTATGAATTATCTAGAGAAGAAAGAGTAAAAGAGGGGGTTAAGAAAGAACGTATTAAGATAGAGTAAAGACATATTACCCACTGATTACAAGGAATTTTTGTGAGATCTATAACAGATGAAAAGGATCTTGAAATACTGAAAGCTCTCCAAGAAAATGGTAGAGCATCATATTCAGAGATAGCTAAAAGACTTGGTTTAAGTGAAGCTGCAGTCTACACAAGAATACAGAGAATGATAAAGCAGGGTGTGATAAAGAAGATACAAGCTATTATAGATCCAGAGAAGCTTGGATTCAATCTGACAGCAATAATAGCAGTAAAAGCACAGCCAAGTAAGTATGAACAATTGTTAAATGAGCTCTCCAAGATGTCTGAAATCCTAGAAATACATGATGTTACAGGAGACTACTACTGTCTTCTCAAGATAAGAGTTACCTCTAGAGAAAGCTTAGCGAAACTTCTTGACAAGATCGGTTCTATGGAAGGAGTTTTATCTACAGATACACGAATAGTTCTAAGAACGATAAAAGAATCCTATGCACTTCCACTAGAACTTCTAAGCACCTAGAATATTAGGGATCAGTTATCTAGACATACTATATTAAACCCTTCATGTAGAGAATTTCGTATAGATGTAGAAGATTCTCTGCGACATAATCTGGTTTTTTCTCTCTGCTTATAGATTCGAGCTTTTCTCTTGTCGTAACTCCTGAAAGCACTAGTGCTGTATCTATCCCAGACCTCTTACCAACTTCTACATCTGTCTCTATTCTATCACCTACAATCAAAACCTTATCTCTATCCAACCTCATCTTCTCAAGACACATATCTATAATTATCCTAGAAGGTTTACCGATCACTATAGGATCTACACTAGTAGATTCTCTTATGGCTGCAACAATAGCTCCTGCACCTGGATCCACACCATCATTTACTGGTATCGTTGAATCACTATTTGTAGCCACAAATTTCGCTCCACTCAATATTGCTCTCATAGCAGCTTTAAGCTTCATATAATTAAATTCCAGATCAAGTCCCGCTACAACATAATCTACTCTACTCCATCGCTCTATATCAACTAGCACATGACCAATTCTTCTACAGTACTCTTTGAACCCTTCACCTGTTAAGGCCATAACTCTGCTTAAGCCAGATTCTTTAAGTATGTAGATGGCTGTAGCTTCACCTGAAGTTAAGATCTCTTCTGGATCAACTATTATCCCCATACGTTTAAGTTTTAAACTATATTGTTCAGAAGTCATGGTGGAATTGTTTGTGAGGAAGAAGAGTTTTAAACCAGATTCTCTAAATTTTTCTACCGCTTCTCTAGATCCACTTATCAGTCTATCACCCCAGTAAATACATCCATCTAGATCTAGTATTAGACCAGAATACTTCTTCATCAAGCAATCTACCTATAAAAACTAATATTAATCTTAATCTACTAGACGTTTAAATCCAGCAATACAATAGATATAATGACATGGTGAGTTCAGCATACAATAGATTAGTTAGAAAACTTACAGTAGAGAATCTTTGGATATATATTTTAACTTTGTTGAAAGAAAGTCCACTGTATGGTTATGAGTTAAGAAGTAAGATTTTTGAGAGATTTGGTTTTAAGCCTGGTATGATAACTTGTTATGTTGTATTATATAAATTGGAGAAAGAGAAGTTGATATCTTCTGAAGAGAGGAGTGATGTGAAGAGTGGTGGTGCTCCTAGAAAATACTATAAGATAACACAGAAAGGGCTTATGGAAGTTAAGAGAGCTAAAGATTTCTTATCTAAGCTCGTTGATAGGCTTTAGTATTTTATAGGCATGAAATACTTATATCCTTGCTAAAATAATAATATAGTATGCCAAAGATTAGAGTCGCAATTATAGGTGTAGGAAATTGTGCATCTGCTCTCGTTCAAGGAGTCTACTACTATAAAGATGCTGATGAAAACCAGTTTATACCTGGATTAATGCATGTTAAGCTAGGACCATACCATGTAGGAGATATAGAATTTGTTGCAGCATTTGATATAGATAAGAATAAAGTTGGGAAAGATTTATCTGAAGCAATATTTGCTCCACCTAACTGTACTTTAAAATTTGCTGATGTACCGAGACTTAATGTAGAAGTTATGAGAGGGATGACACATGATAGTTTAGGGAAATATCTAAGCCAAGTCATAGAGAAACATCCTTCACCTACTGTTGACGTAGCAGATGTGTTAAAGAGTACGAATACAGATGTAGTAGTAAATTTTCTCCCAGTAGGTAGCGAGTCGGCAACTAAGTGGTATGTTGAGCAAGCACTTGATGCTAAAGCAGCTTTCGTAAACGGTATACCTGTCTTTATCGCTAGAGAACCTAGATGGCAGGAGATATTTATGAAGAGAGGGGTTCCTATTATTGGAGATGATGTTAAAAGCCAGATTGGTGCAACGATACTTCACAGAGTATTAACGAAACTCTTCGTGGATAGAGGTGTAAAGATTGAGAGAACTTATCAGCTCAATTTTGGTGGAAACACAGACTTCCTAAACATGCTTGAAAGAGAAAGACTAACATCTAAGAAAATCTCTAAAACAGATGCTGTGAGAAGCCTCATACCTTACCCACTTCCAGATGAATGTATACATATAGGTCCAAGTGATTATGTTCCATGGCTTACTGACCGTAAGTGGGCTTACATAAGAATAGAGGGAACGGCTTTCGGCGGTGCTCCTCTAAATATTGAAGTAAAATTAGAGGTTTGGGATAGTCCTAACTCGGCTGGAGTAGTTATTGATGCTATAAGATGTGCAAAGATAGGTCTAGATAGAGGTATAGGAGGACCGTTAATTAGTGCTTCAGCATACTTTATGAAATCACCACCAATACAGTATCCAGATGAAGTTGCTAGACGAATGGTTGAAGAATTTATAGAAGGTAAAAGAGAAAGATAACCTACTTAAAGCCTTCCCTATTTTCAAACTTTTTATGATTCTTGAGTGAAGAAGAAATTATATAACCTGTTGAGACATGTTTTCTTCATGAACATTTCTAAACTTGATTCACGTACAGCATCCATCATTTCATATATCCATCTATCTTCATGCATATTTTGAGGTTTATAGAGTTCTTTTAAGATTATTGCTGGATCCTCGAAGCTTGGTTTTACATGGTATACTTCTATACTTGCAAAAACTAGAAACCTCATAGTCTTTATCCCGACTCCACGGTGTAGAAGTAATTCTTCAAAATCTTTAGGTTGTTGTTTTATTAGGGATTCTATATTACTCCAATTAATTTTAGGTATCTCGAATCTAACATTATCTCCAAACTCTTGGTCTAGTAATGTTAATTGACCTTTACTTTGAGAATATCGGTAGAAACCTTTGAGCTTACTGGTATCTTTTGTTACGAGCTGGACTATAGATTCTCTTGATTCTCTACTTCTTCTACTCGTCATATCTATTACATGTTCTTCTTTCCTCATTGCAACTATTCCAGTATGTGGTTCTTCTATGAAATTCTTGATGTTTATAGATGTCCAATGATACCTTCTAACCAAGTTTTCTAGACTCTTAATACCCTGCTGTATTATTGTCCATTCTCCATCGCTCGATAAAACCATGAGGTGGAAATACAATTCGAATCCATCTTGAATAGCTACGTTATCTACTTTTGCGACGATCCTACTAACATATTTTAAGTACTCCATCTTTTTCTCACTAAATCCAAATATTTTTCCTACTTTCTCTAACTCAACTGGAACTCTATATCCTTCGGTCCTCTTACCTCCAACTACAGCTAATCCTGTCTCAGGTCTAAGAACATTCTTCAATACTATAGTTACAATAGTTGTAGATGCTCCTTCAATCTCATCTAAGTAGGAGGCAACTGTAAGAGCGTCGAAAAATATTGGGGATGCTAAACCTCTAAGAAACTTTTTAATACCGTACAACTCTATATATGATTCTACGATAGGTATGAGTATCTTCTCAGCTCTAGAAAAATACCATCTAGGATTGGAAACATAATGTATCTCTAGATCTCTTAGCCCACTCCTATACATCCATATAACTATACAGATAGAGAGATTAAGATTTTACTCTCTCGAAGACTATCAAGTTATACACTGAGAGAATGTGGAAGATACTCTAAGAAATTTGAAAAACTCTAATTCTAGCTTCTTTATATTTTTTGAGTAGAAAGTAGATTAGAATAAATAATCCGAGGAGAGATGGAATCTGGAAAATAAAAAAGAAGAATAATGGTTGCAGTATCTGTCCATAATATTCTTGGTAGAGTTTTAGGGAGAACGTTAAAAAGAATAGTATTACTAGAGCTATCGTCCAGCTCTTTAAATCTTCATTTATCATTCTTCAATTAATTCTTCTATTGGTTTTAGTAGTTGTTTTAATGGGATATCTACATATGTTCCATCTGGTTTTCTTCTACGGATAATTATTGGTAGTACTCCTGCTTCTAGTTCTCTCTTAGCTATGTCTATTGGTGTATCTCCTGGTTTTACTTCAACTAGTGGGAAAGCGCCCAGAGATAATTGTAATGCACGTCCACCGATAATCCTAGCCTTCTCATACTTAGTTAATGGTCTCCTATAAAGATCTTCTTCAATCTTCTCCAATCTCAGATTCTTCCTTCTCTTTCTCTTTTCCAGGCTTCTTTTCTTCAAGTTTAGATGCAGCAATTATATCGTCGATCTTCAGTATCATCGCTGCTGCTTCTACTGCTGATTTGATTACCTGCTTCTTGACTAGTACTGGTTCTAGGACTTCAAGTTTCCACATATCATCGATCTTGCTTGCGAAGACGTTTACTCCAGCCCATTTTTCACCTTCCTTGTGTCTAGCTCTTAGAGATACAGTAGTCTCAATTGGATCCATACCAGCATTCTCAGCTAGCTGGGAGGGAACTATCTCTAGAGCTTCAGCAAATTTCTCTACTGCCAGCTGTTCTTTACCAGCCAGTGTTTTCGCATAATCTCTCAATCCTAATGCAACTTCTACTTCCGGTGCTCCTCCACCTGCTACTACTTTACCCTCTACGACAACATCTTTCACAACGTTTAATGCATCTTTTATAGATCTCTCTGCTTCATCCACTATCCTCTTCGTTCCACCTCTAATCAGTATTGTTATAGACTTGGGGTTTTCACATCCTTCTATAAAGACCATTTTATCTTCTCCAACTCTTCTCTCTTCTACAAGTTTAGCTTTTCCTAGATCTGCAGGTGTTAATTCTTCTACACGTGTTAAGACTCTTCCTCCCGTAGCTTTTGCGAGCTTATCCATATCTGATTTCTTTATTCTCCTTACAGCCATTATTCCTTTTCTAGCTAAGAAGTGTTGAGCCATGTCGTCAATACCTTTCTGGCATAGAACAACGTTAGCGCCTGTAGAAGCTATCTTCTCAACCATTTCTTTCAACATTTCTTCTTCTTGTTTCATGAAAGCTCTCATCTGTTCTGGATCTTCTATGTGTAGCTTTGCATCAAATTCTGTTTTCTCAATTTCTAGAGAAGCATCTAGTAAGGCTATTTTAGCATCTCTTACTAGTTTCGGCATACCTGGATGTACAACTTCTTTATCTAGAACTATTCCTTCTATCAACACTGTATCACGTAGTGATCCACCTTCTTTCTTCTCAATCTTTATATCGTCTAAATCAACTCTCCATTTTCCATCTACATATTCTGCTACTTTTAATACAGCGTCTACAGCTATTTCTGCCAGGTGGTCTGCTTCCTCTCCTACAAGCTTACTTATCATCGCTGTTTTAGCAATCTTCTTAAGAATCTCCTTATTAGTTGGATCAACTGGAACAGCTATCTTATCATAAAGTTCTAAGGCTTTGGTTGCAGCTTTCTTGTAACCTTCTATAATTATTGTTGGATGTACTTCTTTCTCTATAAGTTCTTCTGCTTTTGCAAGTAGTTCTCCTGCGAGAACAACAGATGTCGTTGTACCGTCACCTACTTCTGCATCCTGAGCTTTTGCAACTTCTACAAGCATCTTCGCTACAGGATGTTCAACATCCATTTCTTTCAGTATAGTTGCACCATCATTAGTTATCACCACATCTCCAAAGCTATCTACAAGCATTTTATCCATACCTCTTGGACCAAGCGAAGTCTTCATAGTTTCAGCTATGACTTTAGCTACCATTATATTTGATAGCTGAGCTTCTCTACCCCTGGTTCTAGAAGTACCTTCTTTTAAAACTATGACAGGTATACCTCCAGCTGCAGAAGGAGCTGCCATAAACCTAACACACCTCCAACTATATACTCCATAAAATTACCTCAATTAGCAAGTTATAAGTATTTGCTGATGAAAGTTAAATAAAGAGATAAATGTAAAACATCTTTCGTTTACCATATTTCTTACCTAAATCACTGCATTTAAGGTATTGTTTTAATATTTTTGGATGATCCATGTTGTTATTATATTTGCTTATCTCATGTATTGAGAAGAATGGATGAGTTTTCTCTTTGGTATATGTCATATTATGAGTATTGTTGAAGCTCATCCAATCGAAAATCTTATGAACCAGCATCTTGAGAAAATACTGCTGGAGGTGTAATATACGTGAAGCTTATTTCTGTTAAGATGCCTGAAGCATTGATAGAAGGAATGGATGAGCTAGTTAGGAGAGGCATATATCCAAGTAGAAGTGCCTTAATGAGAACAGCTGTAAGAGATCTCCTAAAGAAAGAATTATGGAAACAGTAAACTTGAAATATCTAAAAACAAAACTACTTCTTCCTTACCTTACTTTTTCTTTCTCCGAAATCCATAAACGGCAGATTCTTAACCGTTACTATTCTTACGTAGAAATACTTCATATCAGATATATATTGTGTGAAAGATATTTCTTCTTTTCCATTAGATGCAAGGTATCGTATGAAGGGGTTTGGAGGAGCTGAATCTTCTTCTACGTAGAAGAAGACTGGTAGTGCATTAGCTTCATAATAATCAAAGAATGGTGCAAGTACTCCTATTATGTGTTTACTCTGGGTAGCGTAGTGCCAGAGAGGTGGGGAGACTGTAGCATCACTCATCATTACACAAATCCTCATTAAAGAGTTTAGATCTCTAACTTTAACAGCTAAAGGTTTCTCTACTAATTGGACACGCTTATTAAGAGCTTTTGTAAGTAGTTCAGGTTCATGAACAGTTTCTATTACAGGTCCATAAAAATATTTAGTATCATCAGAACTACTAGTGAAGAAAGCTTCTTCTCTACCTAGACTAGTATATGCTATATATCCTCCTGGTTCTTCATCGAGATATGTATATGCAAATATAGGTAGGTTTCCTCTCCAGTAAGGTATAGAGGATAGATGGCCTAAGATTCTCCTTCCCCTCCTTATAAATGTCCAGAATAATGGCTGCGTATCTGTTCTAGACATCCCAAGTCTTGCTAGATTTATTAAGTCTGCAACTTGTATCGCTACAGGAGGTTTCTTAAGTCTTTCCAAACTTACCCTACATAAAAATACAAACAGGATAGTATTAAAGATTGATTATTTCAAAGAAGATTTAAGAAACTCTCTATTTAAGAAAACGTGATTTCAGAGAAACCATGGCCTAAAACCTAATCATACTGAATCAGCATATAGAGAGTTCAGTCTCCTTCAACCATCTCTAACAGAATATCAATCTTCTACATACTGTTTCTACGACATCTTCCATAGTTTAGATTCAAGACTATACGTTATATCTTCCTGATAGAACTCTTAGCACCACAAACTTCACAAAGCAGGAATCTAAATCTTTTTTCAGCTACTATCTTCGTATCTAAACCTCCACATACAGGACATTTTACAAATTCTTTTACATATAATCCAAGCAGTTTTCTAAATTCTTCATTTGAGAGTTTTCCTTGAATTATTAATCTTTCTCCTTCAACTATTCCTGCTTTACCAGATTCCTTTAGTATGAATCTAGCCAGGTGGCTTGCTTCTCTATTTATTGTTTCTGCTATTTGAGTGAAGTTTGTTATAATTGTTCTATGAGCTTCATGATATATGATAGGGTTGACTACGAGTACTCTATCCCCTATCTTTCCGAGAGTTTGAGGAAGTTTACCCATTACATTATCCAGAAGCTTCTCGTATCCTTCTCTAGTCTTTACAAGATCAACCCAATCAACCAAAATATACACCTCTCCATCATCTTTACTAGCCATAAGATAAACTTTAACATTAATATAGATAGGAATGCTAATGAATAAGATTGAGTAAGTAGAGTTACTATCTTGAGAGGTGTAGTGTGAATTGAAAGATTACTTGATAAAAGATATCTCTCTTTCAAGTATAGGTAAGAAGAAGATAGAATGGGCTGAAGCACAGATGCCTGTACTCTTAATGATTAGAGAAAGATTTTCTAAAGAGAAACCATTCAAGAATCTGAGAATATCTCTATGTCTCCACGTTACGAAAGAGACAGCTGTCTTAGCTAGAACTCTGAGAGAAGGTGGAGCAACCGTATACATGTGTGCTGCTAATCCTCTAAGTACACAAGATGATGTGGCCGCCGCTCTAGTAGAAGATGGGGTCCATGTATATGCTTGGAGAGGTATGGATCTGAGAAGCTACTATCAGGCTATCGGCTACGTTATATCATTTCTACCAAATATAACGATAGATGATGGAGCAGACGTAATATCAACTATACATAAGTTCTATTATAAGATAGATTCTGAGGACACCCGTATAATTAGAGAAGCTGTTAAAGAGATTTCTATAGAAGATTTGTTGAAGAATATTCTTGGAGGATGTGAAGAAACCACTACAGGCGTTATTAGAATTAAATCTCTTGAAAAAGAAGGAAAACTACTATACCCGATAATAGCTGTTAATGAAGCTCTTTCTAAGAGTCTCTTCGATAATCCTGTAGGTACAGGTCAATCTACTCTTGATGGAATTATGAGGGCAACAAATATCTTACTAGCTGGGAGAGATGTTGTTGTAGTAGGATTTGGACGTGTAGGTTCAGGGATAGCGTATAGAGCTAGAGGGATGGGAGCGAGAGTAACTATCGTAGAAGTAGATCCTATAAAAGCTTTGAGAGCGGCCATGGATGGATTTAACGTAGAATCTATGAAGAAAGCTGCAGGACACGGTGAAGTTTTCATAACAGCTACTGGAAATATAAATGTTATCAGGAGAGAGCACTTCGAGTTAATGAGGGATGGAGTTATACTTGCGAATGCTGGACACTTCGATGTAGAAATTTCTAAGAAAGATTTAGAAGAGTTAAGCATACGTAGAGAGAAGACCTCTGAACACATAACAACATATATTCTTAAAGATGGTAGAAGATTACATTTACTAGCCGATGGACGTGTAGTGAATTTAGCTTGTGGAGAAGGTCATCCGAGTGCGGTCATGGATTTATCTTTCAGTCTACAAGCTCTTTCAGCTGAGTATATTGTAAAGAATTATGATAAAATGACTAAGACAGTCATACCTGTACCTGAAGAACTAGATAAGATTGTCGCCATCATGAAGCTTAGATCTATGGGATTAGAAATAGAAGAAATGACAGAAGAACAGAAAAGATATAGTGAATCGTGGTTAATGGGGACTTAGCTGGATCCACGTTCTCAACCTACTGCTTAGCTTTAGCTGAAAGAGCTTCAATCATATTTCTAAGCTCATTAGCTCTTCTCAAATACTGTTCAAGCCTCTGCTGTAAGTTCTGTATGCTCTGAATTATACTATTCTTTCTCTTCTCTATGATTTCTTTACCTTCATGGATTGGCTTAGAGACTACTACACCACTGCCAACACTAACCTCGATCTTATCCGTAGAGGTAACTTCTGCGTGGATATAGTTTCCTCCACCTATAGGTACTAAGATCTTCATCCCGGAACCATTCTTAAGTAGTTCTTCAATGAAGTTTAAGGCTCCTTCATGTTCTATAGCTAAAGCTTGGAGCGTAGATATCCTAGATCTAACTTCATTTATCAGCTGGTCTAGTATCTGGAACTCTGCAACAGCTCTACTCAACTGCTCTTCTATTGAAGACAATCTAACATACCTCAAAATTCATTCTAGAAGAGAAGCCATATTAATGTTTTTGTTTACCCCTAGACTCCATAAAACTACATATCTTAAATTAACAGTTAATAATTTCAAGGAAATAAATATCTAGAAGAGTAGAGCACGATTATGAATTATCTCACAATACTGATCCCAATACTTTTCAGCATCAATCAGATATTAGTTAGGATGGGAAGTACGAAGACGGAAACTCTTAACGGTATCTACGTGAGTCTGGTAGCTTCAACTCTACTTTTCGCACCATCTCTCTACAACCCAACACTAAACTCGGAGTTCATAATCGTCATGATTGCCGCTGGAATTCTACACTTCCTCATTGCTAGAATATGTTATTATTACGCGATCAGTAAGATCGGTGTCAATCTCTCCGCCCCACTCTCTACTACAAGAGTCTTTTTTGCAACAATACTATCAATAATCTTCGGAGAAGAAATAACACTAAAAATTATTCTCGCTTCTATACTCATCTTTACAGGGGTCTTTCTACTCTCACGCATAGAAGGAAAAATTAATTTAATCGGTATTGTGCTCGGGATACTTACAGGGTTCTTTGCAGCTCTCTCATCTTACGTAGTAAGACTTGGTAATGCCATAGACTATAATCCACTATTCGCTACTTTTCTCGGTTTCCTTTTCTCAACCATTCTATTAACCCCTATAATGATTGAGAAGAGTATGAAGAATACGAGGTTATACTTTATCGGAGGTTTGGCAGCAGGTTTAGGTCATCTTCTTAGATACATAGTTTTAAAAGATGAGGCGGTAACATTCGTTGAATCCATAATAAGTTCTCACCCATTATTTACACTACTCCTTTCTTCAATCTTCTTAAGAAAAATCGAAATCTTCACAATACAATCTATTCTAGGAACAATATTGATACTAACCGGCATATACATCCTCTATTTCTAAATAATGAAAAATAATAAGATCCAACAAAAGATTAGAGATGTGTAATGTAGTCTTTTAAAAGTTTTCAAGATTAGGTAGTTTTCTAGATACAATTTAATACCGGTTCTCTTCTAGATAAGATGTGATGAGGGCTTGAAGATAAGTGAAGCTCAGAAGAAGATTCTAGACTTTGAGTTCTCTAGGGGGTGGAATGTTTTTAAAGAATCTCAGATATTTACACATTTAGTTGAAGAGATCTCTGAGATAGGTAGACATATACTAACTAGAGAGGGATACAAAGTTCGAGAATTAGGACATCAAATAGCTGAAGAAGATGTTTCAAGAGAGTTCGCACAAGCATTTGCCCTATTCTTACAGTTAGCTAATAGAATGAACATAGATTTAGAGAAAGCCTTCATAAATGAGATAGAACTAATGGAGAAGAGATTTAATGCAGAAGAATGGAGAAAATATGTAAAAGAAAGATTTTCTAAAGAAAAGAAAGAGTAAATCTTACTAAAAGAGTGTTTGGAGTGCAGCGAGAGCCCCATACTTTGCTTTCTTTAAATCATCTGCACCCGCAATTATCACTACATCTTTATCCTGAGGTTTAATGATCTCTATAATTTTTGATGCAAAATCTGGAGCTTCTTCTGAAATTACGCACACACCTGGCATCTCAACTCTTCCATCTACATATGTTAAGATCATTGCTCCCTCTGCTCCACCTCTAATCGCAGCATCCCTCTGCTCTAATCCCTTCTTAACCATGTGTGCTTTCCCTCTAACAACCACTGTATAGTTATGTTTGTAGCTCCAGGGTAGCTCTATGTTTAGGGAGCCTATCTCTAAAAACGAGTTTTCTAATTCTTTAAGTATTTTCAGTCCTCTATCTGTTAGAATGCATCCTTGATCTTCTATCTTTATTAGTCTAGCTTTCTCCAATCTATTAAGTATGTTCCTTATAACACCTTCTCCTATCTCTAATGTCTTGCTAAGTTTCTTTCTACCTACTGGAGCATATTTACCAATGTATAGGAAGACTTCGAGAAGCTGGATAGATGTAAAAGATGGGGTAGGTCCAGGAAAACCTTTACATAATCTTTCAAAAATCTTTACAGTATCGGACAAAGCTGGCTCTAAGACTTTATTAGTGTACTCTCAGCTTAAAAATATTTCTAGGTTTATGGAGAGCAAGTACCCTGGTTTTCTTAATGTTTTAAGAGTATCTCTCTGAAGAGTTTTTTATTGAAGGGTTTTATATCTTCCAATCTTTGTCCAACTCCTACTAGTAGTAGAGGTTTTCCTATTACATAACTTATGGAGAGGGCTGCTCCACCTCTCGCATCTGCATCAAATTTAGATAGTATGATGTAGTCTAAGCCTACGTATTCGTTGAATCTTCTAGCCTGCTCAACTACAACGTTTCCCATTAATGCATCCCCTACAAATATTACCTTATCAGGTTTCACAACCTTCTTAATCTTTTTCATTTCTTCAAGAAGATTTATATCTACCTCTGTTCTTCCCGCCGTATCTATTAAGACAACTGGTATCATGTTAGCTTTAGCGCTCATAACTGCATCCATCGCAACAGCAGCTGGATCCGCGCCATACTTCTGACTAACAACTCTTACATTAACTTGTTCTGCAAGCTTCTTCAACTGTTCTATAGCTCCAGCTCTAAAGGTATCTGATGCAGCTATAATTGAACTATAACCTCTATCTTTAAGTAGTTTAGCAAATTTGACGACTGTTGTTGTCTTTCCACCACCATTAGGTCCAACGAATAGAACTACGTAGGGCTCCCTAGATTTCTTCTCTTCAATCTCCATAAACATTTTTTCTAAATTATTCTCTTCAGGTAGGATTTCTTCTATAACATTACTCATCACTTCTCTAATCTGTTGAGTTGGATCTGTAAATCTCTTAAACTTCATGCCGGCCAGCTTCTCTTTAAGTATGTCTCCAAGCTTCTCTGCAACTTCTAAAGCAACATCATTAGTTATCAGTGTAAGCTTAAATTCTTCAGCTAGTTTTTCTAATTCTTTTTCCGAGAGTTGAGTAAACTTGAATGCTTCAACAATTTCTGTGAATGCTTTTTTAAGAGATTCCAGCATCTTATCTTCAATTCTTAAAAATAATATTACCTATTATTTACCGTTCTTCTATTAGAACACGCCTAGATTTAGGTTATCTTCTTCAATTCAGCTTCCATCATTTCAACCATTATTTTTCCTACTATTAGTAGATCTCTTGCAGAGAGATAATGCTTTACGGAACTATTAAAAGAAAGATTCGCCATAGGTGTGGAATATTCTTCTCTTCCAGCTTTCCAAAGCTGTGTTAATAGTTGGATCTTCGGTAAGAATAGAAATGAATAGCTTATTCCTCCAAGCCTCTCCTTCTTTCCTCCAAGTCTCTTACAAACTATCTCATATTTCTCAGGGTTTTCACCAAAAACTCTTACAAGAGGTCTTATAACCAGTTTCCTAAATAATTCTAGATATTCTTTTGCGCCTGGAATCTTTTCATAGGTTACCCATGTATCTGTAACTTTACCGCTTGTTGAGTAAGTAATGTATCTGACGATAATTAGTGATAGTTCTTTCGGGGCTGGCTTACCAAGTATGAGATCGAGAACCTCACGTTTATCTATATCAACGGAGAAAGTCTTATTCAAAACATTAACAACAAATCTTTTACAACCCTTCTTCTCAGGATCTCCAAGATAAACTATGCCGCATCTCCTGCTAGCTTCTAACATTTCACATTTTTCCAAATCTTCAAACGATCTTAGAATTTCTTCTTCTAGTGAAGGTGAAAAAATCTTTTTGTAGCTACTTATCAACCCACCTCATCCTCATACCATTATCTAAACTCTATTATTGATAATCTCTAAAAATCGTTTTTAACTCTTTCGTATAATGTTTTCTGAATTTTCTTTCTAAATCCTATTTTCTCCAGACTTAATATAATTTAAATATGAAGGTTGAATCTTTTGTTCTAGAAGATTTATGGTGAGGTTTGATAAGGTTCAGCAGACTGTTTTCGAGCTGATTACAATCGGTTACGAAATTCTTGATGGTAGGATATTGAATACTAATGCCAAATGGCTTGCAGAGAAGATAACTAGTATGGGTGGGAGGGTAGTTAGGATGGTTACTGTTGGAGATGTTGTAGATGAGATTGCTTCAGTTATTAAAGATGCTTTAAAGAGAAAAGTTAACTGGATTATAACTACTGGCGGGTTAGGACCAACATACGATGATTTAACTCTTGAAGGTGTCGCAAAAGCTTTAAAGAGAAAACTAGTACTCAATAAAACTGCATATGAAATGATTAAGGAGAGATATAGAATGCTTGCAGAGAAAGGTGTCGTAGAATCTCCTGAAATCACACCATCTAGATTAAAGATGGCTATGCTTCCCAGAGGAGCTAAACCCCTAAGAAATAGAGTTGGCTCAGCTCCAGGAGTCTTATTAAGATACGGTAAGACCTGGATCGCATGTTTACCAGGAGTTCCAGCAGAACTATATAGTATATTTGAAGAAGAATTGAAGCCAGTCATAGAGAAGAGCTTAAAGAAAGTTTACCGTGTTGATAAAACGATTTATGTGAAGAGGGTTGCAGAATCGAGTATAGCTCCTAGGATAGCCGAGATCGTGAAGAAGTATGATGGAATATACCTTAAATCTCATCCAAAGACCATAGAAGATGGAGTATCGAAGATAGAGTTTCAAATCTCTTCTATAGCGAATAAGATAGAGACAGCTATAGCAAAAATAAATAGCGTTGCTGCAGATTTAAAGAAAATAGTTCTGGAAATGGGTGGAGAAATAGAAAGAGAAGAATGAATGTTCTTTAATCTTTTTTATTTAGAAATTCTTTTTCGTACTGCTGGGTGTCTTGGGTAAGTGTTCTCAGAATTTAAGCAGGTGATTGTTGTTAGAAGTGATTTGAAGATGAGTGTTGGAAAGACTGCTGTACAGGTTGCGCATGCTTCCGTCTCAGCTTTAGAAGAATGTAGGAGAATGTATCCAACGTGGGCTGATATTTGGATGAGAGAGGGACAGAAGAAAGTAGTTTTAAAAGTTAGAAATGAACAAGAACTCTACCAAATATATCTTAAAGCAAAGAACATGAATTTACCGGTAGCTATCATAGAGGATGCAGGCTTAACTGAGCTTGAGCCTGGAACATCTACTGCAGTAGGAATAGGACCAGCTCCAGCTAAAGAAATAGATAAGATAACTGGATCCATACCACTACTTTAACTTCACTAAGTTGATTAACTGACCTACATCTAAAGATCGTTATAGTTTATATCTATTGAAAATATTCTCTTCTCCGAAATGAGTGATTTCAAACCAGTTTTACCATTTCTTAGATTAGAAGATGTTGAGAAGTTTATAGGTATATGGGGTTACGTATCTTCAACTAGAGGAGTTGGAGGTATCATAAAAGAGAAGTTTGAAGATTTCATGGTATGGGAGGTACTCGTAACAGGTGAAGATTCTAGAAAAGTGTTTGAAGAAGGGTCTTTCAGAGATAGTTCTGGCCTCAACATCTTATGTGTTATGAAGAAAGTTGGCGTAGATTCTGTGAGAGCATTGACAATACTAGCTAAGATACTAGGCTTAAAACCTAGCAGCATGGGTATCTGCGGCATAAAAGATAAGGTAAGCATATCTTGGCAGTACGTCTCTATACCATCTAGATACATAGAGTTGAATAAGACTTACCGTGTGGGAGACATACTAGAGGTTAAGCCATACAAGTATATTGATTTCAATCTATCTTCCAATGTATTGAAGTGTAATGTTTTTAGGATAACTATTAGAAATTTGGAGACCTTAGACTCTTGTATTATTGAAGAAACGTTAAACCAGTTAAAGAATGAAGGTATTCCAAATTATTTTGGACATCAACGTTTTGGTATAACCAGACCTGTAACACATTTGGTAGGAAAATACATAATGAAAGGCATGGTTAGAGAAGCTGTATTAGAATTTCTTGTAGATTACTCAAACATGGAGAGCTTGGAGAATCGTGAAGCAAGGATGAAACTCTTAGAAGAATGGTGTCTAGAATGGGCTTTGAGAAGTTTTCCGAAATCTCTGTCTTACGAGAAGATCATCGTAAGACATTTAATACAGAATCCAGACGATTACATAGGAGCATTTAGAAAAATACCATTACGTTTAAGAAGACTAATGGTAGAGGCTGTTGCAGCTAAGATATTCAATGAAACTCTATCTAGAATAGTGGAGAAGAAGATGTTAGGTACGTTGGAGCTGGGAGATCTGGTTCTACCAGTAGATATGTATGGTAGATTAGAGAAGACCACGCCGATAGAAGTTACTAGATACAATTTTAAGCAGGTTGAGAGAATGATCAGTAAAGGTAGGATGAAGATCGTTCTTCCTGTGCCTGGTTACATGGTAAAAATTCCAAGTAGTAGTAAAGGAGAGATTATGGTGAAGGTCTTAGAGGAGGAAGGTGTAGATCTACAAGACTTTAAGATTAAATCTTTTCCAGAAATATCTACAAAAGGTTCCTACAGATCTCTAACCATAGTTAATTGGACATCTAGCATAGAAGAATTTGGTGAAAACCATTTAACAGTAAAACTCTCTCTACCTCCAGGATCTTATGCTACTGTATTCTTGAGAGAATTAATCAAGCCTACTACACCTCTCTCATATATTGGTAGAAAATCTCTACATAATCACGGAAAAGAGGACGGCTACTCGTGAAAATTCTCTTTCTTAGATTGAGGTTCTGAGGAAAACACATATTAACTAAATGCATTCTCATTTTCTTAGGTTTATCGGGTTGTACGTCTATAGGAGTAGTAATGCATACGCAACATGGATTATCTTGTTGATAAACATATTAGTATTCTTGATAGTTAGGATTAACCCGGAGATTATAATCGATCTCGCAACAATACCCGTGCTTACGTTAACGATGACCCAGCCATATAGACTCTTAACATCCATGTTTACCCACTACGATCCAATACACTTATTCTTCAATATGTTTGCTCTTCTCATCTTTACTCCAGAGATAGAGAAGGTTTTAGGAAAACCAAGATTCCTAACCTTGTATTTTACGTGTGGTGTAGCTGCAGCAATATTCCACGCATACTACATTTACTTTCTATTTCCTGTTAGAACTTTATTGACCAGTCCTGCTATAGGTGCTTCTGGAGCAATATATGGTGTAATGGCAGCTTACGGCATCCTTTTCCCTCACCGTAGACTCGTAGTCTTCATAGGATTCCCGATAATCGCTCCAGCAATAATAGTGATAATCGTCCTAGCACTTATACAGACATTGTACGCATTATTTGCTCCATTCTCTCAAGTAGCTTATGCTGCACATATTGGAGGTTTTCTTACAGGTCTTCTAATAACCTTAATATACAAACCAGGATTGAGAAGAATACCAGAAACATTTCTAGTTTAGAAATTCATGTTTATACTCATTTGTTCTCGAAACTTAAATAGTGCTTGAAAATATTTTGCAATGTATATAGTTTAGAGGTTTAGAAGGATGATGCTAGATCAATTCAAGTTGATAGGCAAAGTTCCTAGAAAGACTGGGCTCTTCGGTTACACGTTAGCAGATTCAAAAACTATTATTGAGGCAATTACAGAGAAGATTGTTCCTAAAGATGAGAAAGAGCAAGCATTGAGAGAATATGGTCTCGGAAAACCTGTTAAGATAGAATCTCAAAAGGGAATCTACTATATTATCCAGAAAATTAAAGATAATTCTCTGGTTAGGTATATTGTGAATTGGGGTAGGATGGCTTCACTATGGCCCGCCCACCTCACTACAGCATGTTGTAGTGTAGAGTTTGGAGCTGTATCAAGCTCCCGCTACGATCCAGAAAGATTTGGATGGATCCCAGCTACAGGATCTCTAAGACAGTCTGACGTCCTCTTGGTAGAAGGCACAGTTAATGCTAAGATGGCTCAAAGAGTTAGAATAATATATGAGCAAATGCCTAACCCGAAGTGGGTTATAGCAATGGGAGCATGTGCAATCTCTGGAGGACTGTACGCAAAAGACTCCTATAATGTACTCCAAGGATTAAGTGACATAGTTCCCGTAGATGTCTATATACCTGGATGCCCGCCTAGACCTGAAACAATATTACAGGCTTTCCTACTCCTTAGAGATAGAATACTACAATCAAGATTATAGAAATGATTTAGAATTACTGGAATCCATTTCCCCTTAGTAATCCTTTTCAAAAAGTTTTCAGAAAATACCTTAACATTTTCGTTTAAATATCGAGATAATTAACAATTATTGTTAGAGGTTGAATATTATGGAAAACTTTCTAGAGACGGGAAATAATAGACTAGCTAGAAAAAACGTCTGGTTTAAAGATTTATCGAATCTATGTATAGAGAGGATAAAGATCGTGAACCATAAATATTTCTAGATAAAATGGGGATTGGAGTAGTATGGGGTGGATGGAACTTAGAGAAGTAGTAGAAGATTTGAAGAAAAAGTTTCCTGAAGATATAGAAGGCGAAGTTTTTCACGAAAAGAAGATTACGAAAATAGTTGTGAGGAAAGAGAGATTGATGGAGATCGCGAAATATCTAAGAGATCTCCATGGATTCGATCATGTTAAAGGTGTTACTGGGGTAGACTTAGTTGCTTTAAAAGAAGGTGGAGGACCATACATAGAGGTAATATATCATCTTGGAAGTATTAAGAACGAGAAACTCGTAGACGTAATCCTAAATATATCTATAAGACTTGATCGTGAAAAACCTTTGACAAAATCTCTATACAGTATATGGCCTAGTGTAGAATATCATGAAAGAGAAGTCTATGAAATGTTTGGAGTAGTTTTTGAAGACCATCCAAATCTCAAGAAACTACTTCTACCAGAATACTGGATGGATACTCCACCACTTAGGAAAGACTATAAAGTTCCGGGGCGTGATTAGAAAGATGGTGTTGGAAGAAAAGAAGGTTATACATGTTTATGATGAAGGCGGGCCTAGACTATCTTTTAGTTATGGTCCACAGCATCCAGGAACAGGACACTTTAGAATGATTGTAACTGTCAGCGGTGATACTGTTGTAGATCTAGAGCCTGATCCAGGTTTTGTTCATAGAGGTGAAGAGAAGATGGCTGAATACAAGACTTGGATAACGAATATACCGCACTTTGAGAGACCATCTATACTTGATGCAACACATATGGTTTTACCATATTGTCTGGCAGTAGAAAAACTTATGGAGGTGGATCCACCTGAGAGAGCGAAATATCTAAGAACAATTGTGGCAGAGCTGGACCGTATTGCAAGCCATCTCTACTGGTTCTCACTGTATGGAATATTCCTCGGACACTCAACAATGTTCCTCTGGTGTGTAAATGATAGAGAGTTCATACTAGACCTCTCCCAGCTAATAACTGGTCAGAGATTTACACATGCCTACGTCATACCTGGAGGTGTGAGAAACGATGCTCCAAAAACAGTCCCCAAAGATCTAGTTAAAGAATTCAAAATTTACTATATGCATATGATTGGCCGTGAACCAAGTCAAGAAGAATTAAATGAAGATTTTAAGAAGTATGTGTTGAACGTTGCAGACTTTATGGATCTTAGACTAGACCAGTACTATGAAATGTTCTTCGATAGCGAGATATTCATAGAGAGAACACGTGGAGTAGGCGTATTGAAAAGAGAAGATGCTGTAAAGCTCGGAATTCCTGGAACAACTCTAAGAGCTTCAGGAGTAAGTTTCGACACCAGGGTAGCTGATCCCTATGATGCATATCCATATGTAAAATTCAAGATAGCTGTTAGAACAGAAGGAGATTGTTATGCTAGAGCTATGGTCGGCTTCCAGGAAATGAGAGAGAGCCTCAATATAATAAGACAAACCGTAGAGCAGATGCCTGAAGGTCCAGTGAAGGTTAAGCAGCATCCAGTAGTCATAAAAGTTCCGAAAGGTGAAGCTATTGGAAGAGCTGAAGCTGCTAGAGGAGAGATAATCTTCTATGTTGTAAGCGATGGTGCAGACCGACCATATAGAGTTAGAATGATTACACCAAGTTTCAGACTTCTCCCAGCACTACCACACCTCTCAATAGGAAGTAGAATAGCAGACATACCTCCAATCTACTGGAGCTTAAACTATTGGCCTGTAGAAACAGATAGATAATCTACACCTTCCCATAAACACGTCTGAAAACATTATAGTATCGGGATAGCCGAGGTACGGTTCCATAATCTCTTTATATCTTTTCTAAATCAAGGACTTTACGATGAAGAATAGTATAAGAAGAGAAGACAATATCATTATAACAGATAATAGGTACATCAACCCCACTAAACTATCTAAATCTCTCTACGTAAGAGATTGTTGAAAACGGTAAACTACGAAGATTAGAAGAATGTTTTCATACTGCTAGCATAAACGATGTTAAATGATGTGAAGATTTAGCCCGGGCCGGATTCGAACCGGCGTCCCCGGGTTTCTTCTCAAGCGGCCAATGATCCAAAGCCCGGGATCCCTGACCCTACATAATATCTGACCAGCATAGTTTGGCCGCTAGACGACCGGGCTGATGCTTATTCATGGAGAATATGCATACTGTTACTTATAAATCTCTCGGGATTAGAATAAAACTCAATATTAAATTTTAAGTAGTTATTTAAGATGGTTCTTCTTATTTGTCTGTGTCTGTAGTTTGTTTTCTGCATTTCTGTGTTTTGTTATGTTTGTTTATAATTTAAATATGATCTTTTTCTATTATTCTTGCGTAGATTATGAGTGGTGATGTTTTATCTTCTGTTTTATCGTTAATTGAGATGTTTGAGAAGAAGTTGGATGAAGTACTATCTAAGAGTGAGGATTTTAAGAGAAGGTTTATGGATGATCTAGAGATAGAATTAGCTAATGTAAGAGAGAAGGTTTTAAGAGAAGTTAGAAATGAAGTCGAAAAGATTCTCCGTGAAGTTGAAGAAGAAGCTGGCAGGCAAGCAGAAGAGATTTTCAAGAAAGCTGAATCCGAAATAAAAACCATAGAACAAAGATTTAATGAAAGATTCGACGAGATAGTTGAGAAAGTTTTAAACAAAGTTCTAGAAGGTCGGTAAACTATGATTCAAAAAATAAAGCTAGGTAAACTCTACCCAATAGTTAAATCTTATGCTCTTAAAGGAATGCTACTAGAGTATTCTACTTACGAGGAGCTCGCTAAATCAAGAACTCTCGAAGAATTCTTAGAAAAACTCAGACCGACAATCTACGGTCAATATATTACAGAGATTCCTAAACCTCTCACATCTAGAAATCTAGAGAAGATTTTTGAAAATAGTTTGATAGACATAGAGTTTTCTTTAATTAGATATCTTCCGAGACCAGTTTTCTTTGAAACATATTTTAAACGTCATATTTATAAAAACATGAAAACTGTGCTTAAAGCTAAAGCTCTAGGGATTGGGTATGAAGAAATATATCATGGGCTTAATCTAAGATCGGCTGAACTACTTGGTGTTAGAGATGTTTTGGTGAAGATGGTTGCTGAAAAAGATTTAGAGAAGGCTGTGGAAACTTTGAAGAAAACACCTTTCTACAAAGACATATCTCAAGCACTTGAATTGTACAATAAAGAAAAAGATCCATTAGTATTCGAAGTCTTCTTGGACAGATACTTCTACGAAAATATTCTGAGTGAGCTTAAGAAGATAAATAGAGATGAGAGAAAAAGTTTAAGTGAGATAGTTACATATGAGTTAGATTGCTACTTGATTACAGCTTCTCTTAGAGCTAAGATGTGGGGTTTAACATCAGCAGAAATGAGGAAGTTCATGCTACCTCAGGGAATCAATCTAAGTAAAAAAGATGTAGAAAAACTTATACAAGCAATGAAGATAGAAGAGGTTTTAGGAGAAATAAGCAAAACAGTTTATGAAGATGTTTTAAGAAACATAGATACATCTAAACCAGTATTATTAGTGGATTCCGTCGAGAAATGGTTTAGAGAACGATTATTGAAGACTGTTAGGAAGACATTCCTCGAAAGCATCTTTAAGCAAGCTGTAATCCTCTCATTCATAAAACTTAAAGAATTTGAAGTGAAAAACCTTTCAGCAATATCTTTCGGGATAGAATACAATATACCAGTATCCGAGATAATGGAGAACGTTGCAAAGATAACGTGAGAAACTAATTTTTATAGAGAGAAGAAGTATAGTAAATTTTCAGGAGAGTATGGTTTCTAGAAGATATAAAGTAGTTATCTGTAAAAAATGTGGACATATACAGATAACGTATGCCGAGAAATGTTTCCAGTGTTTTAGATGTGGAGAGTTAATCAAGCTTGACCAGAGCATAATTCTCTACGAAACACCAAACCCATCTAAAGCACGTGAGAAACTTGTAGCTCTGAAAACAGAAATACAGAAATTAAAAAGAGAGAAACAGAGTATCCAAGATAGAAACTCAAGAGTATGGAAGAGTGATGGAAGTAACTAGAGAATATCCTAATCACTATCTTATGGGGATTTATCAGAAATCTTAATGTTCACCTTATAACTAATTTCTCTAGAGAGAACATGCTTCTGGGAGCCCATGTATCAATTTCTGGAACCATAGATAAAGCAGTTGATAGAGCTGTAGAACTCAAATGTACTACCTTCCAAATATTTACGAGGAATCCGAGAGGTTGGAAAGCGAAGAAACTAACTGATGAAGAAGTAGAAGATTTTAGAGAGAAGATGAAGAAGTATGGGTTTAGAGTAGCTGTCTCTCATATGCCGTATCTTCCAAACATCTCTTCACCACAACAACAAACATTCAAGAAATCTGTAAAATCTCTAATAGAAGAATTCGAGAGAACAAACTTACTTGGATTAAATTATCTTGTAGTACATATTGGAAGCCATCTAGGGAAAGGATTAGATGTAGGAATTAAGAGGGCTGCTGAAGCTGTTAATACAGCTCTCTCTAAAGTTGAGGGCAGTGTTATGATTCTTTTAGAGAATATGGCTGGTCAGAAGAATAGTGTTGGATCGAGATTCGAAGATGTAAAGAGGATTCTGAATCTGATAGAGTATCCGGATAGAGTTGGAGTATGTCTAGATACATGTCATGCGTTCGCTGCTGGATACGATCTTAGAACAAGAGAAGCTATTGATAATACTTTAAATGATTTTGATCAGATCATAGGTATTAAGCTACTGAAAGTTGTGCATATAAATGATTCTAAGGGAGATCTTGGAAGCCATTTGGATAGGCATGAACATATTGGAATGGGGAAGATAGGAGAGAACGGGTTTAGAGAACTCTTCCATCATCCTTGGATCAGAGATTTACCATTAATACTAGAAACACCAGTAGATTCGAGAGGAGATTTCGCTACAAATCTTGAGAAATGTAGAGAACTCTACTTGTAATTGCCGAGGATAAATAAGATATGAGTTTTATCCTGAAGCTTATTGAGAAAGTAGTGAAGAAGATCATATCTACAGAATTCTTAAAATTTAATGTTGTTGGTGGAGTAGGTGTCGTGGTAAATCTTCTCTTCTACATATTATTCAACGATTATCTCCACATACATTACATTATCTCAGGAGCCTTAGCTACGGAACTAGCTATAATAAACAATTTCATCCTCAATGATATATGGACTTTCCGAGATAGGAAGAAGACGAGGTTATGGGTTAGGTTCTCTCTATTCCATGCTTCCAGAATCCTTGGACTGCTCGTAACTCTTGGAACACTCTACGTAATGGTAGATATACTAAAGCTAAATGAATTTTTCTCCTACGTAATCGCTGTAGGCATAGGAGTAATAATAAACTTCTATACAAGTGATGTCTATGTCTGGATTAAACGTTAACCTTGATGAAAATTAAGATTCTTCTAAATTTTGAGCAAACTCTAAAGAAGTCTAGAAAACAGAATATAGAAAACATTCTACTTCATCTTTGCAACGGGTAGCTTTTCTTTAACAGTTAATGGGGTTACAAGTGTAGATATAACACCTAGTTTATCGAGTGTAACTAATGTAACGTACCCTATTATAGACCCTGGTACAGAACTTGCAGACCATCCAGCCCAGAAGAAAATTAAGACATTCCATAAACCTCTCTCTTCTATTAATGATAGAAATCTCATATCTCCGATGAGTGGAGCGATTAATAGCAGAGAGGTTGTTCCACCTATGAGAACCGTTCCCACAGGTTCTAGGAATGCTGCAGAATACTTAGCCCATCTATTCTTAAATCTTCTAGTTAATCTGAATCCTAAGCCTACAAGTATCGCTCCAGGTATGCCGCCTGGGAAAGCGTATATTGTTCCTATCCCCAGCATGTTTCTAATAACCCCTATGAATACTGCTACTAACGTTGCCCACCATGGTCCAAGAGTAGTTCCAGAAAGAGTATTTATGAAGTGCTGTGTAGGATATGCTTTAGTTGTAATAAACTGGAACCATAAGAATGGTGCTAGAGTAACTCCGAGAGCTACGTAAACAGCTACCAAAGCTATAATCCTACTCTTCATACCATCAACCTAACCTTTTAAGGAATCTTATAAATCATAGTATAAGTGCCTGATACACTATATATCTATCTTTGAAGAAAGATCTACTAATGAAGAAAACTTATGAAGAATGTTTTTGCTTCTAGAAGAGTCTCTCTTTGATGAGCAAGATTATTGTTGTAGTTTCGCATCTAATTATTTGAGATGGGTGTTAAGAAGAGAGTTATAATAATGGGTGCAGCTGGTAGAGATTTCCATAACTTTAACGTATATTTCAGAGATAATGATTATTATCAAGTTGTTGCTTTTACAGCCGCCCAGATACCCGGCATAAGTGGAAGAATATATCCTCCAGAGCTAGCTGGTAGAAACTATCCAGAAGGAATACCTGTGTATCCGGAAGATATGCTAGAAGAATTGATTAAAGAAAAAGACGTAGACTTCGTCGTTCTAGCTTACAGTGATCTAACACATGAAGATGTAATGCATAAAGCTTCGAGAGTAATAGCTGCTGGAGCTTCTTTTATTCTACTTGGACCAAAACACACTATGCTTAAATCTCCAATTCCAGTTATTGCTGTTACAGCGGTTAGAACAGGTGCCGGTAAGAGTACGGTAACGAGGAGGATAGCATCAATACTAAAGAAGTATGATGTTAGGTTTAACGTTGTTAGACACCCGATGCCTTATAGTAAGGTCTTGAAGTATCCTGTTCAGAGATTTTCTTCATTCGAGGATCTAGATAGATACGAATGTACTATAGAAGAGAGAGAAGAGTATGAACCACACATAGAAATGGGGAACGTTGTTTACGCTGGAGTAGATTATGGGAAAGTGTTGGAAGAAGCTTCAAAGAACGTAGATGTGATAATCTGGGATGGTGGAAATAATGATTTCCCGTTCTTCAAACCAACCTTAATGATAACCGTTGCAGATGCTTTAAGACCATACCAAGAAATTTCAACATATCCTGGAGAAGCGAACGTTAGAATGGCGGACGTAGTTTTGATAAACAAAGTTAATTCAGCGAAACCTGAAGACGTCAAGATAATAGAAGAGAACGTAAGGAAACTTAACAGTAGAGCTACTATAATCAAAGCATCTTCTAGACTACATGTTTCAGATCCAGATCTCATAAAAGATAAGAGAGTGCTTGTAATAGAAGATGGTCCAACGGTTACTCACGGTGGGATGAGTTATTCTATAGGATATGTGGCTGCTGTGAAGTATGGTGCAAGAGAGATAGTTGATCCGAGAAGATTCGCTGTAGGCTCCCTGATGGAAGTCTATGAACAGTATACTCATATAGGTCCAGTCCTCCCGGCCATGGGCTACAATCCTCAACAGATAAAGGATCTCAATGAAACAATACAGAGAATAGATTACGATGTAATTGTTTCGGGAACACCGATAGATCTCTCCAGGATACTTAAGTTAAGTAAACCTTACGTTAAAGTTAGATACGAACTTGAAGAAATTTCTAAGCCAGATCTAGAAGATGTATTACGTACAGCTGGAGTACTGAGAGGTTAGATAGAGTTGAGAGAATTCATCGGCAGGAAGACACTACTTACTGGAGAAGTAGGAACTGGGAAGACAAAGTTCCTAGCCAGGTTTATTGAGTATCTTTTAGAATCTGGTTACGAGAAAGAGGTAACATTGATAGATATGGCTCCAAACAGGTTTCAAGGTGTAGGTGGATCTGTGAAAGAGTACTTGAAGGATCTTGGCGGGATTAGGTATCTGAGACCTCCTATTGTTTACGCACCTAGACTAATGGGTAGAGATGCTCTCGAGGTTTCTAGGTACTGTGAAGAGAATAGGAAGAATATCGAACCCTTACTAGATACCTACATATTAAATCCAACGAACATCCTCTTGATAAACGACCTAACAATATATCTTCACACTGGAGATTTAGAAAAGATGCTTAAAG
The DNA here is from genome assembly GCA_023267855.1 of Candidatus Geocrenenecus dongiae. GTDB lineage: Archaea > Thermoproteota > Nitrososphaeria_A > Caldarchaeales > Wolframiiraptoraceae > Geocrenenecus > Geocrenenecus dongiae. The sequence goes on along the minus strand of JALNLN010000003.1, from coordinate 22,827 downwards.
CTATAGAGTTGTCTAAAACATTCATGGCTACAGCGTACAGTGGAGTAAAACTTAGAGATGATAAAGGATCGGGAATATCTGAAAGAGAGAAAACAGTCACTGATAAACTTAAGGAGAAAATGGACCTCGTAATACATTTCTATGAGTAAACATAATGTTAAATTATCTGGCCGTAAACAATTTATTAATATCTTAAGTTTTAGATTTATTTGGTTATGAAGAAGATTCCACGTGCTTTAACTATAGCTGGATCTGATTCTGGTGGAGGTGCAGGTATACAAGCCGATCTCAAAACTTTTGCAGCTCTCGGCGTACATGGAATGTCTGCTATAACTTCTATCACAGCTCAAAATACTAGGACTGTGACGATGATCCACGATGTACCAGTTGAGATGGTTAGAGAACAGATTAGAGTAGTTGTTGAAGATATCGGTGTAGATGCTGTGAAGACAGGTATGCTCCATACAGCTGAGATAATATCTACGGTAGTTGAAGAATTAGAGAAGATAGATACACCGATAGTTGTAGATCCCGTCATGATAGCTAAGAGTGGAGCACGCCTACTCAGGGAAGAAGCTATGAAAACACTCATAGAAAAATTGATACCCATAGCAACAATAGTTACACCAAACGCTAGAGAAGCAGAAGCTTTAAGCGGTATAAAGATAGAGAACTTGGAAGATCAGAAGAAAGCGGCTAGATTAATCGCCGATCTAGGTCCAAGATCAGTAGTAGTCAAAGGTGGACACATAAATTCAAGCATAGTTTCAGATGTATTATACTATGATGGAGAGTTCAGAGTGTATAGTGGAGAAAGAGTGGAGACGAGGAATACGCATGGAACTGGATGCACTTTCGCATCAGCTATAGCTGCCCAGCTAGCAAAAGGATACGATATACCTAATGCTGTAAAGACTGCGAAAAGATTTGTTACAGACGCTATAAAATATGGTTTACCAATAGGTGGAGGCCATGGTCCAGTAAACCCGACTGGAAAAATATTTGAGTACTCTGAAAGATTCCATGTACTTGAAAATATTAGAAAAGCTTTAGAAAGCTTGGAGAAATCTGAATGGGCTTCAGAATTTATCCCTGAATCTCAAAGCAACCTAGTCATGGCTATTGAAGGTGCGGAAACCCTGTATGATGTAGCTGGAATACCTGGGAGAATAGTAAAGATAGATAAGAATGTCAAAGCTTCATCTCATCCATGGTTTAATGCTTCTAAACATGTAGCTAGAGCCGTACTGACAGTTATGAATTATTTTCCATATATTAGAGCTGCCATGAACATAAAGTATAGCGAGGAGATTGTTAAGACAGCTATCAAGCTAGGAATGTCTGTCTCTAGTTATGATAGGAGAGAAGAACCTCCAGAAATAAAGAAGATCGAGGGATACAGTATACCCTGGGGTGTGAAGACCGCTTTAGAGAAAACTGGAGGAAAACCCGTAGACATGATCTACCATCTAGGAGATTGGGGAAAAGAACCGATGATCATAATCTTTGGTGAAGACGCTGTAGAAGTAGTTAGAAAACTTGAGAAAATAAAATCAGAATTAGAATCATCTAGAATTAGTTAGAAGAATTATTTAGCCAACTCTAAGATGACGGTATTCATCGTTCTCCCAGTTCTAAGTTAACGCAACGATACGCTGTAACTAGGATCTATCCATTACTCTCGGTACCGCTTCTATGTTTACTTCAAGTCTTCTAGCAATTTTTAAGAGCTTGTTCTGACACTTTCTAAGGTATGTTCTGTAATACTTATCTGGCACATATATTCTGATGGTGTCTTCATCTTCCTCTATCTTATATTCTGGAATGTATTTATTAAGTATGTTTGAGATCTGTTTTACTGGATAGCTCTCCTCCATTCTCCTAACTTTCTTAACGGGGACTACAAAGGTTCTCTCACCGAAAACATATAATTCATATTTTGGTTCTCCTGTTAAGAAGTCTTTAACAATAACTGTAGGTCTAGCTAGATCTGCTTTTCTTAAACCTTCTGGAACTTTTACAGTCATTTCTAATGTATATATCTGTGAAACCTCTCCTTTATCCATGAAGATTACTGTATCTATTATTGATGGAATTAGACCTACGTCCACCTTATTCGCTATCCTCTGTATAGCATCTATGGGTGTAGTAGCATGTATAACTCCCACCATACCTATTCCTGCGAATCTTAAATCTATGAATAGATCGAAATCTTCTGGTCCTCTAATTTCATCGAATATAGTATAGTCTGGTCTACTTAGGAGGAGAACATCGTGCAGTTCATCTTGCTTGGAAGCAGATTTCGAGTACTGGGTAATCTCAGATGAGACGTGTAGATCTCGTGGACTCTCAATAGTCTTAACAATCTTATTCATCTGTTTGTAGTGTTCTGCTAGTGCTTGAGCGAACGTAGACTTACCCATACCTGGCGGTCCAGCTATCAGTATACCTTCAGCATGACTCTCCAATCTCTCTACAACTTCTTCTGGGAGACTATAATCTCTTAGAGCCTTCTTCATGAGTGGTTTAACTATCGTTAGCTCAAAACCATCTGAGAACGGTGGTCTAGTAGCAACTATCCTATAATCTCTAAGCTGGAAGATCTTTACATTAGGTTTATCAACTTCTAGGAAAGCGTTTACACCGAACGAGTTGTATGCCTCCTCCATCAGATGAGCTATCAGCAACTCTAGATCTTCACGTTTAAGAGGTTTATTAGAAACTTCTACAAGTTTCCATCTTCCCGGAAACCCTTTCTTAACTCTCGGTGTTAGCCCTTCTTTCAAGTGTACACTCATCACATCATGTGTAAACAGTTCATTTATATTGAATAGGGGTGGAGGTAGTTTATAAACAACTTCTAAACCTATAGCTTCTGCAAGTTTAGCTGTAAGAGGCTCACAAGTAATCAACTTAGCGTTAAGCTTTTTCGCTTCTTCTATTACTTCTAACTTAAAGTTTTCTAGAGATGTTACCCCACTATCAACATATACTACTTCTAAACTGTGAGTTCTACAAACCTTCTCCAATTCTTCTAAACCTTTTAATGAGAGTGTATCTCCTTCTGAAGAGTCTTTTTCAATCTTCAATAAGATTATCTTGGGGATTACTACTCTACCTCTAACTATTCCTTCTTCTACTAGATATGGTACTACATTTAGCTGTAGAGCCGAGTGGTCTACTACGTAGTTTTCAGACATTTATTCTCCAACCTACTTTCTTCTGAGGATTGTTCATCAAACTACCTAATAAACAACTCCTATAAGAGTTCGAAACCCAGGGTTCATCTTTAAGCATTCATGTTAAATTAACATATTTTAGTTCACTAGATTATTCCCTTATTTCTTTTCTTCGACCGTGTACTCTATTATTATTCTTTCATCATCAATCTGCTTATAATTTTTGAGTTTAGCTCTATAATCATCTGTAATCCTCTCCAACTCGTATACGAAATCTTCCAGGTAATCTATGAATCCACATGTATGACATAAGGTTCCAGAGATCTCGATGGTTACCACGTCTTCGCCAAGCTCTATAAGTCTAGCTCTCGCCACACTCCCCCTATACTTATTATACTCTTCAATAGTCTTTCTTATGATCTCTTCAAGTTTGAATCTATCTTTTTTAATATTTAGTGGCATCGTAAAAAGCTGAAGTATGCTTGTTATTAAATTTGAGTTTTTAGATAAGTGTCCAATAACCTACGAATACATCTTTATCTTGTAGATTCTTTATAATGATTTTGGATTGGAGGAAAGACTCGCAGTTAGAGTTTTAAAGAGTAGAGCTGAAGAAGTTAGGAATTTATTGAAGAAGCTTAACCTGCTCGATAGAAATCTAAAACCCAAGATAGAAGGTGACTACGTCTTATTTCCGGTAAGAAATGTTGAAATCCTAGAGAAAACTTTAAGCGAATATAGCTTAGAAACAGTTTACACTCTTTTTGAAAAACGTTTCCGTAAGCCTAGATCTATAAAAGATGTTTTGAAGGAGATTGTTCCAGAAAATCTACACGTCTATATACCTTCTTCAATAGACCTGGTTGGAAGTATAGCTTTAGTAGATGTTCCAGAAGAGTTGAAAGATTACAGTGGAGAGATCGGGAGAGCCATAGTGAAGCTTTACCCAAAAGTGAAGACTGTTCTCTCAAAGGAAGGTGGAACTGTAGGAGACTATAGAATTAGAATGCTTAGAAAGATTTTTGGTGAAGATTCAACAGAAACAGTTTACAGAGAACATGGTTGTCTATTTAAGCTAGATTTATCGAAAGTATTCTTTAATCCTAGGATGAGTGGTGAGAGGATACGTATAGCCTCTATAACGAGAGATGGAGAATATGTTTTAGATATGTTTGCTGGTGTGGGACCGTTCAGTATAATCATAGCGAAGAAGAAGATGGTTAAGGTGAAAGCTGTAGAGATAAATCCAGATGCATATAGATATCTCGTAGAAAATATCAAGCTAAACAATGTTTCAGATAAAGTTACACCAGTACTGGGAGATGCAGGAAAAGTACTTGAAAATGAAAAAGAAATATACGATAGAGTCATAATGGATCTGCCTTTCAAATCTCTTGAATACCTGGATATAGCTCTAAAAGTAGTTAAGAAGAATGGGGTGATACACCTATACACAATTGGGGAGGATGAAGATACATTAGAAAAAAATGTAGAGAAAGTTCAAGACAAGATTAGAGAGATGGACCACAACGTAGAGATACTATCCAAACGTATCGTTTTAGAAACCGCTCCAAGAAAATTTATAATTGTTGTAGATTTAAAGAAGATTAGTTAATGCTTATACGTAACGTATTGTAACATAGTTTTAGAGAAATGGGTGTAAAACTTACAGATATAATTCCAGAAGAAGCAGTTCAGAAAGTTTCTCTAGAAGATTTGAGAAGTAAAGCTATAGCGCTCGACGCCTACAACATACTCTACCAGTTCATAACAATAATCAGGGGGCCGGATGGTAAACCATTAATGGATAGACATGGGAAAATAACAAGTCATCTTAACGGTCTCTTTTTCAGAACGATAAATTTTATCAAAGCTGGAGTAAAACCAATATTTGTTTACGATGGTAAGCCGCCTGAATTAAAGAAACGTGAACTTGAGAAAAGATTTGAGAAGAGGGTGGAGGCAGCTGAGCTTTACAGAAAAGCTCTTGAAGAAGGGTTAATAGAAGAAGCGAGGAAATATGCTCAACAAGCAACTATTGTAGATGAGTTTGTGGTTGAGAGCTCCAAGAAGCTACTTAGATTAATGGGTCTCCCAGTAATTCAAGCTCCAAGTGAAGGTGAAGCTCAGGCAGCATATCTAGCTAAACGTGGAGATGCATATGCTTCTGGCTCCCAAGATTTCGATTCACTCCTCTTCGGCTCTCCGAGACTTGTAAGAAACCTATCAATAGTGGGAAAGAGGAAGCTGCCTGGACGGAAGGAGTATGTTGAAGTTGAACCTGAGATCATTCATCTAGATAAACTATTGAAGACACTTAACATAACTATAGAACAATTGATAGACGTAGCGATACTCGTCGGGACGGATTACTGCGAAGGAGTTAAGGGAATAGGACCGAAGAAAGCTCTAAAATTAATTAAAGAACATGGCTCTATAGAAAGAGTATTGAAGATATTGAACGTGCAGCTTGATGTAGATCCACAGATAGTTAAGAACATATACTTGAATCCTGAAGTAACAAGTTCATACACTATTAAATGGGAAGAACCTGATTATGATGGAATATTGGACATGTTGTGTAATGAGCATGATTTTTCAGAAGAAAGAGTTAAGAAAGCCTTGAATGAATTGAAAGAAGTTTTAAGAGAGGAGAAGGGGAAGACCAGTCTAGATGCATGGTTCTAGCTTTTAGCAATTAGTTCTATAAGCTTTCTATCTTCATCTAAACTAATAACTCTGATCTTATCATGTATCTCCAGTTTCATTAAGATGCTTCTAAGATTCGATTGTGTAATCTCTACCCCCCTCTTCTTCAATTCCTCAAGAAGATTTTCCTCCATAATCTTACCACCAGATCTCTGTAAAATTTCAAAAATTCTTGTATAAACATCACTTCTAACAACGAGCTGTTTCTTATTCATATCTAAACCCTTTTTTATCCTATCATCGTTAGTGGTTTCTCAGTATACCTCAGGAACTCCCTCATCTTTTCATACTCTCTAATCATCTGCGGTGAGATACTTGGCTTAACAATTCTAAGTGCTTCTTCGAAATCTTCCTGTGCAACGTACTCTGCGTTTAAGTTCTTTCTAAGAGCGTTTAGAGCAGCTTCTCTACAGAGAGATTCTAGATCTGCTCCAGAATATCCTTCCGTTCTTGCTGCTAGTTCTCTGAGATCTACCTCTGGAGATAAAGGCATCTTCCTCGTGTATACTTTTAGTATAGCGTATCTAGCTTTCTCGTCTGGAGGAGGTACATAGATCAATCTATCAAATCTTCCAGGTCTTAGAGCTGCTGGATCCACAATATCGGGTCTATTAGTTGCTCCGATCACGATTACATCTGAGAGATCTTCTATACCATCTATCTCAGAAAGGAATTGGCTTGCAACCCTATTTGTAACACCTGAAGAATCATCTACAAGATCTTTTCTAGGTATCACGGATTCAACTTCATCAAAGAAGACTATACATGGTGCTGCCTGTCTAGCTTTCCTGAATATTTCTCTAATAGCTTTTTCAGATTCTCCAACCCATTTGCTGAATATTTCAGGTCCCTTAACACTGATGAAGTTTGCTTCAGATTCTGTTGCCACGGCTTTAGCTAGAAGAGTCTTACCACATCCAGGTGGACCGTACAGTAGTATTCCACGTGGAGGTTTTATTCCAAATTTTTCAAATTTCTCAGGATACTTAAGAGGCCATTCTACAGCTTCTATAAGCCTCTGCTTAACTTCCTCTAGTCCACCTATATCCTCCCACTTAACGTTCGGTACTTCTATCTCAACTTCTCTTAAAGCTGTAGGTGTTATTTCTCTAAATGCGTCGAGAAAGTCTTTCATAGTTACTACCAGGTTTTCTAGTATCTCCGAAGGTATCCTCTCTTCACTAAAATCTATGCTTGGAAGTATTCTTCTTATGGCTTTCATGGCTGCTTCACGGCATAGTGCCGCTAGATCTGCGCCAGTATATCCTCTAGTCATTTCTGCAAGTTTATCTAGATTAACATCATCTGCGAGAGGCATACCACGTGTATGAATTTGCAGTATCTCCTTCCTACCCTTCTTATCCGGTATCCCTATCTCTATCTCTCTATCGAATCTTCCAGGTCTCCTTAATGCTGGATCAAGAGCATTAGGTCTATTTGTTGCTCCTATTACTATTACTTGTCCTCTTGATTCTAATCCATCCATGAGTGCGAGGAGCTGGGCGACAACCCTCTTCTCAACTTCACCTGTAACTTCACTTCTCTTAGGAGCAATAGCATCAATCTCATCTATGAATATTATGCTTGGAGCTTCTTCTTCCGCTTTCCTAAATATTTCTCTTAGTCTAGCTTCTGTCTCACCGTAGTACTTATTCATAATCTCAGGACCATTTATCAATATGAAGTTTGCTTCAGCTTCTGTTGCCACGGCTTTAGCTAGAAGAGTCTTACCACATCCAGGTGGACCATAAAGAAGTACGCCTTTAGGTGGCTCAATACCTAGTTTCTGGAATAGTTCTGGATATCTTAACGGTAATTCTATCATTTCTCTAATCCTCTGAATCTGGTCTTGTAGTCCTCCAATATCTTCATAAGTTACACTTGTTCTGAAAGCTCTTTCTTGTACAATCTTACTATGTATTATTAGTTTTGTTTTTGGTGTTATCTTAACTACACCTAGAGGTCGAGTCTGTATAACTGCGAATGTAAATAGATTTCCGAAAAATAGTACTGGTACAATGTTTTTCTGGACTAAAGGATACTCTATCAATCTGCTCTTAACAAGTCTAGTAAAGTTTTCATCTGGTTTTACAGATGTATTTACAGGTGCTAATACTACTAATTGAGCTTCTTTAACGTCTGCCTTCCTAACAGTAACCCAATCATTTAAAGCGACGCCGGCATTACTCCTAATATAACCATCAATTCTAATAACATCTTTCTCGTCTTCCAGGTATCCAAGCCAGAGAGTTGCTGCAGCAAGTTTTTTACCTCTTATCTCAACCATATCACCTGTCTGGAATCCTGCACTCAAACCGACTTCTCTATCTATTCTAGCAATACCGTATCCAACATCTCTCTGTCTAGCTTCAGCTACTCTAAGTCGGAGTTCTTTAGGACTCATCTATTCAAGATATGCATAACCCTACTATTTAAACTGAGTTTGTCTAGAACTTAATTTATTTTCTTGAAAATTATGAGAATCGCAACTCTGTAATAACCTTATGTTCTAGAAAGCCCTACAATCTCGAATTCACTTATCTCTTCAAAACTCTTTAAGTATTCTTCTAGTTTAGCTGGATACCCTTCTTCATCAGGCATCTTAAACACCACATTAAGAACGTTCAAACCATAAGCAAAAGGTTCTATCTTAGTAGAGGATACTTCTATATTCTCAGGTAAACTTGATTTTATCTTTGAAACAAGTTCTTCTAAATCAACATCTTCATCAGTAGGCATTATCCTAACAATCATAAACACTTTAGCCATAACCAATCAGAGAATACTTAGAGAAGGTTTCTAATATACTATATCTTAAGTTTAAGGTCCTTCAAATCCGCATGAAGGACAAGTATATGGTCTAGCAAGCTCTCTACAAAGCTCACATCTCCAAATCTTCACTTTACCACAATTAGGACATGGAAAATTAACAGAAGCTTCTCCTGGAACTATCGGCTTACCACAAGAAGTACAGATAAGTGTCCTTCTACTTGACATACCACTTACATAAAAATTTAGTATAATTTAAAATTATTTTAATATAACATATGTTAAGAATAGGATTTAATAAGCTTTAGTTTAAGAATGAGATAAGTTATTAAGTCAGGTTATCGGATTTTCCCTAGGTGGTGTCTTGGGGATTAAAGAGTTTTTTAAGAATGTAGTGAATTTGTTTAAGCTAGCTAGGAAGCCTGGGAAAGATGAATTACTACTAGCTATTAGAATTACTCTTCTAGGCGTAGCCGTCATAGGATTTATAGCTTTCTTGATTCGTTTCCTCGCACTTGCAATTCAAGGAATGATGTAGGAGGGCTCATCATGTCTTCTCAAACAACTAGATTTTTTGCTGTAAAAGTTACAGTCGGACAAGAAAGAAATGTTGCTAGAATACTTGAAGGTAGGGTACTTAAATATGTATTAGAAAACGATAAAGTAGTTAATATAGAGAAGACTTTTGAGGGGGTACATTCAATAATCATTTTACCGAATATTAGAGGATACATATTCGTAGAGGCAGACAATAAGGAGAGAGTCTCATTACTAGTACAAGGGATCAGACATGTTAAAGCTAGACCACCACTACCAGTTAAGTTTGAAGAGATTAGTCAACACCTAATAGAGAAGCCTATAATAGAGATGATATCAGTAGGAGATGTTGTTGAGATAGTTTCTGGTCCACTTAGAGGGATATATGGTAAGGTTGTTAGAATAGATAAGCCTAAGAATGAAGTAACTATTGAGCCTGTAGATGCGACATTTCCACTACCAATATCCATACCTGCAGACCAGGTTAGGATGACCCAACAACCATTAAAGAGTAAACAGTAACTTTACTGAGCTAAGAATCTTATTCCTCTTCCAATGAGATTTTTATAGGTTCTCCCATAGTCCTCTTTATGTAGATTGATTTTATGTTCTTGAAGTGTCTTTCTAATCTATCTGCTACTTTAGAGATAACTGTTAATGCGTTTTCAGCTACCTCTTTTGAATCCATGTCTATCGTTCCAATCAAGCACATCGCTTGAGGATTCTTCCTAACATTTACTGTAACTGTTCTAGAATATTTCTTTACAAGTTCATTTATATTTGATCCTGGTGGGATTGGGATAGGCCTCTTCCCTCTTCCTCCCAGTGCAGCTCCTAATGCTTTTGCAGTTAAACTCATTAATGGTGGATCTACTAAAAAGTAATCATACTTAGATGATATCTTCTTTGCTGCTCTCTTATTGCCTACAAGTGCTTCGAGTTCATCTCTTTCTATCACACGATCTACTTCAGGTATCTTCTTAGCTTCGGATGCAAGTGCTGACCCAGCTATGATGCATATCTTCCTCTTCTTCCCATTTAATCCATATGGGAGTTCGATATCTTCAGCAAACCTATTCTCAGGTTTCTTTAAATCGATTCCTTCAATATTGATTATGAGTTCTATGCTTTCCTTGAATTTTCTCTTCTTCTCTTGTTTCTTTAATTTTTCTATTGCTTCAATTAGGTTTGCTTCAAGAGTTCTCAACATCCCAGTTTCTACAAAACTCGGTATCTAAGATTAATTTAAGTGTTTAGATGGGTTGAATTTCAACTTGAATAGATTTTGATGTTTCTTTCTACAGAATCTGATTCTTTATGTTTATTTTTATTTCTTCGTTTAGTTTATGTTATTTTAATTTATCGTCGTGGAGACCTTGATCTATTTCTTTTATTACTTCTTTTGGGTTCTTTCCATTAATCGTTATCCCCATACTTACACATGTTCCTAATACTTGTTTTACGGCTTTTTTCAGAGTTTTTGCACGCATCTCATCCATTTTTAATCTAGCTATCTTAATGACGCTTTCTAGAGATATGTCTCCGACGATTTCTTTTCCAGGCATTTTCGCACCTTTCTCTATGCCTGCTTCTTTAACTATTAGAGCTGTCGTGGTAGGTATGCCTACATTAACTTTGAATTGTTTTGTTTCAGTATCTACTACAACTTCAACTGGAACTCTCATGCCTTTAAATTCTCTCGTAAGCTTATTTATCTCTTCTACTACTTGGAGAACGTTTACACCTAAGGGGCCAAGAGCTGGACCTATAGGTGGACCTGCTGTAGCTTCTCCACCAGGAACAAGAAATTTAAGTGTCTTCTCAGGCAAATGAAACCACCTTCAACTAGTCTAGGTTTCCAGTATTCTTTAAACCTAGCTCTATATTTATCTATTTTCTATACTTTGTTCTCCTATACTTTTACTAGGATTTCATTTTCTAGAACTGGTTTCTGATCGGTTTTAAGTTTTTTAACTAGAGTTATCTAGTTTGGTTTGAATTAAAAGAAGTTGGAGAGGTGTTTACTGGAAATTGCAAGAACAAGTTACTGTTAGAAGAATTCCAGATTGGAAGATCAAGGAAGTTGAAGAATTAGTAAACTATATTCAGAAGTATCCAGTGGTAGCCATCTTCAATCTTACTGGACTTAGAGCCAACCTACTACATGAAATTAGGAAGAAGCTTAGAGATGTATGTGTAATAAGAGTTGCAAAGAAGACTCTATTTATTAAGGCTGCTGAGAAAGTTGGGAAGAAAGAACTCATTAAACTCGTTGAAGATACACGTACACCCATAGGCTTCATATTCTCAGAGATAAGTGCATTTAGGTTAAAAATACTACTAGATAAGAATAAGGTTTTAATGCATGCGAAAGCTGGTGAAAGAGCAGACATAGACGTAGTTGTACCTGAAATGAATACTGGTCTCCCGCCAGGTCCTATACTTAGTGATTTCGGTAAACTGAAGATTCCTACGAGAATTGAAGGTGGACAGATCTGGATAGCGAAAGACACTCTAGTAGCTAAGAAAGGTGAAGTAATCTCTCCCTTACTTGCATCTCTACTAGCTAGATTAGATATCAAAGCAGTTATGAAAGGAATAAACATTGAGAAAGCGTATGAAGATGGTCTAATAATTAAAGGTGAAGATCTATTGATAGATTTAGAGAAAGTGAAGAATTATTTAATTGAGGCTGGCAGCTCAGCTGTTAAATTGGCCGTAGAGATAGGGTACGTAACTAGAGAGACTATAGAGATGATACTCGTCAAGGCTGCTAGAGAAGCGAGGACGCTAGCAGTTGAGCTAGCTCTACCATTTAAAGAAGTAATAGAAGAAGTAGTTAGGAGAGCAGAGATCACAGCCTTAAAACTTAAAGAAATAATAGATAAGAAAGCTAAGTAAGTTTTTAGGAATAGCTATTGATAATCTATTTTTGTTTAAGGACTTCGAGTAAAACTTTCTTTAAGGTTTCTTCATCTATGTTTATTGAAAGTACTCCTTGACCGAGTCTTGACTGTCCTCCAGCTTTACCTCCAATCTTCTCAGCTAATTTCTCCGCTAGCTTGCCAGCATTTACACCTCTCTTCTGTGCTTCATAATTAGCAATTACAAGTATGTTGGGTTTCTCAGATCCGAAGACAACTATAACACATCTAGGCTTAGAGACATTAATCAACTCATCTACGATGTAAAATGAGTATTCTTTATCATCTTCAAGTTCTCTCGCTACATAGAACTCTACACCATCTATTGTTAAAGATTTTTCAGATAACTCGCTTGCCCTACTCTTTGCAACAATCTTGAAATAGGTCTTCAGTTTTCTCTTAATTTCTTTCAACTCGTTTAGTGTTTCCGTAAGTTTTTCTCCAATATTTTGAGGAGGTGTTTCAAGTATTGCGGATGCTTCATGAATTATCTTGTCGTTTATCTGTAGTTGTGGTAGAGCTGCTGGACCAGCTGTAAAGATTAGTCTCTCGACACCGTCCTGTATTCTTTCAGTTCTTACTATTTTTATTATTCCTACGTCTTCCGTATTCTCGCAGTGTATCCCACCACATGCTTCTACATCCCATCCAGGTATCTCTACAACTCTAATTACAGCTGAAGGTACTTCTCCTCCTTGATATAAAGTGAATCCATAAAGTTTCTCAGCTTCATTTCTATCCATCCATCTTATGATTACTGGAATCCTACTAGCAACTATCCTATTGGCCTCGATCTCAATTCTCTCTATATCTTCTCTCGTCAATCTTTTATGATGATATACGTCTAGTCTAGCTTTATCTGGTTCTTTCTCTGCTCCAGCTTGCCATGCATGTTTACCTAGAACTCTTCTCGAAGCACCTAGAATTATGTGGGTTGCTGTATGATGTCTCATTAAACTTAACCTTCTCTCTTTATCAATAAATCCCTCGACTTCTATACCAAGTCTAGGTATATCCCCTTCGATCTTATGGAGGATGACTCCTCCTGCTAGAAGTATGACATTAGACACTCTTGCTTCTCCACCATCCCACTTTAAGATACCTGTATCAGATGCTTGTCCTCCACCTGTTGGATAAAATAGTGTTCTATCTAAGATAACGTAACCATCCACTACTCCGAGAACCTTAGCTTTGAAATTGAACTCTAATGGTTTTTCATAGTAGAGTTTTATCGTAGCTGGATAGTTTCTAGATTTTTCTTCAAGTATTTTTATCCAGTCTTCTTGTTGTGTGGGAGTCGCCTTGAGATGTCTAGATGCTACGAGCTCGTAGAAGTTCTCTGGTAATTCTATCTTTATGTTTAAGCTTTCTGTTATATTTTTAATATAGTCTGGTGTTAGTCCTTTTTCATCATACATCTTAACTAGAAACTCTACGGGAACTACTCCAACAGATTTAAACTTCTTTATCTCTCTCTCAACATATGTTAATCCTTTGCTAAGTGTTTCTCTAAACTTTCTTAGTTCTGAGTCTATTATCTCTAGAGTTTCATTACGCATTTCGATGAGATGGGGAAACTCTCTGCCCCAGTAATCTATCTGGAGATCAATTATATCAAGTAGTTTTTCAGATGATCCAATAGAATCCATTAACCTATAAGCTTTCCTTATTAAGAGTCTTGCAAGATAACCTACCTTTATGTTTGATGGTACGACACCCTCACTAATAATGAATGTTATAGACTTGGTGTAGTCAAGTAGGGCATAGATCTTTTCTAGGGGGGCTATTTCTCTCTCTATTACCTCTAAAGGTATGCCAGATCTCTGTGAAACAATTCTTCTAGCTTCAGCAATAGTTTGACCAGCTTTCGGGACGACGAGTGCGGTATATGGGGAATACCTCTCTAGAAGCTTTCTATCAGGTTTAGGTATAGGTATGATCTTTTCAATAGAATTGTAGAGTCCACCATAAACTGCATCGAAACAACTAGGCGTACCCTGACTAAACCATGCAAATCTCTCTATACCGTATCCTGTATCTACAGTTCTTATCGGTAGTTCTATTAACTCACTATCAAGAGTTTTATACTGCATGAATACGAGTGTTGCAAGCTCCAGTCCATAGGATATGGTTTCAAAACATGGTCCAGCATTTCCACCACCACTCCACACAGATTCTTTGTAAATTATTTCTTCCTCAGGTATACCAAACTCTTCTCTAACATATTCATGATAGTATCTGACTGTTTCTTCTTTCCAGTAAACCTCCTTGTCAGGATAATTGAATGCATGTGCCCCACCCATTTCAAATATTGTTAAATGTCTACCAAAAGTTAATCCAACCTTATCTATATCTACAAGCCTTATACATGGCTGGCTTATAACTAGAGGGTTGGCTGGCGGTGGAGCTATACCAGAAGTTACATAGGGCTGGAAATCAACTATACTCGCATCCGTCAAGAACATATCTGTCCTCCATCTAGCTACAACAGGATAAGGCTTAATCACAGTATGCCCTCTCTTCTCAAAGAATCTCAGGAAAGTCTCTCTAGAGCCTCTAACATCCACCTTCTTCTTCGACAGATTCTTACCAACAAACTTATACTCTTCACAAGGCGATTCTCCACAAACATCTCTATCAACATTAACAGTCCAGAAGTATTCTCCACAAATTCTACACTTCTTCCTAACGTATCCCCGTTCATGGAAAAACTCCAGTGAATAAACTTCTGGCCCGAACCTCAATTCTAGCCCTCTAAAACTTCTGTTACCTAATTAAAAATTATTTTTCTTATTATCTAAAGAGCATACCTGAACTTATTGGAATGGTCTAAACCCCATAACTATAGAGACGAATGTATAATGCTAAAACATAATTCTAGAAACAGGTTCTAGTAGACTTCTATGGATTTATTTTTATCCAAAGAGTGCGCTTAAACCTGCTAAAGCTTCCTCTTCTTCTTTCTTCTCTTCTTTCTTCTTCTCTTCAGCTGGCTTTGTTTCAGCTGTGGGTGTTGCTGCAGCTGGAGCGGCTGATGCAGTGACGATCGGCATAGCAGTAGCAGATTTTAAGACTTCATCTATATTGACTTCAGATATAGCTGCTACGAGAGACTTCACTCTAACTTCATCGGGGGTTATGCCAGCTGCTCTCAAAACATTCTTCAAATTCTCTTCATTAATAGGTTTTCCAGCTCTATGTAATAGTAATGCAGCATACACGTACTCCATACTCATCGTTTAATCAATCTATCTCCTTGCTTTTAAACCTTATGAAATAGATAGATAACCTATGAACGTATTTTAACCACTACCTAAATTCACATCTATATAGAACTCATAGTCATAGAGCATCTTTCCTGAAAACATACTTAAAACAGGCATTGAGATGAATACTTTTATTGTTGTTAAGACACTATAAATCATGAAGAAAGAGTTTAAAACAGGAAAGAAGAGTTTCTATCTTTTTGTCGGTATGCTAAGCATAATGCTATTGCTAGTATTTCTAGGACCAATAGTTTCAGCAGTAGATTATAGGATAGGTTACTATACTCTTGCGAGAAGTGTAACTAAGACAGGTGAACCTATAGGTCAACCGGTATTTGAAGTAGATTCAGGTTTAGGAGGCGTATTTCTAACAATAGATGAATTTGTATATTCTTATGTTAAATTTGAACAGATAACTGGTCCATACGCTCTGAAGGTTGAGTGGTATAGTCCTGACGGTAAACTGTATTATTCAGGTGAGTTTAAAGAAGAATCAGGGAAAAGTCTTACTGATTGGTGGATGTGGACGAGAATAGGTGTTGCTGGAAAATTAGGTGAAGAACATATTGGAGTATGGAAAATAGTAACGTATTTTAATGATAAACCAATAATCATAGCGAAATTCCTACTCTTAACACCAGAACTCGTATGGTTCTTCACGAGAGAATATGGTAGGATATCTGAAGAGAATGAAGCATTAAGAGAAATGTTCATAGAATATGAACAGAGGGTAAAATCACTTGAATTAGACAAAGCTAAGCTTGAAGATAATTTATCTGAAGTTAACTCAAAGTTTACCGAAACATTTCAAGAACTATCAAGAGTATCTTTTGAGAGGGATAATTTAAAAGCTGAGGTATCTTCACTACAAATTAAATCACAGCAACTTGAAAATCAAGTAAACGATCTATCCTACCAGCGGCTAATCTTAATAGCTATAGCAGTCTTAACATCAATATCAGCAACCATAATCCTTGTAATCAAACGTAAACAAATCACACCACCCCCACCGCCGTAAGAAGTTAAACCAGAAAACTCTTTAACAACCTATATCTGGTTACACTTCAACATGTTTATGTAGAGTGTAACCATTTTTATTATAGTTCTATAGCTCTTTAATGTATACTATTCAAATTTAAAAGATTTTAAGATTTAGCAGAAAATTTAAAAGAAGATAAATATCGGTTTTTCTAAGTGTGTGATGCTAATTGGAGAATCATGGAAGACTTTTGTTTAAAGTTTTCATAACTTTAGGTATAGTTTCGCTTCTTGCAGATATTACTTACGAGGGAGCTAGATCTCTTTCTGGAACTTTCCTAAATTATCTTTCAGCACCTGTTATCGCTGCTGGATTGTTAGCGGTTGGTGAATTGATAAGTTATATGATGAGGTTTGTGGGAGGTTTGCTTACACAGAGAACACGTTCGCCTAGAGTCTTCTGGACATACATATTCATAGGGTATGCTGTGAACTTTGCTATACCATTCTTAGCATTAACAGGTAACTGGCTAATAGTCTTAATGCTATTCTTTATAGAGAGATCTGGAAAAGGTCTTAGAACACCTATTAGAGATGTTCTACTAGCAGAAGTATCTGAAAAAATGGGGAAAGGTAAGGGGTTTGGTGTACATGAATTATTAGATCAAATTGGAGCTATTGTAGGTCCTCTATCTGTAAGTATTGTTTTAGCTAGTTATGGAGATAATCTTGATCTAGGTTTTAAGTATTCTTTCCTCTTGCTAGGTCTACCTGTAGTTTTCTCATTACTGGCATTATCTTACGCTAAGAATCTTTACCCCACTCCCAGAGTAGTCTTAGGATCTTCTCAAGAAATAAAAATTAGAATGTTTAGAGATCTTGGAAGACCTTACTGGATCTATCTTACTGGATCTTTTACAACTTTCTTAGGATTCATCTATTGGGGTTTCATATCGTACTATCTTGGAGATCTGGCAAATATTGGGTTGATATCTGTAGCAGAAGTAGCAGTACTGTACACTATTGCGATGGCTTCAGATGCTTTGGTGGCTCTACCTCTAGGATATCTGTACGATAGATATGGGTTAATAGTGTTGCAGACAATGCCTATCTCAACAATCTTCATACCTATCCTCTTATTCCTCAGCCCAACTAGAATTGGAGTATATGTTGCAGCATTCCTATGGGGTCTAGCTATGAGTTGTACTGAAACAGTTATGAAAGCATCTGTTGCAGACATAGTGTTAGAGAAGAATAGACCGATAGCCTATGGTTTATTCAATATGATTTATGGGTTAGCATGGTTTACGTCAAGCACATTATACTCAATCTTATATCAAATAGGATCTACATACTACATCATGATTACAGCATTGATGTTTGAAGTTTTTTCCATGATGTTATATACCATCTTGATGATGTACGGTAAGAAGACGGGGCCAACCATAGCTACCCTATGAAAAAGAACTGGGTAACTATCTGTGAAATAAAGTATACAACTAGTACGACGAGGGCTGCGGAAGTCCCATTCAACCTTCTTCCATAAGCTGTTAAAGATATAAAGAATGGTAGAGCGACTACCTGTGCTAAGGTTATATATAGATCTCTTACCTGGAAGTATTCTGGCTGGCTTGGAGCGGGAATCAAGTTCAACTTAAAGAACTTATCTAAAGCCAGTATCCCCGGATATATCATTAAAGGTAACATTGCTATGAATATGGAGAGTATAAATTTTTGTTCATCTTCGATAGAGCTCCATGCTACTTTCTTAATCTTTACGATGATGTTTTCGCCTTCTTTATGAAAGTGAGTTAATTTACCTGAAAATATTATGGAGACTACTGTAAGTAATATGTAAAAGAACAAGATGTTGGAGAAATACGTGGTGGCTATCTCAAAGACATCTGGGTTAGCTGGAGAAATATGGAATAAAATAGGCTTAGTTCTTGTGTAAATAAGTAGCGTTAAGCTTACAAGTATTGAGAGAGATGAAGTAATAATTCTTAATCCACTATTCTCAAATATAGGTGAAAACAACCATATGGGGAAGAAGATGTTTGTAAGTACCGTTACAATCTTACTTGTAGGTTTAGGTCTAAATATGTCTGGAGTTATTGTACCGCCTTCTTTCAATATCTTGTACACCTTCTTTCCTTCTTCAGTCAGTATGTAATTACGTTCTTGATCTTGAGTTACAAAATCTTTAAGCTGCCTAAGATTATAGTATAGTGAGCCGGTACTTATCTTTAGTAAATCTCTAAGAGCCGTTGCGCTTATTTTTTCATTATCACCTATGGCCAAGAGAATCCTCTTTCTAGTCTTATGTCTAAGAAGCCAAACTAATTCATCTTCATCAGGTATAATAGATTTATCAGACGACAAGGTTAAACCCTCTCTAACATCTACAGAGAATCAATTTTTAAAGTTTTTTAATGGAAGAACGGAAAAATAGTAGAGAAACTCTAATTTTCTAAGCTAATTAAGCTAATACTGATAACAAACCTTAAATTATTAAATTTATAATTTATTCATTTTTCATATTTTTATCTTGTATCTAGATTGGTTTAGCGAAATTCTTGTTTCTAAGATCTTAGTATTCTTGTTTTCTAGTAGGGAGTTAGGGTTACCTTTATTTTACTTAGCTTAAATATTTGTCTAATCTATGTATTATTTTGATGGAGTGGGTCGAGGATAGCGTTGTGTTTAGAGGTGCTATAAGGAGAAGTGGGAATAGTCTTGTTATAACTATACCTTCTGAGTTGTCTCAAAGATTCCTATTGAGAGAAGGTCAGGAGTTTGTAATTTACGGTATTGGAAGGAAGAAACCTTACTTTGAAGGTGGTTTACAGATATATCTTGGATATTTTGTTGTAAACGAGAAGATACAAACTTTGAAATTTAGAATACAGTCTCCTCGAGAATCTTCTGAAAAACTAGTTACCATCATGAAAGAGGTTGGGGAAAATTATCTTGCTTCAGATGTAAAGTATAGACAGATAGATTCTTCAGAAGTTGAGGTCGAACTTCATTTTGGTGTAT
Source organism: Candidatus Geocrenenecus dongiae (assembly GCA_023267855.1). GTDB lineage: Archaea > Thermoproteota > Nitrososphaeria_A > Caldarchaeales > Wolframiiraptoraceae > Geocrenenecus > Geocrenenecus dongiae. The sequence continues at coordinate 3,426 of JALNLN010000003.1, read as the reverse complement.
TGGCTGAGAAAGGTATTCTGAGACCTAAGAGCAGAGAAGAGATTGAAGATGTTGCTGCATCTCTAGAGTTTAGGTTAAGAGCTGAGGGATTCAAGATTTTAGAGAAAGAAATTGGTGAGAAGATAGTTGAGTGGAGGAATATAGATCCAGCTTTGATCTCTAAAGCTCCATACAAGGTAACAGAATATCTTAGATGGCGTTGGGAGATATAGTTATCTGTCAGAAACATTACCTATAGATTAGAAAAAGATGAAGCTGATCGCCGATCTACATATACATAGTAAGTATTCTGCAGCAACTTCTACACGTATGGATATACCAGACCTAGTATATTTTGCGGAGATGAAAGGGTTAAGTATTCTTGGAACTGGAGATGCTCTCCACCCTGTCTGGAGAAGTGAGTTAAAGAAACAGTTGAACTACGTGGATGATGGTCTCTATACGGATGGTAAGCATGAGAACATTTACTTTATAACTCAGACAGAAGTAGCGACAATACATACTCTAAATAAGAAAGCTAGGAGAATACATCACGTCATCTTGATGCCGAGCCTGGAAGTGGCTGAACAACTTTCAGACATCTTGAAGAAGTATGGTGATGTAGAGTCTGACGGTAGACCTATACTTAACATTACTCCAGCAGAACTAGTAGAGCATGCAATTGAAGTTGACGAGATGTGTATCGTTTTCCCAGCTCATGCTTGGACACCTTGGTGGAGTATGCTTGGAGCTTTTAGTGGAGTAGATAGGATAGAAGAATGTTATGAAGATATGGTGAAGTATGTTTATGCTATTGAAACAGGTTTGAGTAGTGATCCACCTATGAATTGGAGGGTAAGCTGGATAGACAACTACACGCTTCTTAGCTTCAGCGATTCCCATAGCCCATACCCCTACAGACTTGGAAGAGAAGCAGTAGTATTCAACTTAAAAAAACCAAGTTATAGAGAGATTCATGAAGCAGTAAAGAATAGAGATCCGGAAAAGATCGTTATGACTGTTGAGGTTCCACCAGAGTATGGGAAGTATCATTGGAGTGGGCATAGAAATTGTAATTTCGGTCCAATACCTCCAGAAGAAGCTAGGAGGCTGAACTATAAGTGCCCAGTATGTGGTAGAAAACTTACTAAGGGTGTAGAAGACAGAGTTGAAGAACTAGCTGATAGACCTAGAAACTATAAACCCGCTGGAAGCATAGGATACATACACCTAATACCACTACAAGAACTGATAGCTTTAAGCATGGGGATAGATGTAGAGAATGAGTCAAAACTAAATTCTACGAAAGTATGGAGAGAATACGAAAAACTATTGAATATTTATGGAAGTGAGTTCAAGATCCTTCTAGAAGTTCCAGAAGATGAATTAATTAGAACATGTGGAGAAAACATATCGAGAATAATATCTCTAATGAGAAGAGACGCTATAAAGATAATTCCAGGATATGATGGAGTATACGGTAAACTCATACTAGAAGAAAAAGAGGAAAAAGAACACTCTAGAAAGATAAAAAGCCTAGAAGACTATCTATAAACATCCACAATCCGCAATGAAATTAAGGAAAGTTTGAAAGGGTTGGAAAACATGTTTCTAGTAAGTCTCGGGCAGGCTTTGGATCCTCGATTTCAGACTTCCTCCAACCCTCTGATTTAGGTCACCTGGGTTCTCGGATTCATGGAAGAAGACAGCCAGAAGGGAGAAGAAGATGAACCAGCTGATGAATAAGCTGATGCTCAAGATCAAATCGCTTGTATAAATGGATAGAAACGTGTAGGAGGTCATTATGCCTCCGTGCAGTGAAGCTGAAACATAAATGTCTGATGCCTCCCTTAGAGCCCCGGCCAGGCATCCGAAGGCGAAGGCTCCTAGGATGTGTATGGGCATCCACCAAGCTGGCTCCCATCTTGATATAATCGGGTTCCAGTAATTGACTATGTGCATCAGGGCAAAGATTATGGAGGTTAGAGGTAAACTCATTCCATAATCGACTTTCCAAGCCTTAAAGATGAGCCTCCGCCAGCGCCTCTCAAAGACCTCATTAAGCCTAGACTGCACATAACCCCTAAAATAAGCCTCCTCAACAAGCCCGACGAAGACCATGTAAAAGATCACATTTAGAATTATGCTGAGCGGCGACAGCCCAGCAGGCTTAGCCACGCCCAGAGCAGCCGACATCCCAATTGAGAACGCCGCGGGCAGGATAAAGATCGCTATAAATGCTGAGCTCCACTTCAATGTGAAGCGCGGACTTCTAGGTAGGAAGCCGTAAATCCTAAAACTCCTCTTGGGTAAGGTGATGGCAAGTAGGACTATGAGCATCATAAATGCTGGGAAGCCAAAATGCCAGAACATACTACACTTCAAATAGGCTAAATAAGCCTCGCGGAGCCATCCAACAAAAGTCAGAAGTAGAGAGACTAGGCAGACCTCAAGTAAAGTCGCATACCGCTTATCTAAGAAGACCATACCAACCATATCCTACAATTAAGATAATAAATCTTAGCAGCCTTTCAGTCATTAAAACCTTAAAGAGAAACTACATGTAAGGCTCCAGAACTAGGAGTATTGAAGGTTTTAATGACCACAATGATAGATTCTAGAACAGGTCAAGGAAGAATCTAGTTAAAGAAGGACATATACTATCTGAGTTTATTTTAACACCATTATATCCTGTATGAGTTGCTGGGTTATAGTGTTTGGATTTCTTAAGAGGTTAAGGTTACAGATAATAGTTCCACCATTGCTATCTACTTAAATTATTTTTTAATCATGTGCTCTATGGTGTAATGCGCAGAGAGCGAATACATGCCTTTCCTTCCGGCAACCTAACCAACACTCTGCAGTACCTCCTAGTATGCAGTTACAATTCTCATCGTAGACTTTCTGTTGCTTACTTGATCCTCGTCTCCACATGGACCTTCCTAACAAACATTTCCAGGAATACAAGCGGGGGTTGTTGTGGTTGTTTGAGTTTGAGCGACTATTATAGGATATGGCCCCTGATTTCTCCAAATCATGTAAAAGTTCTTCATCCAAAACTGTAATGTAGGCGTTTTTTGTCTTTCTGATGAAAGTTTCCGGAAACTTGTAGTGTTCAAGAATCATCAGCTCCTTGTTTAGATATTTTTCACCATGAAGATGGTAAAGCCTGATGGAGGCCAAAGACTCAGATGGACGTAGCCCAGAACATGCAATAAACCTTACTTCATGATAAAACCTTCTCTCCAAAACATTAATTATTTTTCTACATTCTTCAACCAAATTTTTAAAATCTTCTCTAAAGAAGACGGTAAAACATTTTTTACCGTTTGACCACTTCAAGCTATATCTTTCCCGCAACTCCTTCCATTGATTATAAACACCTAAATATTTTGCAAGATTTGAAGTAGCTTTCAAAACCTTATTCCGTTTACTATCAGAAAAAGA
>JALNLN010000034.1 GCA_023267855.1 Candidatus Geocrenenecus dongiae | reverse complement strand
TTCTCGCCTCCATAAACTCTTACTTCAGCCCTGTTCAAGCATTCTCACCCTTAACAGCATACCTGTACTTTCTATGCCTAACTGAGAGGTATGGGTAACCGCATAGACAATGAACTAGAGAACCGCACACTCTACATCTTAGAGGTCTATTACATCGTGGACAGAGTAAGCCGCTTATGTCTGAACTTCCTCCCAGCTCAACTATTTTCATCTGTACCTCTTCAATTACATTGTAGGACGTCCAATGATGTTGGGAAACGTTGAGTAGGCGTTTCTCAAGGGGTTCACCGTCTCCAAGCTCTATGGGTACCCTTTCATCTATCTTAGGTATCTTGAATCTCTGCTTACATACATGCCCAGCTTCATGGAATTCTTTGACAAGCTTCTCTAGATACTCTAGCGTAGGGTTCCTAACCCATTCTCTGAGAATGTTGGAAGCTGCTTCTGTTGGGAGGTCTACAAGAGTTAGGTAGACTCTTCCAGCAGTCTCTTTTAAGCTCCTGCCCTTATAGCCCGCTTTAGATACAGCTTCATAGACTCTTTCACCAAGCTTCACCTTAACCTTGAAGTTGATGTCAAGTGTATCAGAAGTGTACGAACTTCGTACAACTTCTAGTACTCCTGCAAACGTTCTGCCAGCCTTGTTCAAGCTTTCAATAGTCGAGACAGGCATGCCCAGCCTCCTAGCAACTTCCCTAACGCCGCACTCTTCTACTAACGCGGCCACGATAATAGCCCGCTCATCAAGTGTAAGCTTCTTCCTCAGACCGTCTTCTTTAAAGATTATTTCAAGAGCCTCTAGCAAACCTATCTTGCCGATGGAGATTGCTGGAACCACGTCTACGCCTGCTCTGAGAGCGGCCAAGTATCTCCGAAGTCCGAGAACAACCTCATACCCTCCATCATCACTCTCCGAGACTACTAATGGTTCGAGGACACCATACTCCTTTATCGATTCTGCTAGCTTGTCAAGATCCCCAAGCTCCCTCCTTACTCGAATCTTCGGTTTAAGAGAGTCTACCGACACTCTTATCATCTTCATCATTTAACTCTCCCCTCTCTCGAGCGGTTTTTCGAGGATCCTAAAAGCATAGAACCATGTTATACCATCCTCTCTCAATCTCTCTAAAATTTTCTCATACCTACTCGTACTAACACTATGGAATAATCCATTATTAGTTAAAATGTTGGAGAGCTTTTTTGCGAAGCTCCACACATTCCTTGGCATACTCGTCTCTGCAATACGCTTTAAACCAGAATCGTCCATCTTGAATAATCTCATAATTCTCGCTTTCCTACTTACGGCAGGATTCATTATTGTATATCTCTTAACAAAGATCTTTAAGGGGGGATTAGCTTTATCTAATCTCAATTCTGAGGTCATCAAACCATTTGGATATATCATGTACCCATCTGCCACTCCAGCAATCTTCTTAACAAGTTCATCTGAACGTTTGAGTACGTCATCTTCTAACAACAAATAAATTATGCGGCCCTCATCTGTTAATTTCCGCACCTCTTCCAAGAGCTCTTTAGTAATATCATCATTATTAATTATTTTGAGAAAGACATCATCTTTACTACCTCTAATCCAGAAATCAATTAAGCAGTTACCAACATGCTTCTTCAACTTGAAGCTTAACCCATATTTTACAAGAAAGCTCCGGAAGACTCTTTCCGGAAGCGACAGTTTGTATCTTAAGGCATATAGCTCTGCCTCACCCCTTTTTATGCAACTGTTTAAAATGTCTAATACCATTCCTTTCCTCAGCATCTTTACAGGATACATCCTATACACGTAGACACCATCCATCGGTGAAGAGTTATCAAGAGATCTTCTAAAATTCCTGAGGAGAGTCCACCAACCAATCCTACCATCATCTAGAATCTTCACCCTTACTGTGCAGATCTGCCTATTTGCATCATCCACCACTATTAACTTTTCAGACCTCGACTGCTTCAGGTTTCCACCTAGAAAAATCTTTAGCTTCGTCATCCTAACTCTTCTACCTCCATTCTCCGGTCTCCATGCTTCTGGTTCCTTCTCTATCTTAGGATGTTCTTTGTCCTCTTCAAGCATGTTTAATTCCCTCTCAAACGTGACTGCTTCAATTACTGTTAATCTGCCTCACGTTATTTCTCTTCGTATAACTAGACATCTGAGCATACAAACTTAAAAATAGCTTATTTTGGATTTCAGCCGGTAAAATTGAATAGATCAGCCTATGCTACCATCTGAGTTAGACTGTAGATAGGAAGAGGTTTAAAGCCCCTGACATATATGAGAGGCAGAATAGAAGTGTCAATATTATTATACTATACACTAATATACCTGTTGTAACTCCTGTAAGAAATATGATAATAGTCCTTTTTACATTTTCGATAAACTTTTCTATAGAATACTTAAATGCAAAGATAAGGCGATGATATTTTGGGTCGAGTTTCGAATCAATACAAGCTGAGACAAATTCTATTTCTGGTATTATACTCTTCTTCAAAATATTTTCAATTAATGCATCTCGATCTTCTGAACTGCTTAGCTCATCACTCTCCCTAGAAGTTAAGCTACTTAAAGCAAGCTCTGCAAATTGTTTTAAGAACGTCTTATCTCGCTTGATCGATCTTAGTATCTCACGCATTTCTTCAGCTATCTTATTACTATCTACTTTATCTTCATAATCCAGTACCTTCTCGTAATGTTTATTCACTTTATGGATCTTACTACAAGCTTTGGCTAAGGCATTAGCAAAAGCTATAGCGCCTTTTCCATCCCCATATACTAACCTCCCATACTTAACTAACTCAATAATAGAGTTAACGAATATTGTCTCAGCTTCTTTATACACTTTTTCAGTTTCTTCAAGAAGTATATGTGCTATAAGCAAACCTTTTTCGGTCAGGGTATAGAAAGAGTTTTTGGAGTCACTAGGTTTTATTTGTTTTACTAATTCGAGATTCTGCAACTTCTTCAATATCTCATAAACATATACTGAGCCATACTTTTTTTCAATATAACTTGCTGGAACATTTATATTTTCATTCTTTATATATTCGAATATTATTTTCATAGTGAATAGATGATTGTAAGTCAGTAAGTCAATTTCTTTCAAAAACAATTTTTTAAGATCGTCGGCCAATTTCTTTGACACCATTTCCTACAAATAATATCGATAAAAATGAGTTATAACGATTTTGGGGTTGTCTGAAAGTGAGAAGTCTCACAATCTCCATCATTAAACCTTTCGTCTTTAACTTAGCTCTTCCTATATAAGTTACTGAACTCATTTAAAATGATTACTTACCTTCCAGCTAAGCTGAAGATATTTCTATCGCTTTGAGCAGACGTGATAGTGAAGTAGATTGAAGGATGTTGCTGAAGATAAGAATACTACGATAAAACTTAACCTATCTAGAAGAGACAGAGTAGAATGCTTTAAGAGTTTTTCAAAACTTCTAGGAGGGACTAAGAATGTTATAGAGGTCGATAAGCTGGTGCTTAGAAAGGTGCCTGTGGAGAGTGTTGGAAAATGTATTGAAGTTTTCCTCACCATAAAGAGTCTGGATGAAGATAAATATTTTGGAAATGTAAGACTAGGATCTATAGAAGGCGAGCTATCTTATAGAAAACTATTACTATTTTCAAGGAAGGTTAAACATTTCATAAATCAGATAAAGCCTATACATGGCGTACCTCCATATAAATTGTTGGTCTTAGGAGATAAGAATTACATGATGAACGTTATTAAGGATGCTTTGGAGAATGGTGTAGCTTATCTAGCTGTTGGAAAAGTGCCCGTATTAGACGCGGAGATTCTTCTCGCTGAAGAATTTAGGAAGATGGGCTTGGATTTTTTATGGAAAGAGCGTAGAGGACAATGGCTTTTCGACTTCTACTTCAAGAGAAGAAAAGTACTCATCAAGATAGTTGATTGTGAGAAGATGAGCCGAGAAGAACTCAAGAACTTATTTCGAGAAACACATAGATTAAAAGCAAGAGGATACCTAGTCTACTGGATAGATTCTCGAGAACTCAGTAGAAACATGGTGGGTTTAGCGAAACTTATTGGAAGAATAGTCTATGGAAAAGAGATATGGGCTCCCGGATGGATGACCACTAACTACATGGAGAAGGTGTCTGAAGAGGGTCGGGAGCTAGTTATAAAACTTAGAACCATTAACATCGGTGATAAGGTATTGAAATATGCGGAATTATTTCTACAAAAGCAAGAGACATACAATAAGATAGGGGAGATTAGGGTTACAAAAAATGTGAAAAGATTCGCTCAAAAGATAGTGGGTATTTTAACAGCCGCACACTAC
>JALNLN010000021.1 GCA_023267855.1 Candidatus Geocrenenecus dongiae | reverse complement strand
CCATATCCTAATTAACCAGTATAGTGTTATTTGACATTATGGATCGGGCGATGAATTTATGTCAGGTTAATGTCATCGAAGAATTCTTTAGAACACTTTCTTCTGAACTTGCCACACTTATCCCAAAGATTATTCTCGCAGTAATAATAGTGGTAGTAACTTATCTTTCATTAAGGATTCTAGGATACGTCTTGAAGAAATTGTTAGGTTTAGCAGATATAGATGGTATGTTTAAGAAATATGTTAGTGAAAAGATACCCATCTCTTTCAACAAGTTGATAATTATTCTGGTGTACGTTGGTGTTATATTAGCCTCGATATATAGTCTTTCCTCAATATTTTTGCCTCACGACTACATGACTGCTGTTTCATCTTTCATACTCTATGTAACTAGGATAGTGAGCGTAGCTGTAATGACGTTGATACTTTTTGTCATATTTAGTCTGTTGATAGAGAAGATGCAGGTAAGTGATCAGATCAGAGGATTCATACTCTTCATAACAATGCTTCTCCTCATAACGATGCTCATAGACGTTACAGCTCTAAGCGAATCTGTTAAACAATCACTATACATAGGATTATCAATAGGTGTTGGAGCATTACTAACAGTCTTCGCAATATGGTTTTTCTTCCATCAATATCTAGAGAAATGGCTAACAGCTGAGAGAAAGAAAAAATAGTCCACTTTCACCTTACTCTCAGCCTCCTCCTTAAATAGAACTTCTAAGAAAATAGTAATCTGGGGAGAAAAGGTATACATGTCTCCTAAAGAAAAGAAGGTTGAACAAATACAGAAAGAAGAAAAGAAAGTGTATCTGAGTATTGAAGATCTACCATCAGTTGGAAATGCTACTGCAGCTAAATTGAGAGAGATAGGCTTCTCAACCATAGAAGCTCTAGCTACCGCAACTATCGCAGAACTTGCTGCAGCAGGTATAGGTGAGAAGAGAGCTGCAGAGATTATTGCGGCTGCTAGAGAAGCTATAGAGATAAGCTGGGTTACGGCGAAGGATCTAGCAGAATTAAAGAAGAATGTTGGACGTTTAACGACTGGAAGCAAAGCTTTAGATAAATTGATAGGTGGGGGTGTGGAAACACAAACAATTACAGAATTCTTTGGAGAATTTGGTAGTGGGAAAAGTCAAATTTGCCACCAGCTTGCAGTAAATGTTCAACTACCTCCTGAACGGGGTGGTCTTAATGGAGGAGCATTATACATAGATACTGAAAACACGTTTAGAATTGAGAGGATTGCACAGATGGCTAAATTCTTAGGTCTAGACCCTGATAAAGTAGCTGAGAGAATAATCTACGCAGAAGCATATAATAGTGATCACCAGATACTCTTACTAGAGAAAGCAGATAGGATAATTAAGGAAAACAATATCAAGCTCATAATAATTGATTCCCTTACAGCTCACTTTAGAAGTGAGTACGTTGGTAGACAGAGTCTACCTGAAAGACAGCAAAAACTCAATAAACACATGCATAAACTACTTAGACTTGCAAGAGCATTTAACGCAGCCGCCGTCGTAACAAACCAAGTCATGGCCAGACCAGATGAATACTTTAGCGTTATGTCAGTACTGCCGGTAGGAGGACACATAGTTGGACATACAAGCCATACAAGAGTATACTTAAGAAAAGCTGCTGGAAAGAATGTTAGGATAGCTAGACTTGTCTCAAGCCCATACCTACCAGAAGGAGAAGCAATCTTCAAGATAACGGAAAACGGTGTAGAAGACCTAGAAGAAGAACAATAAGGAAAGAAGCGTATCTGTAAATCCAGCGATGTTGGAAACAAACTTTCTCGAAACTGAATTATCTCTACCTACATGGTGAGAAAAGATGATATATTACGTATAGTAACTTAGTGAGAGTATTGGGGGTGGATGCTTGAGCGAGATACCGTTAAAGTCTGTGAAGAAATTCTATACACTACTCTTCAGTGGAAAGATAAGTGATGCTGAGAAATCTCTTGACTACATAAAGAAGAAACTTGGAGAGAATAGTGGATACTATAGAGCACTGTATGGAATCTACTACTCGTATGTTAATGATGACCGTGATTCTTATGTCTTCAGATTATGGGAGAGACATCTAGACGGTACAGATAAGAATACCTTGTACAATGAATTGAAGAACCTGATGGACAATGCTCAACAACCTCCAGTAGAATTTATTAAAACATGGTTAGACTTAATATCAATGATCGACCAGCTCCCAATACCACACAAACTACGTAAAGAAGAACAACAAGTAGATTCATCTGAATATACAGAAACCGGAGAGGAAGAGATAGAAGATTTAGAAGAATCTAGTGAATAAAGAAGAATGTTTAGGAAACCATTAAATTGTGAATGAAGATCCACGTCAAGATCCATAAAGCAAAAAATGTTCCAGACCCATTTAAGTATAGTTTCCTGCCAAGTCTAGTTATAGATTCAGAATCTAATAAGACTCTAAGTATTATCACTGTAGCTATGTATATAGAGATCGCTAAAAACACAGCAAATATAGAACCGAACCTGTATAAATTAAGATATTCAGTCAAGAATCCAAGTATACATCCTCCTAAAGCTCTTCCCCAGTATATCTTATCCTCCAGCTTCAACCTATAATCCTCCATACAAACACCAGCTTAAATAACTATAAATCAGGAAGCAAAACATGTATTTGAAGATATGTTTTAGGAAAAGAAGGGTTCGGAAAAACTATTAAGATATTTCCTAAACCTGTTGAGTGGAGTAACCTTGGGGAGATGAAGGGCTGAATAAAAGTGAGGATGCTGGAACTTTCATTTATAGAATTAAGGAGACTTGTAAATGAGGTAGCTGAGATTATAACCAACTCGAGAATCGATAATGTCTACCAGCTTGAAGACGGCTCCATTATATTCAAGATTTTGAAAGAAGGTTCAAAATACGAGTTAAGGATTATTCCTGGAGCTTGCTTATATTTGGTGAGTGGAGAATATGAGAAACCTAAAACACCTACTGAAAAAGCACTAAGGCTTAGAAGACTTCTCAACAACACATTCATCAAAGAGATAGAACTCATCGAAGGTGAAAGAATAATCACACTTAAAGTTTCGAAGAAAGATAAACAATACTACAAAGTTATCGTAGAACTTTTACCGAGAGGCACACTCATAGTTATTGATGAAAATAACACCATACTCTACACTTTAGAAGAACTACACATGCGTGATAGAAAGATCGTTGTAGGAGAAAAATACGTAACTCCACCATCACGTCTAACAATAACAAACATCGAGAACTTGGAAAAAATTTTAGACTCACTCCAAAAAGAGAAAAAAATTGTTTCAAGTTTAGCTGTAGATCTTGGATTAGGTGGAAGATATGCAGAAGAAACCTTACATCTAGCTGGCATAGATAAATCTAAGAAAATCTCACAGCTCGAAGTAGATGAGAAGAAGAAACTTAAGGAATCTTTAGAAAATGTTTTCAGAAATATCTTCTCTGGAAAACCTGTAGTAGTTAAGTTTAGAGATAAATCGATCCAGCCTCTCCCCTACATGCTGCATTCAATAAGAGAAGAAGAGGTTGAGGAGATTTTGTATACGGAGAATTTCTGTGAAGCTGTTAGAATTGCGTATGAGAAAACTCTAGCTGAGAAATTCTATGAAAGTAGGTTGGAGAAGATTAGAGACGAGCTCCTACTAATCGAGAAAGAATTGAGAAGCAAGCTTGAAACCATAGAAAAACTAAAACAAACATCTCAAAGCAAGAAGAATCTTGCATCAATAATTATGAATTATGCGAAAGATTTAGAAGAGCTGAAAACTTCTGGTGTAGATGAGATAACTATAGGGGAACTTAAAGCTAGACTAAAAAGAGAAGAGAAAACAATTCACATATCAACACCTTACGGAGAGATAGAAATCTCCACCTTTGAGTCTATCCCTAGACAAGCTTCAAAAATATTTGATGAAAGTAAGAGTATAGATAAAGCTATAGATAAACTGGAGAAAGAAGCTGAAGAATTAAAGAGAAAGATAGAGAACTTAGAGAAAAGCTTAGAAATTGAGAATAAAATACGTGTGGACACTTCTATCAGAAAAAGGTATGTAAAGATGAAGTGGTATGAAAAGTATAGATGGTTCTACACTTCTGAAGGATTTCTAGCAGTTGCTGGTAAAGATGCTTCAAGTAACCTAACACTGATAAAAAAGCATATGGAGGACGCTGACCTAGTTTTCCACGCTGAAGTTAAGGGAGCACCTATACTAATCTTAAAGAATGGTGTAAATGCTGGAGAGAAATCTAGACTAGAAGCAGCTCAATTCGCAGCATGTTATAGTCGTGCTTGGAGAGAAGAACTTACATACACAACGGTATACTATGTTAAGCCTCAGCAGATCTCTCTAACACCACCTCAGGGACACTACCTACCAAGAGGAGGAGTAATAGTGAAAGGTGAGAAAAACTATCTAACAGTCAAGCTTGAACTAGCAATAGGAATAAGAGATAATGAAATTGTCTGGGGCCCACTACTCACAATAGAGGGAAGTGGAATAAGAAAATATGTGAAAATAGTCCCAGGCAAGAAAAATGCATACACGCTTGCATTAGAAATCATCAAAACAATCTATGGAGAATTAGATAAACAGAAATATTCAGAATTGATAGAAAAGATAACACAAATAATACCGTATGGGAAAGGAGAACTAGTACACAGCGCTTAGAATATTTAATAGAGAACGAATAGGGGACTCCCCATTACTCACCTCTGATTATTAACTTAACATTCTGGAATTGAATTTTCGTATAAAATGATGTTATGGTTTTTTATGTTTTAAAATTTTTGTCTAATTTATAGAATGAGAAGCTTTAAATTCTCTCCATAAACATTCTTTGTGGGAAAGACAGACTTGAAGACGCTTGCAGATGAAGTAAAAGTTAGAGATGTGATGTCGAGCCCTGTAGTGGAAGCTTGGGAAGATACTTCTGCCGATGAGCTAGCGAGGATGATGGAGAAGTATAATGTTGGATCTGTAGTTATAACGAGAGCCGGTGTTCCCGTTGGAATAGTGACTAAGAGTGATCTAGTCTACAAAGTGGTTGCTAAAAATCTCAAACCATCTGATATTAAAGCATCAAGTATAATGAGTAGCCCCCTACAGACGATAGATCCAGACAAGACCATAGAAGAAGCATTGAGAATAATGACTTCACTTAAGATCAGTAGACTTGCAGTAACATACAAGAATAAGCTTGTAGGTCTCGTAAGCGTTAAAGATATACTCCAGGTAACTCCAGAGATCCTTGAGATAGTTAAAGAAAATATAAGGATAAGAGGAATAACCATCCCGTCGAGTAGGGAAGGATATGTTGAAGGTTATTGTGATGAATGTGGTGAATGGTCTGATATGTTACTCAACGTTGATGGTAGATATCTATGTGAAGATTGTAGGATAGAGCTGACCAAGAGAGGAGTAGAAGAATGAAAAGAGAGATAAGGTTCCTCGTAGACGCTATGCTTGGAAACATCGTTACATGGCTCCGCATACTTGGATACGACTCAATATACTGGAATGGTGATGATGAAAGCTTGATGAATATAGCTTCAAGAGAAAAAAGAATCATATTAACGAAAGATAGATTACTCTACTCCCTAGCTAGGAAATATGGATTAGAAGCTGTCTTCGTAGAAGATAGTAGAGTAGAGATAACGTTATCTAAGCTTAGCAGAGAGTATGGTATATCTCTAGAATTCGATCCACATGAAACAAGATGCCCAGCATGTAATAGCTTACTAAAGATGAAAGAATCTGAGGGTGGTAATGAGTGGACATGTATTAATTGCGGTAAACATTACTGGATGGGATCCCATTGGAAGAACATTTCGAAGATATTTGAGGAGGCGAAGAAGATTGGAGGAGAAGCTTAGTCTCGAGGAAGCAGAATACTTAGTTAAGCTAGCCCGTAGAGCAATAAGAACATACCTAACAGAAAAAGTTGAGATAACCCCTCCCCCACCTCCAACTGAGAAATTAAAGAAAGAAAGGGGGGTTTTCGTAACAATATATACGTATCCCGAGAAAGAGCTTAGAGGATGTATAGGGTTTCCATTACCTATAATGCCATTGTACCAAGCGACTGTGAAAGCTGCGATAGCTTCTGCAACAGAAGATCCGAGGTTTCTTCCACTAGAATTAGAAGAACTAGATAGATCTGTGATAGAAGTTAGTGTTCTAACAACACCTGAAGAAATATCTTATAAAGATCCTAAAGAACTTCCCTCAAAAATAGTTATAGGTAGAGATGGATTGATTATAAAGAGTGGACCATATTCTGGTTTACTTTTACCACAAGTTCCAGTAGAGTATAACTGGACACCTGAAGAATATCTTATGCATCTCTGTCTTAAAGCCGGCTTAAGCTCAACCTTCTGGCTTACTGGGAAAGCGAAGATATATCGGTTTACAGCTCAAGTGTTCTTAGAAAAAACTCCTAACGGAGAGGTAGTAGAAGAAGAATTAAAAACCTGTTGAAGATTCTTGGAACCGGTTTTGAAGTATGTTGAAGATACATTTAGGAGTATGTGGTATAGGATATGGTCACGCAGACAGAATCTTAACAATATCTAAGAAGCTATATGAGAAAGGCTGCACATTAATAATTTCTTCTTATGGTGAAGGTTTAGAATATCTACGAAAACATGGTTTAAGAGTTTACAAGGTTCCAGCTGTAGATTACGGTGTATTACATGAAGGAAAAGTTAGTATAAAGATGACGATATTCAAGAACATTCTTCTACCCATACAAGTCCTTAAGCAGATTGCTTATGAGGTCTCCATTATAGATAATGGAGAAGTAGACTTGGTTGTATCTGATAGTAGAGCTTCAACAGTAATTGCAGCAAAGATTCTAGGCAAACCGACGGTCACCATACTCAACCAATTTAATATCAAGATACATTACCCAAAGTATAGATGGATCATAGAATCTCTAGAATCATCTTCATACATTGTTGGTAGGATATGGTTGAAGAGTGATAAGATAGTTGTAGCAGATTATCCACCACCACTAACAATCTCAAAAAAGAATTTACAGTTCCCAGAAAATATTCCGAAAGATAAAGTAGAGTATGTTGGACCAATTATTGATACTTCTCATATTTCAGATATTTCTGTAAAAACTTTGAGTGAGAAGTATGGCGTTGGTTTAAACGGTAAGCCAGTTGTACTCTTCATGGCCACGGGCCCATTTTATGAGAGAAAAAAGTTTATCGAGAAAATCTACCCGATGCTTAAAGAATTGGTTAATGAATTTGAGGCAGTCTTAACTCTCGGTGGATTAAAACTAGATTCTGTAGATACTTCTAATCTGAAGATTTTTGAATGGGTTGAGGATCCACTGGAACTTATTAAGATTTCTGATATTGTTGTTACTAGAGGGGGGCAGACAACACTTGCAAAAGTACTTGCACTTGGGAAACCGTTAGTAATGATACCTATACCTGCACATGCGGAACAAATTGGTAATGCAGAGTCAATCCAAGATAATGGTGCAGGATTAGTACTATATGAAGAAGAGTTATCAAAAACATCTTTAAAGAAATGTTTAGAGAGAATCTTAGAAGATAAGACTTTCTCGCAGAGAGCGCGTGATTACTCTAAAGTCTTTAACAGCTTAAATCCTACTGAACATGTAATCAAGATCATAGAAACAATGCTAACAAAATCTTGATACTTTCTTAGTTTAAATTCTAGATAAAGTGTAAAGAGAAAAGTTTATTTCTTAAAGAATTAAATCTAAATATTGGCTCAGATGGGCGAACGTCCTAAACTTGATTTCTCAGTTACTCCTAGCAAATTAATAGGTCTGCTGGACTTGGTACATACACTTGGAGGAAGAATAGATTTAGCTAGGATCTCAGTTATGTTACAAACAGATGTAGATGATTTACTTCCAGTTGTAGATGCTGCTGAGATGTTTGGTTTAATTAAAGTTGTAGATGGAGATCTAGAGTTAACAGACAAAGGAAGAGAATTTGTATTCTCACACCCATCCAAGAAGAAGCTAATGTTAAGAGAGATCATAAAGAATATTGAACCTTTCTCAACATTGATTAAATTGATACATGAGGAAGGAGAATACCATATAGAAAAGTTGTTTGAAGATCTTGATAAGCTTAAGCTGTTCGATGAAGAGTATGTAGATACAAATACACTCCACTTATTCATACTTGAATGGTTACTCTATACAGAGATAGTTGAGTATAATGGAAATGAAAAGAAGTACTTTAAGAAAAGCTAGCTCAGCATAGTGTATATCTTATCGACGTACTCATAAAACTCTGGGCTCCTTCTAGATCTAGGTCTCTTTAAATCTACATAAACTGTGCCTGCAATTCTTGATGGTCTACTAGTTAAAATAACCACTCTATCACACATCTCGACAAGCTCTTCTATATCATGGCTCACTAGAACTATAGAAGAGATAGGGAGGCTTTGATTTAACCACAATGTTTCTATTTCTCTCCTAAGGGTTATAGCTGTAAGCTGGTCAAGATTACTGAAAGGCTCATCCATCAAGAGTAAGTCTGGGTGGGAGACTAGTGCTCTAGCTATAGCCACCCTCTGCCTCATCCCCCCACTTAGCTCAGAAGGATAAGCGTCTTCAAATCCCAGTAAACCCATCATATCTAGAAAACTCCTAGCCCTTTCTTCCTTTTCCTTATCACTCAAATTCTTCTCATTAATCAACCCCAACATGACATTCTTCAAAACAGTATACCAAGGTAAGAGTACTGGGTTCTGGAAAACCATAGAAATTCTGGGTTCTGGCTCTTTGAGGATCTTTCCTCTAAAGTATACTTCTCCATAATCTGGCTTAAGTAATCCGGCCATAATTCTAAGGAGAGTACTCTTACCGCAACCACTCGGTCCAGCTATTCCTAGAAACTCAGCATAATATACGTTTAAAGAAAGGTGGTCGAATATTCTTAATTTATCTCCTCTTCTAAGCTTGTAGCTAAAGCAGATTTCTTTAAGCTCTAGTATAGATTCTCTCGACCCATTCATCAGCATACCTTTCTCCAAAAATTTAACATTCTAGGTACTTGATATACTATATAGTTTCGTTTACTTATTGTGAGGGAGGGAGGTATGCTTGATCATGTTTAGGAGATTTTTTCTACGAAATGTTTATGGAGTTTTCTCCAGATGAATCTATTCAAGATCACGACGACTATAGCCATCCATATTGTAACCGCTATCATCTTGCTTAAGTCCCCTCCCTCCGTAACTATACTCAACAATTTACCTATACCCGGATACTCTACCTCCCATGTAAAACTATCTAGAAGAGATCTTTCAGCTACCACCAACGTGTTCCAAGCACCGCCTACAGTAACTATACATCCAATAATCATTGAAGGTAACAATCTTGGAAAATACAGGTTTAAGAATTTTCTGAAACCTCTTATTCTAAGCAGTTTAAATAATTCTTCCTCTTCTCTCGGTATTGTTGCTAACGCTCCTCTAATAAAGAAGAACATATACCACTGAGTACCGAGAAGCACCATCAACAATGCACCGAATTCTCTTGCCAACCCCACTCTCGTAACGAAATCAGCGATGAATGGTATAAGTAAAGTGGAGGGGAAAGAAGATACCACTTGAAATATTGGTACGAGGACCTTCTCAACAACTTCCTTTTCGTAAACAACTATAGCTACTGGTATGGTCCATAAGAGGGTTATAAATAATGCTGTAAACACTCTTACAAGTGAGTAACCGATAGATGTGAGTGGTAGCTCTAAACCAAGTTCAAGGAAACCATATATGAGAATCTTCGTAAACTCTATGAAAGCGGGGGAAATTGACAGGTAGACCGCAAACACTACTAGAAGTACTATGAATAGTTTTTTGATAGTTTTTTCATGTTTAACTAATGCTTCTTTTAGAGAAGTTAGTTTACCGCTTAACTTCCAGTGTTCAGAGAATATGGGTCTATGGAGAGTCACTCTAATAGGTAGAGATATTGGTTTAGCTAGCTTCTCAAACCATGCGTGAGGTACTTCGGTAGCATATACCTCGAACTTGAACCTCTCGCTAACTCTGATTAAAGGTATAAAGAAGAAGATGTTCATGAATACTACGGCAACTACAACGGATGCTAAAGCTGAGACTGCCTCTAAGATTCTCCCAGATGTTAGGAATTCCGTTGTTATCGTACCTATACCGAACAATCTATACTCTCTCTCACCTATTGTGATAAATTCACATGCAACTAGAAAATATAATCCATTAGCCCATGAGGGTGGAAGATTTACAGCTATCTTTGGGAAAGAAGCAGGAAGATATATATGCCTCAATCTGTCCGTAAATTTTAGTCTAAGTACTCTCGAAG
This sequence comes from Candidatus Geocrenenecus dongiae, assembly GCA_023267855.1. Taxonomy (GTDB): domain Archaea; phylum Thermoproteota; class Nitrososphaeria_A; order Caldarchaeales; family Wolframiiraptoraceae; genus Geocrenenecus; species Geocrenenecus dongiae. The sequence goes on along the minus strand of JALNLN010000021.1, from coordinate 14,284 downwards.
CTTCTAATACTTCTACGGGCACCGCTTTCACAGCTTCATAAACTCCAAAGGCTATATTCCATACCTGACTTGTAAAAATTAAAAAGATTGCAGCTAGCTCTGGACCAATAACTGGATGCAGCATGATGAATGCGTAGAGAGCTATTGGGAAGAATCCGAGAATCGGTATAGACTGTAATACATCTAATGTGGGTATTATTATCTTCTCCAGTAGTCTACTAGTTGCAGCCATCATGCCCACAAATATCGAGAAGATTATTGAGAGTAAGAGAGCTATAGTCATCCTCATCCAAGAGTATCCTAGAGCTCCAAGTATCTCTAGTAAAGTTGTCGGATCCAATGAGCAACACCCAACTTAACTTAAATCTAATAATACTTATTGAAAACTATTTCTTAGTTAATAGTTCACTAAACATGGAGCGAACACAGTATAATGGAAACTTCTTCAAATAAATCTTATGAATTTCTGGGATACTTAATGAATCTACTATCCTGACAGCCTCCCTAAGATTCTTCTTGATTTCTTCAAATAAGAATTCAAGCCAGTCTAGACGTGGATATAATAGTCTCCTGAAAGGGGGAAATCTTCTCAGGATTATTGATAGCATTATCTGTCTAATCTTCTCTTCAAATCTATTAAAGATTAGGAGATGCGAGCTCATAGAGATAGAGCCTTTCAAGAGATCTACATAATCATCTGCAAGCTGATAAGCTATTCCAACATTTTCACCATACTTCTTTAATCGTATGATTATTTCTTCTGGAGCATTAGCCAGTATCGCGCCGCATTCTGCAGCTGCCTCAAAGAGTGAGGCTGTCTTCTCTCTAATTATATTCAGGTACATAGTCTTTCCCGGTAGTTCACGGTTCTTCAATTCTTCAAGAGCGCCGTTTGACGCTCTCTCCCAAGTTGTTAAGAATATTTTCGCTATATCAATTCCTTGTTTTAAAGCTATTTTAAATGCTAAGTTTATTACTCTATGACCTTGTATTAATGCTCTTCCTATGCCTATCTGTCTCCATAGAGTTGGTTTCCCTCTCCGCTCCAGATCCATATCTATGATATCATCGTGTACGAGACTAGCACTATGAGCTAATTCAAGTGCCAAAGCAACTTCTAATGCTTTCTCAAAATCTTTACCATCTAAAGCATTAAAAACTAGTAGTAGAAGTATGGGTCTAAGCCTCTTTCCTCCCGAGAGGACTCCTTTAAGAATTTCTGAATCTTTACTATTTTTAAATTTAGAAATAAGGTACAATTCAAAATCTCTTCTAAGTTTATTGATGTACTGCTGGAACTCTATTTGTTTTTCAGCATACAACAACTCTGTTGAAATATGTGAAATGTTTAAGATAAAACTATTTCTTCTTAGCTACTTCTCTATGTGGCGTTTTATTCTTTCTTCAATAATTTTTTTCGGATAAGCTCCTACGATGACGTCTATAGGCTTACCATTCTTAAATATCATTAAGGTTGGTATACTAGTTATGTTGTAACGGGATGCGGTTATAGGGTTTTCATCAACATTTAGTTTAATGAAAACTATTTTACCAGAATATTTCTCTGCTAATTCCTCGATTACTGGAGCAATTACTCTGCAGGGAAGACACCACTCTGCCCAGAAATCAACAACAACTATTGGATACTTTGCTATAAGAGTATCAAAATTATCGTCTGTAGCTAGCAAAGGTTTTGAGGGGAAACTGTCCTTCCCATAATTTAAATCATGCTTCTTTGAAGATTGAAGCAACTTCATAAGCTTCTTCATTTTCAGCATCTCTAATTCTAAACCTTCATCTTCTTTGAAATTACTCAAGTTCCCTCAATTAATGAACATGGGGCACCATTTAATAGCTATTACCTTAATACTCTATTTACAGCTCAACAGTCTTAGTAGTGTATTCTCTTCTAGGTATTACACAGATAAATGCAGCTTCTTCTTCTCCATCATTCTCATACCAGTGAACGGAATTTCTTGGAATGAGTATGGCGTCTCCTTCCTTCACTCTGTAGACCTTATCACCTATCCCAACTAGATAGCTTCCCCTCAATACATACTGTACATGTTCGATCTCTGGGTGAAGATGTGCTGGTATTCTACCTCCAGGTTTAATCGTAAACTTTCTGAGCTCCATATCTTGAGCTCCATCAAATCTCGTAATAAGTGGAATTATGAAAACATCTATAGCTCCATCTACTGGTAAAGGCTTAACTTCTCCTACATTCTTAACAACCATATGCCTTAATACGTTTTTAAAGAAGATAAATTTTTATTTAGAGGGTAGATGAACCAAAGTGTAGAAATCTTATGTAGCGGGGTTTAAGGAGATGCCTATACTAACGGTGAGGAAGGACAGATTTTGGAGACTTCTAGAAAGAAAATTAGATGATCTTGAACTCATTTCTCTTCTACATTCACTCGCATTAGATGTTGAAGAAATTACAGAAGAATATTTTAGAGTAGAGTATAATCCGAATAGACCTGATTATTCTAGTCCAGTAGGTATAGCTAGAGCAGCGAGAGGACTACTAGAAATAGAGTTAGGAGCTCCCAGATACCGTCTACATCCACCCAAAACCTATGTAAAAGTAGATCCTGAAGTTAGAGAAGTTAGACCATACATAGTTGGAGCAATTATTAGAGACATTAAATTAGATCAAGAAATTATTGAAGAACTAGTAAGTATGCAGGAAGATCTCCATTGGATAATTGGTAGAGATAGAAAGAAGGTAGCGATAGGTCTACACAATCTAGATGTTTTAAAGCCTCCTTTTAGATACACTGCTGTTAAAGGAGATGAATACAGTTTTATACCATTGGGTGAATGGAGAAGAATGAGTTTAGAAGAAATTCTCTTAAAACATGAGAAAGGTATTAAGTATGCACACTTAGTTAAAGGTAAACCTAGATATCCTCTTCTACTAGATTCACGTGGCGAGGTACTTTCATTTCCACCTATAATAAACTCTATCTTAACAGAGCTTAATCCTGATGTTAAAAACATCTTTATAGATATTACTGGAACAGATCTGAATGCATTAAATTCAGCGTTAAACATACTTACAACAACATTGCATGACATGGGTGGAAAAATAGAACAGGTGAAAATTATTTATCCTGAGAAGATGTATGTTACACCCAATTATAAAGTTAGGAAATGGAGGGTCAGGATAGATTATGTTAACTCTTTAATAGGTTTAAATCTTAAGAAGACAGAGATAGTTAAAGCTCTCAAAAAACTTAGGCATGGAGTTAAAGTAAAGAGAAACGTTCTCTATGTATATTCTCCACCCTACCGTGTCGACATACTCCATGAAGTAGATTTTGTAGAAGATGTAGCGATGGGCTTAGGTTACAGTAATCTAGAACCATCTATGCCGAAAGTAATAACCTATGGTAGCCTACATAGATCTACAATGATAGAAGAGTCTTTGAGAGAGATAATGCTGGGGCTCGGCTTTACGGAAGTAATGAACTTCATGTTGACGAATGAGAGAGACGAGTATGAGAAAATGATGGTTAAACCACATCAACATGTAAAATTAATGAACCCTGCTTCAAGCGAATACACTATTCTAAGAACTTGGATCTTGCCAAGCCTCATGAAAACACTATCTAACAATAAAAGCTCACCTTACCCACAGAAAATATTCGAGATAGGGGACGTAGTCCTACCAGATCAATCTGTACCAGAAAGAGCTGTGAGAAGAATGAAGTTAGGATGTGCTTCATGCCATTCTGACGCATCCTACTCAGAGATAAAATCTATCTGCGAAGAAGTACTAGAAAACCTGAACATAGACAAATGGAGTATCGTGGAGTATGATGAACCACCATTCCTCGAAGGAAGAGCCGCCAAGATAATGTTAAACGATATTCAAATTGGATTCATGGGAGAAATTCACCCACAAGTATTAGAGAACTGGGAGATAATGATGCCGACAGCAGCTCTAGAACTCGCAATACATGAACTCATAGAAAAACAATCCGCAGAAACTTACTGAAAACCTAAATAAGAAACCGGGAAGAATATTATAGTGGCCCCACCGCTACCTTAGGCCTCTTGTAGGGAGGCGGTCTCGCCTCTCAATGATGAGGGGTTGTCGGCGGTGGGGTACATTTCTCACCTAGTTATCTCTTGAGTTTTAACGAATTCGTAGAGTCTTCTAGCATGCGGATCTCTCTCAAAGTGTTCTCTTATAGGCTTAATTATTTGATTAAGTGCTTCTGCTACAGCGTTTTTAAGATCTGCTGGATGCAGTCTTCCTTCTACATAGTCTTTCTCTAGTTCTTCGTAACTCCAGTATTCTATATCTCCACCATACTTTGAAGGTCTATGAATGTATAGACTCTTCATCTTTCTAAAAATAATATACTTCGCATATTCCAGTACCGGGTTTCCTTTAACTATTCTAGGTGGGCAGTACGCTTTCTCTATCTTCGACTTAATTTCTTCATATGAATCGTGGACGAATATGCTTGTTTCAGGTATACTTTTACTCATTTTTGAAGCGATTTCTAAATCCATTTCTACATCTTCCTCATATCCTCTAGATTCTATTGGCCCCTGTAATCCCATAAGCATATGGTGATGTACTGCTACAGGCTTCTTTCTATTAAATTTTGATGCAAGTTCTCTTGCAAGTATGTTTGCACGTCTCTGATCCAATCCTAGCTGGCATATATCTACGCCCATGTAGTATATGTCTGCAACCTGCATAGCTGGATATATTATTTGAGCTGCTTCTTGCATTTCTCCTTCTCTTCTACCCATTATCGGTAGAGCACGTAAAGCTCTCTTTAAAGTAATGCTTTTTGCAACCATGATAACGTATCTCCAGTAATCTCTATCATTAACTAGATCATTAGCCCAGACAATCTCAACTCTAGATAGATCTATACCAGCAGCTTTCCAGACTTCTATAAAGTATTCTCCAACTTTCCTTATCTTATTTAGATCTCCTCCCATCTTATTGTTGATCATGGCGTGCCAATCAGCTAAAAGAAGCTTAAATCTACATCCAGCTTCTAGCATATCTTCAAGTTTTATAGCTCTTAGTACACCGAAAGGTAGGTGGGCGAGACCGCTTGGCTCAAAACCATCGTAAGCTACTGGATGTTCAACAGTTTCTAAAAGCTCTCTTAATTCTTCTATCGTTATTACTTCTTCTGTAGGCGGTCTAGTAATCAATTCTAACTTAGTCTCTACATCCATATCCAAACCTAAGATAGATTCTAACAATACTAAAAATTAAATATAGCGATTAGATATGGCCTTACAAATAAATTTGCAGAAGTTTATGGATCAAGTTTTCTAATCTTTTCCCCTTGGCCATAGGTCTCCAGAAAACCCTCATTCTACTAAAACATCCTTGATTTTGATAATTCCCGTTCAAGTGGGTATAGAGAACTCTAGAAAATTAGTGGTACATTAATTAGTATTCATAGACTATCTTGACACATATTCTTAAAACAGTAATGTAAAACCTCATTTTCACCATAGAGGTAAATGCTTTTTATCAGCAGATTACATTCATGGTTTTGGAGAATAAGTAGAAGGGCGTATAGGTTATGGAGGACATAGCTTTCCCCGTTAAGAAGGTTATAAAAAGAGATGGTAGAGTAGTTGACTTCGATACTCGACGTATTAGAGAAGCTGTCAGGAAAGCGATGGTACACGTGAATATGTATGATGAAGCAACTCTAAACAGAGTTGTAGAATATATACTCAAATTAATAGCTGAGAAATTTGGAAGTGAGAAAATACCACATGTCGAAGAAATACAGGATATCGTAGAACTAACACTCGTGAAATTCGATTTATATGAAGTTGCTAAAGCATACATTCTATACAGGAAAGAACGTGAAAAGATAAGAGAAGAGAAGAAGAGAATCTTGGAAAAAGATTACGTTGATGAAGTGGATAAAGCATTCTCTGTAAATGCTCTACGATTAATGGCTAGTAGATATCTCCTTAGAGATGAAGAAGGAAAACTAGTAGAAGGACCTAAACAAATGTTTAAACGTGTTGCAGCATTAATAGTTATACCAGATATACTCTACGATCCAGAGATATATGACAAAAATGGAGAACAGATAATACATCCAGATGAAGATTTCGATCCAGTTTTATGGGAGGGGAAGATAGGCTTAGGAAGACAATCCAACGGAACCTATGACGTAACTTGGAATAGGTGGCACCTCGAGAGAATGAAGAAACTTTACGACGACCTCAATTCTCAGGGCTGTATGAAAATACCATGGTCAGTCTTCTTAAAAATGTTGATTGAAGGACATTTCGAAAAATATCACTATAACTTTATGCAATACTATAGATTGATGGTTGAAAAGAAGTTTATGCCGAATAGCCCAACGTTATTTAACGCAGGCACCCGTCTAGGACAACTTTCAGCATGCTTCGTACTAGACATAGAAGACAATATAGAATCAATAATGGATGCAGCTAAAGATGCAGCAATAATTTTTAAATCTGGAGGAGGGGTAGGAATAAATTATTCTAAACTTAGACCTGAAGGAGACTTGGTCTTCTCTACCTATGGTGTAGCTTCAGGCCCGGTCTCCTTTATGAGGATAATAGATACAGTTACAGATGTCGTTAAGCAGGGAGGGAAGCGTAGAGGAGCAAATATGGGGATACTGGAAGTGTGGCATCCAGATATAGAAACATTCATACACAGTAAGGAGAAAGAAGGATTCCTAGAAAACTTCAATATCTCCGTCTTGATAACACCTGACTTCTGGAAGTATTATGAAGAGAAGAAACCTTACCCCTTGAGAAATCCTAGAGATGGAAGTATATGGAAGACTGTGGATCCAGTTAGATTGTTTAGAGAGATAGCTGAAGCAGCATGGAGATCAGCTGATCCGGGAATATTATTCCTAGATAACATAAATAGATATAATACGTTTAGAGAAACTTTAGGAGATATAAGAGCTACAAATCCATGTGGTGAACAACCACTATACACTTACGAGTCTTGTAATCTTGGAAGTATAAATCTTTACGCATTTATTAAGAGAACAGAGAAAGGCGTTGAGATAGATTGGGATTCTCTTAGAGAAGCCGTTGAATGGTCTGTAAGATTTCTAGACAATGTTATCGATGTTAACAAGTATCCTCTACCACAGATAGAATGGAAAACGAAGAGGAGTAGACGGATAGGTTTAGGAATAATGGGTTTAGCAGATATGTTGTTTGCACTAGGTATACCATACAATAGCGAAGAAGGTTTCCAGATGATGAGTAAAGTTATGGAGTTCATAGCTTTCCACGCATACAAGACTAGCATAAAGATGGCTGAAGAGAGAAACGTATTCCCATTATACTATCAATCAAAATATCCAGAAGGTGTATTTCCAATAGAAGGGTTCTATCATAGAGAATGGTGGACCATGCCTTGGGATGAGCTTTCAGAAGAAGTAAAGAAGAAGGGTATTAGGAATAGCCATGTAACTACAGTAGCTCCAACTGGAAGTATCTCCATGCTTCTAGATGTATCTTCTGGTCTTGAACCACAGTTTGCACTTGTCTATGAGAAGAGAGTTACCGTTGGCACATTTTTCTACATCGATATAGAGTTCGAGAGACAGTTGAAAGAACGTGGTTTACTGAATGAGCAGATATTGAAGAAGATTGCAGACAACGGTGGATCTGTACAAGGCTTAGAAGAAATTCCAGAAGACATTAGAAAAGTTTTCTTGGTTGCATACGATATTCCTTGGTGGGATCATGTTAGAGCACAATACGAAGTTCAGAAATGGGTTGATGCTTCTGTAAGCAAGACGATAAACATGCCCGCATGGGTAACGGTAGACGATGTACTCAAAGCATATCTCTTCGCATACAAACTAGGTCTAAAAGGAATAACGATATACAGAGATACAAGTAAATCCGTACAGGTTCTCGTCACACCTTCCCAGAGACTAAATAAATACGTAACAGTAACGCTAAATAAAACACTCGAGATCATGAAGAATCTTGGTATAGAACCCCCAAAACCACATGAGAACTCTAAAGAAAAAAGTGTTGAAGAAGTTAAGAAATCTGTAAAGCTTATACTTTCAGACAGAGGTGTAGAAATATCTTCAGTAGAGAGTGAGAAGATAGACTTGAAGAATCTGAGAATAAAGATAGAACAATGTCCCGTATGTAAGAGCATAAACCTAGCTTATCAAGAAGGATGTGTAAGATGCATAGACTGCGGATGGGCGAATTGTGTAACATCTTAAAATACTATTTCTTCCTTAAAGTGTTTTCTCAAAAATATTAAATAAGTTGTATGAATAGAAAAACTAAAAATTATTGCCAATATGTACTTGATAGAATGTTTTAAGTAAAACTTTGTAGAGAAAGCTTCTTGTAGAGAGGTATGGTTAGAACTACTGTTAGTGTTATTAAAGCTGATGTAGGTTCTGTAGCTGGGCATGTTTGTCCAACTATTTCTATGGTGGAATATGCAAAGAAGATCTTGGAGGAAGGTAGAGAGACAGGTATAGTGAAGAGCTTCTACGTATACTCTGTCGGAGATGATGTAGGTCTAGTCATGACACATCATAAAGGAGAAAACAATCCAGAAATCCATGAACTTGCATGGAAAGTTTTCAAAGAAATTACTGAAAAAATCTCAAAACCACTAAAACTATATGCCGCAGGTCAAGATCTACTAAAAGATGCATTTAGCGGAACGGTTAAAGGTATGGGGCCAGGAGTGGCCGAGATTGAGTTTGAGGAAAGAGGTTCTGATCCTATAATAGTTTTCGCTGCTGACAAGACTAGTCCAGGTGCATGGAACCTGCCCCTCTACAAGATCTTCGCAGACCCATTCAATACAGCTGGACTTGTAATCGATCCAGTACTTCACGAGGGCTTTATATTCGAAGTCATGGATTTAAGAGAAGGAAGAACAGCCAAATTGAAGACTCCTGAAGAATCATATGATCTACTAAGCTTAATCGGCACTACTAATAGATACGTTATCTCTAAGGTTTATAGAGCTAAAGATAATGAGCCTGCTGCATCCGCATCTACAACTAGACTCTCATATATAGCTGGTAAATATGTTGGTAAAGATGATCCAGTGCTGATTATCAGAGCTCAATCTGGTCTTCCAGCTGTTGGAGAGATACTATCAGCTTTCGCAGTTCCTTTCCTCGTACCAGGATGGATGAGGGGAAGCCACTACGGGCCACTCATGCCTGTAAGCTTCAAGAAGAAACAGAATGTTGTAAGCTACTTTGATGGTCCACCAAGAGTTATAGCTATGGGATGGCAGATCGCTGAAGGAAAACTTGTAGGTGTAGATGGTGTAGAACCTGTAGACTTATTTGAAGATCCGTTCTGGGATACTGTCCGTCAGAAAGCTTCAGAAATAGCTCTCTATATGAGGACTATGGGTGAGTTCATGCCAGCGAGAATAGAGCAGGAAGAAATGGAGTACACAACACTCCCCAAAGTCTTAGAAAAACTTAGCAGCAGATTCATAGAAGTCAAACCTTAAAGAAAACAGCACTGAAGGTATACTCCAATCTTTACACCAATACCGTAGCTGGTCAACTAAATAAGAAAGGTTAGGTTAATATTTTCGATAAACATTTTCAGAAACTAGTTATGAGTTATCCACAAGAGTTCCTAATACTGAATTGGCCGGAGGTTCTCTATGCTTTAATATTCTTTGTTGTTACATCTACGTTGATAGCTATTTTTACACGGGGTTCTAAGGAGAAGATTGTTGAATACTATTCTATATTCGGATTTACAGTTTGCTTAGCATTCTCGATAATTCGGTTCTTTACAGTTTATGCTCATGGTCCACTTGAGTTCTCCTTTTCTCCACAATTATTTACTTCTTCTCTAGTCTTCATAGATGGATTATCAATATATTTTGCAACGATATTCATATTCATCGGTTTAATGGCCTCTATCTTCTCGGTTGGATACATCGAGGAGAGGAAGAGAGAATACTATCCACTCTTATTAGCAATGGTTACGGGAATGGTTGGCGTAGTATTCTCAGGAGATTTCATAACATTCTTCATATTCTGGGAGATGATGAGCCTAACAGCATACGTCCTCGTAGCATTCTATTACCGTAGATGGGAAGCAGTAGAAGCATCCTTCAAGTATCTGATAATGAGTACAGCTGGTACCGCAGCGATACTCTTCGGCCTCTCAATACTCTACGGGATGGCTGGCACACTATCTTTCAATGGTTTAACAGAAGCTATGAAGATTTCTGAACTGAGAAATAGTTCTTGGACAGCTCTTGCAATAGCATTCATGATTGCAGGCTTTGGTGTAAATGCCGCCATGGCCCCATTCCACAGCTGGTTACCAGACGCCCATCCAGCAGCTCCCAGCCCTATAAGCGCTATGTTATCTGGAGTAGTGATAAAGACAGGTGTCTACGCAATGTATAGAACATTAACTCTAATATTTCCTCAACCTCTCTATGGATGGCAGCTTCCACTCATACTATTCTCTATAGCAACAATGTTTGTTGGAAATATTCTGGCAATGCTCCAATCAGATATAAAGAGGTTGCTTGCATTTAGTAGTATAGCTCACATAGGGTACGCAGTATTCGGGCTGGGGATAGGAACAGTATCTGGGCTGGCCGGAGGATTGCTACACGTACTCAACCACGCACTCATGAAAGCTCTCCTCTTCCTCTCTGCCGGCGCAATAATACATACACTAAAGACTAGAGATCTAGATTCTCTAAGTGGTGTCGGTAGGAAGATGCCTATTACGGGTACGTGTTTAGCTATAGGAGCATTCTCTCTAGCAGGTGTACCAGGTCTCAACACTTTTGTAAGTGAATTTCAGATAATTTTGGCCGCTATAGATGCTGGGCTCCACCTATTTGCAGGCTTAATGATATTCAACGTACTTCTAGGAGCAGCATACTATCTTAGAGTAGTACAGATAATCTTCGTTAGACCTGTTACAGAGATTTCTGAGAAAGCTGTTGAAGCAAGTAGGGTAATGCTCATACCTCTCATAATACTCTCAATACTCGCAATAGCTATAGGAGTTTATCCAGGACCATACTTAGGATACGTGAAAATAGTTGCAGAAAACATACTATCGATCAAGACCACTTAGCAATCTTATACCTCCTCAAGTAGCTATTTTTCTAGTTAATATTTCAGTGAATACTTTTAATGGAAACAACTATAAACGAGCTTGTATAAAATTTTGTGTAGAAGATCTATGCCACGTAAAGCTGTTAGTAAATCTGAAGATAATGGTGGAGAAAAAGTTTACACAGCAGATATCATAAAGAAAGCTGTCTTAGAAAAGATGAAGAATCTTGGAGAGAGAGTTTACAGAGATCTCGTTAGAGGCAGTTTTCCCGAACTCGACATCCCTTCTAGAACTACAAAGAACATAGTCTATAATGAAGAGTTGAGACAATATGTTCTCGGAGGCAAGATGAAGGAGAGAACTACGAGAAACATAAGACATCTAAGACCCTTCGCACAATTATTATGGATAGCTAGTTTCGCTAAGAGGCTTCTAGAAGCTGGCAAGACATCTACGCTTAGAGATACCTACTATGTAGCTATAGGTGAAGGGATAGATTTTGAAGATCAGGATGAGAGTGATGAGATGATAATGGAGCTTGAAAGCATAATAGATTCTCCTAGAGAAGACTTCAACATATTCCCAGAAGAAAGAGCAGCAATATATGGAGATCTAGTCATAGAATACACTGTACCTGGATTTAGAGGTAAACGTGTAGATTTATCATCTCACCCAGACGGGTTCGCTATTGGACCAGCATTAACAACAGCAGAATTTGTAAAATGTGGTGCAGAAGTATTATTTGTAATTGAGAAAGGCGCTGTTTTCAGTAGATTCGTTGAAGAAGGTGCAGATAAGAAGTATAAAGCTCTACTCCTCCACACAGCTGGTCAATCTCCACGTAATGCTAGAAAACTCATCAGAAGGCTCCACGAAGAACTTAATCTACCGGTATACATATTTACAGATGCTGACCCCTACGGAGTACACATAGCTTCAGTTTTAATACACGGTTCAGCTCTAAGCGCACACATAAAAGGAATAAACATACCTGATGCAGTATGGGCTGGTGTATGGGCTTCAGACATAACTAGATACAAGCTACCGTCAATGAAGCTTAGTGATCAAGATATCAAGAGATTATCAGAGCTGGAACAAGATCCAAGATACCAGACAGACCCTTGGAGGAAAGAAATTAAGGAATTCTGGAGAATAAAGAGAAAAGCAGAACTAGAAGCTTTCAGTAAGTATGGATTAGATTTTATAGTTAAGGAGTTCTTGCCAGAGAGGTTGGCGGAGCTACAGAAACGTTGAAATTCGTAGAGAACTATCCAGCAATACTATTAGAGAAGCCTGAGAAGATCCTCGTAATCTCAGACGTACATTTTGGTTTTGAAGTAGAACTTATCGAGAAAGGTGTAAAGATTCCTAGCCAGACATGGAAGATCCTAGAAACATTAACAACACTCGTAGAAGAATATTCTCCAAGTAAGCTACTAGTACTTGGAGATCTGAAACACAAGATTCCTACGCCCTCATGGATAGAATTAAGAGAAATGCCTGAAGCTTTAAGAAAGATAGGAATGAAAAATATAGAGATAATGATTACTCCGGGAAATCATGATGGAGGAATAATGAAGATACTTAGAGATACGGTTAAGTATGCTCCAAGTAGTGGAGTACTTATAAAAGGTGAGAAACGTTTCTTCTGTTTCCACGGTCATAGGTGGCCTGGAAGAGAAGTTGTAAAAGCAGACGTAATAATTACAGGTCATCTACATCCTAAGATTAGTATAAGAACGGATCTAGGGAACATTGTGAAGAAAGCTGTCTGGCTTATGATTGAAGGAGAGAAGAATAAGATCGCTAAGATCTTTAGAGAGAAATTTGATGTTGATGTGAGAGCACGTGGAAAGATAACGATGATAATAATGCCTGCATTCAACCCGCTTATCACAGGAATATCTATAAATGAATTAAACCCAGTTGAAAAACTATGGCCGCTAATAAGATCAAATATCTTCAAGTTAAATGAATCTGAAGTAATCTTATTGAATGGAGAGAGGCTTGGAAGATTAAAAGAACTAGAGATGGTGGAGGGAAATCATGAGTGAAGATATCTTACAGAAAGCAGAAGAAACAGTAAGAGAAAATAGAGTAAAACTATACCTATTCAAACCAAGTGGTAGAACTCTCTGGATAGTAGTAGGGAAACATGGCCGCTACCTAGTCCTCCCAGACCCAGAATACTGTACATGCAACGACTTCTTCTTTAGAGTACTAAGTGAAGAAAAACCAACCTGCTACCACATCCTAGCCGTAAAAAAAGCAGTAAAAGAAAAAATCTACAGAATAGTAGAAAAAGAAGACAAACTATACATAAAGATACTTAGAGAATGTTTTCAAACAAACCACCTAGAAACAGTAGAAGACTAAGAACAAGAAAAGTTTTTATAAAACCGAAAACAATAATATTGTTGGCTGAGACCACGGCGCGACGGCGGTACCATCCAGGATAAAAAAGGGAGAGACTCTCCCAAAAATGAATGGATGGCCTCCTCCCGTGGTCACAAAATGGAGACCCGAGTAAAACAAATAAAACTCGGGTCTGACGTAGAGCCTCCACAAAACCCCTGCAACCTACTCCCCAGGCATATGATTCCGGTTGATCCTGCCGGACCCCACTGCTATCGGGGTAAGGCTAAGCCATGCAAGTCGAAGGTCCCCGGCTCCGGGGGCCTGGCAGACGGCTCAGTAACACGTGGCTAACCTGCCCTAGGGAGGAGGATAACCCCGGGAAACTGGGGTTAAACCTCCATAAGCGACAGGCTCTGGAAGGACCTGTCGCTGAAAGTGGTGTACGGGGATGCTCCGTACACCAGCCCTAGGATGGGGCTGCGGCCCATCACGGTTGTTGGCGGGGTAACGGCCCGCCAAGCCTATAACGGGTACGGGCCCTGAGAGGGGGAGCCCGGAGATGGACTCTGAGACAAGAGTCCAGGCCCTACGGGGCGCAGCAGGCGCGAAAACTCCCCAATGCCCGAAAGGGTGAGGGGGTTACCCCGAGTGCCACCCTCGTGGTGGCTTTTGCGGGGTCTAAAAAGCCCCGCGAATAAGGGGGGGGCAAGACGGGTGTCAGCCGCCGCGGTAATACCCGCCCCCCGAGTGGTGGGGACTATTACTGGGCTTAAAGCGCCCGTAGCCGGCCGGGTGTGTCCTCCGTTAAATCCACGGG
>JALNLN010000002.1 GCA_023267855.1 Candidatus Geocrenenecus dongiae | reverse complement strand
GTGGTCGTAGGTTTCCACCCAATTCTATTTATAGTTCCTCTATTCTTCTGGGTTTCAACCATAACGTATGCATAGATAGGTATGTTGATGCTACTCAACTCTCCAGACAGCTTCTCTAATACCGTGTATGTTTCATCCGTTAATCTCATGAAGATTGTGAAATCCCATCCAGACTTCACCCTCTTAACCATATCTTCAATAGTGAAAACCTTCTTACCATACCTATCCTTCACAGGAGCTGGAGAAAGCATACATCCAAATTTTATATTCTTAACACCCACCTGTTTTCTTAGAAAATCTCTCGCATCTTCAGAGGAACTCCAGCACTTCTCTACTTCACCATACTTGGGCTCATCTCCAAGAGTTAATACAAGTCCATATAGACCTAATGTCTCTGCAGCTAAAGCTAAGGCTGCAGCTTCGACAGGACTCTTATAACTTAATACGAATATTGGGAGGATAAGCTTATCTGGATACTTTACCTTTAAAGCACATCCAATAGCTGTAGCAGAAGGAGCTGGAAAACCGAACGAACTATCAGCTATACTCCATCCATCTACAAGATCCATCATCTCCCCAACCTTATCAAGAAGTCTCCTAGAAGGAATCAGTTCATAAAGAATCTTCACACCAACTCACCGTCCATACACTACTCTACTTTCATAAAGTTGCTACAACTTTTAATTAAAAATTGTTACTAGAGAAATCCAATAAACGAATCGAAATAGCTTAATGGATCACTATTGGATAAGGTATTACTTACCATCCCAATATTAAAAACCTTTATATAACATAGGAAAACCACTAGAGTATACTCGTCGGTGTTCTAGATGAAGAATTTTAGAATACTTGTTTTATTACTGGTATTCCTTGGTTTCATATCTACAAGCGTTGCGCAACAAGTGATAACGACTACGACAACTACGATTTTAACGGTACCCGGTAAAACTTACGTTACGACACTTACCGGAGGAGAATCAACTATAACTATGATAGTTCCAGAATACACTATGATTATAGTTGAAAAACGTCCAGATAAAACATGTACATTAGTTATAAAACCTTTAGAAAGTAGTGGCGTTGTAGCTATTCCAGGTACAACCATCACAGTTCCAGGTACAACTATCCAAACAGTAATCACAGAACCAACCATTAAATATGCTACAACAATAAATAAAGATGGAATACTAACTACTACTGGGTATACCTACATAGAATATGTTACAACAATGTATGGGCAAACCATATCGGTCCCATTACCAATCTATGCAGAGATTATACAGAGATGTGGAACCATACAAGTTGTAGAGGAAGTAACAATTATCATGGGTAAAGTTCCAGCTACCTTCTACTATGCATATCCAGGAATCACATACTCATTTGAAGGAACAACATATACCGTAAAGGATACGTTGGGAGAAGCGATCTTAACACCAATTACGACTGTTGAAATAATGTTTGGAACAACATATACTGAGAGAACAGTATTTCCTGGAGCAACTGAAACTACAGTAATTGTTCTTCCCAGCACTATCGCTACTATGACTGAACCTGGAAGAATAGTAACATCTACGATAACATATGTAACAACAGTTAAGACAACTGAGCAGACAACACCTACAACCACCTTGATTACCACTTCTCCTACACCTACGACCAAAACTGAGACAGTGAAAACCGTAGAAGAATTAGGATTACCATTCGACATAATCATAATTGTCGTAGTTATAGCAATAATATCAATAGTAACCGCAGTAATCATACTACTTAGGAAAAAGTGATGATCCAGAACAAACTTCCGAACCAAGGGGTTTAAAGTAAATTAACCACTTCTCAAACCTATTTCATTATGGTTATTCGGCTAGTTACCTTCGATCTATACGGAACTCTTGTTGATTGGAGATACAGTATTTCTACCGTTCTCAACTACATCCATAGAGGAATGGTTGAAAGATTTTTTGAAAAAGAATTTAGTATCGTTAAAGAAATTAAAACCTATACATCTTACACAGAGATACTTGAGAAAGCTCTGAGAGAAACTTTGAGAGAATTCAACGTAGAGTTTAGGAAAGAGTATGCCAGACTACTTGTAACATCTTTTGCAAAATCTCCATTCTTTCCAGACTCTATCTTAGGGTTGATAGCTTTGAAGAAAGCTGGATACAGAACGGGAATAATATCTAATACTGATAGAAGTTTGGTGAAGATTACTTTATCTGGAGTTGAAGATCTCTTCGACTACATCGTAACAGCTGAAGATATAGGATACTACAAACCAGATGAAAGAGCATTCATAAATGCATATAAGATAATGAATGTAGAACTAGAAGAAGCAGTACATGTATCCTCCTATCCACAATACGATCTAGAACCTGCTAACAAACTAGGAGTAAAAACAATATACCTAGATAGATACGGATACACTTGGAAGAATAGAATAAACAATCTAGAAGAAATAATAGGGAAGATAAAAGAACTATAAAAACATCTTACCAACATGAAGAACTCTCAAGATGAAATACATTTGAAAATAATAAGTGTGGAAAAGTATGAGAATTGATTATTGTTTATGGTGGTGGAGGGGGCGGCGGAGGCGCTTTCCTCAACAATTCATCATACTTTAAGTATGCCACCAGTAAGAGTATACCGACGATTATGCCTCCAAATATGAACCCTATTATCATCCACATCAATGTCTTATCTTTTGCTTCATAATATCTTCTCTGATCTATTAAACTTATTATCGATTTAATATTCGAGTATATTATGAAGTCTACAATACCCCAAACTATAAACAATATTCCAATAAGGAAGAATAATGTGAAAACACCACTTATGATCCACAATATTCCGAAGATTAATGCGAGAATACTTGAAATATTTAGTAGAGATTTTATAGTCTCAGCTTCCGGAGGAACACTATACATAGACGATCAAATATCATACATAGAAGCCTGTAATAAAGCTTACTCTTAACACTACATCAAATCAAGATATTCATTATATCTCTTGAAAAATCTTTGTTTCTCTTAAAAGATTTATAACTCAAGCAACTAGACTATAAGCTATTTAATCTCAGGCATCTCTACATATCAATAAAGTTAATTTACTCTATATTTCTCTTTTTGGTGAGGTGAGAGAGGGTGTCGTCTAATCTTCAAAATGAAGAATTGAGTAAGATTGAAATTGCTAAGAAGACTGGGCGCTCTATCGCTAAGCTTGTTGTATATATTATTGTTTACATTGCTGTTGCCGCTGTAATTCAATGGTTTTTCACAAGTTTCCTACTACAATATGGCATCAATCTCGTAGACTACATTGGTTACGTTCAAATTCTCCTCGCACTGGCTTTTGGATACCTAATAGTTAGCAGTGTTGCAACATTCTTCTACTGGAGTATTAGAGGAAGATATGGTCATCCTACGGCGGTTGCAGTTAGGAATATTGTTAGGATTGTAGGTTTGGGAGCTTTAATTTCAGCGATAGCTGGAGGTGTAGCAGGAGGAGCGGCTGGAGTCGCGCTCGGAGGTTTTCTAGGTATGGTTATTGGATTTGCATCCCAACAAGTATTAGGACAGTCTATAGCTGGATTATTCTTACTAATTTCTAGACCGTTTAGGATAAGTGATGAAGTTATTTTAGCTGGAGAAGAGGGGGTTGTAGAAGATGTCTCAACACTATTCACAATACTCTTAAAGAATGATGGGTCAAAAGTACTGATACCGAATAACGTTATTCTTGGAGGCAAGATCTATGTGAAACCAAAGAACAAATAATAAGAATTCATAACTTGTAACAGATAGTCTTCTCAACTACGAATACTAGGAAAGATTTAATGCTGGGAGTACCATGTTCTTAGTATGTCTAGAGAGGGATTAATTGCAGGACTTCTCATCACTGTAGGTATAACACAGTTTATGATATTTATGATTGTAGCTGAAGCTCTATACCCAAATTACAGTGTAGCCTACAACTATATTAGTGATCTAGGTGTAGGTGTTACAGCACACATCTTTAATACATCTATAATTTTTCTAGGTCTAACTGTTGTCATAGCATCATTCTTCATAAACCGTTTATTTAGAAGTAGGGTTTTCACGATCACCATTCTATTAACTGGTGTTGGTGCTGTAGGTGTAGGAGTTTTTCCAGAAGGGAGTCCATACAACCTCCACTTCATAATGTCCGCAGTAACATTCATATTCGCAGGTATCTCAGCAATAGTATCTAGTAGATTATCTCCAAAACATATTGCAATTCTATCAATAATCTTAGGAGCCGCTTCTCTAACAGCTCTTACACTATTTACACTAGAAATATATCTGGGGATAGGTCATGGAGGAATGGAGAGAATGATAGTTTATCCAGTCTTCTCATGGGCACTAATGTACTCTGGATACATGATGTCGAGATAAAAACATGTTTTTCTAGAGTAACTATCCATAAACCAGTACTCTAAAAACCTACGAGCAGCAAGTTGAGATGAATATCTGTAGAGAGAATCAACTTGGAGATAAAAGAAAAATGCTAATATTAAGGCATAAAACCATTATATACAATGTCCGTGAAAGTACTTTTTGTTGGTGAATCTTTAGTAATACATCGTTTCTTCGATAAGGGAGTACTTGATTTCATGATAGCATCTAGTTTTGAAGATGAAGGAGTCTTCTTTAGAGAAGCATTAAGGAAGAGAGGGGTTGAGGTACATCATATCCCAACTATGGAGGCTGCGATAGAGTTTCCGGAAAACATTGAGCGAATCTTAGAGTATGATGTTGTGGTGCTAAGTGATGTTGGAAGCAATACGCTTCTACTTCATCCAGAGGTTTTCATGAAGAGCAAACCTAGACCTAATAGATTAAAACTCATAAGAGAATATGTTATAGAGTATGGGAAAGGTTTCTTAATGATTGGCGGATACCTGTCCTTTCAAGGTCTACATGGAATCGCCAGGTATAAAGGTACTCCAATAGAAGAAATATTGCCCGTAGGATTACTTGAATATGATGATAGAGTTGAGGTGCCTGAAGGATTTAATCCGAAAGTTTCCAAGAAAGATCATCCTATCGTAGAGGGTTTACCAGAAACATGGCCAACACTTCTAGGATACAATAAAACCATATTGAAGAAAAATGCTACCATGTTGGCTGAGTTTAATGGAGATCCAATATTAGCTATATGGGAGATCGGTAAAGGACGAACAGCAGCCTTCACATCTGATTGTGCTCCTCACTGGGGTACTTATGAATTCTTAAACTGGAAGTACTACGATGTATTATGGGAGAGAATAATCAACTGGTTAGCAAAAAAGATATAGTGATGGAAAAAATTGTAGATTGAGTTATACCCGTCTCAAGATACTATCTCTCAAATTATCTCTAAATTGGTTGAATAGCACAGCTATGAGAACCATGAAACCATATCCAACTATTCTTGCTTCAGGAGATATAGCGTAAGTTACTAGAAATGCTTCTATTACTCCGAGAAGTAAAGTGCCACCGACAACGTTTAGTATGTTTCCTCTACCTCCCTTTAAAGAGACACCACTAATAATAGCTGCCGCAAAAGTTGGGAAGAGTACTTCATTTCCCAAGGTTATTGGAACAGATCTATTGAATCCAGTATAATACAATCCAGAAATTCCTGCAAATAATCCACTTAAACTGAAGATTATGAAAAGCATCTTCCTCGGATCAATACCCATCATGTGTGCAACATCTTGACTACCACCTACTACATAAATATGTATTCCCGGTTTAGTATATCTGAGGAAAATCCAGACCAACACTATTGCAACTAAGAATGAAGATATTGAGAAAACCATGTTCGAACCTGGGAAAAGATAGATCTCAGGTAAATAGCCACCGGGTATCGTAAATCCTCTAGCAACAATTATCTTAAGCCCTTGATATGCCATCATTGTTGCTAAGGTCACTATGAATGGATTAAGCTTAAGAAAACCTATGAAGTATCCATTAAACATACCGCAGAGTAAACCAAAGAATACGGGAAGTATTAGAGATAGTTCTGGAGGAATTAACTTAAATTCTTTTATTATAACTCCTGCTAACATCGCAGAAAATCCTACTATACTTCCTACTGAAAGATCCAGAACCCCTCCTATCAAACAGATTGTTTGAGCTATTATTGCAAAACCAAGTGGTATTGATAAATATAGTATGTATGTAAGGAAGGTTGGAGAAAATATTACTGGCTGGATTATGCCGAGGATAAGGTAGGTTGCTATGAATAATGGCCAGACAGCATTCTCTAATAGGAATAGTGAAGTTGCTTCTCTTAAACGAAAACCCTGATTTCTACTCTTCATCTTAATTCCACACTCCATCTTATACTCCTATAATTTAAACAGATACGTTGTGTTTTAGTGTTCTTTCAATTATCAGTCTCTCCAACTCTTCAACAGTATACTGGAGTTTTGGAACATCCAGTATCTTCTCTCCAAGTGATAATAAAACTATCCTATCTGCAACTTCATAAACATGGTGGAGTGTATGTGAAATGAATATACATGCTATTTTTCTTTCCTTCAGACTTCTTATAAAGTCTAGGACCATCCTAACACCCGCTACTGAAAGATTTCTTGTAGGTTCATCTAATATAACAAGCTTAGAGTGGAAGAGCATCGCTCTAGCTACAACTATTCCTTGCTTCTCTCCTCCTGATAGAAATCTAACTTCTCTCTTCGGGTTTTCTGAAGTTCTTAATCCTAGTTGTCTTAGTATTCTACTACTCTCTTGATACATTCTGTTGTAGTCTAGTATCCAGGGTATCCTTTGGTTTGTTATTTCTCTTCCGAGAAATATGTTTAATCCAATATCGAGTGAATCTATTAGAGTCATTTCTTGGAAAGCAACTTCTATACCTAGCTTACGAGCATCATTAACATTTTTTATTTCAACTTTACTACCCATCCAATATATCTCCCCAGCGTCCTTCTTTATCACACCAGCAATTATCTTTGTCAAAGTAGATTTTCCTGCACCATTATCTCCTATAAGCCCTATGACTTCACCCTCATAGATATCCAGGTCTACACCTTTAAGAGCATGAACTTTACCAAAATATTTATGAATATTTCTTAAACTTAGTAAAGGAGGTTTAGTATGTTCATAATGTTCTAAATTCACAGTACTTTTTTCATTCATGTTGCTTCTCTTATTTTTCATCATATACTTATTATTATTTATACTATGCTTATGATTCTCACCGTGAGTTTAATCATTCTAGTAATCTAGTAATATGTAAAGTAAAGATATATATGCGACATATATTTTAGAAATATCGTGAATTTGTTATGGATGAAGATAGATTATTGAATAAACGTATGTCTAGGAGAACTGCTTTAAGTACAGGTGCTAAAGTAGCTATAGGAGTAGCTGTAGGAGTTGCTGTAGGAGGATTAGGAACGTATTTTGCTACTACAGCTATAACCCCGCCTAGCCCTACTCCAACAGTAAAGAAAAGATATTTCTGGGGTGATTCACCATACGTTATGACAGACGAATGGTATATCGCATTAAATAGAGCATTGATATACTATGCTCAATATGTGGGAGACACTGTATTGACATTAGACCCTAGAGCTTCTCAAGAATCTCAGAACAAAGATATACGTTACATGCTTGCTCAAGGTGTAGATGGTATAATGATGTGCCCATGTACAGAAGATGGTGCCGTAGCAGTAATTGAAGAAGCAATTAGTAAAGGAGTTCCAGTTGTAACATATGATGGAAGCGCGAATACAAAGAAGATAAGTATAAGCATACTCGTAGATAACTACAAGATAGGACAACAATTAGCCGAAGAATACATCAATAGAGTTAAGAAAGTTGAAGGAGTTGTATTTGTCATACGGGATGTAGCAGAAAATCCTGTTCAAATGGCTAGAGCCAGAGGATTCATAGAGGTTATAAAGAAGCAAGGTGTAGAAGTTCTAGAATTCTGTGGTTATCATTCTGTAGAAACAGGTAAGAAGGCGACTACAGAAGCAATACTTTCACATGGAAAACCAGATCTTATAATGTCAACAGACTTGAACAAAACACTTGGGGCTGTTGAAGCATTGAAATCTCTTAATATGGCTGTTCCGAAAGGAAAAGAAGGACACATACCCGTCATAGGCATTGATTCTTCTCCAAGTATAATGCCTCTCTTCGGAGAGGGATTAGTGGATCTAGTAATGGATCAGCCAAATCTATTCTATGGTGCATTAGCATTAAAATGCTTAAGAATAATTAAGGAACAAGGAGAAGGAGCGTTACCTGAGATTGGACAGAAGATAATCTCAGATCCAACGAAGAAGCCTGGTCCACAGTCAGATGGTAGTTATAACTTATTTGTAGAAGATATAGAAACACCTAAAGGTGTTAGACCATTCAAAGATGCCTATTGGGCTCCAACAATCTGCGCAGAACTTCATGGACATAGGTGGATTGTTTGCCGTGCTGTAGCCGTGACACCTGAAAACTATAAGACTATCCCAGTGTGGTCAAATGTTGTAGCACCATGGTTCTACGGTGAATAAACATTACCTAATCCTCATTCTAAATCTTTTACCCATACATATCTATTTCTTCAATAATTATTCTGTGTAGTTCTCCCATCTCACATAGTTTATTAGCATCTATATATCTTGCTGTATCTTTCTCCGTATGATAGTATGGATTTATAGGAGGGTACTCCCAAATCATTGCAGCAGGTATATCTTCTACTATAAAGGGATAGTAATCACTGTAACTTAGATTGGGTTCTCTAGTATTGGTGATTAGGTAACCGTGTTTTCTAGATATTTCTAGTATTAATGTTCTTAAAACATCTTTTGCCCATACACTTCTTTCAGTTGGGAAAGCACTACTTACAGCGTCTAAACAAAACATAGCTCTACATTTTTCTTTTAATTCTTTCTTATGTTTTTCCACGAAGAATGTTGATCCCCATAATCCTATTTCTTCCGCACCGAAAGCTACAAATATAATCCTCTTACGATTCTCTCTTTTTGAAAAATTTTTTGCAAGTTCTATTAATATCGAGACGCCTGTTAAATTATCCCATACTCCAGTAGTTTTCATCTGAGAGTCATAGTGTGCTCCGATCACTATGCTCTCATCTGTATGTCCCTCCACTACTCCTACAACATTGCATGTTTGAGTGATTTCGCATCCTCCGAAATGTCTTAACTTTACGTATACTTTCCCTAAACTCAAAAGAGAAAGAATTTTGTAAAGATCTTGTTTAGATATTGAGACCCCAGGTATATTAATCTTCCATTTGTGAGGATCTTCTAGGCTTGGTGGATAAGATTTGGCTGCTAACATTCTGATCAGATTGTCTGGAGCTTCTGTTGCGACTACGAGTCCCCGGGCACCTTTCTCGATTAGCGGTGGGATATAGAAGGCAGGTGTATCTGAAACCATAAGACATATTTTTTCTTCTAAATCAAGATTAAGTTTAGATAGGAATTCTGGATCGAGATCTTCTCTTAATTCACCTACAAACACAAGCTCGCCTTCAACATCCGAATTCTCTGAATACTCGAGAGGTTCACATCTAATACTCAAATTTAAAGGAGATGTTACTTCTAGAGAATATTCTTCTACACGGTAGTTATGACATGGAAACCATTCAAGATAAATGTTATCCATCTCAGAATCTTCAAACTTACTTAAAATAAATTCTCTAGTCTGCTGTTCTCCTCCACTACCCAGCCATCTACATCCGAATTTAGATATCTCTTGAATAATTGAGGAGAGATCACTAGGATTTAGATGTTTCATAGATTATCAAACACCAAAGGAAAAGAGACATCCATTCATATTTAATTATTTATTGATTGGTATGATTGATTTAACGTAAGGCTATTTCATAATTGTGGATTTCTATTTTGATTGTGCTTAGAATTATGAGAGGGAAATAAATAGTAGCTTAATTGTTATTAATATGTTATTGAGGGGGAAGTATGAGCATAACTGTTGTTGGAAGCGTCCATGTAGATTTCTATATAAAGGTAGATAGGTTTCCTCTAGTTGGAGAGACTCTACTGGGAAGAGGGTTCCAGATATCTCCAGGAGGTAAGGGAGCGAATCAAGCAGTTGGATGCAGTAAGCTTGGAGAAGAAACTTATATCGTTGGGAGAATTGGTAAAGATTTTAGTGAATATTTACTAGCTAACTTTAGAAATGTGGGTGTAAAAACAGATTTTCTAAAGATTGATCTTGAACATAATACTGGTGTAGCATTCATAATTTTAAATACATCTACAGGTGAAAACATGATTATAATTGATCCAGGAGCTGATTACTGGATAACAAGAAAGGATGTTGATGATGCATTAAAAGCTATAGTAGAATCAGATATAATCCTTCTACAGTTGGAGATCCCTCTAGAGATCAACATGTATGTTAGTGAAATCGCTTTCTTGAAAGGTAAGACAGTGATACTTAACCCAGCACCAGCATCAAAGTTGCCGGAAGAGATCTTTAAGTACGTTAAGATAATCACTCCAAATAGAGTTGAAGCATCACAATTAACAGGTGTAGAGGTTAGAGATCTAAATACTGCTGTGAAAGCTGGTAAGAAACTTATTGAAAAAGGTGTGGAATATTCAGTAATCACTCTAGGATCTCAAGGTGCTGTACTTGTCACATCTGATAAATACATTTACTATCCCTCCTTTAAAGTAGACGTAGTAGATACTACAGGAGCTGGAGATGCATTTAACGCAGGTCTCGCAGTTGCTCTCTCACAAGGTCATACTATAGAAGAAGCTGTTAAGTGGGCTAATGCATGTGCAGCATTAAAGATAACAAAGATAGGTGCACAATCGGGGTTACCAGATAAATATGAATTAGAAGAATTCTTGAGGAAAAATCAAAACTATCAGATGAAAATATTGTAACCGATGTTAATCCTGCTTAGAAGCATTCTTCACGAGTTAGAATATAGTGGCCTCTCTTCCATCATTATTGGATTGGGCATCTTATTCTCTCGACTTGTCTAAGATTTATAAAGTATCTTTCTCTTATGTTTTCAATTATTATTACTGGTGGGTCTGAGTCTAAACTATATCCAATTAGCTTACCATATATGGGCTCACCTCTAGCGGTTATTACCTCTATTTCTTTATCGAGAGATTGGTGTAGGTATAGTCTAAACATTGTAATCCTCTTGAATTGCTGACTCATACCCAATCTCTATCCTAAAACATCTTATTACCAGAATTAGTATTTGATCCCGCAGATCTATGTACTAAGCCGCCCATATTCATAGTTAGATTGATTAATGTTAAAGTTTATTGATAGGGATCTTGCTATATGTGTTGGCGATCTCGGATGAAATTAAAGTTTAGGGGAGTTTTCTGTCCTCTAATTACTCCATTTAAATTTGATGGAACCATCTATAAAGAAGGCGTTAAGAATTTAATAGATTTTCTAGTTGAGAAAGGTGTTGATGGTTTATTTGTTTGTGGGACTTTCGGTCTTGGTCCAGCGATGACTATTGAAGAGAGGAAGAAGATGGTTGAGTATACTGTGGAGTTTCTGGATAGACGTCTAGATGTTATTGTACAGGTTGGATCATCAAATATGGAAGCATGTTTAGAATTAGCGAAGCATGCAGAAGATGTTGGAGTGGGTGCTGTAGCTTCAACACCTCTCTTCTACTATAGGTATAGAGATGAAGATGTTTTAAACTTCTTCATGAAGCTTTCCTCACATATCAATACTCCAGTCTTTATCTACAATATTCCTTCTAGAGTTGGATACGAGGTTTCAGTAGAATTGTTGGAAAAGCTTGTAGAGAAGGGTGTTTCAGGTATGAAGGATAGTGGGAACGACGTTCTCAAATCTTATGAATACATATGTTCTGCAAAGAAGAAGAATCCAGATTTCAAGTTTCTCATAGGTACAGAAGCTTTAATGCTACCTACGATCATAGCTGGAGCAGATGGATGTGTCTCAGGTCTATCAAACATCTATCCAGAAGTTGTAGTAAAACTATACAAACTCTTAGAAGAAGGTAAGATACGTGAAGCCGTAAACCTACACTACAGAATAATTGAAGCTAGAAAAATTCTTGAAAATAATCAGCCTATTCAGTCATGTTATGAAATTCTTAAGTTAAGAGGAGTGGATGTGGGGTACCCGAAACCAATACTCAAACCAGTCAGCAGAACGATAGCTGAAGAAATGAAGATAAAGATTGAAAGACTGGTATTAACCAACGAGAAGTAAGTAGCAGAACAACAAATTGGGATACCTAAACAAAATGGTTTTAGAAGAAGAGTATATTTGAAAATTCTTATTTCTTTATCCTTTAATTACTCCTATCGGTATTAATCTAGCTACTTTTGTTCCTATTCCTACTTCATGGCTTACTTCAACAACTTTATCTACAGATTTGTATGCGTCGTCTGCTTCTTCTACTATGGTCTCCATACTATCTGCTTTAATGTAGATCCCCTTATTTTTAAGCTCATTTACTATATCTGTAGCTCTTCTAGTTCTTTTCGCTGCAGCTCTACTCATCTCTCTTCCAGCACCATGAGCTGTACTACCGAATGTTAACTCCATTGCTTTAGGGTTTCCTAGCAGTATCCAGCTGGCCGTTCCCATGGATCCTGGGATGAGTACAGGTTGACCGATATCTTTATAGGTCTTCGGTATGAGTGGGTGACCTGCTGGAAAGCTTCTAGTAGCACCTTTTCTGTGAACCCAGACTTTCATAAGCTTTCCATCTATGGTGTGTTCTTCAAGTTTAACGATATTGTGGGCTACATCGTATATCAGGTTCATTCCTAACTTTTCTGCAGATTGTTTGAAAACTTGTTCAAAGCTCTGTCTAACCCAGTGAGTTATTGCTTGACGGTTAGCGAAGGCATAGTTTACCGCACATCTGAATGCTTTTAGATACTGATCTGCTTCAGGACTGTTGGCAGGTGCACATGCAAGTTCTCTATCGGGAAGCTTTATACCATATTTTGCTGAGGCTCTCTCCATAACTCTAAGATAATCTCCGCATATCTGGTGTCCGTAACCTCTGCTACCAGTATGTATTAGGACTGTTATCTGACCTTCATGCGTTATACCCATCTTCTCCGCAGCTTTTGGATTAAAGATTTTATCAACTTTCTGGACTTCTAGGAAATGGTTTCCACTTCCAAGCGTTCCTATCTGACCTACACCTCTACTCTTAGCTGTGGGGCTGACGAACTTCGGGTCTGCACCTTCCATCGCACCTTCCTCTTCACAGTGTAGTATGTCTTCATGCCATCCAAGCCCAAACTTCTCAACTACGTACCTAGCACCTTCAACAGCAATTCTATCCAAATCACTCATAGTTACGTTGAAGTCTTTCCTTCTAGCACCAAGACCTGAAGGAATGTTTGTGAAAAGAATGTTTATCAACTCGACTATTCTCGGTCTAACATCTTTTTCATCTAGGTTTGTAACCATTAATCTAACTCCACAGTTGATATCGTATCCTACTCCTCCAGGAGATATTACACCTTCACTATATTCTGTTGCTGCTACACCTCCTATTGGGAAACCATAACCTTCATGAGCATCTGGAAGAACTACGCTGTGCTTTAATACACCTGGAAGTGTAGCTACATTTACACCTTGCTCAAGTGTTCTATCCATCTGCATCTTCTCTAATAATTCTTCTGAAGCAAATATGGTTACAGGTACCCTCATATCACGTCTATAATCCTGGGGGATTCTCCAAACACATCTATCTATCTTTTGGACAGGTATCTTCGGCATATTCTACTTCACCGAGAATATTCTAGTTATAACTGTCTCTTAACTGTTATCCAGCTACATCCAGCCTAACACGACTACTCATTACTCCTACATATAATATAGGATATGTATATGGCTTTAGCATCATTGAAGAGAAAATCTTTAAGTAAGTTGTCCAGAGATTTTAAAGATTGTTGGAGCATTCTCTGACCTGGAATCCTCCTCTTCAGATCATCAATATACTCTGTCAATCTACTAATGTTTACCGTGCCTAGTGATAAAGTTTTCTTAAGATCTTCAAGACCCAGCTCTAAGCCCATCTTCTCTCTCAACAAACTTTCAACATCTATCAGAGAGCCAGAAGATTCTAAACCAACCAGCATAGATTTTAAACTCCTCAAACCAGCGTTCTCCAAATTATTAAGGACCCCTCTAACACCATATACTACTACAGTGAATTGGGAGTCAAGTAGCTTAGATAGTTCTTCATGTAGTTTTAAGTATTCTCCACTCGGTCTCCCCAATTCTGTGATTCCTGAAACATAGATATTTTCTTCACCATCATACAGAGAGATTGCATAAAAACCTATATTGAATTCTTCTCTTACGGGAATATACAGACTAGACATAGCAGCTATCTTTAAACTCTTAGATGGTCTAGGTATCTCAATCCTACGTCCAAGAAATTCAAGTATCATCTTCTCTCTCTTAACTAGATAGCTTAAAGCTTTGAGAGCGTATTCTCTAGCTATACTCCAATCTAGTTTTAGCGATATGAATGTAGAGAAAGAATATTCATCTACGGCTTCTAAGAAGATTTCATCAAGCTCGTCTGGAGTATAGTTTTCAACTTCTCTGTAAACTCTACTCCAATCTATCTTCTCCATTAATCCTGCGCTTTCAGGTTCATGTAATGCAATGAATTTTCTTTCACCTAACCTGATAACACTATACATTATGGTCTCGAACGGTATTCCCATACTTCTCCTTAATACTATCATTGCATATGCTAATCCAAGTCTAAGTAGTTCTGGATCTTCTTCTAACCCAACTTCAACTATCAGACCGTACGTAAAGTCTTCATACTTACCGTACGTTGGAGATGAGATAACTATTGGATGTCTATCTCTATAGAATACTGTCTCCTCACCTTTCTTCACCATCTTCTTCTTCTCTGCTACCACTATCCACTCAACCCTGTTAGGTATCTTTACATACTTGCCGAAACCATCTACAGGAGGGTGAACTACACATACAACTCTAGAATGAAGTTTGCCGTGAAGATAGTCTTTAAATATGTTCGGCTCCTCGCCCCACCTTCTCTTCAATGCTTCATATTCTTCAAGAGTGTAAGCTGTCCCTTCATATTTTCTGAGAATCTTTTCTCTTAAAGGTTCTACGAATATAGCTGTTACTGTTCTCCCACCTCCAAGTCTATGATGGGTTACTACACTATCACTCGTATAATCTATGGCCCCTGGCTGAAACTTCTCAACAAGATCACAATGACTTACATCTTCAAGTCTTACTACTTCACCATCTTCTATCTTAGATCTCTTTATACCGTATGGTGGAGCAAACTCGTAGAAATTCATATATCTCCAAACCCTCTTACCTCTATCCGTTAGCTCGAAGCCTTTAGCTAAGCCTAGATCTCTTAACATGTTTAATTCTTCTACTGTTAGCTTATCCTTCAATATAGGTGACTGTATTTTTGCGAGAGCTATGAAGAGTGTAGAATACTTGTTATCTGGGTTTACTAAGACTTTCTCGAGAGGTAGCTTAAGCCATTTCTCAAGTAACCTAGAGCTTCTCGAGAGTAGATCGTAATCCCATGAACCTTGAGGTATCACTATTGTTTCAGTTAAACCTATCTCTCTACGTCTACCCTTCCTACCCTCTCTCTGATAATATTCTCTAACATCTTCTGGTAAACCTACATGGACAACCCTCATAACGTCACCTATATCTATTCCTTGAGAAAGTGTTCTAGGAGATATCAAGACTTTCATTAAACCTGTTTTTACAGCTTCTTCCACCTCCCTCCTAACGTTTCTAGAAAGTAGATGGTGGTGTGTGCTAACCCTATCTTTCCTTCCAGTTACCTGCAATATCTTTCTACCCAGCTCTTCAGCTCTCTCAATACTTCTAGTAAAGACGAGGGTTACAGAATCATCGAAAACATAATTTGAGATTATCTCAACAGGATCAGTCCAAGGTTCAGGTGCAGGTACGCCGGCATATCTTAAAGCATCCCAAACCTTGAAGACATTCTGCTTAAAAGATTCAAAGTCTCTTAATGCTTCTAATACATCTCTACCAACGCCTGCAGCTTCAAGCCTCTCAGTAAACTTTCTTGCTTCCTCCCATAGTTTACGGAGATTCTTACCGAGAATTATGTAGACCTTGTTTGGTGCTTTGAAAGCTTTACCTGATATTGTCTTCGTCTTCCTGCCATTAATCTTTTCTAGATATTCAGCAACATCTTCAGGATTCGAGAGAGTTGCGGTCATGAATGCAAACTGGATATCCTTCCCAAATAAGTCCACTATTAATTTTAGCATAGCGAATAGTAGAGCTATTTCTCTGGGACCGTAGAAGTCGAAATCATCTACTACCAAGAATCTTAACTTCTCGAAGAAGCTGGAAAGTATGCTGGGCTTTTTGAGAACCATTTTCTTAACTTCATTTAGTAGGAAAGCTGGATTAGTTACTACTAAGTCTGCTTCGTGAACAATCTTTATGACTTCTCTTAAACCATACTTTGAGATTAGTTCTGTCTTCTTTAATGCATCTAGAATCACTATCTTCATATTTAGATCTGAACAGTATTGGCTTAGTCTCCCAAGCTGATCATAAGCAAGTGCGAGCGTCGGGTATATGGAGAGAGTTTTAACACGGTGTTTAGCGGTATAGAGAAACCATGCTTCAGTCTTTCCAGAACCCGTTCCAGATTTCAGAATTATATTAGATCCATTCCTTAGGAGATCGTAGGCTTCATACTGATGTCTATACAGATTCTTACCTACAAGTTCCTGCGTCTTCCTAGATCTACTATTAACTATCTCTGGTAGAATATCTTCAAACCTTATTTCAGCGATCTCGGGATATTCACCTTCTTCATCAAAGTAATAGTAGCTGTAGCCGAGGCTATCAAGAAGGCTCATCGAATCTATTCTAGGTTTAACTGACTCCATTCTAGATAGAGATAATCTAGAGCGATATAAAAACAAGCTGTCTTCTAGAACAATTTATAAACATCAAGCATCTGAGTATAGCTAGCATGAGTGTTAGAGTTGGATGTTGTGGATGGTGTGTGAAAGGTGGAAAGAAGTCATACTTTAAAGAATTTGATACAATCGAGATCCAGGAAACATTCTACAAGCTACCGAGAATTAAAACTATTGAGAAATGGATTGAAGGAATAGGGAAGGAATTCATATTTAATATGAAGGTCTGGCAAGTTGTTACACATCCACCAACAAGTCCCACTTGGAAGAAGAGTGTATTGAAGGTGTCTAAAAATAAGATGGATAAGTATGGTAGCCTAAAAGCTACAGAAGAGAATATTGAAGCATGGAAGAAAAGTTTGGAGATTGCTAGAGCTTTGAATGCTAGAGTCCTAGTAGTACAAACACCTGCATCCTTCAACTACACTGAAGAAAACGTTAAGAATATTGAAGAATTCTTCTCAACGGTAGAGAGAGATGGATTTATAATTGGCTGGGAGCCTAGAGGAGATTGGAGAGAAAATTTAGAGAAGGTTAAGCAGATATGCAGCAAGCTTGATCTAGTACATATAGTTGATCCATTTAGATCTAAACCAGTCTCAGAACATAGAGTATGCTATTTTAGACTACATGGAATAGGTGGAAAAGAAGTTAACTACTCATACAGATACACTTTAAGCGATCTAGAAAAATTGTTGGAAATAGTTAAGGATGAAGTTGGAGAAGGTAGAGAAGAAATCTACGTAATGTTCAACAACGTTTCCATGAGAGAAGATGCATCTACATTTAAGAAGATCTTAGCTGAGAAGCTTTAAAAGCATGTATAACTATAACCCATCCATAGAAAAGTTCTCTAAAATCCAAATTCTGAAAATACCTTAAATACATTTTTAAGTGAGATGAGTTTTCAGGATATCTTTTTAATGTTAAACCTATTTTCCAAGCCTCCAATCCTTTCAATCCTAATCTTAAAAACGCAATTACTGGGGCTACAAGAAACCAGTAAAAGTTTACTAGTAATTTCTTAAAACTAGAGTCAGGCTTACCTAGATCTATGACCAGTAGGTGTCCACTTATCTTCAATATTCTATAGATCTCTACTATTGTCTTCTCTAATTCTATTGCATCACGTAGAGAGAATGCTGCTGTAACAGTATCAAAACAACAATCTCTAAAAGGCATATACTCGAAAACCCCCTGCACTTTCTCAACTCCTCCAGTTTTTATCATTTTAAGCATTTCTGGTAGAACGTCGAGAGCTACTACAAGCTCAACCGTATGTTTGAATTCAGATAACAAGATCTCTGTTAGAGAGCCATCTCCTGAACCTGCATCAAGTATTATACGTGGTTTATGATGAAGGGTCTTGAGAGCTCTTCGCCTAATTTCTAAATCTCTTCCCATAGAGATGCAGGAGTTAAACTGTCTATAGTATGGCGCTATCCTACGTAATGTATCTATTACTCTCCACCAATCTTTAGCTAGACCCATTCTTCTACGGAAACCTTTAGGATATGTATGCCATATTCTTCTTGAACTCTGTTAGTATACGTTCATATTCACGTTTCTGTTCAGGTGTTATGCTAGGCTTAATCTTTTCAAGTGCTGCTAAGAAGTGTCTCATACTAACTTTCTGTATGTTTAAGTTTTCACGTAGGGCTAGTATTGCTGCTTCACGGCATACTGCTTCTATGTCTGCTCCAGTATACCCCTCAGTCATGGTTGCGAGTTTGCTTAAATCTACATCTTCCGCTAGAGGCATTTCACGTGTATGGATCTGGAATATCTGGTATCTACCTTCCACATCAGGTGGCGGTACATAGATTACTCTATCAAATCTTCCAGGTCTTAGAAGAGCTGGATCAAGTATGTCCGGTCTATTGGTTGCACCTATAACTACTACTCCTTTAAGCGTCTGGATACCATCCATCTCTGTTAGAAGCTGGTTTACGATTCTATCCGTTACACCGGAATCCGCATGCAAACCTCTCCTCGGAGCTATAGCATCAAGTTCATCGAAGAAGACTATACATGGAGCTGTTTCTCTCGCTTTCCTAAATATCTCTCTTACAGCTTTTTCAGATTCTCCAACCCACTTACTCAAGACTTCAGGTCCCTTAACACTGATGAAGTTTGCTTCAGATTCTGTTGCAACAGCTTTAGCGAGTAGTGTTTTACCTGTTCCAGGTGGACCGTACAGTAGTATTCCACGTGGAGGTCTTATCCCAAATCTTTTGAAGACTTCAGGATACTTGAGAGGCCATTCTACAGCTTCTCTTAATTCTTGTTTAACAGCTTCAAGATCTCCAACATCCTCCCACTTAACATTCGGGATCTCTAGAATTACTTCTCTAAGGGCAGATGGTTGAACTAGCTTCAAGGCATTTGCAAAATCTTCTCTAGTAACTTTTAGTTGTTCTAATATCTCTGCTGGAATAACTTCTTTCTCTAAATCTATTTTAGGTAAGAATCTTCTAAGAGCGTTCATAGCTGCTTCACGGCATAGTGCTGCGAGATCAGCTCCGGTAAATCCATGTGTTATGTCTGCAATCTCATCTAGATCTACGTCTTCAGCTAAAGGCATTCTACGTGTATGGATCTGGAGTATCTCCTTCCTCCCATTTCTATCTGGAACACCTATCCTTATCTCTCTATCGAATCTTCCAGGTCTTCTTAATGCTGGATCTATAGCGTCTATCCTGTTTGTTGCTCCTATTACTATTACTTGTCCTCTACCTTTCAAACCATCCATGAGTGCGAGGAGCTGGGAGACAACCCTCCTCTCAACTTCACCTGTAACCTCACTCCTCTTAGGAGCGATAGCATCTAGTTCATCTATGAAGATTATGCTAGGAGCATTCTGTTCTGCTTCGTGGAATACTTCTCTTAACCTAGCTTCACTCTCACCATAAAACTTGCTCATAATCTCTGGACCATTTATCGAGATGAAGTGGGCTCCAGTCTCGTTAGCTATAGCTTTAGCTATCAACGTTTTACCTGTTCCAGGCGGACCATACAGTATTACGCCTTTAGGTGGATCTATACCTAGATGGCGGAAGAGTTCTGGATGCTTTAGAGGTAGTTCTATCATTTCTCTAATTCTTTGTAATTCTTCATGTAGTCCACCAATATCTTCATATGTTACTCCAGTTGTTTCTTCTACTTTCTTGACAGGTGTCTGGCTTATCTCAACTACTGTTGTCTCTGTAACGATTACAGCATTCGTAGGACTTGTAGAAGTTACTTTTAATTCTATTCCCATTCCAAGTATTGGGACGACTACTGTATCACCTTTCATTACCGGCAGATTCATAAGCTGGCTCTTAACGATCCTTGCGAAATCCCCTACGAACGGTAGAGGTTCGAATGGTGCTAGAACTATCTTTGTTGCAGGTTTAGCGTTAGCTTTAGATATTCTTACGTATTCTCCTACAGATACTCCAGCATTCCTTCTAACTTCACCATCTATCCTAACAAGCCCCATACCATCATCTTCTTTATAAGGTGGCCAGACTATCGCTATAGTAGTTCTCTTGCCAGTAATCTCTACCAAGTCTCCGGGACTTAGATTAAGTTCTCTGAGAGCTCTACTATCTACTCTAGCGATCTTCCTCCCAATATCTCTCTGCCGAGCTTCAGCAACCTTCAATTGAACCTCTTTCCTTACACCATGCTCACTCATATGTCCAGACTCCTACTAATAATCATCACAAGAGAAATTTAATTATTTTCTTTTCTAAATTATTCTTAAAACTAGAAAACCTTTATTACATCTTTTTCTAGTTTTAAGAGTGAAGTCTTGTCTTCTGATTATTATGAAGAATGGCTTAGAAGACAGTTGAAGCATCTTACCAGTAATACACCTAGATTTAAGTTGAGATTAGAGGAGTTACTCCAAATGGAGAATCCTTACGTGGAATTGATCTCTGGAGAGAAACATTACTTTGATAGAAGAGAATTAGAAGAGCTTAGAAACATTCTTCCAGGAGAACTAGTATCGAGACTGAAGTTACCGCTAGTCTTTAAGAGAAGTCTTGAGAGTTCTGAGAGTCTATACTATATAGATGGAGGTTTAGATGAAGTTGAAGCTGTAAAGAAGATAGTAGGTTTATCGTTTATACCTTCAGATGGAAGTAGATTCTACACTTATAAACCAGTCATCTTAAGTATACTTTCAAAATTCTCTTCTATTGTACTAATTTCTGTGGTTTAACATGTTTAGATGTAATGTTCTCGACAGCCTTATACAAAGGAACAGCAACAGCTATCCCAAGATAAACTTGTGCAAGATTTATAGGTACTTCTGCTAATGCGTAGTATCCAAGTAAGAATTGTTCATATAGAAAGTATCCTGAAACCATTACTGCACCAGCTATCATTAAGATTAGTATTAGTAATCCTTCAGATCTTCTAGATCTAAGAGCAAGATATATTGGCGTAGCTAGAGCTAGAACGCCGATAAAATACCAGATCGCTGGATCTAAATATCCTCCAAATATCATGAATGTTGTAAGATAGACTTCAGCTTCACCAGATAGAACAGTAGCACCAATCATTAACAATAATCCTAAGTAGATAAATGAAACAAGTAATGATAAGAGAAAGATCGTTGTAGTCTTCTCTCTATAGATAAACTTTTGTGCAAGATATCCTGCAACCCATCCTTCTCCAGCTTTTATCAATAATGTTGCTGGAGCATAATGTATGTAACCTAACAGTAGATCTGCTAAAGCCGAACCAACGCCTCCTGCAAAAGCACCTATAAATGGACCAAAATATAATGCTGTGAAATAAACCATCGTTTCTCCAAGATTAAAGTATCCCCGAGTTGCAGGAACATAAATTGTAAAGATTATTGTCGCTACAGTTACGAGAGTCGTTGATAATACTAACCGGATTATCCGTAAGCTCGTCTTATCCCCATACTTCAACATTCTCGTTTTCTATCCAAACAGTTCTTAAATAAAAATTATATCCTATATATAGGAACAGAAATTCTAGAATTAATTATTATCTCTTTCAAAGTCTTGTAGAAAAAGATTCTAATATAAAAGCTGTTCCCTATATGTAGATGAAAATATACCAGCAGTGTGTGAGATGTAACTATGTAAATGATGTTTTTACGTTCTGGAATATTGTTTGTTGTAGGTGTAGTCATCCATTAATTGTTTGGTATGAGCTGGATACATCTACTCAAGATTTAAAGAATATGTTTTCTGGGAAGACTAGAAGTTTATGGAAATATCGTGATGTTTTACCGAGAATAACGATTGATCCTATAACTTTAGGTGAAGGTGGAACACCGATGCATCTTTCTAAAGGTTTAGGCTCTCTTCTTGGTTTACGGCATCTATACATTAAGAACGAGTCTACCAATCCTACCGGAGCATTTACAGATCGTGGTGCAACATTACTAGTTAGCTTACTCTACGAAAATAACATAAACAATCTTACATGCATATCTTCAGGTAATCTAGGAGTTTCTCTAGCGGCATACTCTACTACGGCTGGCATATCATGCAAAGTG
Source organism: Candidatus Geocrenenecus dongiae (assembly GCA_023267855.1). GTDB lineage: Archaea > Thermoproteota > Nitrososphaeria_A > Caldarchaeales > Wolframiiraptoraceae > Geocrenenecus > Geocrenenecus dongiae. Next base: position 78,657 of record JALNLN010000002.1, on the reverse strand, counting down.
TACTTTAAGATTGGGGTAGAGCAGGTGAAGATTCTGCAAGCACTATCATATAATGCTGAAATATATTTTACGAACAACTTGACTTTGACAGAAGATATTCTTAGAAGAGAAGTGAAAGACGCTAGTAGTTATATCGTATCTTCTAGCAATCCATTACTCTTAGAAGGTTACAAAACAATAGCTTACGAGATAATGGAAGATCTTAACTGGAGTTCTCCAGACTGGATTATTCTTCCAGTTGGGAGTGGAGCAAATATGACTTCTATCTGGAAAGGTATAAAAGAATTAGAAATGTTGGATCTTCTACAAGAAAAAACTCCTAGACTTATTGGAGGTCAGATAAAATCCTGTGCACCAATAGCAGTATCGTATTTTAAAGGATTAGAAGAAGTTGAAGCTACCACTCTTAAAGATGTTGGTTTCCCAGATATTGCTGATCCAAATCCTCCATGGGGTTTTACTGTACTTAAAGCTATTAGAGAACTTGGTGGAAAAATGGTAACTGTAAGTGAAGAAGAAGTTCTACATGCTTTAAAACTCATGGCAAAGTATGAGGGGTTGCTTGTAGAACCAGCTTCAGCAGTTGGTTTAGCAACATTAATAAAATCTTTAGATGAAGGCTACATAAAAAGAGATGAAGAAATCATACTCATTATAACTGGATCCGGTATGAAGAATCCATCAACATTCCAGACAATCTATAGAATAACGAATTTTGAAAGAGTACCAATAGGGATAGGTGAAACGAAGAAGAAAATACTTGAGATACTGTCTGAGAGACCTCTACATGGATATGCTATAAAGAAGATTCTTAGAGACAGGTTTAGTATAGACGTCAAGCTTCCAACAATCTATGAACATTTGAAAGATCTTGAAGAAAGAGGATTAGTATACTCGCTTGGAGTTGAATATTTACGTGGCAAAAGAATCTTGAAGAAGTATATGATATCGGAACTTGGTAGAAGAATAATTAGGGAAGAGATTAATAGAGTATCTTAAAATCATCATATTCTCCAACATATTCTTCCCACTGTACTTCTATATTTGTAACTTTAGCATTCGGTGGGCCAACCCAACACCACGAAAGCATCTTCTTTACATCTTCCTTCTCTCCTTCAAAAACTGCTTCTACACGTCCATCTGGAAGATTTCTAATCCAACCCTTTAAACCAAGTTTATCGGCCATCTTCTTAGCATTAACTCTATAGAAAACTCCCTGAACCTTACCTTCAATTATAACGTGGGCTCTCGCTTTCACAACCATTCACCAGTACCAGACTATAGAATCTTAAAATAGAGCTACTTTTAGGTTTTACCAATAAAGGCTATCATCAATAAAGTATTATTCCTTCTTCTCCAGCTAGTATTGGAGAGGTTCCCTAGAAGATTAATGTTGTAGATGTTTATAGAATTGGATAAAGGGAGGGCATAGTATAGGGATGCGTTCTGTAGATGCTGTGGTTATTGGTGGAGGTGTAGCTGGCTTAATATCTGCCATGAAGTTAGCTGAAAATGGGTTAGAAGTTATAGTTGCAGAAGAACATGGAGACATAGGTGTTCCAGAACATTGTGCTGGATTATATAGTAGAAGAGGTTTAGAGATGCTTAAGCTGAATAGTGTTGAGAAATGCATTGAGAATAATCGTGTTAAAGGTGCATACTTCTACTCACCTTCTGGAAAGATGTTGAAAATAGAATCTCCTAGATCTGTTGCAGTAGTCTGTTCTAGAACTAGTCTAGACAAACTTCTAGCAAAGATTGTTAAAGAAAATGGTGGAGAATTGTTACTTGGTGAGAGAATAATTGAGTTGAAGAAGAATCGTCAAGATAACTACATTGTTAAGACTAAAAGTGGGTTAGAATTAAGTTCAAAGATAGTTATAGATGCTGAAGGAATGCAATCGTTGATACTTCACAGATTCCTCGGCAAGAAAACTGAGAGGAGAATGTGGGTACCGATAATACAACTCTGGGTTGAGAAACATGACCTTGATCCAAGATATGTTCACATATTCTTTGAAGAATATGCTCAAGAATTCTTTGGTTATGCTATACCTATAGATGAAGAATATGCTAAGATTGGGTTAGCATCTAGGATGGATTTGAAAAAGAAGATCGAGAAGTTCTTGAAAGAGAGGTTTCCATGTGTAGGTGTGTTTAAGCAGGTTTCACATGCTGTCTATACTGGGAGACCCCTTTACATAGATCTTGATAGCAGAGCAGTACCTGTAGGAGATGCTGCTGGACATGTTAAAGCTAGCACTGGAGGGGGGGTGATAATGGGTGGACTCATAGCGCAGAACGTTGCTGAAGCCTTATCAAAGAAACTTTTAGAAAAAGAAGACTGGATTAGAAACAAACATACAATTAGAAAACTAATCAGAGAGCTTGAGAAGATAGCTTACACAACTAAGGTCATAAGGAGTGTGCCCGTCAAGCTCTACGATAAAATATTCAATCTACTTGATGATGAATACGTACTTGAAGAAATTTCTAGAGAAGCTGATATGGATCTACAGTTTACATCCATATCTAGAATCTTATCTAAACCTAAAATTATCTTAAACATTCTTAGGAAACTCTTCTTGACAATACTATTTTAATGAAAGTCTTCTTTGAGTATCTTGAATCTGGTGTGAAGATTGCCCGTCATCATATTAAGACTTGGTTTTAGTTAAGTCTTCTATTATGCTCGGCAAGGTATTTACATCCTCAACCACAACGTCTGCTCCAAGCTGGAGGAATTTTCTAGCAAAATCTTGATCTCTCGTTACACCTATAAAACTACAGTTTACACCTTCTCTATGTGCAGCTATAGATGTCATGAGATCTTCTATAGAGTCTCCCACATAGACTATGTTTCTAGTATTAAGTTTTCTAGATATCTCTATTAGCCCGAGAGGACTAGGCTTCTCATATTCAGACCCCTTATCTGCAGTAAATACGGAGTAATCTATCTTGAAGTATCTTACTAGTTCTCGTAAAGTTTTTTCAGTCTCCCATCTACCTCTACCGGTAAGTAGAGCAAGCCCCCGAGGAAGGATCTCGTTAAGTTTGATTAAAGTATCTTCTCTCACTAGTACCTTCTCATCTAAGAGTGTCCCTCTGTAACGTATGTATCGTGAGATCCACCTATATTTCTCTCGAACACCTTCTTCTCCTAAGAAAACTTCATCGAAAAGTGTTGCGAGAAAACTCTCTCCAAAATTTCCAGGATAGTTTAAGAATTTTCTCAGATCAGAGAGTACGCCTTCTACTCCTAGTTCTATAGATTTTGCTGTTATTAATTCTTCAACTTTCTTTAAATCCACGTAGCCTTCCATATTCTCTATGGTGGAAGCTAACCAGTTTAAAGCTCTTGATACAACTTCAGGACTAGATGTATTTCTATCGATATATTTTAAGTATTTCTCTCCATCTTCAGGTTCATCCCAAGAGATGGGGGTTACGTTCATTTCTGCAGATGCAAAAGTTATTATTGCTTGGATTAGTGTAGAAGTTGTATCACTATCATTATTGAATCCGCCCGTCATTCTTAGACTCTTTATAGTTTTCTCTATTTCTCTACCTATGAATACTTCTATCCCCAGAAATTTGTTTACCACTATTGCTGTACAGAGCTTAATCGCCGTATCGTAAGAGTTACGTGCATCTATTATTACTCCATCGCAATCAAAGATTGCGGCTTCTACTTTAGCTACTCTATTGGTACTACGAACCATCCTCATCTAACTTATCCGATTATGCTGGATGTTTAACATAAAAACTTTATCTTGAAGTATTTTAAGCATATGGATATGGAGTTTGTGTATACTGAGAAGGCTCCTAAACCTGTTGGACCATACTCTCAAGCTGTTAAAATTGGTAACATGGTATTTGTTTCCGGACAACTAGGTATAGATCCATCAACAGGCAAGCTCATTAAAGATGATATAGAATTGCAGATGAGAAGAGCCTTCATGAATGTGGCCAGTATACTTGAAGCAGCTGGTTCTAATCTAAGTAAAGTTGTCAAAGTTACGGTTTATCTGAAAGATCCATCTTACTTCAAGACTATGAATGAAGTTTACGTAGAATTCTTTAGAGATTATAAACCAGCTAGAACTACTGTTATCGCATCCCCACCAATTGATGAAGCCGTAATAGAAGTTGACGTTATAGCTTATCTAGATTGATCAACGACGACCTTGACCGCACGTATAGCTTCAACTTGTTTCTTAAGTTCTCTTAAGACTTCTTGGTAATTAATCTCTCCAGCTTCTATCTTATCCATGACTTCTTCCAGTTGTCTGGTAACTTCTTCTGAAACATATTCTCCAAAATTCTCTTTAAGATATCTGTAGACCGATACTCCTCTAGAAGTTGGGATTAGTTTTCCTCTCTTCTCGAAGACGTAACCCCTTTCAAAAAGTATCTGAACTATCCTACTGTAGGTGCTGGGTCTCCCTATGCCTCTCTCCTTCATTAATGCTATTATGTCACCTTCACTATAAAGTGGTACGGAAGGAATCTTCCTAACTTCTACGTTCTTTACAAGGTATGTTCCTTCTGATACTCTTTTCCCAGTTCTTATGGTTGGGAAGATGATGTTGAAGCCCTGCTCTAGTATTTCTACATTCTTCTCTACTTCAACTTTTAGAGAATCTAATGTTACAGTATATCTTTGAACAACGATCTTGGCGGACTGCATCTGACTCGCAATAAATCTTCTGAATATTAGGTCGTATAATCTGAGATGCTTATCTGTAAGTTTTACTGTTGGTTTTATCAAACCTATCCTGATGTACTGGGAGAGCTTCTGGGAATCAAGTGGTTTAACAGGTCTAATACATTCATGGGCGCCCTCCTTAAAATATGTTCTAGGTATGAGTGCGCCGAGCTTATTTGATTCAATATATTCTTTAGCTAGGTTTATTCCAGCTGTGGAGACTGTTGTTGAATCTGTTCTATGATACGTTATTAAACCACTTTCGAAGAGTTCTTGAGCTAACGCCATCGTTTGAACAACTGGTAAGCCTAGTTGTGTGAAAGCATCTTTTAGGAGCGAGTCGGTTGTGTATGGAGGAGGAGGATTAACATCTCTAACTTCTTCTATCAAGTTACTTATCTCTGCCCTCAAAATGTTTTCCTTAAATCTTTCAAGTATCTCTTCTAGATTCTGAGGATTCTCGTAAATCACTTCTAGACCGTTTTCTAATAATACGTATAGTAGATCTTTCTTCTTCTTATGCTCTATGTGTCTTTCTATCACCCAGCCTAGGACAGGTGTCTGGACACGGCCTGCAGACAAAGTTCTATATCCAAATCTATCCCAGAGTTTCCTACTCAACTCAAATCCAAGCCATCGGTCTTCAATCCTCCTAACGAGCTGGGCTTCTACTAGAGGTATGGAGATAGGCTTCTTATTTGCTAAAGCATTCAGGAGAGCTTTCCTAGTTACTTCATGGAATTCTAGACGGTAGATATTTTTGTTGTATGGAGAGATCGCTACATAGATATCGTATGCTATCTTCTCGCCCTCTGCATCTGGATCTGTAGCAATGTAAACTTCATTAACTTCTAGAGCTAGTCTTCTCAAAGCATCTATTACCTCTTTTTTAGATGAAATATCTTTAGATCCGCATGAAGGACACTCATCACTCTCCACGAAACTATACCCACATTTATTGCATCTCTTTATAGATGTGAAGACAGGTATGTATTTACCTTCTTCTTCTAGAACACCATGTATTCCCTGAGTTATTGAGAGATCAGTAACATGTCCCATCGTTGCAACTATATTCAAAACGAGATTGCTTGTACTTGTCTCATAGACAGGTATGTTGTTAAATGTTCTTTTATATGGTTTTCCAAAGAATCTTGCAAAAGTTTTTGCTTTGGTAGGAGATTCTACGATCATGAGAGCCGCCTTCATTAAATCTTTAATCTGAGGTGTTATCTTTCCTAATGCTATCTCTTTTATAAGTTCTCTATCTCTATCTACTTCTCTGAACACTTTTTCAACTTCATCTGTATTGTACTCTACCCAGTCGAATTCATCTAATACTATTCTAAGTCTTCTAGTTAGCCCTGTGAATGTTTTAAGATCATCTACAAGAACTATGCTTACACCTCTAGAAATCCCTTGAGCGAATAATCTAGACGTTCTTCCAGATGCTTGTATATATCCAGAAGTATCTGGAATTATTAGAGAAAGCCTATTGTCAACAAGATTCACCATTACATCTGTTTCTCTAGCGATTTTCTCTAGGATTTCTTTTGTGAATATCTTCTCTAGAATTTTTCTAGATTGCTCTACTACATGTTGTATGTATCCTGCGTACCCATCTAGTTTCACACCTTTCTCAAAAGCTTCTTCTAACTGTGTAACTATCTCTTTAGGTACAGGCACTATCTTCCCAAGTTTTTGTAATAGCTTCATAGCTTCAAGCTTATCTTTCTCGTCGAAGACATCCAGTATGTTTGTAAGTAATGCATGTATCTTATTTGGGTTCAATTCATCTTTTCTAAGTTTTATCTCTCTACGGGGAACACCTACGAAGATAGCGTATCTAATAGTTCTTGGTAGATCTATTCCTCTCGCTAGAGGGCTTCGGCTAGTAGCTATTCCAACCAGCACATCGTATTCTCCAGATTCAAATTTATCTAGAATGTTTTCTTCCATCTTTTCATAAAAGTATGGTTTTATACCTGCTTCTTTAAGCCTCTCTGCAAGCTTTTTTGCATACTCTTTACCAAATGCTAGAGGTACAAAAACTAAACCACCTTTACCATACTTCTTAATCAACTCTATCGCTTTCTCTTCAAGATTTCCATCTACTTTGATATAGATGTCTACTATGTTTCTAATGAATTCTGGTTTTGTTCCAAGTTCGAATCCAAGTAATTCTGAGAATACGTATATTCTTTTAGATTTCTTGGTTTTTAGAGTTGCACCTGTAACTACGAGTCTACCATGCTTCTTCTCTTTCTCCTTCTCAATAATTTTTCTCAATTCTTCATACTCCCTCCAAAGATCTACACTACTCTGCGTCATGAGCCTCTTTCTTATCTCAATTATCCTGAAGACAGTGTCCAGTATAGATGGATTGAAGCCTAGAAGAGAGATTACCTTATCTATATTCTTAGGAGATTTGAGAAATGAATCAACATCATCGACAAAAATATTATCAAATATTGTTCCATGTAGAGCTTCCATTCTGTCTACGAGAAATCTGTCTGTAGTTATAAGTAGCTTATATTCTCCTGACTTTATCTTCTTCAACGTTTCTTCTCTTTTAAGTCTAGGTAGCCCGGCATGATAATACGCTATGAGGTCTGGAGTTAAACCTATCTTCTCAGCTATATCCAACGCTTTATCTGTAACTTGCTCCACAAGCATAGAGCTAGGCAGTATCAGATAGCATCTCCGACCAAAATGTTTAACTAAAAATAAGGCCATCACTATACAGAAAAGGGTCTTTCCCACACCAGTTGGAGCAACGATAGTAAAGTTCTCATCTAGTAATACACATTTAGCCCAAACTTCTTGTAAAGACCATGGTTGGAAACCTGTGGCTTTAACAAATTCTCTCCTGAAAACTTCAAGTTTTTCTTCTAATTCAGCTATAACCCTATAGTCTTTATATTTTTTAAGAGATTTGAGGTGTTTGGCCACTTCTCCAGAGGTTAAATTGGCTGGGACTGATGGTAAACAGTTTTTACAAACACCTATGGAGACTAGTCTATAATCTTCGATAGACCCTCCACAATTTGAACAAAAACCTTCGTAAACCGCTCTAACAACCATCTCCTCTACACTATACTCAAGAAGTTGAAACTACGATTAAAAAGCATCGCCTACCCTACATACTAATAATAGAAACAGATATATCAATTATGTTTGATGGTAATACTTGTGGACAAGGTAGTTCTGGGATTCTTTTTAGGAGAAATAGCCGGTCTTAGGCTTCCAATCTCCATATAAGAGAAGTGTTTATTTACTTCTAGATACAATTAATTTATATGCCGTCTGCGTTCGTACTCATAAACACTGAGATAGGAGCTGAAGAAGAAATACTTCAAGAATTGAAAAAGATACCGAATGTTAAGGAAGCATACATTGTTTATGGTGTGTATGATATTGTAGCGAAAGTTGAAGCTGAGAATATGGATAAACTTAAAGAGATAATTTCATGGAAGATTAGGAGATTGGATAAGGTTAGGAGTACCTTGACGATGCTCGTAGTATCTGGAGAGAGCTAGAGGCATAGAAAGATGTCTTCTAGCAGATGGAGGAACCTCATAGACTCCTGGTCTAATAGTTCTCTGAACCTTTCTTAAAATAGGTGTACTTGAAGAAGTCTTACACTCTTTGCACATATACATCTCCTCATATATTTTAATCATCTTCCTACCACAATTATCACATAGTGGAGGTTCTACAGAGAATATATCTACTAGTGAGAGAACCTCAATCTTTTCTAGATTTACAGTTAATCCCTGAGGTTTAAGTTTAACAGCTCCATAAACAATCACTTCATCTCCTACTTCAAGCTGTGCTACTATATGTCTAAAGTTCTTTGTCGGTTCGTAAGCTGCACAATGTATCTTTCCAGTCTCATCTTCTAATTCAAAGAATACATGTCCACCAACTGTAAATCTTGGTTTAGTCTTAACGTAACCTCTAATTATTGCTGATACGCCGTCTTTAGCTTCGCATATTTTTACTGGTTGTAGATGAGCGTCTGTAGCTTGGTTTGTCTCATAAATTACGTAGAACTCTACTGGTTCGTAAACCTTAACCATACTATACGCTTTCTTAAGGATCTCTGGGTTTAGACCTCTTATCCCAAAGAGCACTGGGCAAGGTGTATGAGGAGCTATTCTTATCTCCCCACTATCTTTATCTACGTTATCGAATGTTAATGGATATGTTGCTTTATCCATCTCCCATACACTTTCTTCATCTATCATTCTCACGGCCCCCCAGTATTCTTTTCTACGATAAGCAATCAACTCATATGTCTTCTTCTTAGATAGGTCTACACCTATAGCTGCTAAAGCTCCAATAACTCCTCTACCGGTCTTCCACCAGAAAGCTTCTGCACCAATTTCTCTAATTATCTTCATAGCTAAATCTATGCTTGATATATCTCTAACAGTATGCCAGTAGAATTCTCTGAGAATCTGTGGTGGATCACCCTTATAGAAGACTACACCTGGATCTGTCTCATCTTCACCCATCTCAGAAAATTCCTCAACTACACCTAAAACTGTATCTTTAACATCTTCAAAATCTTCATTTTCTATTTCTACCATCATGCTTATCGCCGCATTACCTCTAGTCTTGTAAGAGCAGTTTGGATTCAGTCTAACCAGCTTTGGGTAGCCTGATAGACTGTAGCCTCTACTCTCCAATCTCTTAATTATCTGTGCTCCAACATACGTAGTGCAACCACGTTTCTTTGAGTCTGTATCATCAACACCTATCCACACTACGCTCAACAACACTCTAAAAACAAGAAAACCACCGCAGGATATAAACAATGAAGAAGGAAGTAAAGAGAGACTATATATGATTAATCTTTAATAGCGTTTAGTGATTGATATTATACTGGAAAGTGCGTTGAATGGTTGTTAAGATAGTGTTTCTTGCTCATAGAGTTGAGTTTCTAGAAATGTTTGATGAAGAAGTTAGAAACAGCTCTACGGTAATACTAGAAGAGCCAGAAAACAACATGTTAAAAAATTTCTTAAACAATTCTCTCTCAATAGATGAATACTTAAGAGTAATTGATACAAACTTCCCCCTATACTCTAAACATCAACTAGAGTTATTAAAGAAATGGCATAGAGAAGGGAAGACTATAATTCAAGCTGAACCATACCTCGAAACAATAGCTTACATAAATTCTGCAATAATAGCTAGAAGATATGATGAATGTTTAAAAAATGAAGCCATTAGAAATGTGATAGAATTGGAGAGAAAAACAGTTAAAGCTTTAATAGAATATCAAGAAGCATTAATGGAGAAAGACTTCGATCTAATAGTAGAGAAAGTAATAGAGTTTGCGAAGATGGATGCCGAGAGATTCAAAGTTAGAGATTACATGAGAGCAGAGAAGATATCGAAAATAGTTAACGATGAGAGAGTAGTCGTTGAAGCAGGATATATGCATATAATGCTACCTAGATACCTCAGGAAACTAAAAATCGATACAGTAGAAGTAAACTTGTTGGAAAAAGCATGTAGAAGAATTGGGATGAAGTTTCTAGAAGCACCTGGAGATATTTTAACAAAAGCATTCATAGAAGAGAAGAATCTAGGAGGTTTAGAGAAACTTCTAGCAGCCCAATCACTAATCTACATATCTCTACTAAGTAAAGAAGAAAAAGCTCCTACAAAGTGGGAACCTTTCCCACATCTTAAAGAAGAACTACAGATAATAGAGAACATTAGCAAAATGAATTATGAGAAATGTAGAGAAACATTCTACAAACTCTGGTCTAAAACTCAAAAATGATTTTAAAGTAAATAAAGTTAAGGTTAATAATCTCCATCAAAATAATTTATGGTTGGAGGAAAAGCGGGGTAGGGTAGCCAGGACTAACCCGCCGGGCTCATAACCCGGAGATCGCTGGTTCGAATCCAGCCCCCGCTAAAACCTATCCAACAATAAATGAAACTCTAATTATTTGATTAGGCCTTTCGTTGCTTCAGGAATCTTGGGAAAGTGAAATATCTACTTGGTTTTTCTGCTTTTTTTCGACAGGATTGGATTTCAGGTTCTCTAACGGTTTGACTTTTAATTTCATCGATAGTGAAAAATTATTCTTCATTTATATGGAATGTGATAAATTATTTTAGGTACAGTGTTTTTATAGTATTCTGGGTTAGTGTGAGGTGTTTCTAGTGATTGAAGAGAGATCTGCTGGTGCTGTGGTTTTCTATCTTGTAAATCTTTCTCCTATAACTCCTGAATACTTACTTCTGCATTATGAGGCTGGCCACTGGGATTTTCCTAAAGGTCAGATAGAACTTGGAGAAGAAGAATTAGATACTGTTAGGAGAGAAGTTAGAGAAGAGACTGGGATAGAGGAGATAGAGATATTACCAAACTTTAGACAAGAGATACAGTATTTCTACAAAAAACTTGGAGAACTTGTAAGAAAACGGGTAGTCTTCTATATAGGTAGATCTAGAACTAAGGAAGTTAGATTATCTTATGAACATAAAGGATATGCGTGGCTTAATTATGCAAATGCTATGAGAAGGCTGACGTTCAGGACAGCTAGAAGTGTTTTAGAATCTGCTCACCAATACATCCTACAGGTATATAAGTTAAAGGATACACCATAAAGTAAAGAAAAGATAGATGGTGTATATGAAATGGATGGAGGAAAACATACGGTAGATTTAGTCTACCTATTGATTGGACTATTATTGGTAAACTCGGTAATACTCCTAAGTGTAGAAGGACAGAAAGAACCTATTACGATACATGTTACAGATCCTCTGGGAAAACCTTTGAATAACGTTGAAGTAGTTTTATCAAGGTTAGGTGAGACATATAGATTCATAACAAACTCTACGGGTCACGCTATCTTTAAAGACTTACCAGAAGGTGTATATGATGTCAAAGTTAGACTCGACCAGGTAACTATAGCTGAATCCCAAATAGAGTATCCTAAACAGAAATATCTAGAAGTTGCTGGAAATATCTCAGAAATAGAGTTTAGATTATTTGATTTAGATGGGAAGGGAGTTGAAGGTTTAGAGATAGTGCTTGAAGCGTTTAGTAAGTTTAAATCATATAAAGATTTTACAGATAAGAACGGAGTCGTAAAGTTTTCACGTATACCCTATAGTACTCTTAAAGACATTTCTGGCTACAATCTTAAGATAAATTTCAACAACTATCCGCTGGAAACTGTGAAAGACTTAGAGATAAGTTCTCCCAAACTTAAATTCAATTTTACCGTACAATTACTAAACCTCAATATTACTACAGTTAATCTTGAAGGAGAAAGTGTAGCCAAGACTGTAGTTAAATTCCAAGCTAGAAATTATACAAGATCTATGAAGTTAGATAAAGGTGCAGGTACGGTAAACCTACTACCTTCATCGAACTTAGATTGGGTTGGAGAATATAAGATAAATGTAACCTACACTATAGCAGGTGTAGAGTATCTTGTGCATAGTAGTAGGAGAATTCTATCTTCTTCTCAGAAACTTGACTTAGTGCTTGATCTAGGAAAACTTGAAGTAAGAGTATTGGATGAAGATGGAGAACCTCTCAGCAATCTCACGGTTACCATAAGTAATATGTTTTCACGTAACTTTATGAGTAGTGTTTCAGATGAAGATGGGATAGCGTCATTCATAAATCTCCCTCTAAGTGAAGGTGTTAGCAAAGTAGGAGAATATACGGTAGAGGTAATGAAGAAAGACAAGAAACTAGGTGAAGGGAAAGTTTCTCTAAACTCTGCGAAAACCTCCATAACAATAACTCTCAAGAAGATGACTGTAGACCTCTACTTCACGGATTACAATAACGATCCACTCAAAGGATATAACGTAAAATTAGTAGATGAGTCAACTGGGGAAAGCTATACGGGAGTAATAGATAATGAAGGTAAATTGAGTTTAAAGATGTTTCCAGGAGATTATATTCTATACCTCATGAAAGAAGAAGAAACAGTTTATAGAGGAAGAATAGTAATAGAACAGGATAAGCAGTACGTTAAGATTGAGAGTATAAACTTTCCATTTAAATTAAAGGTAATAGATGTTTTTGGAAGAAGCTTAGAGAAACTAGGTATAGTTGTTAAGTATGATGGCAAGGAGATATACTCTGGATCTATTGCTGATATGCCTGCTCTGATACTGCCGTATCCTACAACCATAATAGTAGACATAAAAGATAATGATAAACTTATAGGTAGAGAGATAATGATAATCGATAAACCGGGAGAATATAAGATAGAAATACAAAACTATATTCAGTTCTTAGGGGTAATTATGAGTATGGAATCACTGGCTACAGTAATAATAGCATTAATATCAATACTATTGATGGTTTGCGGCTGCCTACTCATCTACCTATCATTTTCTAAAAAGAGAAAATTAATAACTAGCTAGAAGATAGATTCATTAGAAATTGATAGGTGGTAGAATTGGAATGGGTTCTCAGTAGGGAGCCCACAGAGATCTGCAACCCCCTCTGTAGATTTTTTAGATGTGGAAAGAAGATATTAGATTTTAAGAGAAATCCCCCATGGTGTAATTGGGTGAATAATCCATGTACTGGATACAAGTGTCCTTACGCTCAGTGCATACAGGTTAAGCTACTTCCAGATGGTAGATGTGGTTTATTCGTTAAGAGAAAAACCATAGAACATGAAACTCCTGAATCCATAAAACCACTTAAAGCAGATTCTATAGAAAGAGTTAGGAAAAAACTCGATAAACTTGGAATCTAGTAGTAAAATAGAGATTGAGATACTGTAAGCATAATAATGAGAGGATCGTAAAAGTAAAGAATTAATTAAAGACGTATTATGGAATTTGAAGGGAAGAGGTATGGAGTTTAATCCAAAGATACAGGAGACAAGATGGAATATAGCTGAAGAGATGGAAATCTATAAGGAATGGGAGGATAACGGTATCTATAAGTTTAATCTTAATTCTAGGAAGCCTAAATTTGTTATAGATACTCCTCCACCATATCCCAGTGGTAGACCTTGGCATATAGGTGCAGCCGCTCAGTATTCTCAAATTGATATGATAGCTAGAACTGCGAGGATGAGTGGTTACGAAGTCTATTTTCCGATAGGCATAGATAGAAATGGTTTACCAGTAGAGTTGTATGTTGAGAAGACTTACAAGATTTCTCTTAGAGATGTTTCAAGAGAAGTATTTATCGATCTATGTAGTAAAGCGTTAGATGAACTTGAAGCTGAAATGATATGGATCATGAAGAGAATGGGGTTGAGTGGGGATTTCCAAAACTATTATAGAACAGATTCTGAAAATTATCGTAAATTAACACAAGCAACTTTCATAGAGTTATGGAAGAAGAATTTAATCTACACAGCAACTAGACCTAACAATTACTGTTGGGAGTGTGGGACAACTTTAGCAGACGCTGAAGTAGATTACGAAGAGATGCCGACAAAACTCGTCTACATAAAATTCAAGATAAAGGAAGATGGAAGAGATCTCATAATAGCTACGACTAGACCTGAGCTTCTAGCAGCGTGTAGAGCAGTCATAGTTAATCCAAGAGATGAGAGATACCGTGACATACATTGGAAACATGTAATCGTACCGATATATGGACATGAGGTAGAAGTATTTCCCCACCCATCCGCTAAACCAGAATTCGGTACTGGAGCAGTAATGGTTTGTAGCTATGGAGACTACACAGACGTATTGCTATTCAGAGAACTTGGTTTAGAAGAAACCATAGTAATAGATGATAGTGGAAGAATGACTGAAGCTGCAGGTAAGTATGCTGGAATGAGTGTACAAGAAGCAAGAGAAGAAATAGTAAGAGATTTAGAGAAACAAAATCTTATAGTAAAGATAGAGGAGATAATTCATAGAGTACCCATCTGTGAGAGAAGCAAGACACCAATCGAGATAATACCTATGAAAGAATATTATCTAAAACAACTAGATTTTGTAGAAGATCTATTGAAACTAGTAGAGAAGATGAAATTCCATCCAGCACATCATAAAAAACTCTTAGTAGATTGGATAAATTCCCTAAGAATAGACTGGCCTATAAGTAGGAGGAGATATTATGGGACAGAGATACCAGTCTGGTACTGTGCAAATTGTGGTGAAGCACATGTTCCAGAGCCTGGCAAGTATTACAGACCATGGAGAGATAAACCACCTTTTGATAAATGTGTGAAGTGTGGTTCAACTGAATTCATTGGGGAAACGAGAACCTTCGATACATGGATGGATTCAAGCATCTCTCCATTATACATAACGAGGTACATGAAAGATGAAAAATTCTTTAGACTCACCTATCCTGTCGGTGTTAGACCTCAGGGTAAAGATATTGTTAGAACATGGCTGTACTATACAATACTTAGATGCTACCAGCTTACTGGGAAACCTGCTTTTAAACATGTTTGGATAGGTGGGATGGGTTTAGATGAACATGGACAGAAGATGAGTAAGAGTAGGGGGAACGTTATAGATCCAGTACCCATACTTGAAAAGTATGGTGCAGACGTTTTTAGATTTTGGTGTGCGCAAGAAGCAAACTTAGGAGAAGATTTTAGAATCTCTGAGCAGAGAATACAATCTGCTGGGAGATTCATTACAAAACTTTGGAATATAGCGAGATATATTTCAAGCTTCCCGTATCCGAGAACAGCTGAATTAACACCAACAGATAAATGGATACTTTCAGAACTATCTAAAACAATAGAGAAGTGTCTTGAGGGATACGCAGATTTTAATTTCTTCATACCTTCTACAACTATAAGATACTTTACATGGAACATCTTTGCTGACCACTACATAGAGATGTGTAAACCTAGAGCGTACGGTGTAAGCGGTTTTACGAAAAGAGAACAGAAATCTGCATGGCACACGTTACACACGGTATTAAAGAATATACTCATAATGCTTGCACCTATAACACCATTCATAACAGAAGAGATATGGAGAAAGCTCTACTCAAAAAAGAGTATACATCTTCAGAAATTCCAGAAACCTAAATGGAGTAAAAGATATGCAAAATACACAGAACATATAATCAACTTCAATTCTAGGGTCTGGTCTATTAAGAAGGAAAGAAATCTATCTCTCAAAGATCCTATCGACATAGAGATACCTAGAGAACTTAGAATATTTAAGAAAGACCTAATAGCTATGCATAACATTAGGAAAAACTAATATGAGAGGTTGTAGAACTTGGTGATGCTGAAAGGTGAGGAACGTCGGAACACCTGAATACAGATGATGAAAAGGGGGTCAACCCTAATACAAAAAAGAACTCATTTAAAATTAAATGATAGTAAGATTGTTTCTTGAATAGTATGTCATAGTTGCTTAGCTTGTTTGAATCGTAGATTTTCAGTAAACTTCTTCTCAAATTTTATTAACTCTTCTTTTAGCCAAACTCTTCCACCGTAGCCTCCGAGAGAACCATCTGATCTGATCACCCGGTGACAGGGAATAACCAGTACTACTGGATTTGAAGCTAATGCTCTACCAACAGCTCTAGAATATCTTGGCTTACCTAACTGTTCTGCAACCCATTTATAGCTTCTCACTTCACCGTAAGGTATCTTTCTAACAATACTCCATACACTCTTCTGAAAGATTGTCCCATATATATTAAGTGGAAAGTCGATGCATCTACACTCACCTTTAAAGTATCTCTCAAGTTGTTCTTCTAATTCTACTAACCTACCTTCTACAGCTTCTGGATATTCTTCTCTAACATATTTCTTAAAATCTTCTAGATTCTCATAGAAACACATTTCTCTTAAGCCTTTCTCAGACCATATGTACCCTAATAAGACTTTGAAGGGCGTCTCGAAAAAACAATACTTCACATTAAATATTCCAATAAGATATCTTAATAAGTATTAGGTATTTGGGATTTCTTAATCTTCGTAAATCTAAACTATCTCTCTTCAACTTCTAGGATTATGGATAGATTTACCGGCTCCCTGATACTTAACTCGTATCTTCCAGGTCTAGCCTTAACAAGCACTAATGCTTGATAGTATACTTCTTGTTTTTCTGCGGATAGTTCTAGAAATGCTTTCTCCTGTCTTAGAGGATAAGATGTTAATTTAATTTTGAATATTTGCGGTTTCTCATCTAGAGGTTTAAGAGCCCAGACGAAGATAGTGAATTTACCAAAGCCGGAATCATCTACAATAGTCTTTATTTTATCAACTAGTAAAGCATAAGATCTACATCTCTACGGGACTACATATCGATAAACCTTCTACCAATCTGTAAAAACTTTTACTTTCCTGAAGCATTACATTTTAAAACCAGGAAACATATTTCATATCTATGCTTGGGGGGCCGTACCATATACTAGCTAAGCCTGGAGATATTGCAGAAAAAGTTATAGTTGCAGGAGATCCTAAGAGAGTTGAGCTTGTAGCTGAACTCTTAGAAGAACCTCGACTCGTTTCATCTAATAGAGGGTTCCCCGTCTATACTGGTGGTTATAAAGGTGAACAATATACAATTGCATGTCACGGTATAGGTGGACCATCATCTGCTATAGTTTTTGAAGAATTGAGAATGCTTGGAGCAAAGATTATGGTTAGACTTGGTACGGCTGGAAGCTTATCAAAAGATATCAAGGAAGGGGATATAGTTATACCTAATGTTGCTTGCTTCCATATAGGTTCTGGAACTATTTCAGCTTATGCTCCAGGAATAATTCCACCTAATGCTCCAACATATGAAGTCCTCGTAGAACTAGTTAGAGAAGCAGTAAATAGATTCGATAAAATATGGATAGGCCCAGTAGTTTCTAGTGATGCATTCTATGCAGAAGATGAAGAATTCATAAATAAATGGACTCGAGTTGGTGTAATAGCTGTTGAGATGGAGTGCGCAACTCTATTCACACTCGGCCACATCCGCAACTTTAAGACAGCAGCTATACTGATAATTACAGACAACCTAATAAGAAGAAGTAGAGTGAAAGGTGAAGAGATTAGAGAAAAAATATTGAAAACTGCTGAAACAATTCTCGAATCTATGAAGAGAATTAAAACTGTGAAGCAACAGTTGGAGACTAATCATTCTTATTAAGGTAGTCTAGAATTATCTAATCTCGCTGAAATCACATTCATAGTTAGATATATATTTACCTATGTAGGCAGATATATTCACTTATAAATTTTCATTACCTATACCTTAAATATACGTGCAAACAAAATACGCGCGGAGAAATAGAGTTGCATAAATTCTTTTACCCATCTTCTGTTGCTGTAGTAGGCGCTTCTAGAGACCCGGATAGTGTAGGTCATGCTATAATGAGAAATCTCATAAATGGTCATTTTGCAGGAGTACTGTATCCTGTTAATCCTAAAGCGAGGGCGGTGTTGGGTGTAAAAGCATATCCAAAAATCTCAGCTATTCCAGATACTATAGATCTCGCCATAATAGTTGTCCCAAATAAAATCGTACCAGAAGTAATGGAGGAATGTGTAGAAGTTGGTGTTCAAGCAGCTGTAATAATCACTGCTGGATTTAAAGAGATAGGGCCAGAAGGAGCCAAACTAGAACAAGAAGTTGTAGCAATAGCTAGGAGAGGGGGTATCAGATTCATAGGACCGAACTGTCTTGGAATAGTAAATCCAGAACCCTCAGTAAAACTGAATGCTACTTTTGCTAGAGAAATGCCTCGAAGCGGGTCTATAGCATTCATATCTCAAAGTGGAGCATTATGTGTCGCTGCTTTAGAGTACGCTAGGAAACTTGGAATAGGTTTCTCGAAGATAGTGAGTCTTGGGAATAAAGCTGACATAAACGAGATAGATGTTTTAGAATACCTTGAAAACGATCCACAAACAAAAGTTATCTTACTGTATGTTGAAGATATATCACATGGTAGAAGATTCATAGATGTAGTTAGACATATTACTGGAGAATCGAGGAAACCGGTAATAGCGATAAAAGCTGGAAGAACGCCAGAAGGGGCCAGAGCTGCTTCAAGCCATACAGGAGCATTAGCAAGTTCTGATGAGGTCTACGATGCCATCTTCGAGCAATCCGGAGTTCTTAGAGTAGATACAGTTCAAGATCTATTCAATTACGCTAAAGCTTTCGCATATCAACCTATCCCAGCCGGAGATAGAGTAGCAATAATAACGAATGCAGGTGGACCGGGGATACTGGCTACAGACGCTGTTGTAAGATCAGGGCTCAGGATAGCTCAGCTAAATGAAGAAACGAAGAAGAAGCTTAGAGAAGGTTTATCTCCAGCTGCCAGTGTAAAGAATCCAGTAGACCTAGTTGGAGATGCTAATAGTTTAAGATACGAGTACGCTCTCAATCATGTACTCTCAGATGAGAATGTAGATGCAGCTATAATCGTCCTCACACCACAAGCTATGACGAATGTTGACGATATAGCTAGAGTAGTTGTCTCAACATCTCAAAAATATAAGAAAACAGTATTAACATGTTTTATGGGTGTGAGCGATATTTCATCTGCAATCGAGATACTAGAATCATCAAGTATACCTAATTTCGATTTTCCAGAAGCAGCAGCTAGAACACTAGCAGCTATGAAGAAGTTTAGTAGTTGGGTTAACAGACCTAGAACAGAAGTCAGAACATTTCTAGTAGATAGAGAGAAGGTAGCGAAAACTATAGAGAAAGCTCTACTGGAAGGTAGAACATATATGCCTGATGCTGAAGCACTTGGCGTACTTAAGAACTATGGGTTTAAGATCGCTGAATATTATATTGCGAAGAGTGTTGATGAAGCTGTTGAAGCTGCTGAGAAACTAGGTTATCCGGTCGTTTTAAAGATAGCTTCCCCGGACATTGTGCATAAATTTGATATAGGTGGGGTAGAAATCAAGCTTGAGACACCTGAAGAAGTGAGAGAAGCATATAATAGGATAATTAGTAATGTTAAGAAGCATGCACCTGATGCACGTATATGGGGTGTAACTGTTCAAGAAATGGTTAAGAATGGTGTAGAAGTTATCTTCGGTGCTAAGAAAGACCCAATTTTTGGACCAGTAATAATGTTTGGTTTAGGCGGAATATATGTTGAAGCTTACAAAGACGTCAGCTTTAGGCTAGCACCAATAAGAGAGCTAAGTGCATACCATATGATAGAAGAGATAAGAGCAAGCCAGATACTTAAAGGATACAGAGGTAAACCGCCTAGAGATATAGATGCATTAGCAGAAGGATTGATGCGTCTCTCCCAACTAGTCGTAGAACATCCAGAAATAGAAGAACTAGACATAAACCCAGTTATAGCTTTCGAGAAAGGTAAAGGATACAAAGCAGTAGATGCAAGAATAGTTCTCAGAAAACCGAAGACAGAATCAGTATAAACTTATAAGAATCGGAAAGACAGTTATTAGAAGGGATGATGAACAACGTCCAAGTTGATTTATGATACACGACGGGCAGTCTGACCCACAACAAATTAACAAGAAAATCTCTCCAACTCAATAAAACAAGGCTAAGCAGATGTTTGAATACTACACTTGAAAGATTGGAGAAGGTTTTCTAAAACTTATCTTGAATATTTATTCTGGGGGAGCGTATGAGTATAGATGTCGAGCCTATTCATGCTCAGGCTTTCTTTAGAGTTGATGGAAAAGGGTTATTCACAGAAATACTTGTATTCGATTACCTAGATAAAGAAAACTTTTACTACAAGATACTGGAAGATGAAGAAAGATATGTAGATGAAATGATGAGATTATCAACAGTAATGAATGAATTCCTAGAAGAAGAGAAGATAATAATAAACAATAGGAGAGTAGAGGCAAAAGTCACCATAGTTAATCTAGAGTTTAGAGGAGCCCCAGAGCTTCCTACGATAATCTATATCATAGAGTTTAGTGGAGAACTCGTAAATGGATTAAATGTGTATGAATGTTACTATGAAGAAGGAGTTGCAGAATACGATTACGAAATCTACTGGATCTTTCCAGAGGATACTGAGATAGTTAAAGTAGATATAAGTGGAGAACACGAGATCCTAAATCATAGAATTCTAATATCTAGTGTTAGGAGAGGTGAAAAATACAAAGGCTACGAAAAGATAGTATTCAAATTAGAGTAATGTTTCTCTAAATATATTCCGTTAGTAGTCTTCAGTTATAGAGCTAGCCAGCCTTCTCTGTTTTTACTTTTTGTTTAATTTCTTCTATCTTTGATTTTGGTAATGTGAGCGCTGGCTTCTCTGGAAGTAGCCCTTGAGGTCTAAATAGAACTAGTATTATTATTGCGAGACCTACAAGAATGTATTCGAACCAAGCTGGGTTTATCGGTATGAATGTAGTCAACTCTGTTTTGTAGGCGTAGATTAGTGTACGGATTACTGAGAATACGAAGACTCCTACCAGCATGCCTAGATTGTTACCAACACCTCCAAGCATCATGTATGCCCATGGCCAGAAAGTCCACGTAAGCCTAGTGTATGTTACAGCTTTGAAGCTTCCAGTATAGAATGCCCATAAAGCTCCACCAATAGCTGCGAGCGCTCCACCAATCATTAATGCTTGTGCTCTAAGCTTAACGATATCTTTACCATATATTGCTGCAGCTACTTCTGAATCTCTCATAGCTTTTAGAGCTCTACCAAAGGGTGATCTTATTAAACTCTCAGCAAATAAGAAAACTATCATAGCGAATCCAATTATTATCAACACTAATCCCAAGTATCTCTCTGGACCTACACCTATCCATCTGAAAACATCTGGAACATTCACACCCTGAGTACCTCCAGCCAACCCTTCCACATTCCATGCAATAGTGTTTAATGCATCTCCAAATGCAAGTAAAGTTATCCCAAGATATGCTTCTTTCAATCTTAAAGCTGGATAAGAACAGAGGTAACCTATCAATGCTCCGAGAAGTGCTGCTATTATGAGTGTTAAGAATAATATCCCTATCGATAAAGTTACGTTGGTGGCTAGCGTTCTATTTATCTGATCAACTATCTTGAAGTTTATCATGTGGTCTGCGTACTCGAGACCAGAAGGTAGACCCATAATCGCAGCTAGTAATCTACCTGAAATCGCTGCAGCGACAAGTGCGCCTACTAGTACAGCTAGGACTCTTCCGAACTGTGATATACCAGCTATTCCTACTTCTAGGTTAAGACTGACAGTAATTATCAAGCCTATTCCAAAGTTTATCAGTATGTTTAGTACGAGAGGATGTATCTCGATAACCATTTCACCCACCACCTCCACTACCTACACGACCACCTGTTCCAGGAGTTTTTATAATAATTTTCTTTAATTTTATTCCAGCAAGACCTTGTGGATATATTAGTAGTGTGGTGACGAGTGCTGCGAGAGGTATCAGTATTCTGTATGCTAGAATCCATCCACCAATACTTAAAGCTAGAACTGTTATTCCAATATATTCACTTAATCCTACTAGAAAACCTCCGAGAAGACTGCCAAATATACTTGATAACCCGCCAACTATAGATCCAGCGAACATTGTTACTATTATCGTCATACCAACTGTTGGATAACCACTCATAGTTAGAGATAATAGTCCTCCTCCAAGTCCCGCTAAAGCACCTCCCACAAACCATGAGAAGATGTAAACCTTCTCAGGATTTATTCCTAGAACGGTTGCTAGCTGAGTATTCTCTATCGTAGCTCTAACAGCTATTCCAAACTTAGTCTTCTTCAAGAAAAGATGGAGAGCAACTATCAATACAACTACTACACATACCGTTACGAATGGGATAGCACGTACCCCTAAACCATCCATGCTTCCAAGTACGAGGTCTTTAAGTTCTAATACAAAGTATCTAGCATTTATTTTGTAGACATCTGTTAAGTAATCAGCAAATATGTTTATCGTTGCAAGTAGTACTAAATCTACTCCAAGAGTAGACATCATTAGGGTTATTGGTGAAGCTCCCGCTCTCAGCAACCACCTATTCACTCCAAAATATAACAGTATGCCGAGAAAACCTGAGAAGAGAGCTGCTAACGGGACGTAGTAGTAAGGAGTCCCACCGAAGATTGAATAACATGCAAAAACTACGTAGAAACCCCATCCAACCATAGATGCATGAGCAAAATTAAAAGTCCTAGTAGCCATGTAGATTAAGGTTATTCCTGCAGCTGTAAGAGCAATTCCACCAGAGTATGCTACAGCCTTCAATACAAGATCTATCACTTTGCCGACAACCCCGTTTTCTTTAAATTTTTATACATAACACTAGCCTATAAAAATAACGTTAACCATTCTCAAAGCAACCATCAATACACAATTATTCTCACGAAAAATTTTTAAGCAATCGTTTTTAGATAAGTCTCAAGGTGATAAGTGTGAAAATGAAAGGAGTTTCGAGAGCCGTCGCAGCAGCACTCCTAGTAATTGGATTAATAATCGGGATTGCTATAGGCTACGTAGTAGTTTCAACAACAGCTCCACCTACTCCAGCAGCCGCCACGGTAACAGTAACTGCAACGGTAGTTTCAACAGTAACTCAAACTGCTCCAGCGGCACCTGGACTTAGAGGAGAAGTACCTATAGGAGCACTACTACCTTTAACAGGAGTGTTATCAAGCTATGGTGAAAATGATAAAGTTGCTCTAGAATTCGCTGAGAAAGAAATTAATGAATGGCTTAAAGCGAGAGGTGAAGAATGGTACATAAAATTGTATATAGAGGATTCTGCAACCGATCCAAAAACGGCATTAGACAAGTTAATGACACTTCACGGAAAAGGGATCAAGTTCATAATTGGACCTATGAGTAGTGCCGAGGTTAGTGAGATTAAGTCTTATGCAGATGCGAACGAGATACTAGTTATCTCACAATCATCTACAAGTCCAGCTCTAGCCATAGAGGAAGATTGGATATTCAGATACGTGACAACAGATCTAATACAAGGTCCAGCTGCTGCTAGAGTAGCCTACACCCAAGGAATAAGATATCTCGTACAGATCTGGAGAGGAGATACGTGGGGAGATGGTTTAGCACGTGCTACACGTGAAGCCTTCTTAAACATATTAAAGAAGACAGGAGAGCCTGGAGATGTTATAGAAGGTGTGAGATATGATCCAGCTGCAAAAGAATTCTCAGCAGAAGCAGCTAAGCTTGCAAGCTTAGTAACAGACCTCGTAAACAAATACGGTAAAGACAAAGTAGGTATAGATGCTATAGGATTCGAAGAAATGATCGCATTCATAACCGCGGCAAAAGCATATCCAATACTCTCTGAAGTTAAGTGGGTTGGATCCGATGGTACAGCAGGTGTTAGCGGTCTAGTCAAAGAAGCAGAGCTAGCAGAATTCTGTATGAAGATACAGTTCCTCAATCCAATAGTAACGCCTGGTGTTTCACCACATACAGAGAAAGTAAAGAACTATGTTAGAGAGAAGCTTGGTAGAGATCCAGAACCATATGCCTACAACTCATACGATGCTCTATGGACTATAGTGATAGCTTTAGATCTAGTTGACAAGTATGATTCAAAAGCTGTTAAAGCAATACTTCCAGAAGTTGTGAAGAGATATATGGGCGCCTCTGGATTCTTTGAATTAGATAAAGCTGGAGACAGAGCTTACGCAGACTATGAACTATGGATACCGTGGCGTGTCGATGGCAAGTATGATTGGCGGATAGCTGGAATATGGCGTGGCGCTACAGATACCGTAGAATGGGCTGACTGGTGGCTTCAAGCTACTAAGTAAAATCTACACTTTAATTCATTGTAGAAAAGAAATAAATTTTTTAACTCCTCTATTTTTTATGTTTGTTAAGGAACTGAGAATAATGAGTGAACGTGTTCTCTGGACTGAGAATTTGTGTAAGTATTTCGGAGGGCTAGCTGCAGTTAACAATGTGAGCATATCTGTAAGAGAGAAGTCTATAACTATGCTTATTGGACCTAATGGTGCAGGTAAGACTACTTTTGTCAATCTCTGTACAGGTGTATTGAAACCAGATTCTGGGAAGATCTATTTCCTAGGTAAAGATATTACTGGATGGCCGTCCCACAGAATCTATAGAGAAGGATTTGTTAGAACATTCCAGATACCGTCACCTTTCCTAAAACTAACGGTATTAGAAAATGTTTTAGCATCCTTGAAAAGTGATGCAGAGAACCCTCTGAAAGCACCTCTAAGAAAGATTTGGATTAAGGATGAAGAAGAAAATATAGAGAAAGCTTTCAAGATATTGTCTAGAGTTGGTTTAGAAGATTTATGGTATTATGAAGCTTTCAGACTTGGTGGAGCGCAACTCAAAATGCTTGAAGTTGCAAGAGCTCTAGCAACAGGAGCTAAACTTATCGCTCTAGACGAACCTATAGGAGGAGTAGATCCAGCTTACGCTGGAGATATACTTGGATATATCAGGAACATTAAAAATACTATGAATGTAAGCTTCTTACTGATAGAACATAGAGTTGATATAGCTTTACCATATGCAGACTACGTATACGTGATGGATCGGGGAAAAGTGATATTTGAAGGAACGCCACCAGAAGTAGAAAAGAACCCGAAAGTTATAGAAGTATACCTAGGAGGATAAGACACATGAGTATACTGGAAACTAGGTCACTATATTCTGGGTATGGTAAGATTAAAGTTCTCTTTGATGTAAACTTCAAAGTAGAAGATAGAAAGATAACGGTTGTCGTAGGACCTAACGGTGCTGGAAAGACAACCCTACTCAATAGTATAATGGGTCTAGCTACGATACATTCTGGAGACATATTCTATGAAGGAAGAAAGATAACAAGTCTACCTCCATATAAAATAGCTAAAATGGGAATAGCGTATCTTCCTCAGATGGGGAACGTTCTCTCAGAACTAACTGTAGAAGAAAATCTAAGAATTGCAGGATACCTTCTGCCCATGAAAGAGATAAAAGAAAGAACAAAAGAAATACTTGAATTCTTCCCAGTCCTAAAAGAATTTGTTGACAGGAAGGCTGGAACACTTAGTGGCGGAGAACGTAGGATGCTTGCAATAGGAATGGCTTTAATGAGGAGACCGAAGATATTATTGTTAGATGAGATGTCCACTGATCTAGCGCCTATACTTGTAAAGAAGGTTATGGAGAAGGTTGTACAACTAAGAGATGAACTAGGATTAACGATAGTAATGGTTGAGCAAGTAGCTAAGAAAGCTTTAGAAATTGGAGACAAAGCATACCTACTCGTAAGCGGAACAATTAGATTTGAAGGAAACTCTGGAGAACTATTAAGCCATCCAGAATTAGCAAAACTATACTTAGGAATAGCAGGTAGATAAACAACCCCTTTAAAAGAATACCTAAATAAACATTAATCAATAGATATATTGAATCTAAGAGGAGTTGAAAACATGTATTACAAGATAAGAGTTAGGGAGCTGATATCAGTGATAGCGCTCTTCTTATTCTTCCTCGCAATACTTACATTTCTTGCAGGATTAGCCTACATAATCAGAGAAACATCTCCCTGGATTACAAAAATCTTCATCAAGATAGTCACAGTCTAGATGAAGACCCTAATACATGTAACTGGAAATCATTTAGTAATGTTTCTAGAAAATGATTGTGAAAAATGATATTCCAAACGATATGGCATTAAATCTACTTACCACCTACCTGAAACTGTCTAGAGAGAAAGTTGAGCCAACTATAGAAGAGATTTCAGAAAACACTTTAATTGTTAAAGAACTGGTTGAAGCTTACTTAAGAGAAATTTTCAAGAATTTAGATACGCTGGAGAAGAGAAGGGTTAAAGCTGCTAAAACAGCTATCTTACTAGGAGTTGAAGGAGAGAGAATTGCAAAATATCTTGATTGGAAAGAATTTGAAGAACTTGCTGTAGAACTTTTCAGTGAAGCTGGATACAGAGTAATCAAGAATGTCAAATTAAAGATAGATAAGAACAGAATACAGATAGATTTAATAGCATGTAGAGATAACGTAATGTTAGTTGTAGATTGTAAACATTGGAATAAACCTCCAGCATACTCTGCTAGGAGGAAAATAGTTGTAAGACAAGAAGAAAGAATAAATCAGCTCTCAAAGATCGGGGGAGAAGTGGAAGTCATAATGGTACCAGTCGTTCTAACACTCTACACTCCAAGAGAATTAATAGTTGAAGGACACCCCTATGTTCCAATAGGTAAAATAAGAGGATTCATAGAATGGTTTACAAACAATTACCCTTTCTTAAAATACTTTAAAGCTAGAATAAATCTAGAAAAAATATTCCTACATAAATAAAAACCAACAAATACATTCAATTTTACCCGATTTATCCGCATCCAAATGTTAAGATATTTTTAAGAGATAAGAAATTAGTAATTGTTCCCTTTTGAATAGAATACTGTAATTTAAATATGTTTTAGATTTATCTTACGATAACTCTAAAATCTGCCTTGACGTTAGTATAGATGCCCGATGAAGAACTTTAGCTCATACTGATCCATGATGATCCATAGGGTCTCTGAGGGAAATATTAGAAACCTGGAAAAATGAGAATTTATTCAGTAATATTACCTAGATCATAGAAACGTATTAAGTTTATGTTTTGAAAGATATTTGCATATAATTATATCTGAGAAATGTTTATGAGTAAATATTTACTTAGTATTTTGAACGGTCATGAAGTTAGAAGATAGAATCTACAAGATTGAAGAAGAAGAGGAAGAATGGGAAGAATGGGAGGAAGAAGAATTCGAGGAGGAAGAAGAAGGCTGGGAGGAAGAAGAGGAAGAATTCTAAACTTCAGGGAAAATAATGACGATCCTCTTTGACGTGTCAATCACTCTTTCTAGATTCGTCCAGCGAAGCACTTTTCTAACCCTTCTCCTAAATTTCTTTAATGTTTTTTGAAGAACTACTATGTTAGCATCAAGATTTTCAGCTTCACTTAGAATTGCTTCAGCAATATCTCTAGATGCAACCACTCTTAATTGTACGTTAAAACCTTCCATTTCAATCCACTTAACCAATTCACTAAATTTCTTTTTTGCTTCATCTATATATGGTTGGACTAGTTCATCATAGAGAGATGTGTGAAATGGAAATTCTAGTACATGTAATACGTATATCTCTGCCTTATCTTTGGGAAGTAGTTTAAGTAGAGTTATTAATGCTTCATGATTTAAAACATCTTTAACTGCTAAGAGTATTCTAAGAGTGGGGTTACTACTCATTCTTCTACTGGTCTCCCATTTCTTTTATAAGTATACAAGACCATTGATGTAACGGTGCTCTTAACGCCATCTATCTTCATTATCTTATCTTTTATAAGATTCCTGAAACTGGTAACATCTTCAGATCTGACGATAGCTATTATATCGAATTCTCCTGTAACTTCATATAAGTCTAGAGTTTCAGGTAAATCATTTATCTTCCTAGCTACTTCTTCGAGTTTGGAAGATTCAACGAATACGTGTATTATTGCGAGAACCCCTCTCGGCATATGTTAAACCCTCCTAAGTACCATAATGTTACCACGATACCTAGATATAACTTTATATAATCTATCTTCACGTGCTTTCTCTATACGACCTTTCTCAGTCATCCTTCTTATCAATGCTATAAAGTCTAGTCTACCAGATTCTATCTCTCTAGAAACAACCTTCTCTAAATCCCCTATCAATACTTTTGTACTCACTTTGTAACCCATATTTCTCAATTCTTCTGCAGAATCTTCAAGTTCATTTAATAGGTCTCTTTTAATCTTTTCTAATTCGATCCTGTCTGAAGGAGATCTTAAATCTAAATTAAATTCGCTTGGCTCTATAATGCTTATCAAAGTTATTTCAAATCTTTTATCTAACTGTTTTGTTATCGTTTCTACTATTTTCCTAGTTTCTTCGAAGATGGGTCTTATGAGAACACCTACACGATATATGTAGGAAGCAGGTACTATGAGTTTCTTAGAATAGGTATCTGTAAGTTTCATACGTATTTTACGTCTATAGTAAACGTACATTAGTAAACCTGCTGTAATCCAGATTAATCCAAGTATTCTTCCTCTCCCATGGAAGAACATAACGAGAACTAGGAGAGATAATACACCAATTAACCCTATTAATCCTGTTAGAGGTATGCGGATTATAGATCTACGAAACGGTATCTTAATCTCTCCTGGAGTAATCCAAGGTTTGTAGACTTCTTCTTCAGTGTTCCTTAGTTTTATAAAGGCTAGCATTAGTATCACGTATCCTAGAAGTGAGCCGAAGACATATAGTTCAGCTACGAATGGGATACTTCCTATAGATGCAAGTAGTAAACCGATCATGCCGAATATTATTACTGTTCTAGTCGGTGTCCTAAATCTTGGATGTATTTTGTAGAACCATACGGGTAGGAGCTTAAACTTACCCATAGATGCTACAAGTCTCGATACACCAACAATACCAGTATTCGATGAAGCATAACATAGAACGAATCCAGCTAAAGCAACCAACTTTGCACCAAACTTTCCTATAACAGGATACGTTTCAACTAGAGCAGCTATAGAATACTCGTAACTCTCTGCAAGCCGCGTCCAGTCCATGGAACCTATAGAGAGTATAGAGAAACTCATAACTGAAATCAAGACAACAATTACAGACAGCTTTGCAGCTTTCGGAATATATTTTAATGGTCTCTTAGTTTCTTCAGCTGCTTGTGCAATAGATTCTATCCCTACGAATGAGGCCATAGCTAGAGTTATCGAGTAGAGGAAATTCTGTAGATTGATCTCTAGAAATGGAATATAAGATATTTCTTCAAATACTTTAGCTGAACCAATTATCCTGATTTGTTCTATTAGCTTACTAGGATTAAATACGAGTATGAATCCCGGCACCAAGATGAATACCTGTATTGCTAAACCCATTATCACGAGAGCTGTAGACATCTCTACAGAATACCTTATCCCTAGATAATTTATTATTATGAGAAGTATTATCAGAAAAATTGAGATTAATCCTATCAAAGGAATTCCGAGAAAACTAAGACTATATGAATAACCAGTTAATCCAGTTAAGTAAAGTAAGTATCCAGAAGCAGTTAAAGCAAATAATGAGATACATAGTGTGTATCCCATGATTAAAGCCCATCCAGCTATGAAGCCGTATAAATCGTTGAAAGCTTTCATAGCATATACGTGTGCTCCTCCAGCGTACGGATAAATAGGAGCAAGTTCAGCGTAAGCTAAACCTATGCAAATATAGATTATAGCTGTGATTAAGAAGACGACTGGAGCTACGCCCGCTGCATATAGAACTATTAGTCCTAGTGCTATGAATATGTCTGCACCTACGTCAGCATATCCTAGAGAGAAAGAACCAAACCATCCAACTTCTCTCTTTAAAGTAACTTCCTCACCCATAGACTATACCTCTTAAACATCTTCAACATGAATAGTTCTTAACGATCTCATAAACAACAAGTTCTTCAAAGAATAAACGTCTAGATAAAGCTATATTAATAGTTAGCTCTTCTTCTATAAGATCTTTTATAAAAAAATATTTATTGGTGGTTCCTGAAGGTGGTGAGGCTACAAATACTAGGAGTCCACCTTGCTTAAGATGTTGTAGAGATTCTTTTATTAATCTCTTGATAAATCCTGATCCACCTTCTATCGTTACGTCTCCTAGATCTTCAGGTTCAAGATATGGTGGATTAGAGATTATTAGATCGAAGAAAACAGATTTCCTAAACATCGTTAACAGATCTCCGCACACAATATGGCATACATTCTTTCTACTAGATTTTCCAATCCTTCTCAACGTTTCTTTAGACGCTTGATACATTATATCTATGGCATAGACTTCTTCAGATATTTCTAAAAGTTTCTCGGTAATCAGTCCTTTCCCACTACCTATCTCTAGGCTTCTCTTAAAAACTCTTTTAGAAGAAGTGAGGTTGTCTAGGTATTTCAAGAGCAGATATGTATCTTCAGAGGGTTCGTAAACCTGGTTCATAGAGGAGCCTCATCTTCATCGTAAAAAATATGTCGTACTTATGTTATGGATATATTCTTGCGGGTGTTCTAGGAAAGAGGCATGCGCTACGGATGTGGGGGAGTTTTAGAAGCCACCATAATACTCTCTCTATCCCCATTCCGAAACCACTATGGGGTACACTTCCATATTTTCTTAGATCTAGATACCATTTATAGTCTTCAAGATTGAGCCCG
The DNA here is from genome assembly GCA_023267855.1 of Candidatus Geocrenenecus dongiae. Taxonomy (GTDB): domain Archaea; phylum Thermoproteota; class Nitrososphaeria_A; order Caldarchaeales; family Wolframiiraptoraceae; genus Geocrenenecus; species Geocrenenecus dongiae. Next base: position 47,803 of record JALNLN010000002.1, on the reverse strand, counting down.
TTCTCTCTTATCCTTTCTACCAGCAGGTTGTAGTCATGTATTCTCTGTCCACCTCCTACTATCTCTCCATAACCTCCAGGCGCAAGCAAGTCTGCGTTTAAACACACTGAAGGATTCTCAGGATCAGGCATATGGTAAAATGCTTTACTCTCTCTTGGGTAGTGTGTTACGAAGAAGGGTTTATCAAATTCTAGGGAGAGTTCTCTTTCTTCATCTGCCCCGAAATCGTCCCCCCATCTTAACTCTATATTCTTTCTCCTCAAGATCTCTAAAGCTTCAGCATACTTTATTTTAGGGTATGGGGGTTCGGCTAATTCTGGTTTTATCTCTCTACCCAGAATCTTTAATTCCTCTCGGCATTTCTCACATACACTCTTGACCATGTTATACAAAAGTTCTTCTATTACCTTCATTATACTCCATAGATCTGCAAAAGCTACTTCAACTTCTAGATGCCAGAATTCTGTTAGATGTCTCCTAGTTCTACTCATCTCTGCTCTAAAACTTGGCTGGAGACTGTAAACTTTCTCTAGAGAGTATATAGCAGCTTCTTGATAAAACTGGACGCTTTGAGTTAAATATACGGTCTTCCCAAAATAATCTACTTTAAAGAGTGTTGCACCACCTTCAACGGCCGCTGTTATGAAGGTTGGACAATTGATCTCTATGAAACCATTCTCCTTTAGCCATCTACGTGCAGCATCTATCAACTCAGCTCTAATCTTCATTATAGCTCCAACCCTCGGGCTTCTAAGATGTAGGTGCCTATTATCTAAAAGGAACTTTAATCCAACACCCTTTCTTATAGGAAAATCATCTAAGCTCTGGCTCAATATTTCTAGACTATTACATTGTATCTCAACTCCTCCAGGTGCTCTAGGATCCTTCTTCACCTTTCCTCTAATCCTGACTGCGGATTCTATCTTGGCTTCTAAAGATTTCTGAAAACTCTCTGAATTAGTTAAACCATATTTAACAGCTACCTGGATTACCCCAGTAGAATCTCTAAGATCTATGAATACTAGTTTCCCATGACTTCTCTTTGATCTAACCCAGCCTACCAGTTCTATTTCTGAACCATCTTCTAGATCAAAGACTTCTCTTACACTGATAGTCTTATGCACACCCAATCCTCCATAATCTTACGCATGCTTACTTATTTTTTTCTATTTCCTTGGGGGGCTTATAGTAGCATTCTCAAGACTTAAGAACCAATCTTCACGTTATTGGTGATCCTTCTGGTATAGGTTTCTCTGGTATGAGTGGAACGATGTTTTCTTCACTAGCTGTAGCTGCGAGTATCATACATTCAGATATTTCTCCTCTAATCTTCTTTGGTTTAAGATTGAATACAAATGCGAAAAGTTTACCTACGAAGTGTTCTGCATCATAAATATGGCCAAGACCTGCAACCGCCTGCTTCTTCACACCTCCAAAATCAACTATCATCTTTATCAATTTATCAGAACCTTTCACTCTCTCTGCTTGAATAACCCGTCCAATCCGTAAATCAATTCGTTTAAACTCAGCTATATCTACTTCCGACATCTTCAGCACCACCATTACTATAACATAGCTTACTAATATACTAATATCATTCGCTTTATTGTAACTGGTAACTTCATCTATCAATTTACCCGAAAATTTTTATACAACTAAAACGATATTAAATATGATGGTGTGTAGAAGAATGGGTTCGAGAAAGAAAAGTCCAAAGAAGAAGGCAGCAAAGAAAAAGGCAGCAAAGAAGAAAACAGCAAGAAAAGTAAAGAGAGCAAAGAAGCCTGCAGCTAAAGCTGCACCCACAGGAGAAGTTCCAGCTTAAGTAGGAACTACAATACACTACCCAAAATCTTATTTTTCATTCTTCCCATATTTTGGATAAACTTCTAGATGAATAGATCTTCTTCGTAAAGTTGTTCCTTTTCTTTTTTAGATCTACTGGCTAGTTTTGAGAATACTAATGGTAGGAGCGAGAAGATGGAGGATGCTATAGGTGGGATAACCATTAGGAAGATTATGTCTAACAATCTATAGAATAGTAAGTCTGACATAACCTTATCTATGAAGCTCATCCATGTTAAGTTATCTAAAAGTAGTGGGTAGCTAATGAAAACAGAGAAAATCCAGCTGGCGAATACTATCATAGCTGAAGTTAAGATTATTCTAGCTGATGTACCTGGCTCGTGTATCATAAATCCTATAAAGAAAGCCGTAAAGATCCATATTAATAATGGCCAAATCCCTGGAGATACTCCACCTCCCAGAGAAGGAGCACCTAAAGCTGATGAGAGAGGAATAATCAACAAACTATAACCTTCTCTGATAAATAGCATTAATCCAACTTGTAGAGGAACGCTGCCCCAAACTATATTACGTATACAAAATATGGAACCTAAAGTCAAGATGGCTAAAGCTGAGCTTAACCCAAGTATAAACTTATTCATCTCCATCTCATCTTCCCCTAGAAACCACCAGATAAAACTATACCTTCTTTCTAGAGTAGGTTATATCTATAGAGAATACATAGGTAGTTTATGAGAGAACTTATCAAAAGGTTTATGAATTCTTTTAAAAGATATGAATTTAGACATGTTATTCGGTTACGTTATTGCTGAAAGATTTCGTGAGAGTGGTAGAAGTAAGAAGAAACGAGACTACATAATTGATTTCCCATCTATAGAGAGTAAGGAGCAAGCTCTACAGTTGATCGGTCTTCAGGTAGAGTATGTTGATAACTATGTAAAGATTCGTGGTAGAATTCTTAAACCTCACGGTGTTAAAGGAAAGGTGAGAGCTAGATTCGTCAAACCTCTTCCAGGACAATTCTGGAGAGGCAAAGTATATTTGAAGAGCCCTGTGTCTTCAGAGATTTTAGAAAAACTTAAAGTAGAGCAGCCTTCTTCTCAAACTGTTTAATGTATCTCTCTCTAAGTTCTTGAATTGTACTAGCTTCATATGGTTTCTTATCAGTTCTTATCTTCGTTATCCTAGCAAATCTTAAAGCTAGACCTGAACTGTACTTCCTACTCTTCTGTATTTCATTATAAGCTACTTCTACCACTATCTCAGGCTTAACTATGACGGTGTACCCGTACTCACGTATCTTTAATTCTAGAAGCTTCTTAGTAATCCATTCAAACTCCTCGTCTGTTAATCCTTTAAATGTTTTTCCAACTACCTCATATCTACCTGTATCAGGATTGTATGCAGCTAGGTGGTAATTGCTCAGCCACCCTGTTCTTCTACCATACCCCCAGTCTGCCGCAACTATAACTAGGTCAAGTGTATCCGCAGGTTTTACTTTAAGCCAGAGATCTTCTCTCCTGCCAGGCTTATATACGCTATCAAGTTTCTTTACCATGACCCCTTCATGTCCAGAATTTATAGCTTTCTTTAAGAATTCTTCTAATTCTCTTCTAGATTTAACGATCTTTCTAGGAATAAGTATGTCTGGATGTGCTACCTCCTCCAGTATCTCCCAACGTTTAACGTAGGGTAGATCTATCAATTCTTTACCATCTAGGTAGAGTATATCGAATAAGAAGAGTTTTAAGGAGATTTCATTTGTAGAGGTTCTTTCCTCTTTTTTCTTAAATCTTCTTAAGAGTGCTTGGAAGGGGAGAGGTCTACCACTACTATCTACAGCTATGATTTCTCCATCTAGAATAGCTTTACATGGTTTAACATACTTCTTCACTTGTTCTACTACATCTGGAGCACTATGGGTAATCTCATTCAATCTTCTAGTAAAGATCTTCACACCTTCTCCGCCAAGATGTATGTGTACTCTAGCACCATCAACCTTAAATTCTACAGCATACGTTACATTAGACTCTCTAAACAATTCATCCAGATTATCACACTGCTCAGCAAGCATAGGTCTTAGAGGTTTATATAGTGAAAGTTTTATAGATTCTATTCCTTCTCCACCTCTTCCTAAAACAATTTTAGCTAGTTCACCTATATCTCCAATAAGCATATATGCTCTCCGGATAGAATCTAGAGAAACGTTAACCATTTCCGCTAAAGCTTCTAGTAAGACACCTTCATTTACACCATGTTGCATCTCTCCAATCAATATCTTCGTAAACCATTCTTTCTCAATTTCACTCATTCTAGATAGTAGAGATGAAAGAATACTCCTTTTCTTCCCTCTAGAACCTCGACCTTCAATCTCAGCTATCTTTGTGAAAGTCTCTGCTACTTCTAATAATGTAGGTGGTTCAGTTACTAGTAGAGTAGCTTGGTTATCCCAAATCTCCATAATCGTTGCATAACCAATGTTTAAATCTTTATCAGTAAACTCGTGTAAAGGTCTACCTATCAAGAAACGTGAAGCCCATTCAACCTCATCTACATTAAGCTCTCTAAAGAAACGGATAATCAAAGAAATCTTATCCTTCCTACCCGAAATCTCTCTAAGTTTTTCACATACTTCTGCAAACTCTCTAAATAAAACCATCTTCAATAAATAAATAATCAATACTTCATATATTTTTGATCCTTTCACTGAATGAAAGTATGATCCAGAGAATTGCAGAATCAAGACTTAGAGTTGGTGAGAAAAGAAATCTTAGAGATAAAGACATCTAATGAAAAGATTAAAATTGTGGTATGATTAAACATTCTTGAAGATTATGGCTAGCCCTACTAGATCCGAAGGGAAGATCTTCTATCAATGTGTTTGGTGTAACAAGATTTTCGAGAAAGAAAAACTTTCAAGAGTTGCAGAAACTAGATGTCCTTACTGTGGTTTTAATGTTATTATGAAAGCAAAACCTTTTAGAGCTAAGCTCTTAGTAACTTCTGAATTAACGAAAGAACAGAGAATTTTAACTGGATAGAAGTTTTTCCTCAGAAACCATCTCTATGCTAGATCTTACTTACGTCCTCTTATCTCCTGTATCTTCTTAATTATTTCTTCTAGGAAGTCTTTAGCTGCTCCAGGATCTATTATGGATACACTACTGGCTGCTACACTTATTCCTGCTGCTTCTCCTAACTTCTTTTTGGAATCTACGAATGTATATGGTATCTTCTTTTCATCACATAGTGGAGGCAGGAATGCAACTATCTCAGGTGGATCTACGTCTGTAGCTATTACGACGAATTTTGACTGCCCTCTTTCTATTGATTTTATTACTTCGTTTACTCCTTTCCTTATCTTACCTGTTTCTCTAGCCATCTTAACTATTTCTAGAGTTGCTTTCATAAGTTCTTCAGGAGGTGTGAAAGTTACATAACTCGGATTAGGCATGTGCCTTCATCTCCGATATCTCAGTATCTAGCTCATACATATACATTACGCTTTAAGCCTGCTAGAAGCTAAATATATGTTATATCTTCGTGTCTAGGATAAATATGTCTGGAGATGGAGTTAGAGAAGAAGATATTGAAATGGGCTTTAAAGAATGCTTTAGATTATCAAGGTAAAGCTGATAAAAATGCTGTTATATCTAAAGTTATTAGAGAAGATCCTAGTCTTAAAGAAAAAGCTAGAGAAATTGTCAAGATTGTAGAAGAAGTTGTAGCTAGAGTTAACCTTATGAGTTTAAATGAACAGAAAGCTTTACTAGAAGAAATCGCTCCAGAACTAATAGAGTATAAGCCTAAAGTTGAAGAAAAGAAGCTCCCCCCACTTCCTCATGCTCTTAGAGGTAGAGTTGTTACACGTCTACCGCCAGAGCCGAGTGGATATATGCATATAGGTCATGCTATGAGCGGTATCCTAAACTACGTCTATGCAAAAATGTATGATGGTAAGATTTGGCTTAGATTTGAAGATACAGACCCCAGAAAAGTAAAGTTAGAGTACTATGAAAGTTTTAGGAAGGGGTATAGATGGCTTGGTATAGAATGGGATTACGAAAAGAACAATAGTGATGACATGGAGCTGTTCTACGAGTATGCAGAAAAACTAATCAATAAAGGCTACGCATATATTTGCTTCTGTAAACAAGATAAGATAAAAGTTTATAGAAGAGAAGGAATAAAATGTGAACATAGAGATCATAGTGTAGAAGAGAATATCCGTTTCTGGAACAATCTCCTCGATGGAAAGTACGGAGAAGGTGAGGCAGTTCTTAGACTTCTTGGAGATATGTCAAGTACTAATACTACTATGAGAGACCCCTCAATATTCAGAATAGTTAAACACCCTCACCCACTACATGGTTCAAAATATATTGTGTGGCCACTCTACGATTACGCTGTAGCTATTGAAGATTATCTATGTAACGTAACACATGTTCTAAGAACAAGTGAATTTGCTCTCAGAGATGAATTACAGAACTACATCAGAAAAATTCTAGGAATGGATAGAGAGATACACTATATAGAGTATTCTAGATTTGAGTTTAAAGGTACGCCAGTATCTAAGAGGAAGCTTAGAAAGATAATAGAGATGGGGTTAGCGTCTAGCTGGGATGATCCAAGATTTCCGACAGTAGAAGGGTTGATTAGAAGAGGGATAATGCCTGAAGCTATAAGAGAATTTACACTTACACAAACAGGTTTTACATACGTTAAGAGAGAGTATGATTGGAGTTTATTATACGCATACAACAGGAGGGTGCTTGATCCAACGGCTAGGAGATTATTCTTCGTCCCAGATCCAGTAGAACTTATAGTAGAAGGTTTAAAATCAGGTGAAATAGCTCTACCATATCATCCAACCAATAAAGAACTTGGATACAGAAAAATTAGATACTCAAATATCTTCTACATATCTAAATCAGATGTAGCTACGGTTAAGCCTGGAACAATCATCCGATTAAAGTATCTAGCTAACTTCAGGATCGTAGACATAGATTTAAACAATAACAAAGTGGTAAGTGAATACGTTGAAGGAGGACCTTCAGAAAGTCTACAAATAATTCAATGGGTACCTAAAGTAGAGTATATTCCTGTCAGAGTCCTTGTTCCTGAGCCACTTTACCTAGATGAAGAAGAAATCAACAATGAGAGTTTAAAGATAATAGATGGTTATGGAGAATCGAATATAATAGATATAAGGTATGGTGAAATAGTTCAGTTTGAGAGATTTGGTTTCTGCAGGAGAGATTCAGAAAAAGAAAACATATTTATTAAAAGCCACGAATAATCAAAATGTTTTAGAAGATATTGATGTAACCTATTTTCTAACTTCTTTACCGTAATAGGTGGTCCACTTAAGTTTCCTCGGATCTCTCTTAAACTCTACCATGCTGACCCTACATTTCCTTGAACAAAACCAGAGAAGTGTTCCATCTTTCTTTACATAAAGCATTCCTTTCCCATGCATGAATTCTCTTCCACAGAAAGAACATTTATGTATGGTAGGCATTTAGATCAACCTCCTACAATTCCTACTTTATCCTCTCAGCTTCTCTCTCAGTATCTAAGAGCATGAGTATATCTCCTATCCTCACAGGTCCTTTAACATTTCTAGTTATAACTCTACCAGCATCTCTACCTTCAAGTATCCTAACTCTTACCTGAGTTATCTCACCTGTAGCACCTGTTCTACCAACTATCTGCTCAACTACAGCTGGAACAGCTTCTTCTACACGCTCAGTCTTAGCAGGCTTACTCATCTCTTTCCAGCAATAGCTAAATCAGCATCCTATTCTTAACTATTATGTTTTAATAACATCCTCCGAAGATACTATATCCTGAAAAAATGATAACTCTTAAATAGAAGAACACTATAGCTGTTTACATCCACCGAAGACTACGGGTAAAATTGCAACTTCATCTCCAGGTTTAACTGTAATAGATCTAAGATCGCTAAATCTGTAGACACTAAGACCATTAATAATTAAAAGCAATCTTCCATCAAGAAGTTTTTCTGATATATAGTTAAGCATATTTCTTTGATCTTTCAGGACTTCTTTAAGAATATCGTAAAGAGAACTCTCAGAACTAATATTATGAATTCTTTCAATGGTATGATCTGTGATACCGACTATCCTGAGCCTAATAAGATTGTTACCCACAAATCAATGTCTACACTTCTAATTTATAAGTTTTTACAATATATTAGCAACATGATAGAATAGAAAGATTTTTGCTATTGTTATAAAAGATAGTGGAATTCTTAATCAAACCGTATCGTTTACTTGATTACTATATTTTACTAACTAAAAATAGTAATCTTTAACTATCTGTAAATAAGAATTTAAATGAGATATGTCTACACATCGTGATGTTATAATAATAGGTGGTGGAGTAGCTGGAATAAATACTTCGATGATTATTAGAGAATATGATAAAGAAAGCAGTATCTCAGTTTTTACAAAAGCTCCTTTTACTTACACTAAGATGGCTTTACATTATATTATAAAGAGAGGTCTTTCAATAGAGTTCTTTAAACTTTATCCAGATTTCGATACTAAAAAGATCGAGTTTTACCCATCTACTGAAGTTAAAGCATTAAATCTGGTTGAGAGATCTATTAAGTTTGAATCTCAAGGTATTGAGAAAAAATACACTTTTAATAAATTGGTATTAGCGACAGGAGCTAAGCCGATCAAACCTGGAATTGATGGTGTCAATAAGATAGGCGTATTTACTTTCAATGAGTACGATGAAGCATTAATGGCAAATAACTACATCTGTGTGGGAATGAAGGCTTTCGTTGTAGGTGCTGGGCTAGTTGGTCTACTGCTAGCCGATGCTCTTAGAACAAGAGGATTAGATGTCACATTGGTTGAAAAATTGCCGGGAATAGGATTAACAATGTTTGATGAAGAAATCTCTAATTACTTAATTCAGAGATTAGTAAGTAAAGGTGTTAAAGTATTGACCAATGCCAGCATAGATAAAATTATGGGTGATAGAAAAGATAAGAGAAGAGTTAAGAAGGTCGTTATCAATGGATACAAGTTTCCAGCAGATATGGTGTTTTTCACAATAGGGGTTAAGCCTGAAAACAGACTGGCCGTTTCTGCAGGAATAGAGCTAGGTTCTAAGAAAGCTATAAGAACAAATGAGAAATTCGAAACATCTGTTCCAAATGTATACTCCGTAGGAGATTGTGCAACATCTATAGACTATTTCACGAAAAAAGAGACTTTTAGACCAATTGGCACATTGGCAGTTTCTATGGCTGAGATAGCTGGGAAGAATTGTGCTGGAGTTGAGACAACTTATGATGGATTCATCCCTATGCAGTATCTTGAAGTATTTGATATAGCTATTATCAGGATTGGTCTAAATACTAAAGAAGCAAAAGAACTTGGATTAAATACATCTAAAAGTATAATTAAATATAAAGTTCCAGGGATAGGAAAACATCCTATAAGCTTATTGGTTTGCTTAAGGGACCGTCGACAAACCATTATTGGATGGCAAGCTGCAAGCCCATGGTTAGTATCTTACAAATCAACAATATTCATGAAAGCAATAAAAGAAAAAATAGGATTAGACGAGTTTATGGATAAAGAAAAAAATATAGAGTTGGTTGGATAGATATGTTATGGTCTAATAGGTGCTGAAGGTCCTTTACTGACACCCGCCGCTTTTAGAGATTTTACGTATTCAACAACTAATTTATCAACAGCTTTAACTGGTTTCTCGAATCTTAGAGCATTGAATGAACATGCTTCTACGCACGCTGGTTGTCCTTCACATAGATCACACTTAACTACTCTTCCTTGTGTGTCAATGCTTATTGCACCATAAGGACATGCATACATACATGCTTTGCAATTTATACATGTTTTGTAATCTATGTATACGGCGCCTGTCTTTCCATCTCTATGTATTGCACCTACACCGCATGATTCCTGACATGGTGCAGGATTGCAGTGGAGGCATGTCGTCGGAATGAAATCTCCTGTCTCCTTCCAGCTGAATACTCTTATTCTACTATCTGTTCTACCGAATTTTCCAGATTTCTTAAAATTACATGCTAAAATGCATCGCTCACATCCAGTGCATTTATCCAGGTCTATTACTAGTATCTTTTCAGGCATGAATACTGAACTCACGATCTCACCTCCAATTCACGTATCTTAATACATCATCCATTCCAAGCTCTTTCAGTTTCTCTACAGTCGGTCTTCCCTCGGCGTCCCATCCCCTAATATTGTAGTAATCTTTCTTCATGAATTCAAAATCTTCTTCTCTCAATACTCTATTAGCGGCTGGACCTGTCTTAAGCGGATCATTATGTATTCTAGGTGGAAGTTTATCATCTTTCGATGAGATCCCAAATCTAACATTGATAGTTCGTATTAAATTGATTATTCTTTCTCCAGCTAACTCGAAGTTTCTAACATCTCTATATTCATCAAAACCTGTCACAGTCCACAGAATATTCGTTAATCTTTGATTATCCCAGCAGCAGAAATCGCATACTCCTAAAGCGAATTTAGCTGCATATTGATGTTCTTGTTGTACAACTACAATAGCTTTATTCTCGGGGCTCCACCGGTCTAGCTTGATCGGCTTAGCGCCAAGCCAGTAAGCGTTTAAGCATTCTGGGCCAATAGGCCATGACCTCAAATGGCATCCTCCTCGATCTGCCACTGCGTAAGATAAACCCATCGCTGGAGAAGCTCTAGGTTCGTAAGCTGGAAGCTCTAATCCTTTAACATGTACAGCGTATCTCTCACTATTCTTTCCAATCTTTTGGCTTGCAATTCTCGTTCCCTCAGCCAGTATATCTCCTATCCCCTCTCTATTCGCAATCTTCTCTATTAACGAGACTAATGCTTCTGCATTACCAAATTTAAGTTCTAAACCTCCTGTATCTTCGAGTGTAAGTAGCCCTCTCTCAAACAACTCCATGCTCCATGCTACAACCGATCCCGTTGTTATTGTATCTAAGCCATACTCATCACACAACTCGTTTGCTTTGGCAATTGCATCGAATCTAGATGTGCCTGTATTAGCTCCGATTAAGTCAGCTGTCTCATATTCAGGTCCCTCAACTAATGTTCCCGCCCAGGGTCCATAATCTATTAAAACGTAGTTGTGGCAACCTATAGGACAAGAGAAGCATGCTCCCCTCTTTATCGAGTGTTTTAAAACTACATTAGCGTCTATGCTGGATACGTGTTCAAATCTTCCATCTGTATAGTTTCTGGTTGGAAGAGCGCCAACTTCTTGAATCGGCCACATCAAGGCTATTGAGCCCCACTTAATTCCAAACTGAGCTTCAGGATTCTCAAAGATATCCATTCTACTCATTTCTTCACAAGCTTTTATGAATTCTTCTGGATAGGCTACTTCTACCGATCCAGTACCTCTAACAGCAACAGCTTTAATATTCTTAGAGCCTAATACCGCTCCCGCACCACCTCTACCATGCTGTCTACCTTCTGAATCTACATTTGCGAATCTCACTAGCTTTTCTCCTGAAGGACCAATACACATTACTTTAACTAGTGGGTCTCCAAGCTCTTCTTTAATAGTTTTTCTAGTTTCACTTATCTTCTTACCCCAAAGATTTTTCGCTTTCCTTATATCAACATATTGATCATCTATATATATGTAGGAAGGTTCTTTTGCTCTCCCAGTAATAATAACACCATCAAAGCCAGCGTATTTTAATTCAGCACCTATGGGTCCACCTGAGTGGGAGTCAAGCCATATTCCTGTTAATGGTGACTTAGTGATTACTGGATATTTACCAGAAGCTGGAGCTATCGTTCCATTTGCTGGACAACTAAATATCATGAACAAATTATCTGGACTTAGTGGATCAACCTTAGGATCTATGTAGTCTAGCATATATCTAGCGCCTAAACCCTTACCCCCTATATAGGCTTTTGCATAAACCATATTCAAGCTCTGTGTAAGGATCTTCTCTTTATTGAGGTCGATAATAAGTATCTTACCTGCATATCCACCTAATTTCATAAGAATATATTATTTCTTCTATGTATATTTCTTTTTCTTTTATAGGAATAAGCAGGAGATCAAACTAGAGAACTTGGCCTCATAGTTTATTTTAAAGGACTTCTCGGAAAATTCATATATTAAAAAAGCAGAATTTTGATTTTATTAAATATCTTTGTTTCTATGTTGAAGTTACGGCGTGTCTAGTTTTCTTTAATTATCATTATTGGTTTTTAGATTGTTCATATTTTTAATGGATGTTCTATCTTGATCGATGCATATCCTACTACAGATGTTTTATCTCCAGTTACATCGCCACTTGTAGCGTATTTTAGGAGTTGAGCTTCTCTAGCTCCAAGCCTTCTGGATGCTTCCATTATGGAGATTACTGGACCGTATCCACACATAGATATATCTAGTTCTCTTATTACACGGTACAATTCTTCACAATCTAGTCTCGTTATCTTCTCTATAGCTACAGAATCTTTCTTAACTGCAACTGAGTGAGGTTCATAGTGAGTGAAATCTGTAGAAGCAATCAACATTATACTTCTATTCTTCTTCTCTCTAATCAATTCTGCTAAAGATTCTCCAACTTGGAGCGCAGTCTCTAAACTCTGGTCTAGCATACATATTGGTAGAATCTTGAAGGTGTCTCCGAGAATGTATTGGAGAAATGGTATCTGGACTTCGATAGAATGTTCACGGGAATGAGAAAACTCATCTAGAGAGAATATGCTCCAAGACTCGGCAAGATACTTCGCCAGCTCGTAATCTACTTCTACTTCTCCTAGAGGAGTGACCCAAACACCACTAGGATATATTGAGACATCTACACCGATACCATAATGATTTGGACCTACTATTATTATAGTATCAGGCTTCATTCTACCAGCAAGTAGAAAATACCCATGAGCAGCAACAGGACCAGAATACATGTACCCAGCATGAGGGGATATCAACGCTAATGGGCAGGAACCTTTAACAACAGCTTTCTCTGGAATCTTTCCAGGACCTATTGGATGAAGAAAACATTCTTCTATTTGTTCCTTAAGAGATTTTGGAGAAAATTCATAGAATAATCCTGCTACAGCTGGTCTCCTCCTCAACATCCCGAAATAAAGATATACTAAACAAGTATTATAGCTATCTATGATTAACATTAAACAGTCTTAATAGTATTATTGGTTTTTAAGGGAACTTACTAGATATACTTTTATCATTCTTTACAATCTCCTTTTTAGAAGAATTATGGAAGAACATGTTTCCCGTAAAAAAGATCACATAAAGATATGTCTGGAAGAAGATGTAGAGTTTAAAGATAAGACTACTTGGTTCGAGTATGTTGAATTCATACATAACCCTCTTCCAGAAATGAATATAGATGATGTAAAACTTGAGACAAAGTTTCTGGGAGAATGTTTCAATTATCCTATACTGATTGAGGGGATGACTGGGGGTGTTCCAGAAGCATTCGAGATAAATAAGAATCTTGCTGAAGTATCTTCTAAACTGAATATACCGATGGAAGTTGGAAGTCAGAGAGCTGGAATATATGATCCAAGCTTGGTATACACGTATAGAGTTGCTAGAGATGTAGATCCAGACATATTCTTGATAGGAAATATAGGTGGAGTTCAGTTAGCTAGAGAAGGTGTAGAGCTAGCGGAAAAGGCTGTAGAGATGATAGATGCAGATGCTCTCGCAATACATCTTAACCCCCTCCAAGAATTAATCCAGCCAAAAGGTACACCAATATTTAGAGGAGTATTAAAAGCAATTGAGAAAACTATAGAGAGACTGGACGTGCCGGTAATTGTAAAAGAAGTTGGATGCGGTATACCTATGGAGACGGCGAAGATTCTTGAATCAATAGGTGTAAAAGCAATAGATGTGGCTGGAGCAGGTGGAACAAACTGGACGCTGATTGAGAAGATTAGAGCTAGAGAATCTCAAGATATTGAGAGGGAAGTTCTTGGAGAAGTATTTCAAGAATGGGGAATCCCAACGGCAGCTTCTCTAATAGAAGTAGCTTCATCGGTCAATATAGATGTAGTAGCATCTGGCGGTATAAGATCTGGACTAGACATAGCTAAATCACTATCTCTAGGTGCATGTATGGCTGGAATAGCTAGACCACTACTAAGACTTGCCGTGAAGAATCCCCAACATGTATTAAATTACCTAAAAGAGATTATCATGCAGATCAAGGTAGCTATGTATCTAACTGGATCGTCTACAATAGAAGAACTTAGAAATTCTAAAAAAATAATAATCTTTGGACCGCTACTAGAATGGTGTTGTCAGAGAAACCTGAAGCTCTAGAATTTTTAATTATCTGAGTTTCAAATCATCTCTATATTATAGTTTGTAAAATAATCAGTTATGCTTGAGAGAACGTTTATAATGCTTAAGCCTAGCTGTATCGAGAGAGGGCTCGTAGGGGAGATAATATCACGATTAGAGAGAAAAGGGTTAAAGATAATTCAAGTCAAGTTTCTGAAGATGAGTAGAGAATTAGTTGAAGAACTATACGCAGTCCATAGAGGTAAGCCTTTCTACGATAACCTTGTAAAAACTCTAGAAGGTAGGAGAGTTGTAGTCATGGTTGTTGAAGGTAGGAGAGCTATAGAAGTTGTTAGAAATATTATTGGAGCAACAGATCCAGTACAAGCTTTACCAGGTACAATTAGAGGTGACTTAGCAATAGACTTAACAGACAACTTAATACATGCTTCAGATAGCCGGGAATCTTATGAAAAAGAATATAAAATCTTCTTCAAAGAAGAAGAATTACAAACAATTTAGAGGGCGGCCGATTGATCTTAGAAAATATTTTAGAAAATATTAGTTTCTTCTCTGAGACATCCCTATAAGATAGCATTATGTATTAAATTCTAGATGAGTGTGAAGCCCCTGCCTAAGCAACCAGAAGTTAATATAGGTACTCTAGGACATGTAGATAATGGTAAGAGTACGATAGTCCAGTCAATAACTGGGATATGGCCTGCTAGACATTCTGAAGAACTTAAAAGAGGAATAACAATTAAGATTGGCTATGCAGATGCAGCAGTATATAGATGTCCTAGATGCGAAGAACCATTCAACTATACTGCTAGTGAGATATGTCCTAATTGTAATTCTGAAACAGTATTTGAGAGAGCGATATCCTTCATAGACTGCCCAGGACACCATTCATTAATGGTAACGATGCTTTCTGGCGCTGCTCTATTCGATGGAGCTATATTCGTTGTAGATAGTAGACACAATTTTCCACAACCACAAGATAGTGAACATCTACAGGCTGCACTCATAATGGGTGTAGAGAAATTGATTATAGCTCAGAACAAGATAGATCTAGTAACTAGAGAAAGAGCTTTAGAAAATTATGAAGAAATAAAGAAATATCTAAAAGGAACTAAACTAGAAGATGCTCCAATAATACCTGTATCTGGACAGCATAAAGCAGGTGTAGATATACTTCTATGGGCTATACAGAAATTCATACCTACACCATCGAGAGATATATCAAAACCCTTCAGAATGCCTATATTAAGATCGTTTGACGTCAATCCTCCTGGAACACCTGGAAACAAGATTAAAGGAGGAGTAATAGGGGGATCAATAATACAAGGGAAGATAAGAGTCGGAGAAGAGATGGAGATAACTCCAGGAATACCTGTAGATGAATCTGGAAGTAAATATGAGCCACTGATAACAGAAGTAGTCAATATAAAAGCAGGTGGTAGAGATGTTCAGGAAGCAATGAGCGGCGGGTTGACAGGTATAGAAACTAAATTGGATCCAGCATTAACTAAAGCAGATGCTATGGTTGGAAATATGGCCGGTAAACCTGGAACACTTCCTCCAACACATTATGAATTAACAATAGAGTACAGTTTATTCAAGTATGTGGTCGGAGTTAAGGAAAAAGTAGCTGTTGCACCATTATCAGAGAAAGAACCATTAGTACTAAATGTATATTCTGCAGTAACGAGTGGTATAGTTACCCATAGATCTAAGGAGAAGATAGAAGTGAAGCTTACTAGACCTATCGTTGCAGAAATAGGAGATAAAGTATCTATCTCAAGGAAGATTGGAGCTGGATGGAGATTGATAGGTTATGGAAAGATACTCTAGTCTAAATATCTCAACATAGTTGAGAACATGAAGATACTCGTAGATACAAGTTTTCTCTTGCTGATGGCAGAACTTGGAAGAGACTTAATAAGCATGGCGGAGAGACAGTTAAATGATAAACTTGAGCCATACATCATAGAAGATATCTTGAAAGAACTTGAAAACTTATGTAAGAAACATAGTAAGAAAGCTTTCCATGCAAGAACAGCTTTAGAGATAGCTAACCGTATGAGTAAACTAGAAGCATTTGGAAAAGGATCCGTAGACAGGAAATTAATAGAAACAGCTAAAGAATACTCTATGCCTATAGCTACAAACGACTTCAAACTGATCAGAGAAGCAAAAAAAGAACACGTAAAAATACTCTTCATGCATAGAGATCTTAGAATAACTTTAGAGGAATAATGTTTCCAAGCTAAGTTGAAGGAAACAGCTATTAAAGACTTAAGAATAATTTGTATGGATGCTGCACTCTTCACCAAAGATCCACATAGTAATGATAACACTACTAGTAGTGATGGCTATCTCTCCATTCTTGATAGTTCTAGGACAAGAAGAAGGAAACAAAGTTACTTTAACATTCTATATGTATACAGAGCTTGGAGATAAGAGACTCCTATGTAGAAATGTAGTCGCACCTGGAGAAGAAACGAGTTGTAGTATCCAGTACCCGATAATGGAGTTCGGTAATAATACTAGAGTAGTATTTACTGGATGGTATAATGGGAGTAGATATATGTCTTCTTCTCACGAGCTCAGAGTTATTGCTGGAAATACTAGTCAAGAATATACTGCATTTTATAGAGCACAGTATTTAGTAGAGCTGGATTTAGGTTATCAAGAATTACGTGAATGGGTTTATAGAAGAAGTAGATTCACATACACTGTTCCCGAGATCATAAATATAGAAGAAGGGGTGAGGAGAGTCTTCTCCCACTGGGCTGGAGACATAGAATCAAGTAACCCAAGTATAAGTATCGCTGAAGTCTTGAGACCTATAAATGCTAGAGTTTTCTGGAAAACCCAGTACTACGTTGAGGTAATTTCAGATCATCCTCTATCAGTTAAGAGTGGATGGTATTTTGAAGAAGATGAATTAGAACTAAAACCCCAAGTGAACCCGATAATTCTAAATGATGGTGAAACAAAAATAGTTCTCGAGAATTTCCAGATAGACTATCCGCCTAAAGGAAGTGTAGATAAAACAATCTTAGCAGATACCATAAAAATTAAAATTAACAAAACAATGACGATAGTAGCAAGCTGGAATAAGTATCACCATGTTCTCATAGAATCTCAATATATATCTCCTAAACTATATGATGGCTGGATAAAGCATGGTGAGAAGATACAATATGAATTAAAACAACCTGAAGAGATCTTCAACAACTATACAAAGATAGTCTTCAATGGATGGAGTGGGGATATATCAAATAATAATCCAAGAATAGATTTACTCGTCGAGAAACCTCTAAAAATACATGCCTTATGGAAGGTATTCTACTATGTTTCAATTTCATCTGAATACGATATTAAGATCTCTAAAAGTGAATGGGTGGAGAAAGGAGAATCCATATACATCGATGCAAACCCAACTGCGAGAATTATAAGAGATGATGTAAGAGCAATCTTTACAGAATGGGTTGGAAGCTATGTTACAGCAAACTCTACAATAAGTGTAAAAAATCTTGATAAACCCTTAATCTTAAAAGCTACATGGATTAGAGAGTATAAAGTTAAGATCGATGCTCCAGAGAATTCTGGTCTAGAGAAAGAGGTATGGATTAGAGAGGGAGAAAGCTTAGATCTAGATGCTCCAACAATAATTCTAATAGATAATTATACTAGACTAGTATTCTCTTCTTGGAGTGGATGCAGTATAGTAGAGAGAAATCACTGTACTCTCACAAACATCAACTCACCAGTCCTGGTAAAGGCCAATTACTATTTAGAGAAGAAGATATTACTTGAAGCAGTTTCACTAGAATATGAACCCGTGAAAAATGTAGTATTCACAATAAAGAATCAGTATGAAAAAGTTGAAGAAGTTAATTCAGGTTCAGAGGTTTGGCTCAGGACAGGTGTTTGGAAAGTCTTGAAATCTGAATGGGAAGGTTACAATGTACTCAACATGGATGAATTTGAAGTAAAGGAAGATGAAAACCTACGTAAAATACAGATTTCAACAACTCTCTTCAAGATAACGTTTATAGTATCAGACTATCTAGGTCTACCAGTTAAAGATGCAGAAATAACTATAAAGACAGCTGACGGAAAGATAAAATATTCTGCAAAGACAGATGATGAAGGAAGAAGCCCGCCTATAGGCCCACTCCCACCTTCAAACATAACTATAGAAATTTCACATTTATGGTTTCATGAAACTGGTAATCTCGATTTAATGAGAGGTGGAATAAGATACGTTACCATACCATTATCTCAAATGAGCTTGCAAGCATTAACAATAGGGATTGCGATAACACTCTCTACAACAACTTTTCTCATAGTAAGAGCTAGTAGAAGGTCTAGGAGACTGCCTATACCTAGACCGCCTATCACAGAGATCCTGGAACCAGAAGCTCAGGAAGAAATTATAGAAGCTATTAGAAAAGCACCAAAAGTTACACTTGAAGACGTAGTCAAGAAACTAGAATCAAGTGGTGAAGACGTGGAAAAGTTACTCGGAGAGATCAGTAAGGAAGTCAGAGAAAAGAAAGAAAAAGAAACTAAGAGTAAACAAACAAGTAAGAAGAAGAGTAAAGATTAACCGCTCTATCTTAAGATCTAGATAGCTACGGGCACATGTTTAAAAGGAAGCTTGTGGTAAAGTTTTAATGATATGGGAGATCCAAAGAGACAGAGAAAACAGTATGAGACTCCTAGACATCCCTGGAAAGCAGATAGATTAGCTGCGGAACTCCAGTTGATAGGAGAATATGGATTGAGAAATAAGAGAGAATTATGGAGAGCTGAAACTATTTTGAGAAAGATTAGAGCTCAGGCTAGAGCTTTATTCGTTTTAACAGGTGAGAAAAGAATTTCTGAAGAAAGGAAACTTATTCAGAGGCTTCACAAAATGGGACTTGTAGATGAAGATGCTACTGCAGACGATGTACTCAAGCTTACTGTTAGAGATATCTTAGAGAGAAGACTACAGACAATGGTTTACAAATTGGGGTACGCTAAAACAATACATCAAGCAAGGCAATTAATAACACATGGGCACGTCTATGTTAGAGATATGAAAATTAGATCTCCAAGCTATCATGTAATGCGTGGAGAAGAATCACTCATAAAAGTTGCAATACAAATACCAGTTGAATAACATAGTAATAACTTATGTACGTGAAATATAGACAAGATGAGGCAGCTCCCTAAGGAAAATCTTAAAAGCTAATTCAACAGCGTCTGGAGAGCCAGGTAAACATATGACTACACGATTATTTATGACCCCGGCTGTAGCTCTAGTAAATGCAGCAGCTGCACCTATCTGCTTATAACTTTCAAATCTAAATATTTCTCCGAATCCTTCTATTTCTTTTTCAAAAAGTGGTCTAACAGCTTCTATTGTAACATCTCTCTTAGCTAAACCTGTACCACCCATAAAAACCACTACATCTACATCTTCTCTAGATAGAGAATTCTCTAAAGCCTTTCTAATCATAACTACATCGTCATCTATAACATCTTTCTCCACGATCTCGTATCCTTCCCTCTCAATTAGATTCACAGCAACTTCCATTGAATCATCTTTGAAACCTTCTCTAGAAATCTTCGCTTTATATCTTGAGCTACTAACAGTGTAGAGAGAGAATCTTAATTTTTTTGGCCCCCTCAAACGATGTTCTTCATATGGTTTAAGCTTCTCCAATTTCCTTCACTTTCCTAACAACCTTTACCCCAATTATCTCTGTCTCAGGATACTGACCTTCCGAATCTTTTTCATACATCTTAACAACATCCCATATATTTAGGAGTGCAATACATGTTGCTGTGAGGGCTTCCATCTCTACGCCAGTTCTCTCCACAGCTTCAACTTTTACTTCGATTTCTATACCTCCATCAAGTAATCTATGCTTAACTTCAACATGATCTATTCTTAATGGATGGCATAGAGGTAGTAGAAGGGGTGTAAATTTGACAGCATTTATAGCAGATAGTCTAGCTACTTGTAGCGGATCACCTTTCTCTACTTCACCTTTTTTAATCTTCTCTAAAGTTTCTCTACGAAGTTTTATGAATCCTCTAGCAACTGCGACTCTTTTAACTAGAGGTTTGCTTGAAACATCAACCTGCTTGATCTCCGACATCATACCGTTAGGCATCTTCAGAACTTTTAAAGATTTCCCCCTCCACCAGAGCAACATAGTTCTTCAGAGAGCTTGAAATAATCTTTAAACTTATATCCACCTATACTAGAAGTTTATTTGTTGACATGAAAATTCTTTGGGCTCCTTGGAGGATGAAGTATATCAAAGAGGTGGATAAAGCAAAGAAAGATGAATGTATATTCTGTAAGTCTATTATGGAGAATAGAGATAGAGAGAATCTAGTACTTTACCGTGGGAAATTTAATTTCATAATCTTGAATAAGTATCCCTATAATAATGGTCACCTAATGATAGCACCTTATAAACATACAGGTAAAGTTGAAGATCTTACAAGAGAAGAATTATGCGAGTTAATGGAGTTGATTGTAAAGAGTGTTCAAGTTCTTGGCTCTGAATATAATCCTAATGGCTGGAATATTGGAGCGAATATTGGGAGAGCTGCAGGTGCTGGAATAGAAGATCATATACATTTCCACGTAGTTCCTAGATGGATTGGGGATACAAGTTTCATGACAGTTATAGGTGATACGAAAGTTATTCCAGAGCTACCAGAAGAAACGTACGAGAAGCTTATCAAGTATTTTAAGTAATCCTAGATCTCTTCTCAATATTTTCTAGATCTCTGTGATACCATGTAGAAGACTCGTCCGCCAACAACACTACACGGCTCTGGAAGTCTTTTGAAACAATTTTAAATCCAGAAAAATTAGAAAGTTTTTCAGAAAACTCAATTATATCTTGCATTGATGGCATTGCTTCACGTGGTAGTCTTTTCTGACTCTCTCCTACATGCATATACGCTTTACACTCAATATAATCAGGTCTAGCCTTCTTCACAGCTTCACAATACTTCTCCACATCCTTCATATTGTAGCCTTTAACTAAAGTAAACCTGAGGACTCTTCTAGATTTCTCTACAACACTCATCAATTCTAAACTCTCCATTATCTTCTTCCAGCTATCTGGTATGAGTGGTCTACATAATTTGACATGAGTCTCAGGATCTGGTCCATAGAAACTTATGTAGAGGTTGGTCGGATAGGTATCTTCTTCTATTAATTCTCTTATTCTTTCAGGCATAGTTCCATTTGTTACAAGAAATGTTGTAAAACCTTTACTATGTGCAAGTTTGATTAAGTCTGTGAGATATGGGTAGAGTGTTGGTTCACCATCTAGAGATATAGCCATGTGTCTTGGTTCTATAGCTTCCCTATAGAGCTTCTTATCTACATTTGGGTTTCCCTTAAATCCGGAGAGAAGCTGTCTCTGTTCTTTTATCATTTCATCAAATATTTCTCCAGGTCTATCCCAATCACCTTCATAGGCAACGACTCTATTAATAGTGTGGAATCTCCAGCAGAATAAACACATCATGTTACAGTATTGTACGCTTGGAGTCATCTGGAGACATCTATGGCTTTCTATACCATACCAGTTCTTGTAACAATGTTTCCCACCTCTAAGAACATTCCTAGTCCAGTGGCATATTTTTACAGCTGAATGTCTACCAACTATTCTGTATCCTGCTCTTCTCAACTTCTCAGCCATCTCAACTTCCATTCGGTAAACCGTCATCTCCAGAATAGAACTCTGAGTTCCTATCTAATTAAAGTTGCATTACTCAATCCGGTAATCTTAGGTTTATGATTTCTTGGAGAAGATCTTTACTACACGTTGCAATTACACCGAATCTCTTACCTTCAGACAAGTCTATCTCTTTAACTAGATTATCTTCGAAGAGTATTGTATATGCTCCTCCATAATTTCTCAGTAAGAAAATAGATGCCATGAAGTCAAACGGTCTTAAAGCACTGTCTAGACAAACATATCCATCCACTTTTCCCATCAATATGTAGCAGATCTCAAGAGCTGTTGAAGAAAGAAATAGAGATGTACCAGATTCTTGAACTATCCTTCTAGCCCACTCATGGTATTTCCCACTCTTAAAAGAACTATGATTTAAGAGTATACATGCATCTTTCAGAGAATTGGTTTTGTTTAATTTCAATTCTCCACCAGCTAGACTGATGTAGCCATCTCTATCTCCTACGAAAATTTCTCCTGTCGAGTGGTTTATTACTCCTGCAGCAACTATGTCTTCAGAGCTTAATGTTTTCGAGATTATTATGACTGAAGAGTAGAAAGGTATTCCTCTAGAAGCATTCTTGCTACCATCTACCGGGTCAATTATAACATAGTAGTCTGGATTTTTTGAGCCAAACATTCCAAGTTCTTCCGATATAATTGTTACATTCTTCAGCCTATCTGTAATTGTATCTATGATTACTTTCTCTGCGGCTAAATCGAACCCATAAGATCTATCACCGTAAGCACCTATACCTCTTGTCTTTAGCCCCCATCCAGACTTAAAAGATTCAGCTACAGCATCTCTAGCATATCTCAAAGCTTCTTCAATAAGCTTAACAAAATCCACCATTATTCTATCATCTTAATTTTCTCAGGAGGTCTTATTTTAACTACATCTGGATTGAAGAGGTTTTCTGGAACCCTTCCCTTCAAGACTTCTATTATTCCGGTTGCAGCGTATTCTGCCATTTTATTCCTAGTATCATGTGAAGCACTACCTATGTGTGGTGTGAGGACAACGTTCTGGAGCTTTGTAAGAGGACTATCATGTGGGAGAGGTTCTACTTCAAAAACATCTAGACCAGCACCAGCAATCCATCCTTCTTCCAAGGCTTTCACTAATGCCTTCTCATCGACCACCTGCCCTCTCGACGTATTTATTAAAATAGCTGTAGGCTTCATGAGTCTAAGTTCTCTCTCACCTATCATGTGTCTAGTTTCAGCTGTAAGTGGAACATGTATTGATACAAAATCTGATATTGAAAGCAGTTCATCAAGAGGCTTATACTCGACACCTAGTTCTTTTTCTAAATCTAATCTCCTAACAACGTCATAATAGTATATCTTCATGTTGAATCCTCGTGCTCTTCTAGCAACTGCCACTCCTATTCTTCCCAAACCAATTATTCCCAAAATCTTACCATAGACATCGTATCCAAGTAACATTGTAGGAGCCCATGGAATAACCCATCTACCTTCTCTGATCATTCTATCTCCCTCTACAATTCTACGAGCGGTAGCAAGTAGTAGAGCAAAGGCAAGATCAGCTGTAGTTTCAGTTAAGACTCCTGGAGTATGGACTACGTAGATTCCCTTCTTAGTCGCATAGTCTACGTCAATATGATCTACACCTACACTCATCGTACCAATAACTTTCAGATTTTCAGCTAAATCAATAACTTCTCTATCAATTTTCTCGTTTAGAGTGCAGAATAAAGCGTCTATATCTTCAATGTTTCTAAGTATCTCATCTCTAGGAGGTGGAGGAACCTCGTCTCTATAAATAACTTTACAATATGCTTCAAGTATCTTTAAACCTACTTCAGGAATCTTTCTAGTAACATATACTCTGGGCTTCAGGTTTTTCTCCTCCTTTTCTCTTCTCCAAAAACTTTTACTGCTCTATTATATAACTGTGACCACCTACTTTCAATATCTCTCTCAACGATCTTCGCTAAAAAATCACTAATACTAAACCTTGGGATAATATTCTTCCAGTAATTGAGAACAGCGCTAGCTACAGGTGAATAAAAAGCAAGTCTAGGTTGTTTCTTAGCAGTCTCAATAGCCAACTTCCAATACTTTTCTTCAATCTTAATCTTTGCAGAATTCTTAGAAACACTCTCCTTCTTTCTAACCCTTTTACCCCTCGACTTCTCAACAACCCCAGTCCCAGTCTTTCTACTAATTCTCTCATTAACCTCGCCACCGTTTATCTCCACTTTACCACGTTTTTTATCAGACATAAGTAAAAGGTAAACAATCTACCATTAAAGGTTTACCTTGCTAATGCATTACGAATCGTTAATTCAAAATAAAAAGGATTAGTAAAATAAAATTAATCCATTACAAAATGGATTAATGAACCTAAAAAGCCTTGAAAAACAATAACCCTTATAAAACAACAACCCACCATGAGTTACATTTATAAATAACCGAAAAAGGGCTGAAACAAATCGGTTTTGGTGTCGTGCAGTTGTATCACTAATCCTTTTCAAATAGAATTATTGAAAACATGTTACTATCTACATATAATCTGGGAAGAATAATGTTTACTGTAAAAGTTTTACCTTTTACTTTTTTACGTTTACCTTTTACTTTACTTTCTTTTCCATATGTTATTTTGTAAGTGTTGAGAAAGTGAAGAGTTTTCCGTGGGGCTGAATCTAGAGAGTTTGAGGTCTTGGTGCATAGTTTGGGAATGTTTTTATCTTGCTTTCTTTTCTTTTTGTGTGTATGGTTTCTAGAGAAGATGTTTTGAATGTTTTGAAGAATGTTGTTGATCCTGAGCTTAAGGCTGACATTGTTAGTTTAGGTTTTGTTAGGGATGTTTCTATTTCTGAGGATGGTGTTGTAGTTGTTAGGTTAGAGTTGACTACTCCTGCTTGTCCTTTTAGAGTTGTCTTGGAGAAGAATGTTAGAGAGGTTGTATCGAAGATCCCGGGTGTTAGGGATGTTGTCGTTAAGATTGGTGCACAGGTCCCCCATCTTCCATCTGTTTCTGAGAAGATGTTAGGTGTGAAGAATGTTATAGCTGTTGCAAGTGGTAAGGGTGGTGTAGGTAAGTCTACTATAGCTGTTAATCTAGCTCTTTCTCTAGCATTAAAGAATGCTAGTGTTGGATTACTGGATGCAGATGTTTATGGTCCAACTATACCTAAGATGCTCGATGTTATTAGACCGCCCTTCCCTATAGGTGGAGATAAAATTGAGCCAGGTCTATCTTACCTAAAAATGAAAGTTATGTCTATGGGTATGCTTATTCCAGAAGAGGCTCCAGTAATATGGAGGGGGCCACTTGTAGCGAAGGCTGTACAAGAGATGTTGGAGAGAGTTGAGTGGGGTGATTTAGATTATCTGGTTGTAGATCTCCCCCCAGGAACCGGCGATGCACCTCTAACTCTTGCTCAAACAATTCCACTTACAGGAGTTGTAATAGTAACTACACCTCAAGAAGCTGCTTTAAGAATAGCTTTAAAATCTCTTAGAATGTTCATGAAACTCAACGTAGAGATTATAGGGATAATAGAGAATATGAGCTACTTCATATGTCCAAATTGTGGTACTAGGACAGAGATATTCGGGTACGGAAACACTATGAAAGTGTGTAGAGAGCTAAACATACCCCTACTTGGAGAAGTACCCCTAGCTCCAGAAGTTAGAGAGAGTGGAGATACTGGTAGACCTATAGTGATAAGAGATCCAGATTCTCCTGTAAGTAAAGAGTTTTTGGCGATAGCTGAGAGAGTTGCAGGTAGAGTTAGCGTTATTGTTAAGAAGAAACTTGAAACAGAATCTAAGAAAGAAGCCTAGCTATATTACTGGTTCAAGTCCAGGTATCTTAACTCTATCATAAACGATATCCAAGATCTTCAGCATAGAGTATATCCATATGAAGTAGACTATAGTTATGAATAGGTAGGTTTCAAGTGGTTTAAAGGTTTGAGCTACTATCGATACACCTGTATTAAGGAATTCTCTAACACCTATAACTATCAATGCTGTCGTACTCTTCGCCATAGATGCTAATTCATTCGACCATGCAGGTATAACTATACGTAGAGCTTGGGGTACTACGACGTACATTAATATCTTTCGGAGTGGAAGACCTAAAGATAAAGCTGCGAGGAATTGGTCTTTGAATACTGCTTCCATAGCTCCTTTAAGATAACCTTTCTGGTATGCACCACTATTCAAGGCTAGAGTTAAGTATCCAGCTGTAATTACGTCTAGTCTTATTCCTGTTAAAGCTGGAAGTGTGAAGTAGATTAAGAAGAGTTGAGCTATTAATGGTGATCCTCTAAAGAATTCTACGTAGATGTTTACGATGATCTTTATTATCTTCCCACCATAGATATCTCCTAACGCAGCCAGTATCCCCAGGATCATCCCTAAACCAACACCTATTAATGTAACTTGAACTGTTGTTATGAAGCCATTTATCAAGAAATCTGAATAATTTAATAGGAATAACATTTTCTCATCCTAGTAGTTTAGCCATGAATTTTCTAGCTCTTTCTGTCATAGGTGATCTGAAGAATTGTTCTGGGGTACCTATCTCAATTATCTCTCCCTGGTCCATGAATATCATTTCATCTGCTACTTCTTTCGCAAATCTTAATTCATGTGTTGCTACGAGCATAGTTGTTCCTCTATCTGCTAGATCCTTCATGACAGATATGACCTCCCATTTAAGCTCTACATCTAGGGCTGCTGTAGGTTCATCAAAGAGTATTATTTCTGGATCCATAGCTATAGCTCTAGCAATACCGACTCTCTGTTGCTGTCCCCCAGAAAGCTGTGCTGGATAATAGTTCGCCCAATCTTCCATCTTAACTAGTTTGAGAGCTTCCATAGCTTTCCTCCTAGCTTCATCTTCAGAGTAACCTAATACATGTTTTAATCCAAGCACAACGTTTCCCAGAGCCGTTAGATGTCTGAAGAGAGAAGGTTCTTGAAAAACGAATCCTATCTTAGCTCTAAGCTTATTTAGATCTTGCTTAGTCGTATAAACATCTATACCGTTAAAGTATATTGTCCCACTTGTAGGTTTCTCTAAGAGTCCTAGACATCTCAACAGTGTAGATTTTCCAGAACCGCTTGGACCAAATATTACTTTTGTCTGTCCCTTACCTATTCCTAGAGAAACATTCTTAACTGCTACAACTTTTCCATAAATCTTTGTTAAATCTCTACATTCGAGAACGTTCATAATCCTAGCTCCCTCTTCTTCATACTCCCCCACTTATCTAGATAAGTAGCTAGAGGAAACGTTAGAGCAACGTAGATTAATGCTGAAGCTATGTAGGGGAAGACTAGGGAACGTGTGGCCGCCCTCAGGATATCTGTATGTTTCATCAATTCTATTACACCTATTATGAAAGAGTATGATGAATCTTTTATAAGCAATGCTATTTCGCTTCCAAGACCTGGAACAGCTAATATTAATGCTTGAGGTAGGATGACGTATCTTAGAGATTTGAATTGTGTTAATCCTAGGGATGTAGCTGCCAGCATTTGGCTCCTACCAACACTCCCAATTGCACTTCTAAATATCTGTGATTGATTCGCACCACTAACAAGTCCGAGAGATATTACAGATGTAAAATAAGGATCTTTGAATATTGGAAGGTATCCACCTAGACCAAAGTAGAGGAGGAACATAACGGCTAGTACTGGCACGGATCTAAAGACTTTCTCGTATCCGTCTGCAATATACTTTAGAAAAACTGTTCCATAAATTCTAATGAAGGAGAAGATTATACCTAAACCTAAACCGAGTAGAAAAGATAAAAGAGAGATGGATAATGTTACTGGTACTGCTTTCAGCAAGAAGATTAGCTGCTCTATCGGTGTCATACTCTAACCTAGCACTTCTGGAGAAGTCCACTTACGATACAGTTCTGCAACTTTACCTTCCATTATCAATTCTGCTAAGACACCGTTTATCTTCGATACCAGTACGGTAGCATCCTTGTGAGCTACGAAAGCAACAGGCCAGTAAGGTTTACCAAAGACTATTACTAGCGGTTTCTCTTCAGTCATAGTCCACCAAGTTGTTATAGGTGTCTCAGCATAGACAGCATCTATCCTACCAAGTTTCAGGTCTTCTAAGGCTATGCCAAAGTCATCGTAAGATCTAACATGATCCATAGATATCACACCTTTCTTTACGAGGTCCATTAACTCTGCTTCTTGAGTTGTTCCAGAGCCTGTTCCAACAACAAGTTTATACTTAGCTATCTCCTCTAGACTTTTAAGTTGATCTATTCCTAAAGTTTTAGCTCTTTCTTTTAACATGATTAACTGGGATTCTGTTATTGTGTGGTAGATTGTAAACTGAACTTCTTCAAGTCTATCAGGTGTAATCGAGAAACCACTTACACCTAAATCTATGTCTCTATTTTTTACCGCTACTATTATTGTAGCGAAATCCATAGTCTTCCACTCAACTTTCAATCCAAGTCTCTCAGCTACGATTTCCATTAACTCAACTTCGAATCCTATTACTTTTCCAGTCTTAGGATCTAGAAACTCAAACGGTGGCCAGTCAGGTGAAGTACCGACAATTATTTTCCCTCTCTTCTGTACTTCCTCCCATACGACATCTTTGACGGGTGCGACCACAGTCGAGAAAACTGTTTTCGAAACAGTTACTGTAACTTCTCCTGCAGCAACAGTTTCTTTAACTGTTACAGTTTGAGTTGGCAGTAGGAAAGGTTCTATAGCAACTATTATAGCAAGTACTACTATTACTACTACTAGAATAGCTACGATCCTAGATATAGCTCTACTCCTCGTATTATTCCTACTAATCATATATTATACTTTGAGCGGAGCTTATAAAAAGGTTTCTGTAATATTTTGAGTTTTTATGATTCTTCTACGAAATCCGATATCTTCGGTATCGTTGGTGGTAATCCTTTCCTCTTCCTAATTTCTTCTATAACCTTATCTCTTATGGATGCTGGTACAGGTTTCCAAGCATAGAATTCTGTTGCCCAGAAAGCTTTACCCATCGTTGCACTCCTCATAACCTCGCTCAGATCAAATGTTTCAGCTGCAGGTATTTCTCCAGTTACAACAGTTATGTATTCTTGCTGTGCTACTTGTAGTATCCTACCTCTCTTAGATGTGATTACGCTTGTTACCGCTCCCATGAGATCTGGTGGAATTTTTGCTTCAATCTTTAACACAGGTTCTAAGAGTATTGGGTTGGCACTTAAGATACTTGCATAGAGACTTCTCCACGTAGCTGGAGCTATCTGTGCAAACCCTCTATGTGCTGGATCTTCATGGAGCTCAACGTTTACTAATATTGCTTTAATTCCTCTCATAGCTTCTCCTGCAAGCGGACCTTCTTGAACAACTCTCTGGAAACCGCCTATAATCATCATCTTACTTTCCTGTAGGTATTGTGCACCTTTCGTCATATCTACCAGTATGTTGCCTCTCGGATCTATTGTCCATACACCTCTAGCCATATCTGAATCCCATCCATGTTCTCTCAGTATCTTCGCAACTTGTTTTCTATCCATTTCATCGAATAGCTCACCTCTCCTAATCAATTCAATTATCTCTTCTTCTAGAGGTTCTACTTGCATGTAGATCTTATTATGCCTGTTCGGAGATTTTCCTTCAAATACTTTCCCTTTCTCTAATATGGTTTCCCTATAAAGTATGATAGGTTTACTTGCAACTACTTCTAGACCTGCTTTAGCTATCCATGTTAAAGCTATCTCTAAGTGGAGCGTGCCCATACCGCTTATCAAGTATTCTCCTGTCTCAGGTCTAACAGTCGTCACTAGTGTTGGGTCTTCGATACTTAGTTTATTTAAGAAGTCTACGAGTTTCGGTAGATCCTTACTATGTTTTGGTTCTATGGAAATTGTTACAACAGGTTCTGATACGTATTTGAGGGATTCAAATGGATATGTCTCGACGGATGCAATTGTATCTCCAGCTCTTGCTTCATCTATTCCTAGTAGAGCGGGTATATTTCCTGCTGGAAGCGATCCAACTATCTCTCTATTCGGCCCCATGTAGACAGTAACCTGCTGTATTCTCTTCCGTATATTTCTCCCAACCAACAGTACGTAATCTCCCTCATTGACTGTTCCACTAAATAGTCTACCTGTAGCTACTATACCTGCTTGTGGATCTACTTTAACATCTGTTACAGCCATAACTATTGGACCGTTCTCATCACAATTTATCATGGCTTTAGCTACATCACTATCTATATCTCCTTTCCATATCTTCGGTATTCTGTATCTTTGAGCTATGTGAGGAGGTGGGTGATGTGTTATAACCATTTCTAGAATAGCTTCATGGAGCGGGGTGTTTTCTCTAAGCCAATCTATATCATTATTTGCAAATGCTTTTAATACATCTGAGAATTTTATCCCCTTCTTCTGAGCTTGTTGTAAAGTGAAACCCCATCTATCTTTCGCACTACCTATCGCAACGCTACCAGCCTGAAAGCTCACTTTCCACTGTTCTCTATACTCTGGTTCAGCATACATCTCTATCAATCTATTAACATCTAAAACTATCCTAGCGAGTGTCTCCTGAATTTTTTCAGGTGTGAGTCTAAGTTCTTTGATTAATCTATCTATCTTATTTATGTATAGTACTGGCTTGACTCTTTCCTGTACTGCTTGTCTAATCACAGTCTCTGTCTGAGTCATAACACCTTCTACAGCATCTACGACAACAACAGCTCCATCTATAGCTCTCAGGGCTCTCGTAACTCTACCACTAAAATCTACGTGACCTGGCGTATCTATCAAGTTAATTATGTATGGCTTTCCATCCATCTCATAGTAGAGTGATATGTTAGCTGCTTTAATCGTCATCTGTCTCTGCTGTTCTTCTTCTAGGTAGTCTAGTGCTAAAGCTTTTCCAGCAAGTGTTGGTGAGAGTAGACCAGCTGCAGCTAGTAGGCTATCCGTAGTAGTTGTCTTCCCATGATCTACGTGGGCGATTATACCTATGTTTCTTATCTGATCTTTCTGTCGAAGTATGTCGAGTACTTCTGAGATCTTCTTTACCCGAGGCATCCTCTCTTTCTCCTTGTCTAGTCTTCTGCTCCCAGCTATTTAACGCTACTTTCTAGAAAAGTCTTCATCAGCCCTCCTAACATACTTCATATAATCTTCTCTAGGGGGTATGAATATATCTATAACTTGAGTGTCTTCTAGGGCAGAGAACCCATGTTCCTCTCCAGGTGGAATGTAATACGAATCTCCTTCTGATATTTCTATATATCTCCCTCCTACTATGAAGACTCCTCTCCCTTTAATTACTACACCATACTGTGCTTGTGGATGTTGATGTACTTCAACTTTTCCCCCGGCTTCTATCTTAAACAGCATCATTAAACACTCATCTCCAAAGCTAAGTGGAGATGCAGAAACATTTTCTTTTATCCTCACCCAAGAATTTCTCCTCCATATCTTCATAGATAGAACACCCTGAATCCTAGTCTTTCATGATAATTAATTTTTTCCATTTTCGGATAACTCTCAAATAAATATATTGTAGTTAAGGTATGCTAACAATTGGATTG
The DNA here is from genome assembly GCA_023267855.1 of Candidatus Geocrenenecus dongiae. Lineage (GTDB taxonomy): Archaea > Thermoproteota > Nitrososphaeria_A > Caldarchaeales > Wolframiiraptoraceae > Geocrenenecus > Geocrenenecus dongiae. The sequence continues at coordinate 16,345 of JALNLN010000002.1, read as the reverse complement.
GGTTGAGTAATGTAAGAAGCTGTAGCTTAACCTTAGTATGTAGATTCTATGGAGAAGAAGGTGGCTGGAGGAAGATAGCTTCTACCTTGAATGAGTGTGGTTGGATTACGGAGGGAATGTATTCGAGGAAAGATGACGTAGAGGTAAAGTGTTTCGCAGAGAGTAATGATAGAAAAGAAATCATACTTACGTTAGATATGGGTAGAATGGATAAAATATTAAAGATCTTTAGAGAATTGGTTGAAGCATTGTTTAGATGTTGCTGGTATGTGGATGTTTACTATCATTTACGTGGATCATTTGCTGAGAAGATTTCAGAGAAATTCTCGGTTACGGATATGGAGAAAGTTAGGAAGAAGATACATGGACTAGAGGTATTGATAGAGAAAAAAACTAATGTAAACTTGCTCAACATTTCTTATCGTCTATCTAGAGATAGAGTCAAATCAGCATCAAAACTCCATTCAGAGATAATCAAAGAGGTGATAGATGTTGAGTGAAGAATACAAGAAGATGAATGTCTTCGGCATAGATTATGGGACAAGTGATTTCAAGTATGGTCCGATATCGATAGGAGAGGTACCTGAAGTAGTAGAGAATAGAGGCTACTTGATTGATGGCAATTCTCTTATGGCGAAGATCATGGGTGTAGGTAGAGAGATAGTTGTAGGTAAGGATTTACCACTCTACTTAGAAGCAAGAGAAGACCTAGCTGAGAGATTGATATACCCGATGAGGAATGGTATCATAGAGAAGAATGATAGGAAAGCTTGGCTTATAATAAGAGAACTAACTAAGTATGCTTTAGAAAGCTTCGCACCAAGCGATGAAGAATTCAAGGGATTCTATGTTGTTGCAAGCTTAGCTGTTATAGCTCCTAGATACATGTATGAAGAATTATTCAAAATTTTCGGAGAACTTAATATAGAGAGAATGCTTGTTAGAGCTGCAACTATTATTCCTCAACCTCTGGCTGTAGCCATCGCTCATAAAACTCCTACGTGTGTTGTTGTTGAAAGTGGACATGGAAATACCCAAGTCTGCCCAATCTCTATGTACCCGATAAGAAATGCTGTCATAGCACTTAATAGAGGTGGAAGTTCAGCAAACATCTTAACAGCAGAAATATTGAAAGACTGTGGATACGGAGATCTAGCCAAAGAAGAAGGATTAGTTAGAAAAGTTAAAGAACAGATAGGTCTCCTACCTAGAAAATTAGATGAAGCTATAGAGTACGCTAAAAAGAATATCGATAAAGTTAGAGTTGAGGTTAAGATTCCTGGAACCAGGATAAAGATTGATCTAGGTGAACAAAGCTGGACTAGGTTCCTCATAGGAGAATACGTATTCAACCCAAATCACGAGATCTTTAATAGTTATTTTAAGAGGGGGATGCCGAGACCTAGCGATGTAAAGATTGGTGATACATATTTCTACGGTATGACGGATTTAGCAGAATCGATAATAGAGTCTGTAGAAAAGTGTTCTGTAGAACTTCAACCCCACCTATACTCTAAAATAATACTCTCCGGTGGAAACTTTAATTGGAGAACTTCACCAACTCTGGAAGGTATAGCTGTAACTTCTGACCGTAAACTAGAATTGATGATGAAAGAGAAAGGTGTGGAGAATGTTAAGGTTACTGTTACTAGAGACCCCACCTACTCAGTCTGGAGAGGATGCATCGTCTATGGATATGCTGTACCATACGACTTTAAGTGGAGATGGGAGAAGATGGAGGGGTGGGTAAACTATGCCTAGGAAACCAAGCCTAAGAGAAATAGTCTCCGCAATATATCTAGATGAAGGGTTCTATGAAGTCCACAGTACTGAGAATTCTGTAAGCGTAGATAAACAGATAATACTCTCAGACGGTAGAAGGGAACTGATACTAAACATACTCAGTGAAGATTCATGCACCTCTAAAGCACGCATACAAGATGCGTTAATAGAACTGATGAAACTAGTTGAGAAGTTTGATGGCGTGGTTCTCGCAGTACCCAGAAAATTCGTTAGAATGATCGATGAAAACGTTTTAGCAAAACATGGAATAGGTCTAGTGATATACGACACTATGGGAGCTGAAGAAATAGTCCCACCAAGATTCAACGAGAAAAAAATAAAGAACAACAATACAGAAGAAATTAAAGTACTCAACCCAATGCAAATTAATGAGCTAATATATCTACGTTCAGAGATATCAAAAGTGATGAAGATACTGGAAGAGTTTGAAGCTAGGCTAGATAGAATTGAACAAGAACACAGAAGCCTCATAACTAGAATTTCTAAACTAGAAGAAGTATTAGAATACGTGAAGAGAGAAAATGTAGAAATTGCTAGAGAGCAATACGTTAAACCAAGTACTTCTACAAATGCTCCACAAAAGCTACCATCATTCCTCTTAGATAATCCATGGGTTGAAATACTATCAAAGAGAGAGTAGAGAAAATTGAAGATAATAATACTCGGATCCGGTTCCATTATCCCAACTAGCTCTAGGTTTTCTTCTTCAATTCTCTTAGAAAACGATGATCTCAGAGTGTTAATGGATGTCGGGCCTGGAACTATAGAGAAATTGAGGAAATTGAAGATAGATCCAAATACTATAGGTGTACTGCTTATAACACATTTCCATCTAGATCATGTATTAGATCTTCCGGCACTATTGAAGATTAGGTTATTTAATGAGGTTGGTGGTGCAAACCCCAGCCCGCCACAACTAGAATTGATAGGACCAGTAGGTTTAAGAGATTTTCTAGAGAACATGGTTTCAGATAGAGGTGTTTATAGTTATCTTTCTCAGATGATGCGTTATGATGTCTACGTTAATCTATATGAGGTGGGTGGTGGATTAGCATACGATTCTAGGAGATTGAAAGTATATGCGTTGCCTGTAGAACATTTTAATGGTTTAGCTTATAGAGTCGAGTTTGATGGTTACAGTATAGCTTATTCTGGAGATACTGTTTACGATGAGAATATTGTTAAGCTGGCGGAAGACGTAGATGTACTTATACATGAATGCTCCTTCCCATCTGAAATGATTCTAGGAAAACATTCTTCTGAAAAAGACTTATTGAGGGTAGTACGTAAAGCTAAACCTAAGATTTTAATCGTAACCCATCTTTATCCTGCTTGGGAGAGTAGAGAGAAAGAACTTGAAGAACTCTTCTCAAAAGAACCTATACGTAGGGTAATAATACCTAAAGACATGGATATTATTGAGGTGTAACTTGAATAGTCTTTTAAGCTTCATGTAAACATTTATCTGAAGATAATCTTAAAACTTAATTCTAAACAAAAATTCTTGAATAATATGATCTTAAGTGATTTTGATTTATGGGCGTACATAAAAGGTGGTAGACTCGTAATAGACCCATTTGATGAGTCTATAGTTAGAGAAAATGGAGTTGATTTAAGGATTGGGAGATACATAGCTCGGATGAAGAAGGTGGATAAGCCGTTAGATACCAGAGATTCTTCAAACATAGAAGAATACTATAAGATAGAAGAAGGAGATAGTTTCATAATATGGCCTCATGAACACGTATTGCTACACACTTTGGAATACATTAGGCTTCCACTAGATCTAATGGGCTTCGTGAATCTTAGGAGTAGTTATGCTAGGATAGGTTTAACAATCCCGCCCACGATAATAGATGCAAACTTTGAAGGAGAACTTACAATAGAACTCGTTGGAGGAGATTTTCCAGTAAAACTATACTGTGGAGATAGATTTCTACACGTAGTCTTTGCGAAGCTTTCTTCAACTGTAGAGAAACCATACATGGGGAAGTATCAAGGTCAGAGAGGTGTAAGACTACCATCATTTAGATGAACTCAACCTTCAACTACTTCTTCAACGTACATTAACGGGTAACCAAGCTCCTCAACCCATCTTAACCTACCTGAAACTTTAACACCACCATACTTAACAACAACCCTAACGTCTAGAGAACTTGGAGTTATCACTCCATAATCATAAGGAGGGCTAGAACCCACTATCAATTTTTCTTTAATAATCTTGATCTCGACAATCTCTCTGAAAGGCTGTCTTGAAAAAGCTTTCGAGAAAGCTTCTTCTAAACTCTCTAAACTTTCTAGAGGTATAGGCATACCTACAAGTTGGTGGAATATTGCTCCTAGAGATATCCCAAGCTCGAATAAAGCATGGTCTCTATCAGTTAATTTTGAAAAATATTTTAATGCTTCTGGGAGATGTTTTTCCATATATCTACCTCCACTCTTCTAAGAAGTTTAAAACCAGGATAAAAACAAGCTACTCTCATAGAAGCTGGGAATACTGGTCATATGGGAATCTTTAAACATTTCTAAATTATTTTCAGATATAGAGGGGCTGGAGGTTGGTGGTGGCTCTCTTTAGACCTGATGCTGTAACAGTTTGGAGAGATGAAGAAGTTAGGAGGAGATTGAAATGGTACAGGTCTGTTATGCTTAATAGAACACCTGCAAAATTCCTCATTCTTAAAACTATCCCAGTAGACGTAGACTTAGAGAAAGAAGATGAAAAAGAATTGTGGAGAATTAATGATGAACTACATAAACATGCTCTAGAACTTTTCGAGAAATATTTTGAATCATGTAAGCCTATAGAAGACTTGAAGTTTACTAAGCCATCTTTTCTAGATCTAAAGATAGAACTTGCATATAGAATAATTAGGAGCTGCCATTTCTGTGAGTGGAGATGTGGCGTAAATAGGCTTGAAGGTCAGAGAGGTGTATGTAGATTAGATAGGAAAACCTATGTTTCAAGTTTCTTCCACCACTATGGTGAAGAAGCACCGTTAATAGGTCTGGATGGACAGGGAGGCTCTGGAACAATATTCTTCTCTTCATGTACGTTTCACTGCGTCTTCTGTCAAAACTGGGATATCTCACAAGCAAAATATCCTCAGGATACAGGAGTAGAAGTAAATGCAGAAAAACTTGCTAGCATAGCCAGGAGACTTAGGATAGATGGCGCGGCAAATATCAATTTTGTTGGAGGTGAGCCTACACCCAACTTACATACAATTTTAGAATCGTTGAGGTATCTAGATGTTAATGTACCAATACTCTGGAATAGTAATATGTATATGAGTGAAGAATCTATGAAGATTCTCATAGATGTTATAGATATCTGGCTCCCAGACTTCAAGTACTGGAGTAATGAATGTGCTAGGAGATTGTCGAAAGTAGGTGGGAAGGAGGGTTATAGAGAAGTCGTGACGAGAAACCACCTGATAGCTTCAAAGTATGGAGACATGATTATTAGACATCTCGTTATGCCTAACCATCTTGAATGTGATACAAAACCAATATTGAAGTGGATAGCAGAAAACATAAGAGATAAAGTACTAGTGAATATAATGGAGCAGTATAGACCGGAATTCCAAGTCCTTTCAAAACCACATCTATACAACGATATCTCTAGAAGACCTTATAAAGAAGAGATACTTGAAGCATACAGATATGCGAAAGAACTTGGAATAATCTATGAACCAGTTTCATGAAAAGAAGAATCTTAACGCTGATCTCCCTCTTTCTTCTTTGAAGGTTCTAGATGTATTGAAGCTTCGAGATTGTATTTATCTTTAAGCTCGCATCCTATCTTATCTGCAATTTCATGGGCCATTTCTAGAGACATGTTTGGAGGTACAGTTACAACTATATCTCCTTGATAAACATTCTCTATTACTTTTCTTATCCTTATCTTCTCAACTCCTACACCATGTCTTGCTATTGATTTAGCTACTTCTTCAACCACGCCTTCTGGAGCAATATCACTCATCATAAATACAAATCCTCTAAAATGCTTGACAAGCTCGTAGAAGAGGTATGATGTTAGAGCTATAGCTCCCGCAAAATCTATCAAGTAGCTTATAGTTGCCCCACCAAATGATGTAGTAATCGATACCCCGCTCTCTATAAGCTCTACAACCGTGAAGCTCGTATATGCAAGTGTAATGGAAGAATATTTTCTAGATATGATTATTGCAAAGATGTATGGTATCATTCCTATGGAAGCGAATATAGGTGCTGAGATAGATATTGTATAGCCTGTAGAAACTGATTCCAAGAGATCGACTACTATGACACCTGCAACAAATGAGTAAAGCATTAGAGTTGAAATCTGACCTCCTAAAATCATTCTACCGTGACCGTAATGGTGATCAACGTCCGGAGGTTTTAAACCAACCTTGAAGAACCTAAGTATCAAGATTATAGATAGAGAGTTAGCTATACAAGTCATTGCATCTACGAAGACCGATTTCGAGCCACCTAAAACACTACCAAGAGTCTTAATGACCCCACCAGATATGCTGAGAAATATTATTAGATATATTATCTTCTCAACACTATCTCTAAGACTATTATTCTCCAATCCAGTATCAGTTTTTACTAGCTTCTCCTTATATACTTAAATTTTTGATTTAACAATTTTAGGTGGAGATTCTGTTAAATCTATAAATCCTGGAGATGCTTCTTCTAAGAGTATACTTACATGGCCAGGTATTTCAACACCGTTCATATTCTTCAACTTATACTGTTCATCTACTATTAGTTCTAGAACCCCCCCTGTACAATTATGCTTAATTTTGTCGGATGGTTTTACTCGATATATTTCTGTATCTACGTTCTTATCACATATTAAGATAACCCATTTTTCAAACTCGTTGTCTATTTCGTCTAGAAGTCCTTCTAGAGGTGAAGTTGTTTTATAAGTTCTATAACCTGCTCTAGTAGCTCCACAATCTTTGCATTTCCAGAGTTCATATACTTTCAGAAGTTCTCTTCTACGGAATACATTGACTAGCCCTGCATAAGTATAATTGTGTATAATGCATTTCTTCATCTCCTTCACTCCTTTTCTAGAACAACTACATGCGTTTTAACTTTCTTCTTAAATTCTTCAACTTCCTTTATACTTCCGACTATCGCTCCATAATGCATTGGTATAGCTATTTTTGGATTAATCTCGTTTACAGCTTCTGCGGCTTCTTCTGGCGTCATAACGAATGTTCCACTTACGGGAGTAAACATAACATCCACAAGTAGATTCTTCATTTCAGGTATATGGTCTGTATCTCCAGTGTGATAGAATTTAACACCTCCTACCTCGACTACATATCCTACTCCACGAGCTTCTTTAGGATGATAGACTATGCCAGGTTCTCTAAACTTATTAATATTGTATGCTGGAACTACCTTGAATCTTAAGCCAGCTAAATCATATTCCTCTCCAGCTTTAACATATTTGACTACTCCCATCGCAAGTGTAGATAACTGTCTCCTACATGGTTCTGGAGCGATTATGTTTGTATCCGTCTTCACAATCTTCTTCAAATCATCTATGCTTAAATGATCGAAATGTTCATGCGAAATGAATACGTGTGTTGCCTTATCTTTAGGCTTGATCTTGTATGGATCAAAGTATATTCTCATGTCACTGTACTTCAGATAAAATGATGCATGACCTAGCCAAGAAATTTCTATACCCTGATATACATATGGCATACGAAATAATAGTAAATAGCTCCTTAAAAGATTTCAGATAGGTTAAAGTTTGAGTATAAGGAATTTCTATAATGTAGCCTGGAATGATGATTGATGTGCATTGTCATTTAACCGATGATCTACTATTCACTAATTTGAAAGATGTTCTTGAAGAAGCCTTAGAGTCAGGTGTCGTGGCACTGGTTACTTCTGGTCTAGGTTATGAAGATTGTTTGAAAACTTTAGAGATTTCAGATAATAGGAGGGTGTATCCATCTCTCGGAATAATGCCATACAATCTACATGGATATGATAAAGTTATAGAGTTGGCTAGAAAGAATAGATATAGGATAGTTGCTATCGGGGAAGTTGGTTTAGATTATAGTCCATGGGTAGATATTGAGAGAGAATTTCAGAAGAAGGTTTTCGTAGAGTTTATAGAGCTTGCACGTGAACTAGACCTACCGCTCGTAACCCATTCTAGAAGTGCTGGAAAATATGTTTTAGAAATCTTGCTAGAAAACAATGTTGAGAGAGTTGTCATGCATGCTTATGATGGATCTTCATCTACAGTAAGTAGAGCAGTTGAGAAGGGATACTTCTTCAGCATCCCTCCATCCATAGCTAGAAGTACACAGAAACAGAAGCTAGTCAGGAAAATACCATTAGAGAATCTTTTGCTTGAATCAGATGCGCCAGCTCTATCACCAAATCCAGGCGAAGTTAATAAACCATCAAACATAAAGATCTCTGCTGAATGGATAAGCAAACTCAAATCTATACCTCTCGATAAAGTTAAAGAAACTATCATGGATAATACGTTACGTATATTTGAGATAAAGATTTAGCTGGATTCTAGTAGAAAGACTAATAGGATGGGTTCTCACATTCATTAGGGGGTGATTAATTGAGTAGTCTAGAAGCCATAACAACCCTACCCTGGGTTGAGAAGTACCGTCCAAAGACATTATCAGAGATAGTAAATCAGGAAGAAGTAGTTACAAGTTTAATGAACATACTTAAGACAAAGAACGTTCCTCACATGCTGTTTACTGGACCCCCAGGGGTTGGAAAAACAGCGACAGCCCACGCTTTTGCGCGAGACCTCTACGGTCCAAATTATATTGAAGATGGATGGTTTGTTGAGATTAATGCATCAGATGAAAGAGGAATACAGACGATTAGAGAGAAAGTGAAGATGTTTGCTAGACAGATACCTATGGGGGGTGAAATAGGCTTCAAGATACTATTGTTAGATGAAAGTGACCAGCTTACTGATGATGCTCAACATGCTTTTAGAAGGGTTATGGAGCAGTACTCAACAACATGTAGATTTATACTTGCAGCAAACTATAGTAATAGGATCATAGAACCCATTCAGAGTAGATGTGCAGTATTTAGGTTTAGACCATTACTGAAGAAGGATATTATCAGTAGGATAAAGTGGATCGCTGAGAGAGAAGGTTTAGAGATAGATGATGCTGCTCTAGAAGCAATATACGAGTTTTCTGAAGGAGATATGAGGAGAGCAATAAACACCCTCCAAGCAGCTGCTTCTATCTCACGTAAAATAGATGAAAAAACAGTCTACTACATTTTAGGATATGTTAGTAGAGGTGAGATAAGAAAGATACTTGAACTAGCTTTAAGCGGAGACTTTGTATCCGCTAGAGATGAATTGAGGAGACTATTATACGTACAAGGTCTATCCGGCTCAGATATAGTTTCAGCAATATACCGTGAACTCTTCTACCTAGATTTTAGTGAAGAAGATAAATTAGAGCTACTAGACCTACTAGGTGAGATAGACTTCAGAATGTCTGAAGGGGCGACAGAAGAAGTCCAGCTCATGGCTTTCCTAGCTAGACTCGTAGCTAAATCTAAGAAGATGGGGGTCAGAAAGTAATCTTGACATACCTGTGGGTAGAGAAGTATAGACCAAAAAAGGTTTCAGAAGTTGTTGGTAATCAAGAAGCTATCGAAACATTCGTTAAGTGGATGAGGAGCTGGGAGCTTGGTAAACCTGAGAAGAAAGCTGCATTCCTCTATGGCCCAGCTGGAATAGGCAAGACTAGCCTAGTCTTAGCGTACGCTAAAGAATATGGATACGATATCGTTGAAGTTAACGCAAGCGATTGGAGAAATGAAGAAAAGATGAAAGCTATAGTTGGGGAATCATCGCTCAACGCTACACTCGATGGAAGTACTAAGAAGATAATACTTGTAGATGAAGTTGATGGTATAGCTGGTAGAGAAGATGCAGGAGGCATAGCTGCCTTAAGAAAAATAATAACCACAACCAGAGTGCCGATAGTATTAGTAGCAAACAATCCGTGGGATCAGAAGCTAGCACCCATAAGAGATCAAGCTTTAATGATAGAATTTAAGAGACTTAGTAAAACAGTAGTCTACAAAAGACTTAAAGAAATATGTGAGAAAGAAGGTGTAAAGATACCTGATAATGTTTTAATGAAGCTTGCGGAGAAATCTGAAGGAGATCTCAGGTCTGCTATAAACGATCTACAAGCACTTGCTGGTAGCAGGGAGACAGTTACTGAAAAAGATGTTGATATTCTCGGAGAAAGGAATAGAGTTAAAGAGATATTTGAAGCACTGAGAATGGTCTTCTACGCAAAATCTATTAGAAGTGCGAGAGTAGCTTTAGAAGGACTTGAACTCGATCCAGACACCATATATACTTGGATATTAGATAATGTTCCTAACCAAGTGATAGATCCAGAAGATCTCGCAGAAGTCTATGAAATACTTGCTAGAGCAGACGTATTCTTTACTAGAATGAATAGGTATCAGATGTGGAAGTTGATGAAGTATGCTGTACCCTTGATGACTGGAAGTATTGTTGCTGGTAGGAAGACACCTCCTAAAGGCTTCCAGAAATTCACATTTCCACCTAAGATAAGATTACTACAACAGTACAAGAATGAGAGAGAGATTAGACAGAACATTGCTTTGAAGATGGCTTCCAAACTCCATCTCTCAACATATAAAGCATCTAAAGAAGTCTTACCATACATGGCTGTCATTCTTTCACATGTAGATGGGAGAGGGTCAAAGTTAGCAAAATTCTTCGAATTAACAGAAGAAGAAATAGAATATCTAGCAAAGAACTATGGACCAGCGATGAAGAAAGAAGCAGTTGTAGAGGTGGAAGGTGTTAAGAAGAGTGTCAAGAAGACTTCCAAGAGAACTTGACCTAATGCTTATTTGAAAACTACTTCTACGTTGATTTAGAACTCTTTTTTGGGAGTAGTGGTTCAAGTTCTTTGATAAGTATTGAAGTTGGAATTCCAAGTAGAGATATATGTGATTTCCTGCCTCTTGCACCTTCACTTACAACCTTTATCTTAATTATTCCTAGATCGTCTAGTCTCTGGAGAGCCTCCCAGAAACTCGTATAAGATCTGGGCTCAACATCATATTCTTCACAGACCATTCTGTAGTACTCGTTGAGTACACTTGATGTAATGTAAGCTGTTTTCTCGGCTTCAAGAGATCTAGCTAGAGCTAGAAGTATGAGTTTAGAGTGTAGTTCAAGATACTCTAGATGTTCTCTCCTAATTGTTGGGTAAACGCTTGCTACAGCTTTCCTAACATGTTCTGGAGTAACCTTCATAACTCTATCAACTTCAGCATACTTTCCAGCTCTCCAGAGTATATCCAATGCGTATCTCGCATCTCCCCTCTCACTCGCTATCTCCGCAATCATCTGTATTACATCGTCCATCAATACATCTGGATGGAAGGCTAGACTTGCTCTATACTTAATGATGTCGTACAGTTCTTTGTAACCATATTCTTTAAGATGGATTATGTTTCCGAGAAGGCTACTCCTAGTACTCTCATCTAATGTATCGAGAACTTCCAGGTTCCTAAATATGAATATCATCGAGATTCTCGGTATTTTTAATCTCTCTTCTCCAACTCTCGTAAATAAGTAGATTGGCTCTCCACCTTCTTCTCTAAGAAGCATTTCTACTTCGTCTAAAGCTATTATAACGTAAAGCCCCTTGTACTCTATGTAGTCTAGAAGTTTGTGCAATAATTCTTCATCCGATAAACCTCTCTCTGGAAGTCTAGCTTTCAGTTGTTCTACAAGTTTCCTAAGAACCAGGAACGTCGTCTTACTTATCCTACAGTTTACGTAGAGAAATCTTAAATCAATACCTTTCTTAGATGCTTCATAACAAGCTTTCTGACCAAATAACTTAACTAGAGCACTCTTACCAGTTCCAACAGAACCAGAAACTAATACACGTGTAGATATAGATGGAGAACCAGAAATAACACTACTAAAGAAAGTCATCAAAAGTTCTAGTTCTTTTTCACGGTGAGGTAGGTTTGGAGGTACATATTCTGGAGAAAGCTTCTCCTCATCTTTAAAGATCTTCATCCCAATAAGAACTTAGAAAAGGATTGATATAAGTATCTCAGGGATTCTGTATCTCTACTTTGTTAAGTACTTCCATGAGAGTAGCACCCCTATCGTAGACAACACTACTGCGAAGATAGTTAGATACGTGAAGTCTATCAAAAGGATTTGTAGATCTGTACTGTATATTGTGAGTTGGCGGAGAGCATCTGTCACATAGCTTACAGGATTTACTTGAGCCAATGGTTTAAGCCATTCAGGCATGAGAGTTACTGGGAAGAAAGCATTACTTGTAAACATTAGAGGCATATTTACTAAGTTTACTACAGCCATTTGTGTTTCATGTCTAGTTGATCTTAAAGCAACTGCTAAAAATAGAGAAGATAATCCTACAGAGAATAAGAAGACAGCTAGATAGATTCCAGCCAAGTTTAATAAATTGAAAGATGGGTTTAGCTTTACACCTATAACAACAGCTATCATCAGTATTATCGTTGACTGGAACATGGATCTGAGTGCTGCATTTAAGACTTTCGAGAAGATTATAGCAGATCTAGAGACAGGTGTGCTTAAGACTTTGTATAGGAACCCAAGTCTTCTATCCCAAACTATTGAAAGCCCGCTGAAAGTAGATGTGAAGATAGTTATCATGGATATCATGCCTATTGCTAGATAGCTAAAGTAGTCCTGAACCCCGAAAACACTCTCTACAGCTCTCCCACCCAATTCATACAATACTTCTCTAAGATACTGTGCAATTACAGATCCAGGTATAGTTAATAAACCATCTGCGGGAGGAGATACATAATCTCCAGGTATAGTTATATCTGGAATTGTTAGGTCTGCTAATACTCTTGGAGAGAAAACAGCCGTTATGTTCATAGATTTACCGAAAAGAAGCATCCACATCAATGGTTGTATTACTGAGATGAATAACACTATGGGCTCATTCATCCACTTCTTTAATTCTCTTCTAGTTAATGCCCACATACCTTGAAGAGATGTTCTCAAGCTTGGTTTATAGATCTCCATGCTCATCTCCTCGCCCTTCTCATCATAATCCTCTGAACGATCGCAGACTCCCTACTCTCCTCTATATCTCTCATACTCCTACCAGTATACATTAAGTAGACTTCATCTAGAGATGGTTTACGTAGGGAAAGTTTTACAACACCGTATCCATGATTCTTCAGAACTTCGATTATCACTGGCACGGCTACTTCACCATCTTCAACCTGGATCACGTATACATTCTCCTTTCTCACCACATTCTTCACATACTCTATCCTCAATAATCTCTCAGATACATCTTCAATCTCTCTTAAAGTTAATTCTATAACATCGCTTCCAACACTATTCTTTAATTCGGAAGGGGTTCCTGTAACTATTATCTTTCCATGATCTATTATTGCTATCCGATCGCAGAGGTTGTCGGCTTCCTCCATGTAGTGCGTCGTCATGAAGATTGTCATAAAGTATTCTTCTCTAAGCTTCTTTATGTAATCCCAGATAGCCATTCTCGTTTGAACATCTAGCCCGAGTGTCGGTTCATCTAGGAAGAGTATTTTGGGTCTATTTATTAAACCACATGCAAGTTCAAGCCTTCTCCTCATTCCGCCTGAATAAGTTTCAACTTTCTTATCCTTAAACTTCGTCAACTCCATTAATTCAAGTAATTCTAAAGCTCTCTTCTTCGAGATCTCTCTAGGTAGACCGTATAGATCTCCACATAAGATAAGGTTCTCGTATCCTGTCAGATCTTCATCTGCAGTATACTCCTGTGGAACAACACCTATAACCCTTCTAACCATGTCTGCCTGCTTAACTATATCGTAACCCATAACATACGCTGTACCACTTGTAGGTTTGAGAACTGTTGTTAACATGTTTATTGTTGTTGTTTTTCCAGCACCGTTAGGTCCTAGAAAGCCAAATATCTCTCCTTCTCTAACAGTAAAGCTAACGTGATCTACGGCAACAATATTCTTGTTGAAGATCTTTGTCAAGTTCTCTACAACTATAACATCAACCACTGCTCCCACCTTCTATAGATTTCTTCAAATCTTCAAGTTTCATGGAAGCTTCGTTTAAAATCGTGGTAAACATGTTTACAGCTTCTTTTGAAGGATTTCGGGTAATTAGAATCTCAACTTCCACAAGCCTCTCCATAAAATTCCTAATAGAATTCTTCAACTCAGAAAATCCATAATCTTCTAGACCACTATGCTTCAATTCTAGAAAGTATGGAGTGAAGAATTTACAAGACTTCTTCAAGAAATTCTTTACTTCTCTATGCCATTTAAGAAATTCTTCTCCTCTCTCTGTTAAAACATACTTTTTTACTCCAACTTCATTTGTTTTTACTTCTTTAATGTATCCACGTTCTCTAAGCCATTCGAGCAGTGGATATATGGATCCAGGACTAGGCCTCCATAAACCTCCACTTTCTCTTTCTATGGTGTCCATAATCTCTGAACCAGACATGGGGCTTCCACTTAACAGTTCCAAGATATAGTATCTTAAGAGACCTCTTGGAACAGTTGCCATAAATCTAGTATGAACTCCACCTATGCTAAGAGATTTTCTTCGACCCATCATTGGTATCGTATTCGATATCGAATACGATATATTTAACCATTCCCTACACTATTCCTGAGCTGTAGAATGTAGAACTATTTAGTCTACTTCTTCTGGTCTGCCGGATATAATTACTGTTGCTGGCTTATAACATTCTACAACATTTTTGAAATCTCCGTATTTGACTATATAGATTCCATAATCTTCAACCATGCATACTTCTTGAGAATTCTTTTGGATATTCTTAAATCTACATACTTCTATTGAACGGTTGTCAAGTACGGTTACTTCTTCTAGATCTCTATTAGCTGAGATAACCACTGCCTTACTCATACTACAGTACGCTGTGAAAGGTCTCTCAACAATAGTTGAACTAGTAATCTTAGTGAAATAGAATACATAAAAGTGGACAACGACAACAGCAATAACCAAAAGAGAGATACCAATCAATAAAACACCAATCTTAGCAAAATCTCTAAGAGAAGTCTGAATAACCATACTCAAGAAAACATAACCTCACACAAACATTTAAACTATGTCTTCTTAAAACAATTAAATTAAGACTTAGCCTACTTGCTACACTAGAAAATTTAGATTTTGTTAAAGAGTAGCTAGAAAATTTTCTAAAATATTTGCGATAGCCAAGATTTGTATCTTGGAACCTCATTCTAAAGCGAAGATATACATGAACCTCCACTTCCAGTAGATTTATTTCTCCAAGCCTTTGATATAATTCATACTAGAAATCTTGAATTCAGGTTTGGAGAATAATTTTAGAAGGATTTACTCCAAATCTATTAAGTAGCATGATTGCCCATTTGATCGCACGTCTACTACTTATATTCGTCTCCACGTAATATTCTCCAATTCTTTTAGGATCTCTAAATTTGGAGCCATCTTCATGCACCGGCTTATCATTCACCATGTATCTCACTCTACCTCTCTCAGGTCTTATGGGCATGTCTTTCTTAGAGATCTTCCCAGAATCTATAAGCCATGAAACTGTGGCCACAAAAATATCCCTCCAATGTTTAATATTGTATGATTTTCCATCTGGGAAGACTAGCTTTGTGTAGGGGGGTTTCTCTCTCGACTTGACTTCTACTTTCACTAGTGGTATTCCTTCTGTTTTAATTTCTTCCGCAATTGTTCTGTTATATCGTAGAGTTAATGGAGTGACTGCTTCAAGCATTCGTCTATTAAGCCTCCAGATTACAAATGCTTTTCTAATTACTTCAGCGGGATCATCATTAATTATATCCCACTCTGTTATTTTCTTCTCGGGAAGAGGCTTGGGGATGTGCGTATCGTAGACCTCCCACCTCACCCCATCCGTTGTAATAAAGTACGGTACCCCAGTAGTTATGCAATAGTTAATGTATTGCTCAATCTTCTCCTGCTTTCCTAAAGCTTTAACACCAACATAAATTACAGGCTTGTTATCGAAGAGTAATGCATAATCCGGTCTACCTACTTCTGTTGTAAATTCGGATCTAACCTGGGAGGGGTCCTCTGGATTCCATCCCCAAACCCTGAGAAATGGATCAACAAGACAGTAACGTGTTAATGCTTCACTCTTCTCTAAATCAACCCTATAGCTGTTCACTAATTCTCTAAGACGTTTTATCAATTCCAGGAAATTTTCAAACATTACAGAGAACACTAAAGTTAATATCGAATAAAGGTTTTATAAGGCTTTTCTAAGACCCATTCTCTAAATAAGAAAAGAATAAGAAGTATTAATTGCGGCCGCCGGGATTTGAACCCGGGACCACTGGCTTTCTCCGTATTTTTATTCTCGGAAGGCCAGTGTCCTTCCAGACTAGACGACGGCCGCTGATTATATATTATGCTAAAGATTATTTGAGTTTTACTCTTCTA
>JALNLN010000020.1 GCA_023267855.1 Candidatus Geocrenenecus dongiae | reverse complement strand
GAACCAAAGATATGTAAGAAAAAAGGGACCACGATCTTCGACAGAAGAAATGGGAAGACATTTACTACAAAGAAGGATGTATACCGTATTTGTGTTAGAATGTCAGACGTATTAAGGTTCTATCAACACATCGGATTCACTATCCAGAGAAAACAGAAAAGACTCGAAGAATATCTCAAAAAACGTGGACTACTGTAACATGCCCCCACAACCCCACCATATTTTTTATTTTTAGTCTACCCACACCCACTACATAATAACGGGCCCGCGAGGGACTCGAACCCCCGACCACCGGCTATCTTCTATATAAATTAGGAGGCCGATGCTCTAATCCATGCTGAGCTACGGGCCCCATTATATTATTCTCTGAGCCTAAAATATTACTTTAACTACTTTAAAATAGAGAAAAGCGTGACGAAATCTGAAAATAAACATCATTGTAATTTATGAAAGTTTATTTCTGCAAAGAGATTTCCAGATTCATGAATAATCTCTAGAGATCCATTCATTAAAGAAGAAATAAAAGAATTACGCTCTTGCCTTCTTAGTGAATGATAGGTTATTTACTTCTTCTTCTGATGTTTATGTATGGTTGGGGGTGTACGTTTATCTTTAACTATTAGTTATGTTGATGTTGTTGAGCTTATCCGTAGGTGTAGGCGGTCTAAGGGCGTGAAGTGTCCTTACTGCGGCTTCATTGCTGTTGGGAATGGTAGGCCTACTAGGAGGCTTTACGTTCAACGATATCTATGTAAGGGCTGTGGGAGGCGGTTCCACGATCTTAGCGGAACCGTATTCGCGAAGACTAGGCTTAGCCCTAGCGAAGCATTAACTATAGCATACCTTTACTATAAGCTTGGCTTAAGCGTGTTAGCAGTATCTAGGGAGGTTGGTAGGAGTAGGAAGACTGTTGATAGGGTTATAAGACTCTTCCGAGAATGTCTTGAAGCATACTTTCAACAGCTTAAAACTAAGGGGCGGTGTTGAGGTAGATGAGGCGTACGAGGCTGTTGGACGTAAGGGTCTTAGAGGCATGGTTAAGCCTAAGCATAGAGGTCATGGAAGGCTTAGGGATAGGTCTACAGAAGATAAGCTCCCATTCTTCATCACTAAGCTCCCTAAACCCCATGAAAAAAGTATAAAGAAGAAGACTTAAATAGTTTTCAGATGAGTTCAAAAACTAATTAAAATTAAATGTGAGGTATAGTAGTCCTGTTAGTAGTCTTCCAGCTGCTGAAATAATGTATACGTATACTATAGCTTCAGCTAGTGGTAGTATGGATGTTAAGTGTTCTAGTAATAATCCTCCTACGAATGGTCCTACTAGGAATGCTGAACCCGTAGAGAAATTATATAATGCTGTGTAGAATCCTTTTTCTTCTATTGGTGTATTCTCCATTATGTATGAGAGAATTGAAGAATCGTATAATGCACTTGAAATTCCAGTGGTTAAATGTATCAAGAATAGTATTGAGAATTCGGGAGTTAAGGCATAGAATAATGGTAGAAGCGTTAAAGAAGTACTGCTGAACGTTAAAAGCCTCCATAAACTTACTCTACACAACCATCTCTCCAGTATAGATAGGGAAAGTGCTCCAGAGATACCTGAAACAGCATCTAGCAAACTTATCTCAAAGAGTGAGAGTGAAGCAATTTCTGTCTGAGTTATTGTAAACAGAGGCCAAGCTAGAGACATAAATACACAGAAACTAGAAGATATGAAGATAAAATGAATGAAGCCGTTATTCTTCTTTACTCCTAATAATATTAGAGAATGTTTATAATTGTTAATCTTCTGTACTTTTCTCTGTTCTCTACCACAGCATAATGCAATGATTAATCCGCTCATTAATCCACAGAATAATGCTAGCTTAAATCCTACTTCGAATCCGTTGAAACCGATATGGGAAGATAGCCCGACGGTTAATGTAGCCATAACCCAGCCGATATATGTAAGTGAATTCACTCTACTAGAAAATCTACGCCACTTCTTCTCATCTACTACCTCTGTAGAGTAAGCTATGAATGTAGGTATAGTCATAGAGTTAGCTATAGACTGGGCTATAACGAGAACTATAAAGATCTCTGGAGAATTTGTTAATAGAATCGGGATAAAAAGCATTGATGATATTATGTTGCCGAGAATAATGAATAAGATTCTCTTCCTGAACTTATCACTAAGATAACCCCACAAGATCTGGGATAAGTTTAAGGTAAAGTTGGAGAGAGCGAAGAGAAAACTTATCTGGAGTATGGTGGCTCCCAGATGTACCGCATAAATCGGTATGAACGGTGAGCTTGCACCATAGTAAACGGAGTCCAATAAGGATTTTAAGTACAGTGCTCTCTCTATTGAGTGAGACTTCATTAAACATCACCTCCAAACTCACCTCTAGAACTATCAGTAAGACAAACTGAAACCTAGACTAGGTCAAAGATTAACGTAAGAGGATATAGATTCCTCTTCTAATAGAAAGTATCAACTTCCGCTATTTAACCGATAATTTTTAAAGAATAAGAAAAATTTATAAGATTCTCAAGAGATTTAAAGATATATTTCTTACTTATTTTTTCTTAAGGGTGTTTGATCCGACATGAGTGATTCATTAGACATAATTGAAATTGCCGGAAAACTTAAAGAATCTCTACTTAAGAGAGAGCTTATAATTGTTATTGGGTTATTCGAAGTTTACTATGAAGGTAGGGCTTCATCTACTTTAGGATTAGGTGAAAGAATGTTGATAATAAAGTCGGATCACAGTATTCTCGTACACCGTCCAACTGGTTATGAACCTGTTAATTGGCAACCACCCAACTCAAAAATAGATGTAAAAATCGTTGAAGGTAAACTAATCATTGAAGCAAGAAGAACCAGGCCTGCGGAGATACTTACTGTAAAATTTCTTGAAGTATATCATTATTCTTCATTTAAGTTGAGAGATGAAGCTGAATTCCAGATGTATGCAACTGAAGAAGATATGAAGAAAGCGATATTATTGTCTCCATCTCTTATCGAGGAAGGCTTCAAACCCATAGAAGATGAGAGAAAGATACATCCCTCAGGCTTCATAGACATCTTTGGTGTTGATTCTTCTGGAAGGCTAACAGTTATCGAGATAAAGAGGAAGAATGTTACTAGTGAAGATATTCGTCAACTTGTACATTATGTTGAGAGTGTTGAGAGAGAGTTGGGTGTCCGTCCAAGAGCGATAATCGTTGCACCAAGCATACAGAAATCTGCAACAAGAAAACTTACACTTTACGGTGTAGAATTCAAATGTATATCACCTAAAAAATGTTTAGAAATTTTGAAGAAAGCTAAGGGTTTAGGATTATTTACATTTTAGAAGAGTGTCACTTTGTTGTGGAGAACAAGGTCTTCTAGCTTTGTTATATTGTCGAGTTCTTCTTTCACAATTTCAATTGCTTCACTTAAGACTTTTCTTTCATCTATATTATCTTCTGGAATGTACTGTAGAGATACTGCTAAAGGTCTATTTATCGGTCTACCTATCTGGCTTAAGAGTCGGACATAGATCTCCTTGATACCTCCAACTTCTTGGTATATCTTCTCCGCTATGATTTTTGCTACTAGATTGTATATCTTCCCTACATGTGATCTAGCATTTTTTCCAGCTGTTGCTTCTAGAGACATCTGTCTATTCGGTGTTATGAGACCATTCACTCTATTGCCTCTACCAGTATTTCCATCGTCACCGCTCTCAGCTGAAGTACCTGTAACAGTTAAATAAACTACACCTTTCTCTGGTAGATCAGCAGTATTAACCTGAACATTAACTTCTACATCTTCAACTTCTCTTGAAAGTATATCGTAGGCTAGCTTCTCTACTTCTTCTCTAATCTTTTCCTTAACTGATAAGTAGTGTTCCAGGCTTGGCGTTAATGGAGCTATTAGACTATCGGCTACCGTTATGTAGTATTTTTTCTGTATTCTTAGACCCATGACTTTACAATCTTCACCACTCTCTGGAACTCTACTCTTAAACTCCTTAGAGTTTATCATACGTTCTATCTCGAATACTACTTTTTCTAAAGGTGAGAGTGGAGCATACCCAATACCGAAAGATGTATCGTTCGCTAGTGGTGCGCTTCCAGTAGATTCAACTATAGTTCTTAAATCAACACTTCCAGGTCTAATCTTCGTATCAATAATCATATGTTCATCTAGATTTAGGAATCTAAAATTTTCTTTAACGAATCTTTCTAATTCTTCCATTATCAACTCTTTGTAGGGGATTTCTTCGTCTCCAACTTTTATCGTAGCTCTTCCAGCTATAACTATGTATATAGGTACTTCGACAACCCCTCCGCCAAACCAGACTCTAGAGCTTCCCCCAACTAGTAATCCTTTATCTAGGTTGTGGTGTAGTATCATACCATACCTCTCTTTATAGTATCTAGAGAGCGCTCTGCTCGATGCTTCACAGAAAGAGTCTATAATGTAATCAGGGTGACCTAAACCTTTTCTCTCAACGAACTCTGTTTGTTGTTGAGCTACTGGAGTCCTATCCAATCTTTCTACTACTATCTGTGATTTCCACATCTCTTATAAACCAAACAATTCTGAGGAGACGTTCTATTAAAACTATACTATACTTAACTCTAAGTAGAAACGGTGGAAACAGTCAAGCACTATATGGTTCCGTGAACCTAGCAAAACTGGAAATCTGGTAAGATGTAGAGGCAGTTTTAGAGCTTACTACACCATTCTAAATTATTAGGATTAGGGCTGAGGCTTATTGGTAGTGTAGTTAATGGATCTTGTGTAGTGTTTATTCTTGGTGGAAGGTTAAGTTGATTCTGGAGATAATTGTATGTACATTATGTTGTTTCCACGTATCAGTATTCTCGGATACATCGCTTTCTTATTATTGTCTTGGTATTCTACCGCTTTATCAATTACTAAGTTCATGTAGTTATCGCATTCAACTACTATTCCCTCGTATACTAAATCGTTTTTCAACATAACTCTAATATTTCTATTCAAGTATTTCTGTATTAGTGTGAGAGGTTTCTTTCCTGCCTCCATGCTTGACACCTATGTTTAAAGAATTCTCTAAAAGATATTGCTTCTAGATAGTTTTAAATGTTTCGTTATTTTTTCTAAGTTATTATTGAACTTCACATTTAAGGAGTATCTCGTTAAAGTATCAAATAACTCTTACTGTAGAGAGTTGTTAATTAAGGTGGTGACCTATTTTAAATTTAGCGTTTTCTGTATTTCTGGAGGAATTTTTAATTCAGAGAAACATATACCGCATACATAGAGATCTCCAGCTATATTCTGGCTTAGAGATAAAGGTGCATTACACACTGGGCACGACATACTTGGTTCTTCTGGAGTGAACATTTGTTGACCGCATGCTTTACATTTCCTAGATCCTAGAGGGTTAAGTTTCCCACAATGTGGACAAACCATATCTGAGGCTTTTGAAACAATCTCTATAGCAGGCTTCTTTTCTTCTACAGGAGGTGGTGTAGGAGGTTTTTCTTCTACTTCAAGTATTTCTTCAATTTCTTTTTCAATTTCTTCAACTACGCTAGGTGTCTTCTCAATTCTCTTCACCATCTTCTTTGGCGGTGTTGTAACTGGTTTGCTTAGAGGAGGTGTTCTCGTAGTTATTCTTGAAGATGTGTATGATGTTCCTGCTGTAACCATTATACCTGTCTTAACACCTCTTATGTATAACAATAATCCAACAGCACTTAGAATCGCTCCAATTATTACGAAGTATAGTAAGTATGGTAAACCCATATCCGCCATATCTAGAAAAACCCTGATAGGATTATCTAGAGGCAGAGATACATAGTATACGATTAATCCAAAAATCATCGCTACGCCTAGTATGCTTAGAATCATTCCAAGCATCATTAAAGGGGTCATTGAAATACACCTTTTAGAAAATTATGGTATTCGTCTATATTAAGGATTTCTTTTAGAATCTTCTCGATAATCTCTCTACATTCTTCTGATAATTCTCTAATCTTCCACTTCTTCGAAAAATATCGTAACAGGTTTTTGAGATCTCTCTTCAAATATGTGAATGCCATTGGGTGGCTACGTTCAACCCATTGAGGCCAATCTATAATTAGTATATCTTCTGTAGGTGTTATGAGAATGTTGTAGACGCTTAAATCGCTGTGAACAACATTTGCTTCATAAGCTTTCCAAATATTTAGAATTATCTCTTTTAGTACTTTCTCTGGGTTGTTTATGTATTGTGCTGAAGGTATTTCTATCCCTCTAAAAATCTTTGTTACAACTATATGTTTCTCTCTGGCAATTGGTTCTGGTACAGCTACTCCACGTGGATAGAGAATCTTTAATGCTTGAAATTCAAATCTTGCCGCTTCTATTGAAGCATGTAGGTAAGAGTGGATGGATGTAAGTGTAGATCTTCTTTTGCCATAACTTCTAAAACTAGTTCTACCTATTCTAAAAAATTTTATTGCACATTCTTCACCACTAGGTGTAAAACCCTCATATACGTCTGCTTCTTTCCCAACACCTATAGGTTTTCCTAAACCTTCTAGAATATTTTTATCAACAAGTTTTTTCAATGCTAGGAAGTCTAGCCCGTTATAGTTTAGTACGTATCCTCTAGTCTTACCTTTCGGTGCCCATACAAGTTTATATAAGTTAAGTTTTCTCAATAGTTTCTCTACACTAGATTTATCGAAATTTGAGTGTTCGGTTATAAACTCTATTGGGATGACTTCGAATTTCTCAAGATTCTCTACCAGTATCTCTAGTATCTTGAAGTGGTCTTCATTAAGATCTTTAAAAGCAGTCTTTACTAGAAAGTGTAAAGACATTAGACTTTCCTCACACCTATCTTCAAGATGTCTCCTTCAATATCCCACTCCTTTACGTATCCTTCAACTTCTCCTCCTATCTTTAATTCTAGATGTGATGATCTCGTTTCTTCTTTTATCATCTCTTTCACCATCTCTAGGTATCTATACCATTCTTCATCTGGAGTGGAGATGGTTGTCGATATGTAGTCGAGTATATTTAGGTTCATTTCTTTCCTCATTACCTGAATTCTTCTTATAACTTCTCTTCCAAGAGATAAAGCTATCAACTCTTTAGATTCTGTAAGGTCTAGATAGATTTCTGCGAATTTACCATCTTCTTTAAGTATATGGTCTGGAAGTTTTTCTTCAAATTCTACTTCATTCTGCTCAATCCTTACGGTAGTTCCATCGCTGAGCACCATGCTGTAAGAGCCTGATGTTTCTATCTCATTTTTCATAAGTTCTACATCTACCGTATTCAATCTCTCAATTATTTCTTTCAGCTTCTCACCATACTTTGGACCTAGGAGTTTGTAGACAGGTTTAACCACGTATCTAACTTCTGGATGCTTCTCTCCTACATCAAGTATCTTTATCTCGAGAACATTGAGTTGTGATCTAAGAAATTCTTTAAAGTTTTCTAGTATCTTTTTCACTCTGAATGTTTTAGGTGAAAGTATAAGGGTTTTGATAGGGCTTCTAAGTTTTCTACCTGCTTTCTGCCGAGCTGATAGTGCTTCTCTGAGCGTTTGTCTAGCTGTCTCCATCATGTCTTCAAGTTCTTCATCTAACCATTCTTCATCTACTCTAGGCCACTTATTCATATGTATGCTCTCTAAGTCTTCTGGAAGCTTAATTTCTTGATAGAGTTTTTCAGCGATGTATGGTGTGATTGGAGCGATTAAGAGTAAGAGTTTCTTCAAAGTATAGTATAGGGTTGCGTATACTGCTAATTTATCCCATGTTTGTTCTTCAATCCAAACCCTCCTCCTAATAGCTCTTATGTAAAGTCTACTTAGATCTTCAACTATGAATTCTCTTAACTCTCTTGTGGCTGAATGTATCTCCATCTGCTCTATCTGTTTCGTAACAATCTTTGTTAAACTATTTATCCTTGAAAGTATCCATCTATCTTCCAGCTTCAAATGTTTTCTAACATTGTTTACAGTTATATGCTCTGGATTAAATTTGTCTAGCTTAAAGTATGTTGTAGCGAATACGAAAACGTTCCAGAGTATGTTTAGTTCTTGTAGCACCTGGTCTACTTCTTTTGGAACAAAGTTCATATTATCCCATGGAGCTGATTTAGATACTAGGTAGAGTCGGAGAGGATCTACACCAAATCTATCCATAGCTTCTATAGCCCATATTACGTTCCCTCTACTCTTACTCATCTTCTTTCCTTCAGCATCCATTACATGTCCTTGGTTTAGGACGAGTTTGTAGGGTGCTCTACCATACAGTAGACATGAAGTAAAGAGTAGAGTGTAAAACCATCCACGCGTCTGGTCTATTGCTTCTGTTATGAAATCGTATGGAAATAGTTTATCGAATAATTTAGGGTTTGACAATGCGTCAATGCTAGCAGTATGAGCCATGCCGGAATCAAGCCATGTATCCATAACAAATTGTTCTCTCTTCATCCATCCACCACATCTAGGACACTTAAACATTACTTGATCTACCCATGGTCTGAGGAGACGTATCTCCTGAGGTTTTATTTCTGCTTCTAAGAGCTCCTTCTTGCTTCCAACTACTTTCTTCTCTCTACAGTTTGAACATATCCAGACTGGTAGAGGTGTACCCCAAACTTTCGTCCTACTTATACACCAATCTTCAGCATTTATAAGCCAATCTCCAAATCTACTATACCCAGCCCAGGCCGGCTTCCATAAAACCTTCTTATTCTCATTTATCATTATATCTTTGATTCTATCTACTTTAAGAAACCATTGTCTGCTTGCGAGATATATTAAGGGTGAACCACATCTCCAACAATGTGGATAATTGTGGAGTATTTTTCCCTCCCATATTAGTAACTTCTTCTCTCTCAAGTATTCTATTATCTTTCTACCAGCATCAGTGTAGTAAAGTTCTGCGTATTCTCCACCTTCACTGGTAAAGTATCCAGAGGTAGAGACTGGATTGAAGATTGGGAGACCGAGCTTGACTCCGACTTCATAATCTTCTGGTCCATGGGCTGGAGCTGTGTGAACACATCCAGTACCTTCTTCCATTGTAACGAAATCTGCAGTTATAACTGTATGGGCTGGTGGATTATGTTCATAGTGTTTTGGAACTTTTTCTAGAAGTGGGTGACGGTACCTTAGACCAGCTATTGCCGAACCCTTAAATCTATCCACAACCTCATAGTTAGTCAATCCTATTTCTTCAACAAATTTTTGTAGAAGTTTTTCAGCTACTATCCATTCTTCTTCATCTACCTTTAATTTTACGTATTGTTCAGCGGGGTTTACGGCTATGGCCTCGTTCCCTGCTAGTGTCCAGGGAGTCGTCGTCCAGATAATTATGTAGAGGTTCTTTGATCCTTCTACTGGGAACTTAACGTAGATAGATGGATCTTCAACTTCTTCGTATCCCTGTGCTACTTCATGACTGCTTAGAGGTGTTTCACAACGTGGACAGTATGGTACTACTTTGAAGCTTTCTACGAGATCTCCTTTCTCATATGCTTGTTTAATAAACCACCATATGTGTTCTATGTATCTTTCTTTCCTAGTTTCATATGCATTATCGTAGTCAAGCCAGAGTCCAAGTTTCTCAGAAGCTTCTCTCCAATGTTTAATGTAGTAGTCTACGAGCTTGTTAGCTTCTTCAACAAATTTATCTAAACCGTATGCTTCGACGTCTTTCTTTGATGTAAATCCAAGTTTCTTCTCAACTTCGATCTCTGTTGGAAGTCCGAGACAATCCCATCCAGCTCTCCTCCAAATATCAAACCCCTTCATAGAATTGTATCTTAAAATTATGTCTTTGTAGACCCTTCCACGTGCATGACCAACATGCATAAACCCATTTACAGTTGGAGGACCTTCAAGGAAAGCGTAGACAGGAGCCCCATGATTCATCTCAAAAACCTTCTTGATAATATTATTCTCTCTCCACCATTGGCTGATTTCTTCTTCTACTTTTCTAGGATCATATCTACCTACCAAGACCATGATATCCACCTTTCCCCATCTACCTTAATCAATCTAGATATAAACAAATTAAGCCAGTAAAGAATGTATGCTATTGAATTTGGCGAGACATCATCTATATGGATGCATATTCTTAGGAGAATTTAAGATTTCCGTTAAGGGGACCTAGAGGTTAGCTTGATTTTCTTATTGCATCATGTTTCCTAGATTATAGCTATCGGCCAGATTTAAAACGTCTCCTTGAAAACATGGTTTACCAGTTACATGATTGCCTCATCTAGGTATTTACTACATTGACAGCTTCTTTCCTCCGGTATCTTTGGTATAGCTTTCTCTAACAGTCTTCTAACTTTCTCTACATTCTCTCTCATGGTTCTTACTACTTCTTCTGCAGTAACTGGTTTCTCAGCCCATACGTCATAGTCTGTTACCATAGCTATTGTTAGATAGCACATCCGTACTTCTCTAGCGAGATTTACTTCTGGTACAAGAGTCATGCCGATTATATGTGCACCCCAACTTCTATAGAGTCTTGATTCAGCTCTCGTCGAGAATCTTGGCCCCTGTATACAGACGTATGTTCCACCTTTATGGATCGGTATACCGAGAGATACCGCTACATCATAAACTATGTCTGTAAGTTCTGGGCAGAACGGGTCAGCCATACTTATATGTGCTACCTGGCCTCCATCATAGAATGTTCCAGGTCTACCCCAAGTTCTATCAATGTACTGGTCCGGTAAAACTATGTCTCCAGGTTTATAATCTTCTTGAAGACTTCCAACTGCGCTTGGAGCTAGTACTCTCTCTACACCTAGTTCCCTCAACGCCCATATATTTGCTCTATAGTTTATTGCGTGAGGTGGTATTGTATGTCCTTCTCCATGTCTAGGTATGAATGCTATCATCCTACCCATGTATTCTCCTATGGTTACATGAGCACTTGGAGAGCCGTATGGAGTGTAGACTTTAATCTTCTTCACATTTCTTAGAAGACCTGGATCATATATTCCTGAACCCCCAATCAACCCTATTCTACATCTTTCACTCATAACCAGATCACGTTGAGAATGCAGTTTACCTTAGAGATAAATTTTTCAATCATTTTTAAATTAATTTAGCAAGTTCTTTGAAAGATGTTCTTCTAAATCCTTTTATCTCTTCTCCAAATCTAGTCACGTTGTAGAGTTTCTTATTTGATCTAGAAGCATAGAGTTCGAGTAACCTTTTGCCTACCATAAGCTTTCTCTTCTTTATTTCTAATCTAGATTGATCTATCCCGTTAATGTTTTTCGAGTATCTTCCTATTTCTTCGCCGAAATCCATTCCTGCCAACACTATTACTTTCTGTGGGAGGTTGTCTGAAAAGAATACAGCTCTATCTCCATCTGTAAATCCACCGAAATTGTAGAGGTATCCAAACGGTTTACACTGTGTTGTTCCAAGTATTCTGCAAGATATTTTTGGGACGAGGCTTAGAATTTTATCTATATTATCTCCATGAGCATGTACAACCATTACACGGCATTTCCTAGAAACATCTATCAAAACTTCATCACCACCATCTAGATCAGTTACTACAATATCCACCCTCAACCCCTTCTCTAAAAATAAACGTGAAGCACCATCTACAACAACTATAACAGATATTTCTAAGATACCTGCTTCTAAAAACTCTTCTAAATCAAATTCAAGTGATGGTCCTGCACCGAATACAACTATCAGACTCTTATCTGCAAAAATCTTCTTTAAGTATCTTATTGAACATGCTTTACCATGTATCAGATTGTTTAGTATCTTGGCTGCTTTAAGATCTTCGCTTACAGAGTAGTTGAATTCTCTAACTATTTTTAGGTATATTTTCTTCCATTCTCTCCATATCATCTTTAACTTCTTCCCAACAATCTCTTCACAGATCCAACATCTATCTTGGTTGAAGCTACTAAATTGTATGGATGCATGCTCTCCTCACTCTCAACCTCAATGTATATTTTTGAGTTATATGAGAGGTTAGACCACTTCTCAATAACCTTCTTCAATATCTCTCTCAAAATATCTTCGATGAATTTAGGCGAGTTCAATGCTTCTATGATTACCTTAGCTTCATCTATCTTCTTGAGTAGAGAGTATATTGGAGAGCTGAATGAAGATTTAACTATTTCAAGTATGTCTATGAAGTCTATTTGACAATTTTCTGGAATTTCTATCATGAATTTCACTTTAACTCTCTGCATATGAGTTGTGTCTAGAGGCTTGTAAACAGTTTTTACGACCTCTCTTGCACATGGACATGTATTTAATCCTTTAACTTCAACCCCTATGGTCTTCGAAAACTCTAATTCTCCTAGATCATTCTTCCAAGCTTCAATCTTTACATATAGATCGAATTTTTCATAAGATGTTAATTTTGTTATTGGTGAAGTTGTCTTATAGAATGTGGGAGACTTTACCTCTATGTAAACTCTACTTGAAGATTGGTGGCTTGATAAAATTCTTTTAGCAATTTCTCTACAAACATCATCCAGCTTCACATTCTTCTCTCTTACTTCTTCTACCACATTAGATACTACTTCATATATTCTCGATACATGTATGCCACGTCTATCTTGATTGAGATCTACGAGTACTGTGAATCTAGGAGATAATATGAGTTCCCCATTGTTTGTAGTGGTTTTGAGTATTGGTAGCCACACGTCTTTAAATCCGACTTTATTTATAGGGATCGGGATATCAGGCTTCTCATCATGAATATTTGGAAGTGTCTCCATGCTAAACCATACTTATCAGGAGTTATTATTAAATTAACTATACTACCAAAAATATTTTAACAAAGTAGGTGTCAAGACTTGTAGGATGGATCATATAATTGTTGAAACAGGTTCTAGAATTCATCTAGGCTTTATAGACCCAGTTGGTCTATCTGGTCGTAGATGGGGATCTATAGGATTGTACGTTAAGAACCCTTCACTCAAGATTAGAGTGGATAAATCTGAGAAGATTCAAGTTAATGGACCTAGTTGGATAGACGATCTCGTGAGATTCATCGTTGAGAAACTTGAAGTACCTGGTCTAAAGATTGAATGTATTGAATATATACCCAGACATGTGGGATTAGGTTCTGGAACACAGGCAATCTTCTCAATAGCTTACGCCGCCACGAAACTCTATGGTATAGACTACACTCTAGAAGAACTAGCAAATTTGTTTAGGAGGTGTAGGAGGTCTGGTGCTGGGTTCTGGCTATTCCAGAAAGGTGGATTAGTAGTAGATGGTGGGAAATCTTCTGAGAACGAAATCCCCCCACTCTTATTTAGAATAGATTTTCCAGAAGAATGGATTATAGTTCTAGGTCTTCCAGAAAACACTTCAAGCAGAGTTTATGGTGATATAGAAGAAAAATATATGGAAGATATTTCTAGAGAAGGAGATCCAAGAAATATAGCGTACACAGTTTTAATGAAGCTTATTCCTTCTCTAGTAAATAGAGATTTTGACGGGTTTACGGAGGCTGTAGAAGAACTTGATGTAGAGACTTCTAGATTCTTCCAGAAACATCAAGGAGGTACGTATTCATACTATTCTTTGAGTGCTGTAGATGTTTTGAAGAAAGCTGGTGTAAAAGGTGTTGGTCAAAGTTCATGGGGACCTACAGTCTATGGATTCATGGAGAAGAAATATGTTGATGATGTAGTTGAAAAACTACGGAGTGTAGAGGGTTTTAGATTCATCTTTACATCTCCACGTAACTCTGGTGCAACATTCTCTACAGACTAGTTCGGGTCTCCGTATCTAGCTGGATGAATGTTTACTTGTCTGTAAAGCTTTCTGGTATAGTTTTCTTAAAACATATTTCAGTATTCCTCCATGCTTGTAGTATTCTACTTCTATGTTGTTGTCGAGTCTAGCGATAACGTTGAACGTAATCTCTGTTCCATCATCTCTCCTTGCTCTAACTCTGAGTTTCTTACGTGGATATAGTCCTTCTTCTATTCCTTCTATATCGAAGACTTCTCTACCAGTTAAACCTAGATTTCTCCAGTTCTGTCCTTCTTCAAACTGTAGTGGGAGTACACCCATACCAACCAGGTTACTTCTATGTATACTTTCAAAGTTTTCTGCTATGACTGCTTTCACCCCTAGTAAGTATGGTCCTTTAGCTGCCCAATCACGTGAACTGCCTGCACCGTACTGTTTCCCAGCAATTACTAGTAAAGGTACTCCTTCTTCTAGATATCTTCTAGAAGCTTCATATACTTTCACAATCTCTCCTGTTGTGAAATGTATTGTCCAGCCACCTTCTCTATCAGGTGTTAATAGGTTTTTTAATCTTATGTTATCGAAGGTTCCTCTAATCATTACTTCATGATTTCCTCTTCTAGCACCATATGTGTTAAATTCATCTGGCTTAACACCCTTCTCCATAAGATATTTCCCTGCCAGACTGTCTACTGGAATAGATCCAGCTGGAGATATGTGATCTGTAGTTATACGGTCTCCAAGAAGTAGGAGTAGTCTAGCATTTCTTATATCTTTAAGTGGAGGTGGATCTAAAGTTATATCATCGAAGAATGGTGATTTCTTAATATACGTTGATTTCTCATCCCATGGATATAGAACGCTTTCCTCAACTTTTATCGCTCTCCACTCTTCTCCCCCATCATATATCTTGCTATACGTTTTCTTGAAGTCTGCGGGGCTCACTGTTTTCTCAACAACTTCTCTTACTTCTTCCATAGTTGGCATAATGTCTTTGAGGTAGACTGGTATACCGTTAGGATCTTTACCTATTGGCTCATTATCGAAGTCTATATCTATTCTTCCAGCTAATGCGTATGCAACTACTAGAAGAGGTGAGGCCAGGAAGCTCCCCCTGGTTAGTGGATGTATTCTTCCAGCGAAATTCCTCGTACCACTAAGAATACTTACAGCGTATAGATTATTATTTTTTATTGCTTTAGATATTTCTTCAGGAAGTGGACCACTATTCCCTATACAGGTTGTGCATCCGAAACCTACTACGTGGAATTTGAGAGCTTCTAGATACTGGAGCAACCCCGCCTTCTCGAGATAATTTACGACAACTCTACTTCCAGGTGCGAAGCTGGTTTTAACCCAAGGTTTGACAGATAAACCTCTTTCAACAGCTTTCTTAACGAGTAGACCCATGCCGATCATATTGATAGGATTAGAAGTATTTACACAACTAGTAACTGCAGCGATGACTACACTACCATGTGTTAGATCAACTTTAACACCATCAAACTCTACGGGAACCCTTATACTTGGATCTATGTTTAAACCCTTCTTCTTTAGTTCTTCAAGATATTCTTCAAGAATTTCATAGAATTTCTTCTTCACTTCTCTTAGAGGTATTCTATCTTCAGGGTTAAGTGGGCCTGCGATGCATGGCTCAACTTCTCCAAGATCTATCGTTATGATGTCTACATATTCAGGTGTTGAAGAACCATCATCTCTAAACAATCCAACTTTCCTACAATAATCTTTTACAAATTTTACGTGTCGTGGATCTCTACCAGTTATCTCCAGATACTTTATGGTTTCGTCATCTACTGGGAAGAAGGCTGTTCTCGGACCATACTCGGGAGACATGTTCGAGATTGTAGCTCTATCAAATGCTGAAAGCTTCTTCACACCTGGACCCGTGAACTCAACTATCTTATCAACCAGGTTCTTTTTTCTAAGAATCTCTGTTATCGTTAAGACTGTGTCTGCAGGTGTTACATCTTTCCTCAACTCTCCCTCAAGCTTAACACCAATAACCTCTGGGATTGAGATATAGTATGGTTGACCTAACATGACTGCTTCCGCCTCTATTCCACCTACACCCCAACCTAAGACACCTATAGATGAAACCATGGTTGTATGTGAATCGGTCCCTATGAGTGTTTCTGGATAAGCTATGAGTTTCCCATTAAACTTAGATAGATAAACTACTTGTGCCAGATACTCTAAGTTTACCTGATGTATTATCCCTGAACCTGGCGGGATGATCTTAAGATTCTTGAAAGCTTTCTCAGCCCATCTTAAGAAAACATATCTCTCCATATTCCTCTCTATCTCCAACTTCATGTTTTTCTCTAGAGCATACTTTGTTCCATGGAAGTCTACCTGTATAGAATGGTCTACTACTAGGTGGACTGGGACCAGAGGATTAACCGTTTCAGGTTTTCCTCCAAGCTTCTTCATAGCATCTCTCATACTTGCTAGATCGACAAGAGCTGGTACACCGGTGAAATCTTGTAGGATGACTCTACTTGGGAAGTACGGTATCTCTCTACCAATATTATCTCTCCAATCTATTATTGTTTTAACATCATCTTCTGTAACGATTTTTCCATCAAAATTTCTCAGTAAGTTCTCGATTAAAATCCTGATCGAGTAGGGCTTCTCTTCGATATTTACTCCTTCTAATTTGCGTAGATTATAGATGATGGCTCTACCTCTATAAGTTTTCATTAAACTCTTCACAGAAGTGTACATCACAATTCACCTTTTAATCCTACTAGATAAACGTTTCCAGATATATCAAATTCTTAAGATTGATTAATCTAGAAGAAGTTCTACGTATTCTTTAGAAAGATGTTTGGAAAACACTTCTAAAACTGGTTGTTTAAAGGTTTAATTCTATGTCATTCTAATTTTTACTTGGAGATGTTGTTCTCTCAGCTTGCAGAGTATTACGAGAAAATTGAGGCGATAAGTAGTAGAATTGAGATGACGAATCTACTTGTAGATCTACTTAGAAAGAGCCCTCCAGAAATAGTAGACAAAGTGGTCTACCTAACTATTGGAGAAATATATCCTCCATTCATGGGTGTGGAGCTTGGAGTAGCAGATAAACTAGCTTTAAGAGCTTTAAAACTTGCTTCAGGTCTTTCTGAGAAGATTGTTAAAGATGAGTATGCGAAGTTAGGGGACATAGGGGCTGCAGCAGAGAAATTACTACAGAAAAGGAGTCAGATAACACTCCACATACGGGAGCTGACAGTACTAGATGTTTACCAGGCTTTAGAGAAGATTGCTAAAACAGTTGGAGAAGGAGCGATGGATATGAAAGTACAGATACTTGTAGGCTTACTATCTTCAGCTTCACCTAAAGAAGCCAAGTACATTCTTAGAATAGTTACTGGAAAACTTAGACTAGGTGTAGCAGATATGACAATACTTGACGCCCTATCAATACTCTACGGAGGGGGGAAAGAAACAAGAGAATTATTCGAAAGAGCATACAATCTAACTTCAGATATAGGTTTAGTAGCAAAGATAGCTGCAACAGAAGGTTTGGAAGGTATAAAGAGGATTAAGATCTCTATCGGTAGACCTATACGTCCTATGCTTGCAGAACGTCTCTCATCTGCAGAAGAAATATTGGAGAAGATGGGTGGACAATGTCTAGCAGAATACAAGTATGATGGGGAGCGTATGCAGATTCATAAGAAGGGGGAGGAAGTAATCATATTTTCTAGGAGACAAGAAAATATAACTTCACAGTATCCAGACGTAGTTGAAATTATTAGGAGAAATGTGAAAGCTGAAGAAGCAATCCTAGAATGTGAGGCAGTAGCTATCGATCCAGATACAGGTGATATGCTACCCTTCCAAGAACTCATGCATAGAAAAAGAAAACACGATATAGAGAAAGCTGTAAAAGAGTATCCTATCAATCTCTACTTCTTCGATATACTCTACCTAAATGGGAGGGATTTAACTCAGACACCTCTCCACGAGAGAAGGAAGATACTTGAAGGAGTAATAGAGAGGGATGAAAGAGTTAATTTGAGTAAAGCTATCTTTACAGATAATCCAGTTGAATTGGAGAAATTCTTCCATGAAGCTATAGAAGCTGGATGTGAAGGTCTCGTAGTTAAGAATATCAGTAGAGAAGCCGTGTACCGTGCAGGTGCTAGAGGATGGCTTTGGATTAAATATAAGAGAGATTACAAGAGCGAGATGATAGATACAGTAGATCTAGTGGTGGTTGGAGCATTCCATGGTAGGGGTAGAAGAAGTGGTAAGTACGGTGCTCTCCTCATGGCCGCATATGATCCAGAGAAAGATATATTCCAATCAGTCTGTAAAGTTGGAAGCGGATTCACAGACGAAGATCTAGAAAAACTTCCAACAATTCTTGAACAGTATAAGATACCACATAAGCATCCAAGAGTTGAGACAGGCATGGAGGCGGACGTATGGTTCGAACCTAGAATAGTCTTAGAGATTATAGGAGCTGAAATAACGCTTAGCCCTATACATCGTGCGGCATGGGGTAAGATAAAAGAAGATTCGGGACTAGCTATCAGATTCCCGAGATTCACGGGTAGATATAGATTTGATAAATCTCCAGAAGATGCTACAACAATCTCAGAATTAATCCAAATGTACAGATCTCAATTGAAGAAGATAACGGAAACAGCTACGACGTGAAGGAGGCTTAAGCAATGTCTTCAGAAGATAGAGAGAAGGTTAAAAGTCTGGCTGAAGTTAAAGAATACCTTGAGCAGAGAATAGCAGAGCTGGAGAAAGAACTCGCATTACTGAAACAGATAGTTGAAGTTGTAGATGAACAACTTGTTGAAAAGAGTTTCAAAAAACCAGCGATAACTCAAGAACCTAAGGAGACCGTTAAAGAAACTGTACCTCCAGTTAAGATAGAACCAATACAGTTTACTCCGGAAGTAGAGTTGGGTAGAGCGAGGATATTAAAATCTAGAACAGGTGAAACACTTGCAACAGTCTTAATCTCGCCAAATGAGATAAGATTCATAGTTAACCCATCGATAAATGTGAAAGTAGACATGAAGCCATTCTCATCGTTCCTAGTAAAGAAAGTTCTTGAAGCTATGAATAAAATGGATTTAGAGAGAGTAGAGAAAGGTAAGCTACCTCCAGGTCAAGAATTAACGTATATGATTGTACAGGATGGTGATAGAGTGAAAGAGATAATTGTTAGGAATTTCAGAGAAGAGTATAGGCTTAGAGAGATAATTAACGCTATTCGGTGGACTCTAGAAACCATAGTGGAGAAACAGTCTAATCCCCCATAACTGTAACGATTACTTTTCTAGATCTTGGTCTAATATCAAGTTCTAAGAGAACTACTTGCTGCCAGGTACCTAGAATTACTTCTCCATTTATTAACGGTATCGTGAGGCTGGGTCCTACTATTGAAGCTCTAACATGACTATGCCCATTATAATCCCCCCATCTAAGATGGTGTTGGTACTCGGAATCTCTCGGAGCAATCCTCTCTAAAGCATCTATGAGATCTTTCTTCAACCCAGATTCATACTCCATAGTTGTCAGAGCAACAGTAGATCCTACAGCAAAAACACTCACCAACCCATTCCTCACACCAGACTTCTTAACATGTTCAACTATCTGATTGCTTAAATCTATTATATCTCCTTCTCCACGAGTCTTTAAATCAATCTCACCACTATAAACCTTCATACCCCCCTATTCGAATTTAATCGGAAAACTCATAAATATATTCTACCACGTTAAGTATTCTAATAGGCTTATGGAGATAAATAGTAAAATACTTCTCTCACTGGTTGCATTATCTATCGTTTTCCTAATTGTAAATTTCATTCCTATAGCTTTTAGCCAATCAAGTACAGTATCTGTAACACTTGTCGTAAAAACTATAGACGACAAACCTCTTCCAAATGCAAAAGTTAAGCTTTACAATACAACAGATCCAAGCCAAATACTTGTAGGTACAACGAATACTTATGGAAAGGTAAAATTCAGCATCCTTAAAGATAAAAGTTACGGTTATGTTATCGAGTATCCTAGTGGATTTAAAGTTGGAGAAGGTGAGATAAAATTCACTGGAGATGTAGAGGATCAGGAAGAAATTCTATTAGATCCTGCTTATGTTTTAAGTTCCTGGATTCACATAGTTACCGATAATTATGGAAGAGACCCGGTCCCGGGAGTGGATGTGATAATAACGCATGAAGAAAATAAAACAATAACGTTTGCCGGGAAAACGGATAGTAATGGAAAGATAAGTTTTTCATACATCCCACTTGGATTGAAGAATTATGCAGATTACAGAGTAAACATATCTTATGCTAATAGATTCTATGCAGATACATATGAATGTTCCGGAGCGAATAAGGAAATCATCATAAAGCTACCATTATTTAGAGTGAATGTTGAGATAACTGATATTAAGAATAGACCTGTAGCAGGAATAGTTGCAGGCGTTACAGAGAACATTCAAGTAGAACCTATCTTCAAAAATATATCCAACGCTACGGGTTATTCTATAATCAAGCTTGTTCCAGAAGGAGAATACTATCTAGTAGCTAAGCTTGGAGAACATGTCGTATATGTTTCTGAAGAAAAGTTTAGGGTTCAGTATAGAGATCTAGACCTCTTTATAAAAGCTAACGTTGTCCAGTTCAACTTAACCGTCTATGATTATGATGAAGAGAGAATCGCCTCTGGTTTCGGTGCAGACCTCATAGGAGAAATACGTAAAGCTGGAAAACTAGTTGCAAGTAGTTCCACTAGAGAAGGCATACTCAGATTTGGCTATGTCCCTCTAGGAGAATTTGAATTAACTATAAAACTCGCAGATATACCAATCTACTCTTCAAGTAAGTACAAAATAGATGAGACCACAGCTGAAGGAAAAATTAAGGCAAACTTATACGATGTAAAGATAAAGCTGGATGGAAGTAGGCTTGTAAACGAGACGATTACAAGATACCTCATAGGAGAATTGAAGAAAAATACATTAACGATTAACTTTAACTTTACGAGAGGCTACGTTGAGCTTAAAGATATTCCAAGCTCCTCCGGATACCAGTTAAAACTATACTTCGACAATACAGTTGTCTCAGAATCCAGCATAGATATTACACAGGACGATGAAACTGTAATCCATGTTCTTAGAGGAGTCAACATTACATTATTCACAGTTAACCTAAATGATAAACCAGCTTCCAGCTATCTAGAAATCTATTTACAGAATGGTGATAAGTATGCTTCACTAGAAATAGGTGCTTCGGGAAGAGTAGACATAGGTGAACTTCTCACAATACCATACATCTTAAAAGGATACGTGATGGACGTAGAGGTGGCTAGCCAGAATATTTCTCCTAGAAAAACTGGAGAAGAGTACGTATTGAAATTATCAGTAAGGGATGTATATGTGAGGATATATGATAAGGATTCTGAATCAGCTATTCCGGAAGTTTTACTTGAACTCTATGTTAAGCGATCAAAAGTATCAAGTATAACGAATTCTTCAGGTATAGCTATTTTCAGAAATATGCCTTTAACAAAATGCTCTTTCAAGACATTCTACTATGGATTTAAGGTTGGTGAAGGAGAATTAAACATAGATAGAGATACGGAGATATTCGGTGTAGTAGCGAGCGGAATACTCGATTTAAGACTACAGGTACTAGATGGTGAGAAGATACCTTTAGATGGAGGCAAACTAACACTTACTATCGGAGATTCATTAATAGATGTAGCTATAGATAGTTCTGGATCAGCTATAGTGAAGAATCTACCGAATACAACGATATACATATCTTCATTTGAATACAAGAAAGTCAAAGTCAAAGTTAGTCCAAGCGAATTCAATTTAATTAAAGATGACATGTTTTTAAGCTTAACAGCTGAAGTTTACCGTTTAGATGGATCTATAGTTATGAAGAACGGTAAACCATTAACATCAACAAAAGTGAACATTTATAGTCAGGGCGTAAAGATTGCAACGAAAAACCTCTTAGAAAATAGTTCTTTCCAAGAAAGAATTCCAAAGGGGGAAGTAAGAATAGAAGTTTTCCATAAAGATGTAAAGGTCGGAGATAAAACTCTTGTAGTGGATGTTACGAAATCTCTACAAATAATTGTAAATGTCTATGAATTCACTTGTAGATTTCATGATAGTTTTGGTAAGCCTATCGAGACTATAGTTAAGATACTAGATAAAAGTGGATACAAGATTGATGAAGTTAAGCTTGATAAATCTGGTTTTTTGAAAACACTTCTACCTTCTGGAGCATATGAATTAAACATAGAGTATGAAGGCTCTCTATACAAGATACCATTCACAGTAAATGATGATAAATCTCTATCTTTTATAATCCCAATTAATTTAATCGACCCCATACTGGTAATGTCTTTGCCGATCTTTAATATAATAGCTGTCGTCTTCCCAATTATGAGAAAAGCTAAAATAAGAAAATCTAGAAAACCTACTGGAAGAAGAGAGCGAAGAGTAATTCCAAGAATATAGAGGTGCATTAAATTGAAGATAAGTAAGAAGATAGTTGACATAGCGTCTTATATTCTGCTAGGAATTTTAACAACTTTGTTGATAATGGCTGTGGTTAGTGCATTAACTGGTTCTGTTTTTCCATTATTGATAGTTAAGAGTGGTAGTATGGAGCCTGTGTTGGAGAGAGGCGATATAATATTGATAGAGAAAGTAGACCCAAAAAATATAGTGGCTGATCCAGTTAAAGGTGATATAATAGTATTCTATAAACCTGGAACAGATATACTCATAGTCCATAGAGCCATCCAGAGAACTAGTAATGGATTTATTACTAAAGGTGATGCAAATAATTTTCCAGATGCATTCTCACCAATCAGTCCAGAATATATTGTTGGAAGATGGACTGGG
This sequence comes from Candidatus Geocrenenecus dongiae, assembly GCA_023267855.1. Taxonomy (GTDB): domain Archaea; phylum Thermoproteota; class Nitrososphaeria_A; order Caldarchaeales; family Wolframiiraptoraceae; genus Geocrenenecus; species Geocrenenecus dongiae. Next base: position 2,478 of record JALNLN010000020.1, on the reverse strand, counting down.
ATAAAGATACCTAGCTGGACCGGTCTCGGTCTACTACTACTTTTCCTTAAAGGAGAGATCTACGCTCCTTATGGAAAAATCGTATTAATAACATTACTAATCATAAACGTGATTCTAATTGTAAGAGACATTTTTTCAAGACTGAGGAGGTCTGCTCAGAAAGAACAGAGTAAAGAATATTAACATATTCTTCTAAGACTTCTCTCGGAATCGTCTTTAAAGCTATCTTGAGAGAATGTTTAACAGCTTCTTCCAATTCTATAATATATTTTCCCTGCTTTATGTATGGTTCTACTTTACTTAAGTATACTGCTACTTCTATCATAGCGTAGCTTCCTCTACATATAGGTTCGATGAAAGTTTTCCCAAGATAACAATCTAGAACGCTACAATTAAATTCGCCATAAATATCTTTCTCTAAAATATTGTCTACGGTAAACTCTATGTATGCTTCCATATCTTTAAGTCTAGGTACGTTGATGGTCTTGGATTTCTCAAGTCTGTCTAAGAGATGCTTATTCTTCTCTCTACCCATGAATGTAAGGAAAGGTTCTATTTTTCTCGTTATATTGACGATGCCTATACGGGTTTCATAAAGGTTCTTGAAGGTCTTACTATCTTTGTAAATCTTGATGGAGAATCTAGTTAATTCTGTATCTAGGAATTTTATTCCGAATGGTGCAGCATTTACTTCACCATTAACTGATGTAGATGTGATTATTACTTCATAGATTACTTGTGGTAGGATTGTCGGCATAACTTCTTTAACAGATGCTTTATGCATATATCTCTAGGGGATCCATCCATTTAAAAGAGTTATAGTTATAGATGATGCGAGGAGGTCTGCTGTAGCGCCAGGTCTAGTTCTCCAATTATTTCTCAGCAGTTTATCTAGTTCTACTAGTAGCTCTCTTCCTCTACTGTTTTTTACTCCTCCATTTTCAAGAATTTTGGAGGCCATGTATGAGATACGTGTTGCCAGAGCTTTACCACCTCTTCTCTGTATATGTGTATCGGTGTATCTTGAGAGTAGCTGGAGGAATGTTTGAGTTAATGCTTCTTCTAAATCCATTTCTCTGAGATTCTCCATTAGTCTGGATGCTCCGTAAAATGATCTAGAATAGTTTTTAACCCATTCATGTGCGACTACTTCTCTATCTACGAATTTTCTGAAGACTTCTATGGGCTTTAGTTTCTTTTCTTCTATTTCTCTATATGTTTCTTGATTGAATACGTCCATGAAAGCTATTCTACCTAGACTTCTAGGGGAAACTGTTTTTATAGCTTTGAGGATCATTACCGAGTCTCTCCAATCCATATTTGATAGTATTTCTGGGAGATGTTTTTTGAGAGAGCTTATTTTTATTGGTGTGTTTTGTGAGAGGGTTGAGGCGGAGGCGATAGGTGTGAGTAGTAGGAATGCTCCCAGATGTGTATTTCCTCCTTTCTGATCTGAGAGCATGTCTAAGACTCCTCTATAGATTACTCTGCCTAGACCTTTACCCTTCTTATGTAATCCTGTTTTTGCAGCTATTCTAAACCATTTGTAGAGTGTTGATGCAGAGACTAGGAAGTGTTGGAATTTTGTTTCTCGGAAATCTTTGAGTCTATCTACTAATCCTGGTTTAGGTGTTGCTGAGACTTCTAGTAGGAGGGCTGAAGTACATCTAGATGCTACCCAGTCTAGGTCTACAGCCATTCTTTCCTCACCATTTTATCTATATTCTTGAAAAATGATTCGATTGTTGTAAATCCTAGGTACCTGTATCTGTAGAGTTTTAGCCAGTATGCTGTATCTACTTCTATTATTCCTTCAAGAAACTTCTTTATGTATCTAGTTTTATCCTCGCCTTCCCTATCCATATCCATCAACAATATTACTCGTTTAGCGTTCAGTATTCTAAGCTTGTCTACCAATTCTCTAAGTGACTTGAATATTATGATTTCACCTTTCACACCGATGTTACGTAAAGCTTCTAGATCTCTTTTTCCTTCTACGATGATGGGGACACCGTTGAGAGATTCTTGGATTATCCTCTCCACTATAATTTGAAGTTCTTCACCTACATCTATCAGCAACATCACCTACAAAATACAAATAGAAACTTAAGATTAAACAATTTATTTCATTCTCGATATTATAGGGGTTTCTTGATGTGCGGGGGGTGGGATTCGAACCCACGAAGGCCTATGCCAGCGGGTTTCTTCTCATATTTCTTGATCTTAAGCCCGCCCCCTCTGATTGCCTATTCTGACCATTCTAGGCTTTAACCTGGCTCGGGAACCCCCGCACAGTAAACTCTAAATCATAATCTATACAAGCTAAAATTTATACATACTAAGCTCCAGTAAAGATAATAGGGTAAAACATGTTTTAGGAAGAAGTTTTTGAATTGGAGACTGTGTTTAAATAATGTATTACTTAATGTTTATATATTGGTCTATTTAATTTATATTCGAATTCCCGGATAGGGACTA
>JALNLN010000033.1 GCA_023267855.1 Candidatus Geocrenenecus dongiae | reverse complement strand
GTTCTCTACGAGAAATTATTGAAAGATAACCTAGCTAAAGCCACTGGAAGAAAAGTCAGAAGATTGATGGGCAGACTAATCGTTAAATTAGAAGACAAAGATGAAGTCAAGAATTTGATAGAAAAAATTGGTAAAGTCTTTGGAGTTGTATGGTATGCTCCAGCCATACACTTAGAGAGAAATGGTTTAGAAAAACTAAGAGATCAACTCATCAATACCTTGAGAAGAGAATCTATAAACAGTTTTAAGTTAGAAGTTAAGAGAAGCGATAAAACCTTTCCACTAACTTCTATAGAGATTGCACGTAGAATCGGGTTAGAGATTTCTAGAGAACTAGGGATAAAAGTTGATTTAGAGAATCCTGAGAAGACAATCTACATAGAAGTTACAGAAGATGGATACTACATATTCTTTGAGAAGATTAGGGGGCCTGGAGGCTTGCCAGTAGGATCTACCGGGAGAATGATCTCACTCTTCTCTGGAGGCATCGATTCACCTGTTGCTTCATGGCTTATGATGAAGAGAGGATGTAAAATAGATCTACTACACATCCACTCAGGATTATCAAGTGAAGAAATACTCGGTACGAAGATTGGTGAACTAGCTAAGGTTTTAGCAAGCTATGGACAAGGATTAAAACTCTATCTAGCTCCATTCAAACCATTTATACTGAAATCTTTTGAAATACCTCCAAAAATGATACTCGTCACTTTTAGAGCATACATGCTTAAGCTGGCCGATAAAATAGCGAAAGAGAATGGGTATCTGGGAATAGTTACAGGTGATAGTCTAGGTCAAGTTGCATCCCAAACACTAGAAAACCTATACGTAGTAAGCAGATTCACAGAAACACCAATATACCGTCCACTAATAGGAATGGATAAACAAGAGATAATAGATATAGCCAAGAAGATTGGAACATACGAATTAAGCATAAAAGAGTATAGAGATTGCTGTGCAATAATAGCTAAGCACCCTGAAACAAAGGCTAAACTAGATCAAGTAGAAAAAATCTGGAGAGACGTTAACCTCGATGAAACTGTAGAAGAAACTTTAAAAGAAGTTACTGTACATGAATTCTAGAAGAAGATACGTTTTCCCACTGAAAAGCTACCAGAGCCTAATCTCCACAATTATAGAGTAGAGTAAATATAATCCGAGGAATATCATTACCGCTGAAAGTATTATCGAGGTTACCTTAATATGTTTAGATTTCATAAACCTCCTACCTGTAGAAGCTATGTATGAGATGGCTCCAAGCCATGCATAGTCTAACCAAACGTGAAAGACATACATTAAACCTACACCTAGAAGAAGAGCATAAGATAGTGCAGATGTTATCAAAGCCAAACCTATACTCATCCACCATACAATAAAATATGGATTAAGACTTGTGAAAATGAAGCCAACCAACACAGGTTGAAGAAAGATCAATCTACCACCTAGAACAGAATTCTTTCTCACAGAAACACCTCCACCACCAGCAGCATCCAAAAAAGTAGAATAATCAGCATTCATAGAAGTAGATCTCTTTAATTCTAGAGCTCCAAATAATATCAAAGCTAACGATCCAGCAACACCAATAGAAAACCTAACTAAATTATTCTCCATAAAAGACATCAAACCTACAGCTATACCGAAAACTAGTGGAAGCTCAAATAACATATGTCCGAGAGATACTAGAAGACCAGTCTTTCCACCATACTCAAAAGAATACTTAATCGTAGCAAAAGTAAGAGGACCGGGAGAAAGAGCACCTGAAAGAGAAACAACCACAACAAATAAAAACAATTCTAAAACATTCATACATACATCTACTCTCTAAAAACAAAAACAACACCTAAATTAACTTTACCCCTACACAATACTTAAACAACCCCCAAGATAATAAGCTTAAAATACACCATGAGAAAAATCGTATCTAGAAGGGAAAAGAATGGCCGCGGTGAGGTAGCGGTTAGCCTTCCGGCCTGTGGACTAGCATACCTTAAAGCTAGGAAGAAAGCCGGATGCCTGGGTTCGAATCCCAGCCGCGGCCCTCTATTAACAATTGTCAATGTCTTCGTAGTTTTCTCTGTTTATTGTAAAAGGGTGGAAGCTACCTCTAGGTTAAATGTTACATAATTATTCCCTAAATCCGGATCATCGTATTTTGAAAAACAAATCTATCATCTACTCGAAGTAACGTTTTCCAGATATTGCAATCCAATCCAATTGAATAGTTTTTCACATGGCCGAGATCTCTCCAAGACTATGAAAAAAGGTCCTTGACATATTTTAATAGCTATTAGCATATTTACTTTAATTCAAAATTTTTTAATTACCAATGATATATTTATTTTGTTGTTATTTGTTTGAGGTGTTGTGTTTTGGGTAGGAAGTTATCTCCAGAAGAACAACCCTGGTGTATTGATAAGACGACAGGTAAAGTTGTAATAAATAAAGGTGTTGAGAACGTCTGTATAGATAAAAGTACAATATGTTTTATTGATGGATTTCATAGCAAACTCTACTATAGAGGCTATAGTATTGAAGATCTAGCAGCTCACAGTACCTATGAAGAAGTTGTTTACCTACTCCTATATGATAAACTTCCAACTAGGAGGGAGTTGACAGATTTCTCTGGTTGGATGAGGGAGGAGAGAGATATTCCTAGAGAAGTTGTAGATCTACTATGTAAGATTCCTAGAGATGTTGAGCCTATGGAGATGCTTAGGACCGCCGTATCGTTTCTCGGAAACCTGGATCCAGGTAGATACGATATGAGTAGAGAGGGAATGGTTAGAAAGACTATTAGACTAATAGCCAAGATACCTACACTAATAGCTTACTGGCATAGAATAGGGTTGAATAGAGAGTTAGTCTGCCCAGATCCTAGACTCGGACATGCAGAAAACTTTCTGTATATGATGCATGGTGAGAGGCCGGATGGGTTTTCAGCTAGAGCGATGGATGTATCATTCATATTGTATGCTGAACATGAGATGAATGCATCAGCATTCACAGCGGTAGTCATTGCTTCAACGTTAAGCGACTACTATAGTGCTATAGTTGGAGCTATAGGAGCGTTGAGAGGACCACTACATGGATACGCAAACGTTGAAGCAATGAGACAGTTCGATGAGATAGGAAGCCCGGAAAACGTTGAGAAATGGTACAAGGAAAACATACTGACAGGTAAGAAGAGGGTTATGGGTGCGGGACATAGGGTATACAAAACATATGATCCAAGAGCAAAAATATTTAGAGAATATGCAAAACAATTCGCAGAAAGAAGAGGTGGGAAAGCGAAAACATACTATGAGATAGCTAACAAACTAGAAGAACTAGTAATGACACAACTATGTGAAACGAAAAACATATGCACTAACGTTGATTACTGGAGCGGTATAGTCTACTACTCACTGGGGATACCTGTAGATCTCTACTGTACACTTTTTGCTGCTGCGAGAACTATTGGATGGTCAGCCCACATACTTGAATATATTGCTGAGAACAGGATAATTAGACCGAGACTCTACTATGATGGAGAAGTAGACAAAGAATACATACCAATCGATAAGAGAACATAACAATATACTCAACTCTACTTCTCAAATCTCTTTTCTTTTTTTAATTTCAACTTAATGGTTACCGGTTTTTCTGTTGAGAATATCCAAGCTGAAATCGCTAAGAGAATGAATGTGTAGAGACCTATAATAGAGATCGGTAGCAGGGTTCTCAGGAATTCTCCTGAAACTATGTAGTTTAGCGATTTGAAGAAATGTGTGTAAGGATTGATGTACATGAGTATCTTGGCTGGCAAGTCTAGGTCGTCTACTTCTAGAAACATGTTTATGAAGAATGCTGGAAACATTGGAAGAAAAGTCGCCGCGCCCACCAGTTGCTGTGCTCCTCTAACATCGTCTGCAAGTACTCCTACCAAGACACCTATAGACATAGTCAGCAACATTGTAGCAAATATTGTAATGAGTAGTAGAGGTATACCTTGAAAGCTTATCATGAATAATGACTGTGGCTGTGGTAGGAGGTCGAAGTTGGATGATGTAGTAGACTGCTGCAGAACACTACTTAGCCTAAGTGATATGGAGGTAATGTAGATTGTGAAACCTATCATGAATGAAGCCATACCGATTAGAGATATTATAGTTGTTGCAAGCATCTTTACGAAGAGTATTTTTAACCTACTTATCGGAAGAGTTAAAAGAATTTCGAGAGTCTTCGTCTCCTTCTCTAAACCAACGCTGGTAGCAGAAATAGTTGCAGTCAAGCTTATTATTATCAATGCTACAAGAGGTAAACCATAAACCAGTGAAACTACAGTATTTACAAGATACTCTGGAGGAAGATTAACTGAGCCTCCTCTAAAGAAAGTGTTGGAAATTTCTCTTATAGGCATCTTATAAAACTCTAAATCTATATTCTTTTCTTTAGCAATTGTTTCGGCAAATTCTTCATATACCTTTGAGAATCTATTTGCAATCTTACTAATGAAAGTTATCGTCTGCATTCTGACAACTTCCACATTGTATGTAATGTATATTGTTGCTGTCTCCCTTCCCATTATACTTTCTGTAAAATTCTCTGGTACCCTAAGGAATACTGGAACCCCCTCATTAAATAATCTTCTTAAATCCATGTAATCTTCAACTACCACTATCTGTAAACCATTCTCCAACATCTTCTGTATTAGCAGTTTACTGTAGATGCCTCTGTCCAGGTTTTCTACGGCTACTTTAACATGTTCTATTGTTTCTTCTTTTACAACTTCTGTTACTGTGAATGATATAACTCCTCCAAGTATTGGGAAGAGTAGTAGAGGCATAATGATGACCCCTATTATTATCGATTTCTCTAAGAAGAGTTCTTTTAGTTCTTTGTAGAGGAGTGCTCTGAAACTCATCTACCAACCACCTTCATGAATGCTTCTTCAAGATTCTCTACTTCTAAATCTTTCTTTAAATTTCTAGGTTCTCCTTCTAAGAGTATTCTTCCATCTTTCATGAATCCTACTCTATCGCATAGATACTCTATTTCAAGCATGTTGTGGCTTGATACTATACATGTAGCTGACATATTCTTCACGTATTCTCTGACCACTTTTCTAACATATACTGCGTGTTCAACATCTAAACCGCTTGTCGGTTCATCGAGTACCAGTAGCTTAGATTTCGTCATAAGAGTTCTAGCAACCATAATCCTCCTCTTCATCCCCTTACTGTAACTACCCATAGGCTTCTTCAATTCTTCTCCAAGTCCACTAATCTTTACCGCAAATTCTAATGCTTCTTCAAGAACATCATTCTTTAAACCATACAGCATGCCATTTATTCTTAGAAATTCTATGCCTGTAAGATGTTTGTAGATACCTGCGTCTTCTGGAAGATATGAGATTTGTTTCCTAATGCTGCCCGCTTCTCTCGTAACACTTTTACCATATATTACCGCATCTCCTCTATCAGGTTTCAGTAATGTAGCAAGGATCCTCAGAGTCGTAGTTTTACCAGCACCATTTGGACCAACTATACCGTATATCTCTCCTTCTCTAACATTGAAACTTACACCTTTTAGAACATCTCGTTCTCCAAATCTCTTCCAGAGATCTATAACTTCAACAACATACATAATCTTGACTCTCTAACTAAAATTACGGAGATCTAGAAACTATTAAGGATTCCATTAATCATATTATTTACTTAGTATCCGTCAACGATGAGAATACATGTGTGTTTAGTTTTCAAATCCTCTTAAATCTTAAAATAAAATAATGATTATTCTTCTATTCTCGAGAATGAAGATGGTTGGTATTGGAATTATTGGAGCGGGGCAGATAGGTTCAGCTATAGCTAGGATACTAGTAGAAGCGGGTAGGTTTCATGTAATGGCTTCTAGGAGAAATCTATCTAGTATAAGAGAGTTGGAGAAGATAGGGGTTAAGATAACTACCAGCA
>JALNLN010000019.1 GCA_023267855.1 Candidatus Geocrenenecus dongiae | reverse complement strand
TAGAGATGCTGTTGGATGCGATATGTTCTGTGGCTGGGGGTTAAGATGTTAGATGGCTTATAAGGAAGGTTTAAGGATGGATTACTTATCAAGAATGCTTACACTGATACTATTCATAATGCTTTTGCTACTTGTTATCTCATTGGTAATTAGATTCCAGCGTGGTCTCCTCGGACTGGCTCTTGTAATAGCAGTAGCGTTATTAGGATTCTACTGGTTTAAAGAATTAAAGAAGGCGTTCACTAAACAGAGAGCTGTAGAAAAGTATCCAGTAGAGATACTAGAACAAGGCGACTTAATACTCTTAACAGCGCAAGTACCAGGCCCAGAAGAAGAAGTATATGTTGAACTTAGAGGTAAGAAGCTACTTCTAAGAGGAGGTGGAGGATTTAGACGTATAGTAAAATTACCGTATCATACGAAGATAATAATGAAAAGTTATCTAAACGGGGTGCTACATCTACAACTTCGTAAAGTATCGACACTAGAAGAACACACTAAATCTTAACATAATTCATAGATTCATAGATTATTAAAGAATCAGAGTTGCTTCTACATACTCTTTAATCTAGGTAAAGCTATTAGTAAACCAACTATTACTAATACTACAGCGGCTACTAGCTGAAGTACGATTAATGGGTTGTAGAAATTGAAGATCCATGGTACTGGAATTAATGAAATGGATCCTAGTAGGAATGCGCCGATCATTATCAGGATTAAGCCTACTAGTAGAGGTAGATGCTCCTCGATTTCGAAAGAAACTGCTAGAGGCTTTTCTTCACCTTGCCTAGGAATCAAGAATACAGCTACGATGTATAATACAATCATCGGTATCGGAATAAGTATTAATAAAACTACGCCAACTATCCTAAGTAAATTAGCATCTACTCCCAAATACTCTGCTAGTCCTCCAATAACTCCAGCTATAACTCTATTCTTTACAGATCTCTCCAACTTTTTCAAGACAACCAGAGTTATGTCTTCATGCAATATAAAAATTTTATGCGTATGTGAGAACATTAAGGAAATATTCTCCAACAAGTCTAAATTCCCACGCTAGATTCTTATATAGAGAATTTTACATTTCTGGAATGCTGGTGAATGTTGAAGAAGAGTTTTGAGAGTGTACGGGATCTAGAAGTATCTGGAGAGACATCTATCTCCGAGCTCATCAAACAGTTCCAGAAAAGTGGTGGATTCGTATGTTACTATGTTTCCAAAGCTGTAGACATTTTACGTAAGATGGTGAGTAAAGATGATTGTGTTAGGTGGATTTCATTTCCAGCTGCACCCATAGCTACAGGTACACGTGGAGTCATAGTTAAATCTTTGAGAGAAAGATATTTCCATAAAGTTGTTACTACCTGCGGTATGTTGGATCATGATATAGCTAGAAGTATTTCAGGATACTATTCAGGAGAGTTCGAATCAGATGATGTAGAACTTTCTAGATCAAGGATACATAGACTCGGCTCAATCTACATACCATCTAAATCCTATGGAGAAACTCTAGAGAAGTTTATGGATAAATTTCTAGAATATGTTTACGACCAAGGAATTAGAGAGATAGGTAGCTTCGAGTTATGTAGACTTCTCGGAGAGTATATTGAAGATGAAGACACGATACTTAGAACAGCTTACAAGAGAGAAATCGAGATATTTGTCCCAGGGATAGTGGATGGAGCTATTGGAACCTGTATCTGGCTATTTCACCAAAAACATAGAGACTTCAAACTAAACCTCTTCAGAGATCTAGATAAGCTTGCAGAAATAACCTTTAAATCAAAATGTTCTGGAGCATTGATAATCGGCGGAGGAATAAGTAAACATTTCCTCCTCTGGTGGAACCAGTTTAGCGGTGGTTTAGACTACGCTGTACAGATAACTACGGCAGTAGAATATGATGGAAGCCTAAGTGGTGCACGTCTCTCAGAAGCAATTACATGGGGAAAATTAAAAGAAAACGCAGAATATGTAACAGTATATGGAGATGCAACACTAATCCTTCCAATACTAATAGCTGGAATAGAATCTAGATAGAAAGGAAGATAAAGAATAGTTGAGGAAATATCCAGTAAGATAGTATGGAAGGAAATAAAACTAATGGAAGATGGAAAGTTGGTAGCATACTGACTAAATTCTAGATGAGTTTTCTCAAACGATCCATTAACTCATCTAAGGTTTTTAGTAATGATAAGCAGAAAGATACACCTTCAAGTTCAGCTAACTCTATAGCGAAACTATCAACTTCTTCTGGAATTCTAGGTCCATGTATAACTATCATTTTAGGTTTTATTGGGTATAGGCGGACAGCAACCATTGGAGATCTACCTCTACTTACTTTTGTGAAAACTATTACCCTGGTAGGGTTCTTTCCAAAGAGATATAGAAAATCAAGTGCTTCCAAGTTTTTTATTGCTGCAAGACTATCTACTATAGTGTATCCATAGACTAACTCATTATCCCAATCTTTGCCTACAAATAGAACTCCTTCTAAAGCTTCAGAAATTTCTTTAATTGTTCTAGGCACATTAAATTCTCCCATATCTAGTATGGCTACGCTTAGATCTCTATGAAGCATCGAGTAACGTCTAAAATGCACACCACCTCTCTGAAGATCAGCTTCTATCAATGCTTTAACAAACTTCCTGATGAATGATGCTCCGGGAGACTTCCTCCTATTATTTTCGTAATCACTTAGAACAGATGGAGATATATTCATGTATTTTGCAAGTTCACTCTGATTTAATTCGAAAAGCTGTCTCCACTTCCTCATAACATTACCCGGAGATTCCGATAAGATTATCTCGCCAGCTATCCTAGCCATCAAGACTTCTTTAGTAGTTTTATCAGGTTCCTTCTCAAACATAAGTAACTACACTCTCCCTTCTTTAATAACTAAGGAAGTAACGGTTAAAAGTTTTTGAAAAACCTTACATAAAACGTTTAGATTATTAAAGTACATGAGAAAAGGATATTAAAAATCTTATCTAAAAACTGAATAAGGGGATTTATGTTTTAGAGTCTTATCCCATTATTTGAAAGAGAAGACTTAAGATTATGGATTACATTTTTAGTTTAGGTTAGAGTATTGGAGAAGAGTTGGAGATGGGTGGTAGATTCTGGGTAAAGATACATCATTCTAAGACTGGAGAAGTTGTCGTAGCTGTATGTGATGAGGAACTTCTTGAGAAGAGTATAGAAATTCGTAAAGGATTTTCGATAGAAATTAGTAGAGCGTTTTATGGAGGATATATTGTTGGAGAAGAAGAACTCGATAAATCTTTCAAAGAAGCTACAATAATAAACTTACTTGGAGATAGAATTGTAGGTTATGCATTGAAACGTGGAATGATAGATGAAGGAGCTGTAATTAAGGTTGGCGGTATACCCCACGTCCAGATATACCGTTAAACTACACGCCCAACGCTCTGGATATAACCATTAACTCAGGGCCTGTTGTTCTTGCACCAACTACAGCTCCTCTACTATTTGCTATAATTCCACTTCTAACAAACTTAACCCCATCATTAACTGTGCCAGGAAAAAATTCTACTTTAAAATATTTTGAAAGAGATTTCACTTCTTCTTCAGTTGATTCTACATGTATCAGTCCACCATTATTAGTTACTACTGAGATTGATCCGACGTAAGGTCTTTGAGCAATCATTCCCTGCACAATTTCTACATTAAGAGTGTCTTCTATCATCTTGACCTCTTTCTTACTGAAGTATGTACTTACGAGTGCGGCTCTATCATTTGTAAGTATTAGGTTGCCTGCGGCAGTGTATACGCTTTCAAGTAGAAGAATGTTTAGATCTCTTACAATACTTCTTATCTTCTCTACCTCCTCTTCTAAAGCTAACTTTGATATAACGAGCCCATAACTATTCCCAGCTACGAGAGGCCCTATCAAGTAGGATCCAGCTATAGTTGTCTTCACCACCTCTACCTCAAAGACTGTAGATATAAGCTTCTCTTGTCTAGGTTTAAGTTGTGGTGGAACTATACAAATATTCTCTGTAACTACTGCGAACAGCCCCACCTCGGGTGTCCCGAAGAATTCTTCAACATAAATTCCTTTACCCATTACTTCTTGTCTTCCAGCCCTCATAAAGATACCTCAGTACTCTAACTTGTAGAGTATTGAGCTGTAGACTCTAGATACCTCATCTACATCTCCAACTTGAAGTTCGAGGTCAAGTAAGTCGTTTACAGAATCTATTGCTCTCTTAGCTGCATAGTAATCTGGAACCATCTCTGAAGATTCAACGAGCATCGAGAGATTATCAAGCCCACGTTCTTCAGCAAGTGTTATTAGTAATCCTGCAGCTCCAACTATCTGTCCAGCATAAGTCTTAGCAGGAATCTTTCTTAGTACTCTCAGTATAGTTTCATGTCTAGTTGAAGAAACATAGACTTCTCTTATCTCTGAGACTTCTTCTTTACCATATCCTCCAAGAGTTATTATGAAGTTTGCTCCAAGATTTATAACAACATCTAGTACTTTCTCGCAGAAATCGTGTTGTCCATAACTTGAAGTTGGCTGAGCGTTCCCGTAGAGTAGTAGTAGTGGTCTAGGCTTCTCTACAACGTATAAATCAGCGAAATTCGGTATAAATCTACCATCTCTAACATAAACAAGATTCGGAAAATGTGCTGAATAGAATCGGCAAACTTTCCTAGCTTCTAGTTTACTCAACAAGTAAGCGACAGCGGTTTTCGCAACCAATCCTACACCTGGAAGACCTTCTATAAATACACTATCTCTAACATGTAGCCTTTCAGCACCTGGTTCAAATACTATCTCTGTCACCAATTCCTCAAAACATCATAATCAAACAACCTTTTTAAGATTTATAAAAAAGGAACACTTCTTCAATAATATTAAGAAGAAAGTAGACTATAGGGGCGTGTGGAACGCCTCTACCTAATCCCCAAACTACATTACTATGATAATCGAAATTCATCATAAAATTGTCAAAATAAGCTACCATCGTGAGGAAATAATTAGAAGATCCGAATTTGATATTGTAGAACGTCATTCTAAAAATAAAGAGTAAATCTTAAAAGCAGGTTTTATAATGTTATTAATATGCTGAAAGTTATTCAAGAGTTAAAGAAGAAAGCAGATATCTCTGTTGAAGATTTCCAACAATACGTTGTGAAGAAGTACGGCAAGTTCTTGAAAACCCTTCCAGGTCTCAGATCAGCATCAGTAAAATTTGTTCAAGGAGGCTACCAGATAACAGAAACCCCTATTGATTGTTGCGTGGAAATGGATTTCAGAAATGAAGAAACATTCAAGAAAGCTTTTGAAAGTGAAGACGCTAAGAAAATCTTAGAAGAACTCAATAACTATGTTGAGAAAAGCGTATTTCTATATCTTAAAGAGAAAGCTTTAAAGAAGCCGGTAGTAAAGCCAGCTAAGAAAGCTAAAAAGAAAAAGTAATGCCTCACTTCTCCAAATTTTTTCATTTACATTTTTCTGCTCCACGAGTTATTTCTCTAAAATAGTCATTTTTCAGTTAAGAGAAAGAGAAAACCAGTTAATCTGATAGTGTGGTATATTTTTAGTGTAATCTTGAATAGAGGATGAAGTTTAGATTTCAGATACGTTAATTTCCATGTAGCTATGTAATTATTTTTGGAATTCGTAACCACATTCTGGACACTTAACGTATTTACATGAGATAACAGATGGGCATCCACCACATGAAAAGACTCTAGAATAACTAACCTCGAAAACATGTCCACAGTTAGGACACTTAACAATATTCCTCCTACTTTTACTACTCATCCAGTAAGATAAGAGTAGAGTCTAGTAAAAAACATTACACACCACCTCATCTACTATAGTTTATCTGGTCAAGTTTAAAATTAAAGAAATCTTCAAAAACTTCTGGGACATCTAATATTGGGAAGGTTATGTACAGTTTTTGCTTAAAGGTCTATTTATTTCATGAGGCTGAAATGTAGTGAGAAAACATTTTCTTGTGTTGATTTCGAATAACCGCTTCATTCCATAAAGTTGTTACTCAAGAAGACTTATTACGTTCTTACAAGATATTTCTTATTATGAATGGTCAGGTTAAGAAAGAGAAGCTTTCAATTATAGCTTTTTCAGGAACTGTGGATAAGCTTTACCCAGTAGCGATACTAGCATCTGGAGCTACGGCCATGGGTATGGATGTAGAGATATTTCTCACATTCTGGGGTCTCAACGCATTTAGAAAAGACCAGCTCAATAAGCCTGGAAAGATCTCTAAAGACTTTGAAGAAATGGCCCCGCTCGTGATGAACGTATTCAAGGCAAAGAATGTACCCCATTGGATAGAGATGCTTAGACAAGCTAAAGAACTTGGGAACGTGAAAATATATGCATGTGCTATGACTTACGATTTATTCCAGATGAAGAAAGAAGAATTATCAGAACTGATAGACGGTGTAGTTGGGGTAGGAGAATTCTTAGAAAAAGCTAAAGAAAGCAGTATAACTTTATTTATCTAAGGGATAGCTGAATCTGGAGGGTAAGTGTAATGAGTGAGATTAAAGTGGATAGGGTTGTGGATGCTAGGGGCAGTCACTGCCCCGGCCCACTTATGGAGTTGATAAAAACTATTAGAAATGCAAAAATCGGTGAAGTTATTGCTGTCTATTCTACTGATAGTGGTTCAAAGACGGATATACCTAGATGGGTTGAGAAAGCTGGACATCAGTTAATAGGTGTCTATGAGAGAGAAGGATACACAGAATTTATTGTCAAGAAAGTTAAGTGAAGACGTAGAAGTATGAAGAGGATCCTAGTAGTTGGTGGAGGAACAGGTGGAACAATAGTAGCAAATGTTCTAGCTAGGAAACTCTCAAGAAAAGAAGCTGAAATAATCGTTGTAAACGACTCCTCTAAACACATCTACCAGCCAGCTTTCATATATACAGCTCTAGGATACAATCTTAAAGAAAGAGACATCGCAAGAGAAGAAAAAGAACTATTAAACAAAAATGTTAAATTAATTATAGATAATGCTGTTGGAATTGATGTAGAGAATAGGTACGTAGCTCTAGAGAGAACAGGTAAACTAGATTATGACTATCTAGTTATAGCTACGGGTTCTCGGATAGTTCCAGAAGAAGTACCTGGATACCAGATCGCATATCACTTTTACAGTTTAGAAGAAGCTAGAAGATTAAGTAAAGTTTTAGAAGAATTTACTGGAGGAGTCATAGCGGTTGGTATAGGTGGGATACCCTACAAGTGTCCACCAGCACCTGCAGAGTTCTGCTGTTTACTAGACTACTACTTCACGAGAAAGAAGATGAGAGATAAAGTTGAGATACACTACCTATCACCTCTACCCAGAACATTTCCTCACGAAGCTGTAGCAGAAGCAATAACAGAAATGATGGAAAAGAAGAACATATACTGGCATCCAATGTTCAATATAGAGTCAGTAGATCCTGAGAAAAAGATAGTTTATTCTCTAGAAGGAGAATCTCTGAAATTCGATCTACTAGTTATGGTTCCACCTCATAGAGGTGCAAAAGTAGTCGAGGAGTCTGGACTCGGGGTTGACAGTGGATGGATACCAGTAGATAAACATACCCTCCAGTATAAAGAGTACAGTGAAGTATATGTTATTGGAGATGCTACAAACCTACCTGTATCTAAGTCTGGAGCAGCTGCACATTTTGAAGCAAAAGTAGTTGGCAAAAGAATATATGCAGATATTACTGGACAGAAGAGTAAACTAGTGTATGACGGGAGAGTAGTATGCTTCTGCGACGCAGGATTCAGAAAAGCAATATACATGGATTTCAATTACGAGAACCCTCCCAAGAAGCCTAGATTCAGCTATCTATGGTATCTAGGAAAAAAGATGGTGAACAAACTTTACTGGAGCTTAATATTAGGAGGAACAATTTAAAAATACAAAATAAAATCCAAACATCTTCTAGACAACACTCAATACATAAAGATCAACAATTACGATCCTTTAAGATTCCATAACATAACCCCTCCAAGACATTAAGAATTAAAAGATGATTATTCACGTGACACGATGTAACAATATCGACGAGACTGTACTATGTGGGCAGTGAAGTAATTGCAGTCACCACACCCACTCCTAACAATACCACGATAACAATTATATTAACCAGAAATAATTCAGCATAGAATAAATAAAAAATCTATTAAGATGGGCCGGGTGGGATTCGAACCCACGTCCTCCGCCGCATTCTGGAGTTTATCTCTGTCAGGGCGGCGTCATAGCCTCTAGACTACCGGCCCACTATCTCTCTCCCGCTATCCTATATTTAAAATTTTAACATTATGTTTGGTTTGATTCGAAGATTAAAAAATGATGAGAGTACTTTTATTTGTTTTGAATATTTCCCCCTCTTTTCCGCGGATTCTTTATTTTGATAGTTTTCGTTGTTGTACTGGTACGCATATAGGCTTGTCCACTGTATGTGGAAGTCTGAATCTTGAAGAAAGGATTGAAAGCTAGTCTAGTCTAACAACTTTCTTTCCACATGGTTGAGGTATTATTTTCAGTTTAGCGTTAGGAAATTCTCTAGATAATTCTTTTCCTTGAAAGAGCCAATCTAATAGTACTGCTATTGCTGCAACTTCACTATGAGGCTGGTTTGATATTGCTACGTTGTAGTCTGCTAATACGTAGACTTCTCTTGGAACTTTCTCCGACCCTACAACAATCATTACATCGTTCTCCTCCCAGCATCTTCTCAACTCTTCAATAATATCTGGAAGATTAACACCATACATCGTTAGATGTATTATTTTTCCTCCACCCTCCTTCCAGCTTCTTATCGATCTCCTCCAGTCTTCCTCATACTCTACGTTGAAATCTCCACCCCATTTCTCAACAATCTTCTTTAATCTTTCTATTAATCTTTCATCTCTATCTCCAGATATGATGATTTTGTCTGCTCCGAATGCTCTAGCTGTAAGAGCCACGTGTGTTGTAATTCTTATATCTCTGTGAATTCTGTGTCCCAATCTGAGAACTACTATCCTGCTCATGATTATTTCTTCACAGTAGTAGCTGTCTTTGTTTTAGTTGTCTTTGAAGATTCTTTCTGTTTCGATGGAGCTTTAGCTTCTGGTTTCTCAGTCTCTTCTATCTTCTTCACTTTAGATAGTTGTTCTAAATGTCTCTTGACCTCGTTGATCTTTTCTTCAAGTGCTCTGATTGTTTGTTCATTGTCTATTAGTTGGAGTGGTTTTCTACATGTTGGACATTTGAATAGGTGGTCCATGGCTTCCTCAAAAGGCAGTTTTCTACATCCCTGTGTTCCACACCAGTAGAATTGATGATTTTTCTCATACTCTAATCTCTCTTCAAGTCTATCGAGAATCTTCCTCATATTAGTTAAGATAAATCCTATCGCTTGTTCCTGACTAATATACCATTTGAATATCCTGTGTCCAGTATCTTTCTCTCTAGCTAGATCGTAGTAAAGTATCCCGCTCTCATTGAGTTTATGGAGAATTTTTCTAACTTCTTTAATATCTAGATGCGTAAGCTGAGAAAGTTCTTCATCTGTTATCCCAGGCTTCTTCAAGAGGAATCTTACAATCTTCTCTCCATTCTCCCCACTTATCAAAGTAACTAGATCTAATATCGTTTCTTCATCAATGTGAAGAAGCATAACTCTCAAGTAAATACTCTCTATAAGAAGTTAATATCTATTATCTTGATAAGCGCTTCACCCCCCAATATTATATACCCTCATGGAGAAGGAAAACTTTACTAAACCATTCAACCGCTTTTCTCTCCAGCTCTGTTAATGGAGCTTCTCCTATTTCAAAACTATTCTTCTCGTCAAGAATAGTAATCAGCTCCCCAGAATTTAAAGATAGAGAAAGAAGGAAAGTAAAAGAACAATTACATATTATATCGAAGGAGATAGTGGAGTTTGTCAAACAGTTTCCTAAACCTATGATAGTAATGGAAGAGCTAGAAGGCTTAAGAGAGAAAATAGATTACAGTAGAGAGCTCAATAGAAGATTACACAATCTACCATATAGGAAATTGCAGAAGTTTATTGAGTATAAAGCATTAATAAATGGGGTAGAAGTAGTATATGTTGATCCGAACAATAGTTCGAGGACATGTCATAGATGTGGTCATATAAATGAACCATCCAATTCGAGAGAGTTTAGATGTAGTATATGTGGAGCAGAGTATAATAGAGATGTGAATGCTGCAGCAAACATCGCGAAGAAAGCATTAACAATGATTGCAGAAAATACTTATACTAGTAAATATTAATTTTTATTGATGCCTAACCCATAGGGTAAACCTCTATGGGTGGGGGGAGCTGTGGGGCCCCCGTACCAGCAGATGAGGAGATAGGCGTAAAGCCTACTCTGAACGCTGGGAAGCCCTCGAAAAATCGAGGGCACCCCACTAAACCATAGACTGGAATCTTCTATGGAAGGAATGGTTAAACTAGTTTTACATGAGATGATTGATGAGTATGTAGATTTACCTAGTTTAGAAGAATGGTTTAGGAGTATTTTGAAGAATGTTGAGATTGATGTAAGATTGGAGGTTAAAGAGAAGTGGCTGATCTTGGAAACAGAGAATCCAGCGCTCCTCACATCTATTACCAGTATGTATACACTATACCCGTTACAGTCTTCTCTAAAACCGGTTCTTAGAACATGCTGGATAGAAGAAATTAAACATGGAAAGATATCCTATTCTTATCCTTCTCTAGACGGCTCAACGATCACTGAAGATGCCTATATAGATGAGTGGATGGAGTACCTAGACATGTATGTAGAATTAGATTACCAAGACCTAGTAAATACTTTATGGATAGATGTAGGTTATCCTATCAATTTAACATTAAAGAAACCTTCAATATTATTTAGGAAGATTGTTGAGAAATTAGTATTGAACGGACTGGACGTGATCTTGCTGAGAGGTCTCTCACCCCATAAATGTGAAAATCTACTAGATGAAGAAGATCTAAGAGAATTGTTTGTAGATTGCCAGCATCTTACACTAACTACACATATAATCTCAGTAAAGATTGGCGTAAAACTTGACACGGCCCTAGAAAAATTAGAGAAAAAACTGCAATCACATAGAGAAAAATATATCTTGAAATCCTTAAAATGGCTAAGCCTTGAAAAAATATTCCACCCTAAAGATCTTTAACATGCAAATTAACTACAGAATTAGTCTGAGTATGTTAATTATGAGAAAGAAATACAGACCGAGCTTCAGCTATATGATGTGAAAATGTTAAAGTAATTTCTAAAAAGAATTTTTAAAAGTTAATTTTTATATGTTTATGGATATTCTAATCTTCTTAAGGAGAGATTATGAGTGAGGAAGTAAGGTACTGGAAGTTTACTTGTAGTGGAGGTATGGAGGAGGAATGTTTGGAGAAAAAGCTTGTTGGAGCACCTGGAAGAATGTGGAAAGAAGTTAAAGATGTTAAGAAAGGAGACATAATATTTCTCCACATCGTTGATAAAGATATCCTCTATGGACCGCTCATAGCTGATAGTGAAGGTATAATGAACATAGACCCATACGCATTAGGCAGGAAGAACCCTTCTCAAGTAAAGATCACATGGACCAACCTCACGAAAATCACAGAAGCTTCTAAGAAATTCCCGTTCCTAGAAAAGAAAACTCTAAAACTTGAAGAAGAAGAAGGTAGAGAAATCTTAAAAACCATGCAAACAGAATAAAAAGAACATCTTATCTTCTACCTTGACTTAGATCATTTCTCAGCAACCCACTATCAAAATATTTTTAATCCTAAAGAAGTGTGAAAATAACAAGATGAATAATGGGCCGGGTGGGATTCGAACCCACGTCCTCCGCCTCGTAAGGGCGGCGTCATAGCCTCTAGACTACCGGCCCCGGTTAGAGATTATGTGAATAGTTCTCTATATATTTTTTACTTTGTTTTAGCATGGCTCTATTGTTGAGGGAGGTTTAGATGTCACTGCGTATGTTACCATTGTTACGTTCTCGACTTCGTTTATTATTCTTCTAGAGATCTTGTCGAGTAGTTCGTAGTTTATTTTGTACCAGTCTGCTGTCATACCGTCTATACTTTGGACTATTCTAACTGTTACTATGTAGCCTTCTTTTCTAGTATCTCCCATTACTCCAACCCATTTATCATCTCCAACGACTGCGAATGCTTGCCAAACTTCTTCATATAAACCTGCTCTCTTAAGTTCTTCTTCAATTATTGCCGACGCTTCTCTACATATTCTAAGTTTCTCTTCATTTATTTCTCCAATTATTCTTACTGCTAGACCAGGTCCTGGGAATGGGTGTCTAGTCCATATATTCTTAGGTAGACCTAGCTTCCTAGCTATCATTCTAACTTCATCTTTGTAGAAGTCTTTTAAAGGTTCGATAAGTTTTAAATTCATCTTATCTGGTAGACCCCCTACATTGTGGTGAGATTTAATGAGGCTTGATTTTGCTCCAACTCTTCCACTCTCTATCCTGTCAGGGTAGATTGTCCCCTGTGCAAGCCATTTAACATTAGGTATCTTTAAGGCTTCTTCTTCAAAAATCCTTATAAACTCTTCTCCAATTATCCTCCTCTTTATTTCTGGATCTGTTATTCTTCTAAGTTTTTCTAGAAATCTCTTAGATGCATCTATAACTATTAGATTCTTTATTCCTACATGTTTTAGTGTTTCCACTACTTCTTCTCTCTCATCTTTCCTCATTAACCCAGTATCTATGAATATACAGTATAGTCTATCTCCAATAGCTTTATGCGTTATAACGGCTGTTGTCGTTGAATCTACTCCACCACTTACAGCACAAACAACATTCTCACCAGGTCCAACCATGTTTCTAATATCTTCTACAATCTTCTCAACTACATCCCCTGGATCCCACCATGGTTCTACGTAACATATTTTTCTAAGGAAGTTTTCTAAGATCTTTAAACCATGTTCTGTGTGAGTAACTTCTGGATGGAATTGTGTTGAATATATTCTGTGATTGTCTGTCATAGATGCTATAGCTCCACTTTCACTGATACTTGTAACTATCCAACTTTTTGGGGGTTTTGTAACGGTATCCCAGTGGCTCATCCAAGCCCAGAATTCTTCTGGAAGATCTGTTAAGAGTTTATCTCTGTAGACTATCTTGATTCTCGTTCTACCGTACTCTCGAACAACATTCTTCTCCACCAGTCCGCCGAAAGCTTTCGCTAAAAGCTGATGCCCATAACATATTCCGAGAACAGGCTTCTCAGTACTCTCTAAAACTTTTTTAACATTCTCTAAATCTTCATCTAAAACACTCTTTGGGCCACCTGATAAGATCGCTCCAGCAATATCCATTTTCTTTAACTCTTTCTCAAAATCTTCTGGCGAGATAATCTCTGAATACACTTTGAGTTCTCTAACTCTACGTGCAATCTGGTGAGTGTACTGTCCACCGAAATCTACAACTAGTACTTTCTTATATCTGCTTTCCACGATAAAATTATAGTAAAGATAGCTTTAAAAATTACGTGCTTATGTCGTAGTTAGAGGCAGGAAAATGGAGGTCTTGAGGGAAACCTTAATCTTTACGGTAGCTTTGATGTTAATCGTAATTTTAAGCGTATTTTGTGTAGGCTCTGTCTATGCTATCTCTCAGCCAAGATACTTAGAATACATACATTTAAAACCAAGCTTAATAACTATTTACAAAGGAGATTTAATAGTTTACGATTTATCAGTTAGAGATTTTGTTTCTGTGGATATCTCTTCAGGATTAGTTAAATCTCTTGGGATAAGTATAGAACCAGTAAAAGTAGCTGTATCAGAAGATAGAATGTTCTTTATCTCACATACGTCAAGTAAGCTATACATGTATTTCCATGGGAAGCTCATCGAGATTGGGCTGGCCAGCAACCCAAATGATATAGAAGTGTATGATGGATTGCTAGCAGTATCTCTACCAGACTTAGATGTTATAGAAATTTATGATGTAGAAACTTTAGAGAAGAAGTATTTTTTTGAGGTTGACTTAGCTTATGGTTTAGGAAAGATTTCAATATATGGTAGAAACTTCTGGGCGGTTTCTTCAGATGGATACACATTGATCAAGATAGATTTAGAAAGTGGTGCTCGGTCTAGCATAAAGTTAGATGAAAGAGTAATGGTTATCAAAGCATTCAAAGAAGGCGTAATCGTAGCTACCGAAAAAGATAAGATCCAAAAGATATCCAGCAACATGATTATTGAAAAGAAGTGGCAGCTGAGAAATGGAAGCACGATAGACATAGGTCTATATGTAATTGAAGATGGGAGAAGAATCATCTACACCGCCAGATCCAGATGGGTTATAGGTGAGATAGAAGAAGAAGTATATGAAGTGTATGTGAATGGAAGGATTTTCGGAGACGTTCTAAGTAGTGATAGACTATGGTTTATAGATACGACCAATATGAGAATTGGATGGGTTTGGTTATCTAGACCTCCAAGAATAACAGAATTCGAAATAAAACCAGCTGGAGAAGGATCATTCAAAGCATTAGCTAGAGTATTCGATCCAGATAATGATCTCAAAAACGTTACACTAATCGTAACGGTTAAGAGTAAAATCCCCGGCCTACCTGGAGATGAAAGATACTACCCAATGGATAAACTCGGAGAAGAGAATCTATATGCAGCTAGCTTTAACCTTAAAAGTAATGAAGAAGTAGAAGTAAATGTAGTAGCGTACGATTTAGCTGAGAATATGGGTGTTAGTGAAAAAATTCCGTTAGTCTATAAAGAAGAAAAGACGAAGACAGCTAATGTTACGAAAACTGAGGAACAGCCAGCAATAGAGCTTACAGATATATACATGATAGCCAGCTCACTACTCCTACTCATACCGATAATAATCGCAATCCTAGCAATAAGAATAAGAAGAAAGACTAAAAAGAAACATTTGAAAAAACAAAAATAAACATAAACATCTTCTACGATTTTTAATCAACAAAATTCAAAAATATAGTTAACCATGGTCACACTAAATCTTTAAAGCATTTGCTCATGACTGAGTTGTTATCGTATTTTTAGGAAAAAACCGTAAACATTATATAGATGCTGTATACTTGATTGAAGAGAATAGGGATGTCGCTTTACAGTAAGCTTAACGAATTGTGGAGAGAGAAGCCTGAAGAACTTAGAGCATTGATGAAGGAGAGGTTGATTAAGTGGAGAAGACAGCCCGCGGTTGTTAGAGTTGATAAACCTCTTAGACTTGATAGAGCGAGACAACTTGGATATAAAGCTAAACAGGGATTTGCCGTTGTTAGGGTTAGGGTTAGGAGGGGAGGATTCCAGAAACCTAGACCTAGAGCTGGTAGAAGACCGAAAGCTATCGGAGTCGTTAAACATAAAGTAAATGTCTCGATGAAGGAAGAAGCGATACAGCATGCTAAGAAGAAGTTCCCAAACCTCTATCCTCTAGGAGCATACTGGGTAGCAGAAGATGGAATGTATAAATGGTTTGAAGTAATAATGGTCGATCCCCACCATCCATCAATAAGAAAAGATAAAGAAATACAGTTACCGAACACACTCTTAAAACATATAGCTAGAAGAGAAAAGAAGAAAACAGAAAAGAAAAAACAAACTTCCTAACATAATATTCTGATAAGACAATCCCAACATTTAAGAGTGTAAGCAGATTCACGATATCTCTTCTAGAACATTTAGAAGTTTATTGTTAAATAGAAGTTCTTGAGAGCTTATCTTGGGTAGGATTGAATGGCTAGGATGCATGCTAGGAGGAGGGGGAAGTCTGGGTCTAAGAGACCTATAAGTAAGCTTCCACCTTCTTGGCTGAAAGTTACTCCAGAAGAAGTAGAAGCATTAGTAGTTAAGTATGCGAGAGAAGGATATCCTCCAAGTCTTATCGGCGTCATACTTAGAGATCGGCATGGGATACCGTTAGTAAAACAAGTTACAGGGAAATCTATTAAACAAATTCTTGAAGAAAATGGGTTAAAGCCTCAAATTCCAGAAGATCTTATGAATCTTCTCGAAAGAGCTAGAAGAATGAGGGTACATTTAGAGAAAAATAGATCAGATAGATACAATAGACATAGATTACAGCTTGTTGAAGCAAAAATCCACAGACTTGTCAAATACTATAAGAGAATTGGAGAACTCCCACAAGACTGGGAACCAAAACTTGTATACACGTATAAGTAGATACTGTAAATTCTTTAATTCAGCTTAAACATCTTTTATTTGTAGAATGGGTTATAGAGAGTTTTTGAACTTGGTTAATGAGTCTGCGGATAAATTAAGTGGACTTATCGAACAGGGTAAATCATTTATGATCTTATGTCATACAGATGCTGATGGGCTATCTGCTGGAGCAATCGCTTCTATGTTATTCTTAAGGTCTAATGCTAAATTCATAACTAGAGCTGTTAGAAGTATAGATGAAGTCTTAACATCTGTCCAGAATATGCCAAGAGACATGGTTGCAGTATTGACAGATATAGGTAGTGGTTACTTAGAGATTCTGAAAGAAAGAATTGGAGATAGGGTTACAGTAATCCTAGATCACCATCAATTTGAATCTGAAGCTGATGTACCTAGAGACTGGGTACACGTAAACCCGCATATCTGTAATGTAGATGGAGCGAGAGAAATAAGTAGTGCTGGTATCGTATACTTCTTAGCTAGAGAGATAAATGAAGAAAATACTACACTCTCCACAGTAGCTGTTGTAGGAGCTCTAGGAGATCTACAAGATAAATCTTCTGAAGGAAGAGAACTTACAGGATTAAATAAAATGATTGTTGAAGATTCTGTAAAACTTGGTCTCCTTAAGGTTGTGGATGATTTACTATTCTATGGAAGAACCTATAGACCGCTCCATCTAGCTCTAGCGATGACGACAAGCCCATACATACCGACCATTACTGGAAGTGAAGCACATGCTGTAAGCTTTCTAAGCTCATTAAAGATAAAATTGAAAGAAGACGATAGGTGGAGAGTTTTCGCAGAACTTACAGAAGAAGAAAAGAAGACGATATACAATGGATTAATGAAGTATCTATCTTCTCTTAACTATCCACCGAGTATAGTAAAACAGCTTGTTGGAAAAGTATATGAACTTACTAGAGAAGAAGATTGGACACCTCTTAAAGATGCTAGAGAATTTGCTTCTCTACTTAATGCTTGTGCAAAAACTGGAAATGAATGGGTAGGTATAGCTATAGCTATGGGGTCTAGAGGAGAACTACTAATGCAGGCTCAAAAGATTCTAGAAGAATATAGGAAGAAGCTTTCGGAAGTATTAGACTATGTTGTTAAGAGAGAGAATTGGCAAGAACTAAAATATATAGTAGCCATAGATGGTGGAACGTTTATAGATGATAGGATGGTTAGTTCAGCATCCTCCATACTCTCATCTTCAGAACTCCTCCCAGAAGATAAACCCCTCATAATGTTGGCCACAGTAGGAGATAAAGTCAAGATATCAGCCAGAGCTTCAAATAAACTTGTAAGTAGAGGATTGAACCTCGGCTATGTGATGAGGAAGGCAGCTGAGAACGTTGGCGGAGTTGGCGGTGGGCATGATGTAGCAGCGGGGGCAGAAATTCCGCTAGCAAAAAAGACTATGTTCTTAGCTGAGGTAGACAATATTGTTGGAGAACTCCTCAAATCAAAGTAGAAATACATTTAAGAGTAAGATTTATCAAATTAGACAAATTAAGATATTCTCGAGATGTGTGATTCTGGAAGAGAAGATCTTGTAGTTGAGGCTAAAGCTTTCCTAGAACTAGTATTCAGTAGTTCTGAGGAGGCCAGAATAATCTCTGGATCTATTAATCCAGATAATTTTCCTCTTCCACATGGATTGTTAATCTCTCTTAAAGTAGAAGATAATGTTGTCAAGATACTTGTAGAATCATGTAGAACTCTTCTCTCTCTCCTCTACACACTCGATGATATAATTTCTATGATGATTCTATCTTTGAAGACCGTTAAGATTGTTGATGAAAAACGGTTCTAGATTCTACAGATATGATAGTTTGTTATCTCTTTGTATTGAGGTATGTCTGGAATCTTGAGTCCGCATGGACATATTTCTGGTCTACCAAGCTTCTCCCAAAGTTCTTCAATCATCTCTTTAGAAAGGAGGGTACCTATCTTCCATCCAGCTCTACATGAATCTTTTGGAGATACTCCCAGCGAAGATAGAGCACACTCAACTACACAGTGTCTCCAAGATAATTCTGTTAAAGTCTTCTTACCTCTACTGGTTAGCTCTATCCTTCTTCTAGATCTTTTAATTAACCCCATTTTAGATAATTTCTTTAACATTAGAGAAGCAGTGGATTTCGATACATTTAGTTCTTTAACTATCTCTTTATTTCTAGCGTATCCTACTTCTCTACATTTCTTGAAGACTACGATTAGGTAATCTATCTCTCTCTGACTAAGATCTACCATAGAAAGCCCCCACAGCTATAGCTATAAGGGACATGATACCCACACCTCCACTGGGCGGTAGGTTAAATATACCTGCAAGAATGTAACCTACAACCATGACAAGCACTGTCATAATACATGAATAGAAGATACTTAGTTTTTTAAAGATTTTCATTATGAGTACTCCTGGAACAGCTAAGACTACATGTGTTGCTAGAATACCAATTGTAGAAGAAAGTATGGAGGCAGATAAAGCTGCTAGAGAATACAATAAGTATCTATATAATCTTACGTTCAAGCCCATAGCTTTAGCACCATCTTCATCAAATGCTATATACTTGAATTCTCCGAAGAATACGTAAATCACTGGTAGAGTTATGGAGAAGGTTAGTGAAAGCTTTACCAAGTCTTCTATTGTTACGAGTGCTGAAGAGCCTGCAATAAGTGCCCAGGCTTTAGATAAAGCCATGCTTGAAGTACGGCTGGCCAAATATCCGAAGAATATTGTTGTAGTGGTTGCGATCGAGATGGCTAAAGCTATGGAAGAATCTTCATGTAGACCCTTCTCTACAAGTTCTCCTACAAGTATCGAGAGAGCGATAGCAAATAAAGTTGAGATTAACGGTACGGGAAGATTTAAGTTCAATACGCTGTTTAAATATATTGCTAGTAATCCTCCACCGAGCACTGAGTGAAGTATGGTTAAGGTTAAGGTAATGATTCTAGAAGTTGCAATAACTACTCCAACTGAACCTATTATCAAACCGCTTAGAACAGAAGCAATGTACATCATTACCACTATGTCAAGCATGATCTTCACCGATAATGAATCCCTGCGGGAACTCTGTCACACCTGGGTAAGCTTTCTTCAATATCTCGAATCTTAAAACATCTGTAGATTTACCTATAGCGTATATCTTCTTATTGAGAAGAATTATTAATGGATCGTAAGCTATGCATGGACTAACTTCATGTGCAACCATCAATACATCCACACCCATCTTAAAGTGAAGTCTCTGTATAAGTTTAGCAATCTCACATTTTGCTTCAAAATCCAGCATGGAGAAAGGTTCATCAAGTATTAAAAGTCTAGCATTCTTTATCAAAGCTCTGGCTATCAGTACTCTCTGCCTCTCACCTCCACTCAACTCAGTAAACCATTTTTCAGAGTAGCCCTCCAGCTCAACCATCCTTAAAGCTTCATCAACCTTACTCCAAACTTTACGTTCAATTATTCTAGGTGGTAAATGAGAGCTCAGTAAACCCATAGCTACAACTTCTTTAACCATCATCGGGACGTGAATGTTTATGTGTACTATTTGAGGAGCATAACCGATAATCTGCCTAACTTTACCAGTTTCTCTAAATGGATTTAAACCATAAACACTTATCCTCCCAGAAGAAGGTTTCACCAACCCAATTATAGATTTAAGTAAAGTTGTCTTACCTGCACCATTAGGCCCCATAATAACTGCGAAGAAAGGAGAATCTAAATTGAATGAAACATTATCTAATGCTTTCACTTTATCAAATTCTACTGTAAGATTTTTTACTACTAGTTCAGCCACCAACCCTCCTCACTTTAACCAGGAACATAATTATTAACGACAACAGGATTATATTAACTATGATAGAAGCTATGAGCAAGATTGTTTGGGATCCAGCTTCAATATTCTTAGTAGATTGATAATGTAGAAGATTTATGGAATTGGTTACCGAGAACTGGATTGTTTCAGGGTTTCTTGAAAGTATGCTGAGTGGAATAACGATGTAGGGGGAATTCTTCTCATCAAGTATTTTTAATAGATCTTCATTATGGCTAGCTTCTTCATCTGTTAAGATAAAGACATCGATTTTACCTGTTTGAAGCATATCTAGGAGTGTTCTCAAATCATTTTCCGAAGGCTCAGCACCATGCTCCGCAACAACCACATACTCAACATTCAATCCTAGATCTTTTACAACATATTGCAGTATCGGGGAAAACAGAGCAACATTTTTACGGCCTCCATATATCAAAGATTTAGATGTATCGTAAAGTTTCTCTAACATTTTCAGATAGGATCTAAGTTCTTCTTGATAGTATTCTCTATACGCTGTGTCTATTTCTGAAAGTTTTTCCGCAATGGTTTTAGAAATGGCTTTGATTCCTGTTATAGAGTAGAAGTATCCATGAAGATTTCTCTGACCTGTTCTCGGATTCTCCAATAATTCTAACCCATTTTCAAGGTAATCTTCCAGCCCAACCACTTCTGTTTTCAATAAACCTTCTTCTACAACCTTGTATATTTTCTCTTCAATAGGTAGATGTGTTCTAGCAGTAGTTACAACTAATCTAGCTTTTGATAAAGATTGAATGATCTCAGCTAATGGTGGATCATAATGGTGAGGGTCCACGTTTGGTGGTATAATGTAGGAAACTTCTACACGGTCTCCTCCAACATTCTCCACTATAGATGCGAGATACTCAGTAACAGTTACCACAACTATCTTATCATCACTAAAAGAAAAACCTACACTAAAAACAAATGCAGAAAATAGAAGCATTGTTGAGAAAAGCATAAGTGCGATCTTATTCATAGTCTAAGTAAACAACTATGTGATGATGAATATAAGTTTTATTGAATAAAACTTTTCTATAGGTGGTCTTAGTATACTAATTCTCCTAGTTTACCTATCTTTATTGCTTCTTTTATTTCTCTAGCTATTCTTCTACCCATTGACATTGGTTCATTATAGTAATAGTAAGAGTATGGTGATCCATATGGATACAGGTTTGTTCCAGCAACTATACGTGTAGAAATTTCAAATATCTTGAAACCCTTCTCTGGATGATACATTACTTCTATGCAGAAAGGTCCTATTAAACCTGGATGAAAAAGTTTTCTAGATGCTTGAATTATCTTCGAAGACATTTCTAAGATATCTATGATTAATTTTTCTCTTACTACTACTGGCGTGTTCCCGACAACTGTGAAATCTAGGAAATCTTCAATTGTCTCAGGCAATCCTCTATGGATTTCATCTATAACTTCAAGTCTACGATCCATACCTAGAATCTCTAATGATCCGTAGGGAAGAGAGATTAGGTTTGGTTCCCTAATAGGGCTAAAGAAGAAATGTGGATAAAGCCTGACACCTGGAATAAATTCTTCAATAATGTATCCTGAATCTTCTCCAATGATCTTTTTCCTTCTTAACTCTGCAATCTTAGAGTAGAATTCAGAAGTGCTAGAAGTTTTAAAGTATCCTGATCCTCCCTTAGCTCCACATAGTTTAACTATAACTAGCTTGTCAATTTCTTCTGGTGAATAGTATCTTTTTGGGTGAGGTAAACCTGCTTCCATGATCCATTCGTATTGTCTTTCTCGATCACTTTCCCAGTATAGTGTTAGCCTATTCCCAAACATTGGCACATAGAATTTTTCTAGTATATTTCCAGCTCCAACATATTCTACAAAAGACCCGTGCGGTATTATCAATGCATTCTCTTCTATCAATCTCTTCTGCAAATCTTCTCTTAAGATCTTACGGTAATCTTCAACTATAATGAAGTCATCTGGTTTTGCGAGACTGAAGCTTTCATAGTATGGTTTAGTGCTGGGTAAAGCTATACCTAATGTTTCCAATCCTTCCATTCTAGCACCGTGAAATATTTGTAGAGCTGAATGAGAACAGATAGTAGCTATTTTTAGACCATGTTCATCATATTTTGAGAGTATTTTAAGTATTTCATCTCTAGAGATCATGTAACCAGTTCACCTAGTTTTCCAAGTCTTACTGCTTCACGTATCTCCATAGCGATCCTTCTACCAACACTTAACCCATGGCCCCAGAGGTATTCAGAGTATGGAGTAAACTTTGTTCCAGGAGATCCGGGTACTCTAACGCTCACATCATAGACAAATACTTCTTCACGTGGTGGTCCAGGAGTTACTATAGATTGAAGAGCAAACGGTCCTATAACACCTGGAGGATACTCTTCTCTTACAGTTTTAACAAATTTTTCTGCAAGTTCGAAAACTCTCTCAAGTAGTGATTCTCTTAGTGTACATGCTATGTGACCTACTTCTATGTTTCTAATATCTAGGTATTTTAATAATTCTGATTGTAGTGGTGCTGGTAGTCTCGTTATACCTTCTATGTTTGTTTGTCTTCTCAAGTCTATCCCTAGAAGCTCAATCTCATCGTCCAGTGGGGAATAAAAGAAATTGAAATTAAAAGGAGAACCTACAATAAACTCTTCAATCACAGCTTTCTCCAATTTTTCTCTTGTCGTAATACCTTTCCTAACCAGTTCTTCTGACACTTTATAGTACTCTTCCCTACTAGAAACTATGAAGAACGCTCTCTCAAAACTTCTAGCTTCTTCTGAAACTTTAATCATCACTAAACAATCTATCTCAGATGGGTCACGAATTATTCTTGGGTGAGGTATGCCGGATTTCTCTAGTAAATAGTACTGGTTCTTCTCTACATCCCTCTCTTCTATCTTCAAGAGAAACCTATTACCAAATAATGGTATCTTTACATTATTTTCAATAGAATCGTAACCAACGTATACGCAGAAGGATCTATGTGGTACGATTACGGCATTTCTATCCCTAATTTCTTTCTGGACTTCATTCTTAACAATATCTTTAAACTTATCTAGAATTATTACATCGTCTACGCATCCAACCTTCTTACCAAACTTCAATCTTGAACGATAATATTTTTCATAGGTTTTCTCTCTACCACGCTGACATATCACTAACGTTTTAAAATCTTCATCTTTCGCTCCTCTACAGATCTCCAGAGCAGAGTGACTGCCGAGAACAGCAATACAGAGATTATCTAAATCGTAGCCATCTATGATCTCCAGTATTTCTTTCCTCTCGATCATGAATATCACTTAAGATTAGCCTATTTCATGATCTTACTTAAACTGTTTGTTAAGTTCTTTAAACTTCTCTTCACCTACAAATATAGGTAGTTCACTAAGGTATAGTAATTCTCTCTTATACCATGGCCCCTCTAACCATATTGATGCTCTACAAACTGTTCGGCCGCCAGCTCTATCCACTAAATTCTCTAACGCTGTTAGTGTACTTCCCGTTGATACAACATCATCTAGAATACATATCTTCCTATCTCTAACTCTATTAACATCTTCTGCTGTGAGCACAAGTGTTTGAACACTGTTCGTAGTTATGGATTTAACATTCTCTACTACATAGCTCTCCATGTATGATTTTACACTCTTCCGTGCTACAACTATTCTACTGTGGCCTAGTTCTCTGGCTACCTGGTATGCGAATGCTATAGATTTAGCTTCAGGAGTAACTATCAGGTCAGGTCTAAACTCTACAATCATGTCAGAGATAAGTTTAGCTACGTTAGATATGAACTCTACATCTCCAAGAATTACATCTGCGTTAGAAGCTATCCATAATCCTTCATCTACTTTAACTACTGGGAGAACTCTTCGAATGTTCTTAACTATTGTTTCATAAGTTTTCTGACCACGGTATAGTAGAACTCTCTCCAACATTTTAAAAGACACCTATCCAGTAATATAAGATTGCGAAGACTATACATATGACGCAAATAGTCATTACCAATATATCGAGTCCACTAAGCTTTTCTGAAAATCTTCCATAGTTCTCTATTTTTATTCCTCTCAACTCTAATGCTAGAGATAGTTTTTCAGCATTCTCAATACAACGCACCAAGAGAGGTACTATTACTAGAGAATAATTCTTGATTCTCTTTATTAGTGAGCCTTTATCTAACTCGAAGCCTTTAGATGTTAATGCTTCTTTAATTGTACGATAATCGTTTGCAACGGTATGTATGTGTCTGAATGTTAATCCTGCTACTAACACAGCTTTCCGGGGAAGTTTGAAGAATAAGAGAGCTTTAATGAGGTCGAGAGGTTTTACTGTAGAGACAAGTATAAAAGATGTTGCCAGTACGGCTGAAAGTCTAACGGTCATGAATGAACCAAAATACCAATCTACGTCTCCACCCCCCGCATAGAATATGGAGTAACTTCTAAACAAAGTCCAGGTTATAAATGCGACAATCAACATAGGTATAACAATCTTCACACAGTTAAACAGCATCCCTCTATTAAGTAGAGCCATTATACTGAACGCTGTTAACGATAAAATGAGTAGGTGTAGTAGATCTCTACAGATAAAAGCGAGAATTATTATGGATAGGAGGAGGAGAATCTTCGTAACACAACTTATCTCAAGCTTCATTCATCCCACCTCTAAAGTTTTCGAGAGAAGTATGCTGGGAGGTTCAAGCCCATATTCTTCCAAGAGTTTATTATTAAACAGTATCTCTTTTGGTGAACCGTCGGCAACGATCACACCATCCGCCATTACTATAACTCTATCACTAACTTCTAGAGCGAAGTCACTATCATGTGTAATTATTATGGATGTCTTATTTTTAGATTTAAGTTTCTTTATGAGGAGAGAAATCGTTACGAGTGTTTCTTCATCTTGTCCTGTTGTAGGTTCATCAAAAATTAGTATCTCTGGATTTGAAGCTAACGTTGAAGCTATGGACAGTCTAACTTTTTCACCCATACTTAAACAGTAAGGTGCTTCATTCCGCAAGTTTTCAAGTTTAAGTAGTTTTAAAGCTTCTTCTGCGTAATCAAAACTTAAGCCTAGGTTTCTAGCTATGAAAGTTACTTCATCCCACACGGTATCGAGGATTATGTGTTTATCTGGATCTTGGAATACGAAACCAACGTATCTAGACATACGAGCTGGACTAGATGTTTTAGTATCTATACCTAAGACTCTGACTACACCTTTCACGGGTATGAGGAGACCGTTAATGAGTTTAGCTAAGGTAGTTTTTCCAGAACCATTTAAACCCATGAGAGTTACTGATTCTCCACGATAAATGTCTAGAGAAATATTTTTCAGTACGAAATCCCTCTTATACTTGAACCAAACATCTCTGAACTGGATTACCGGTTCACATATATTTCTCTCTACAGTATCATTTGGTAGGTTCTGGGAATTCATAATCGAATTATTTTGAGTGTTAGATCGATTTAGATAGATTACTTTATCAACTATTGATTCAAAACCCTTCAGCCGTCTTCCCATAATTATTACTCCATGTTTATTTTTCTTTAGTTCTGTAAGTATGTTTGCAAGTTCTTTTACTCCTCTCCAATCTAAGTTTGCTGTTGGATCATCGAGAACTATGTACTTAGGATTCATTAAGATTGTGGATGCTAGCGCAAGTCTCTGACGTAGACCACCTGAAAGCTCGCTCACTTCATAATCAACGTACTTCTCTAATCCAAAACTCTTAAGTATTCGATTAAGTCTTCTTTTAATTTCTTCTCCATCATGTTCAATGTTCTCTAGTGTAAACAATAAATCTTCTCTAACAGTTAGACCGAAGATCTGCATATCATAGCTCTGCAAAACCATGTTCAAGATCTTTATGGATTTCTCAAATGGGATTTCTGAAAGATCTCTACCATCTACATATATTTTCCCAGAAACTTCTGCTTTAATCTTCTTCGGAATAACTCCTACTAAGCAACATGCAAGAGTCGTCTTACCTGAACCACTTGGACCAACTATTCCTACTATTTCTCCAGGTTTAACAGTAAAAGATACATTTCTAAATACCCAATGTTTATTATATCTACAACTTAACTCTACTACTCTTAGTTCTTGATTGTTTATAGCCTCCATTTAAGGAGCCCTCTCTTTAAGAGCGCTGGTGTTACTGCTTTCACGATTATCGGTGTACCTATTAAGATAGGTGGTAGATCGCTTACTGCTAAGAAGAAGACAGCTGGGCCGAAGGGCGCCACCCCAACCCAATCAAAACCAATAGCTACTATAGGAACCATTATAACGCCTGAAATGAATGAAATTATTGTTACCTTAGCTAAACCTTTACTACTTAATGAATCTTCAGGTTTACAGAATAAGCCTGGGATAAGTCCTGTTAATCCTACACCAACTAAATCAAAGATTGGTGTAGCTGGATTGAAGTATCCTCCGAGAATAGCCCAGAAAGTATTTCCGATAGCTCCTGACAAGAAACCTACTATTGGTCCGAAAAGTATACCAAATACACATGGTAAGAAAGCTAGAACACGCCAATGAATAGCACCTGGAATTAACGGCACTGGAGCAGTTAATAAGAAACCAACACCAGTAACAGCTGAAGTCATTACAATATAAGAAACTGCTGTTAAAATACTAGGTCTAGTTCTTACAGATTCCCTAACGTCCATACTTATAGGACTTAACTCAAAAATATAAATATGATAACCCATGAACAAGTAAAATTAACATAAAAATGTATAGAGAATTAAAAATCTAAAATCTATTATGTTACCATAAACAAAGGTTAGAAATTAGTTTGCGGAGCAGTTCCTGAAAAGTTTTTAGTTAGTTTATTCTGGCTAGAAGTGTATGAAGATTGATGTTATGGAGGATTTCTATAAGCTTCTCCATCCATGCATGACGATTCTTATAGTTTCTATTTCCAGAGAAGGTAAATTGAATGTGATGACTTGCGCATGGAATATGCCTGTAAGTGAAGATCCACCTTTAATAGCTGTTGCTATAAGTAATGAAAGCTATACAAATCAATTGATTAAGGAGACTGGAGAGTTTACGGTAAACATTCCCGATGAGAAGATGTTGAAGGCTTTATGGATATGTGGGTCTAAGAGTGGGAGAGAGGTAGACAAATTTAAGCTAGCCAAATTAACAACTACATCATCAAAGAAAATTGCTCCCCCGATAATAAATGAGTGTGTAGCCCATCTAGAATGTAGAGTGTGGAGAGAAGTGGAAGCCGGAGAATGTACAATCTTCATAAGCAATGTACTTGAAGCATACTGTAATCAAGAAGTATTCAAGAAAGGTGTCTGGGATATAGAGAAGATTAGCCTACCGATGCATTTAGGTGGAAAACTCTTCGCAATTCCCACTAAAATCATGAAACCTCCATAACTTACAAAAAGGAAAACTAAACTTATACAATTATTTTCTGCTTCTATCTTTCTTTTTTACTAACATCCTTTTAATGTAACCACAATTATTGCATCTTATAGTTATGTGTGTACTTCTCCTACTTCTAATTCTAATTGTGAAAGTATTTGGAGACCAGATAGGTGTCCCACATTTCCTGCAATACATTAGTCTATATCTTCTGGGAATACGTAGCCTAGCTTTCTGAGCTATACGCATAGCTAGAAGTACGGCCTG
Source organism: Candidatus Geocrenenecus dongiae (assembly GCA_023267855.1). GTDB lineage: Archaea > Thermoproteota > Nitrososphaeria_A > Caldarchaeales > Wolframiiraptoraceae > Geocrenenecus > Geocrenenecus dongiae. The sequence continues at coordinate 2,703 of JALNLN010000019.1, read as the reverse complement.
TCTAGCAATTTCAGGTCTCTCCAACGCATGCTTCTTAGCGAAATCCATCAACCTCTCAATCCTCTCTAAAGCTATCTTTCTCAACTCTCTTGAAACCAAGATTTCTCAATAATAAAGTAGTAAATATCACTATATTAATTGCTCCCTTCTTCTTGATTGTGCATCAGAGTTTTTAATAGTAATGGTTTTTGGAAGAGTAGAGATTTACATGTAAGTTTATCGTTTATGTTGGTAGTGTCAGGGTTATGGAGAAGCTGTATTTTGTGATAGTTGAAGCTGCGGTTGAACTTGTTCCGAGAGAGATATCTAGACATCCTTCTGTAATTGCTTATGCTAGTAGGAAAGGGAAGAAACCTGTAGAAGTATTATTGGATAGATCTTATCATCATTCTGCGATGCATGACCTCCCTAAAGCTTGGAAAAGAGGTAGACCAGACATAACACATTTCACATTGCTAGAGATACTTGGATCACCTCTAAACAAATCTGGGTTGGTAGAAACATATGTATGTACGCAGGACGGTTACATAATCTACGTAGACCCGGAGACACGTTTACCAAGAGTTTATGAAAGATTTAAAGGATTAATAGAGAAACTCTACAGAGAACCAGTTGTAGAAGTAAATGGAAAGATATTATTGAGGTTAGAGAGGGGCGGTATTAGAGATCTAATTGAAAAAGTTAGGCCGGACGTTAAGATACTTTTATCTGAAAAAGGTGTTCAGGTGAAGTGGAGCGATATTGGTGAGAAAATATGCATGTACAGTAAGCCTATGGTTATGTTAGGAGGATTTCCCAGAGGAGATTTTGAAGAAGAAACTATAATGAATGCTGACATGGAGGTATCTATATGGAGCCAGCCACTCGAAAGCTGGATAGTAGCATCTAGAATACTTGCAATACTAGAGTATATGATTCTAGAAATGTGATAAACGTTAGAGAAAGATTACGAGTACGCCTAAAATAACTAATATTAACCCGATTATTCTTCTAACATTCTCTTGGACGAGTTTTCTAGATCCTATGTATCCACCAATAATAGCTGAAAACACTACGACTGGAATCAACATGATTATCTGTATGTTCTGCAAGGTCTTCAATATCCATGAGGTACGTGCAAGTAGGCCCGCCAAAGAGTTTGCAAATACAAACATTGATGTCGTAGCAACAGTAGTCTTAGAATCAGATAAACCACTAAGCAACAGTATCGGTGCGAGATAAACTCCACCACCTATGCCAGTAAGACCTGTAAGTATCCCGATAAACCCTCCGAGAAAAGGTAGATGGAAAACGTTTCTTATCTCTCTTTTAATTATCGGTTTACTGAAGAGGAAAATAGTTAAACCTAAAAAAGCAATTACCAAACCCATAGTAAGCTTTAAAGTATGTTCTGAAAGTTGGAGAGCGAACATGCCTCCCAAAAATGCTAATGGAACAGATCCAACTAAGAGTAATAGAAACTTCTTCTCAAAATATATTCTCCACCTAATAAAAGAAAACATCGTGCTGAAAACATTAAAGAGTAAGCTTCCAGTAGCTGCTTGAGATGGTGGTACATTTGAGAATAGTAATATCGCTAAGAATACTGAACCTCCTCCAAACCCACCAATAGTAAGTACTAATGTAGCTACAAATGTAATAACAATTATAAATACAGTCTCCAGAGATATCATGACACTAACTCTATACAAATAAATTAATGAATGAAAATAAAAAAAGTTTAGATTTTATTCTCCTAGTATGGTTTCAAATAAATCTTCATGTTCTACTTCTTCTTGTAGAATATGTCTGATTATATGAAATGTTACTGGATCCGCTTTTACCCCAGTAAGCCAATTAAGCAACTTATTGTAAACTTCTATTGCACATCTCTCAGCTTCTATTATAGCCTTACACACTGCTTTCATATCTTCAAGTTTTTCTGGGATATTTACATAGGGGCAGTTGGCTATCTTCACCAATTCTTCAAATTTCTTAGGAGGCTCACCTCCAAGCTGTATTATTCTATCTGCAAGTTCTCCTTGATGTTCTAGTTCTTCTTTTGCAATTTCTTCAATCTTACTTGCAATTGCAGGAGATTCTAATCCTTTAATCATTTTAGCAAGCCAACTATAATAGAAGAATGCAATCCACTCATCTGCATAAGCTTTCTTCAACATATCAATAAGTTCATCAACTTTGACGCCTGCTTTTTCTACAATTTCACGTGCCTTCTTACCCATACACAAAACTGTAAACAGAACAATATATAAGAATTGTTCTTGTAAAATTATGCAAGTATATACTCGTTGATAATATTCTCAAGAGACTTACTGTATTTTACTTACTTTAACTGTTCTAATACAGCATTCTGAAATTTTTAAGATAGTTCTGCATGTCTATTCATTCAAGAGGCTTACTATAATTTTTAGAGGTTGCTGTTTATTCAACTCTTCTAGATGTGGAGTATGTTAGTAGGTAAACTAGTAATGCTACATGTGAATCAATCTATTCTAACTGGATTTATGAATACTATTTTGTTAGGTTATTCTAGTAGTGAGGCTGCTTTAAGTTTGTCTATCAGATCTTGTAAAGGAGGCTTGACTTCTTCAACATCTACATCTCCTTGGCTCGCAATCTCCTGCGCTACTTCATCGAATGTTTTACCATCACATATAGTCCAGATGTATGCTACAATTTCATCGACTCTGTAAGCTTCATTAG